>NZ_JASBRW010000068.1 GCF_030149235.1 Maricaulis sp. | reverse complement strand
GTTCGGCTGAGCCATTCCTCTGCTCTGTCAAGCTTGACCGGGCATGACGCATGGGGAAGTGTGCGCGGCGATTAGTCACAAGGGACGGCGATGTTGGGGTGCCGTCCGAGGGGAGAGTAATATGGCGGCTACGCCTGCAGCATCACACGCGCATTGGTCCTCGCGCTTTGCATTCATCATGGCAGCGGTTGGCTCCGCGGTCGGTCTCGGCAATCTCTGGCGTTTCCCGTTCCAGACGGGTGAAAACGGTGGTTCGGCCTTCGTCCTGATCTATATCGCCTGCGTCGCATTGATCGCATTCCCGGTTCTGATGGCCGAGTTCACGATTGGTCGCCGGGCCCAGAAATCCGCTGTGACCTCGACGCGCCAACTGGCAGTCGAAGCCAAGAAGTCGGGTAAATGGTCCTTTGTTGGCTGGGTCTGCATGGCCGGCGGTTTCCTCGTCCTGACGACTTATTCCGTTATCGCAGGACAGGTGATGGCGATGTCGGCGGCTGGCTTTGCCGGGGGGTTCGCCTCCGAGGCTGGCGCCAACATGTTTTACCAGGGCGAGGGCGTGCAGCTGTTCTGGCACGCGCTCTTCATGGGCCTGACCATCTGGATCGTTTCGCGCGGCCTAAAGGGCGGTATCGAGCGTGTGGTCACCATTCTCATGCCGGTCTTCTTTGTCGTTCTCATCGGCTTGACGATCTTTGCGGTTGTTCGTGGTTTCTCTGATGGGTCCACCGTCGAGGCGTTTGCCTACCTGTTCACGCCGGACTTCTCCGTCGTTGATGGTGGCACATTCGTCTCCGCTCTGGGGCAGGCCTTCTTCTCGGTCGGCGTCGCTTCGGCGATCATGATTACCTATGGCTCCTATCTGACCAAGGACACCAATATCGGTGAAAGCGCCGTGGTGATTTCCGGTGCCGATACGCTGGTCGCTCTGATCGCCGGTTTCATGATCTTCCCGATCGTGTTCTCTGCCGGTGTCGACCCGGCGGCGGGCATGAGCTTGATCTTCGATACGCTTCCGGCTCTGTTCGCCTCCATTCCGTTCGGCAATGTCATCGGCGGAGCCTTCTTCTTCCTCGCTTTCATTGCCGCTCTGACCTCGTCGATCTCGCTGCTGGAAGCTACGGTGGCCTTCTTTGACGAGCATTCGAACTTCGGCCGCCCGCAAATCGCGGCGCTGCTGGGTGGCTTCGCTTTCATGATTGGTGCTGGCGCAGTCTATTCCTCGCAGTTTGCCGGTGGTTTCGTCGACATTCTGTCGGGTGAGATTCTGTTGCCCTTCGGTGGCTTCCTGATCGCTGTGTTTACCGGCTGGGTGCTGCCCAAGGCGATCCTGCGTGAAGAGCTCAGTCATGCATCCAACCGCATGTTTGGCTTCTTCCACTTCATGATGCGTTACGTGATCCCGTTCGTCGTGGGACTCGTCTTGGTGCTCGGCCTGGACGCTCGCTTCAACGGTGGCGCAATCAACGCCATGCTCGGGCTCGGCTAGCCGAACTCATCTGCAAAAGCGTCGGTGGCGCGCACCAGCGCGTCCACCACGCCCGGCTCACCGGCCGCGTGGCCGGCATCGCCGATCAATTGGAGCCTCGCTTTCGGCCAAGACCGGGCGAGGCTCCATGCTGTTCGGGGAGGCGTGACGACGTCATAACGGCCCTGCACGATGACACCCGGAATATCCTTCAACCGGTCGGTCTGGTCGAGGATCTGGCCGTCATAGTCGAAGAAGCCCTTGTGTTGGAAATAATGCGTCTCCAGGCGGGCTAGGGCATCGGCGCGGATCGGATCGGCCAGCGGCGCGCTGGGATCTCCAGCCAGTGAGATCAGCGCGCTCTCCCAGCGGGCCCAGGCGAGAGCGTCCGGACGGCGGCGCACGACATCGGGCTCGGTCAGGCGCTCATAATAGGCGCGGACGATATCGCTCTGTTCGGTATCGGCGAGGGGATTGACCAGCCGGTCCCAGGCGTCCGGGAACAGCATGTTGGCGCCGTGCTTGTAGAACCAGTCGAGCTCGATCTGGGAACAGGTGAAGATGCCGCGCAGGACCAGGCCAAGGCAGCGGTCAGGATGCTGCTGGGCATAGGCCAGCGCCAGCGTTGCCCCCCAAGATCCGCCGAACACGATCCATTTGTCCACGCCCATGAGCTCGCGGATGCGCTCGATATCGTCGATCAGGTCCTGGGTCGTATTGGCACGCAGGCTTGCATGGGGTGTGGACCGCCCGCAGCCGCGCTGGTCAAACAGGATGACACGATAGCGCTCGGGATCGAAGAATCGGCGCAGGGCGGGCGATATACCGCCGCCAGGGCCACCATGCAGCGTCACCACGGGAAGGCCATCATGCCGCCCGCATTCCTCGATATGCAGATTGTGACCGTCGCCGACATCAAGCCGCTGGGTCCGATAAGCGCGGACTGGCGGGTAGAGCAGACGTCTCAGATAGGCAGCATCCATTTGTTGATCTGCTGTTAGCGAGTCTTAAACCGAATAAACCATAGCCTATCGCGATACGACCCGGTATCGTATTTAGGTGTTGGGGTGTCTTCTAGTATTGGGACAAAACTGCGATGGGCAAGTTCCTCGGTGTGACGGTCATGGCCTGCGCCTGTCTGGTAGCGACTGGATGTGCCAGTGCGCCGATCTCCGTCGCCGGTTCTGCGCTCCCCGGTTCGTCAGCCCCTGAAATTGACCAGCAATCCGCCCTTCGCCGCGCTGTCGACCGGCTGCAATCCGTATTCGAGGATCGCGGCTGGATCCGGCCGGCCAATTCGATGGCGGCCTCCGCCCGCGGCTGGATGGCGCGTCTGACCGGCCAGACCGATGAAGAGGAGCCGACGATCGATCGCGATGATGCGCTTGCCTATCTCGCCCTGACCGATATCGACTCGCTCGACAGCGATGCGGCCCTGGAACTCCTGCGTATGGACCTGGAACAGGCCGATGCCCTGGTCCGCGATGTCGACATTGCCGCTCACATGCTGGCGACGACCGACCAGAATATCTCGCGTTCCTCGCTGACGCGCGATCTTGAACATGTTGAGCGCGCCGTTGCCCATTCGCGCCAGGCGCTGGAGACTTTCGATCACGCGATTGCTGCTGTCGCTCCGCGCCTCGATACCGAGAGCCTCGATCATGTGCACATGCAGCGCGCCCAGCTCGCCTCGCATGCCGAGCGGCTGCGCGACCGGGCCGATGAGCTGGCCAATCTGCGTCACTATCTGCGCGCTACGGCGAGCTGATGCTTCAGCCCGATCAGGTCAAAGGCTTCCTTGATCCCAAGGAAGGGGAGGCGCTTGCAGCCCTAGTTCGCGCGGCCGGACAACTCGGCCCGGTGCTTGAGATCGGTAGCTATTGCGGCAAGTCGGCGCTGTATCTGGGTCCGGCCGCGCGCGAAGCCGGCACCGTCCTCTACACGCTCGACCATCATCGCGGTTCCGAGGAGCACCAGCCGGGCGAGGAATATCATGACCCGGACCTGTTCAACGCCAAGCTCGGCGCGGTGGAAACCCTGCCGGCCTTGCGCGAGACCCTGTTCAAAGGCGAGCTGGAAGATTGCGTCATCCCGGTCGTCGGGCGCTCGGCTATCATTGCCCGGCACTGGACCACGCCGCTGGGCATGGTCTTCATCGATGGCGGGCATTCCATGGAAGCCGCGCTGGCCGACTATCGCGGCTGGGCCGGGCGGATCGTCCCGGGCGGCATTCTCGCCATCCATGATGTCTTTCCCAATCCGGAAGACGGTGGGCGTCCACCCTATGAAATCTGGAAACTGGCTGTGGCGTCGGACCTGTTCGAGCCGGTCAAGCGCGTAGGGACGCTGGAAGTCCTTCGCCGGCTGAGCTGACCGGCCGTTCCGCCACATGCACCCGTGTCAACAGGGTTGAACCCGGCGTCAGCGCGTCGAGCGCGTCGGCAGCCATGACCAGCGCGCCGGCGGTCCAGGACGGGCGCTCATAGGGCCAGAGCACATGCTCTTCATACTGCCAGCCCATCCAGTATCCGCCTTCATCCGCGGCGAGCGGTGACAGATTGGCCAGCAGGGTGCGGGCCTGATCGGGTTTTTGCGCCGCCAGGCAGGCCAGCACCAGTTCGGCGGTTTCAGCAGCGGTGACCCAGGGCTCGTCATGCACGCAGCGACAGCCCATGCCCGGGGACACGAATTCACTCCAGCGCGCATAGAGACGCGCCCGGCCGGTTTCCGGTGACAGCACGCCCGCCAGAACCGGGTAATACCAGTCCATGGCATAGCGGCGCCGGTCGGTCCCGAAGCGGTCAAAGCGCGCATCATTTTCCCGCAGGACCGCACCGATGGCTTGCCGGGCGAGGACCCAGTCATCGCGTCTCTCGCCCATGGCCGAGGCGCTGATCAAGGCGCATTCGAGCGCCTTGTAGAGGCTGGCATTGCCGGCGCGCAGGCTGTCGATCTCGGCGAGAGTTTCATGCGCTTCGCGGGCGCGCCAGACGATATCGCCATGCTCGCTCTGGTGAGTGAGGACGAAATTCATGGCTCGCGACAGCATCGGCCAATAGCGCGGAAGTTGATCCAGGGCGTTGAGGGCCAGCAGGCTGCGCAACACGGTGACCGCGACATAACCGGTGAAATTGGTATCGCGCGCCGTGTCCGGCGTGCCCGGGACTAGGCGTCGATTGGCGTCGTCCAGCGGCACGGACGCCCCGAGGTCCCCGGTGAAGCCGCCATCGGCTTCCTGCCGCTCATTGAAAACATCGAGTGCCTTGAGCGTGGTCTCGCGGCGGCCGGCGATGGCGAGGGCCATGGCACTTTCACCATGATTCCAGGCATCCCAGATGCCGGCCTCGACCCAGGGGATGGAGCCATCAGCGCGTTGCAGCTGCTCGATCCAGTCGGCACAGCCCCGGATGTCGACCAGGTCGCTCATCTAGGCGCTCTTGCGGAAGTACATGACGACGGACTTGCCCATGACCGGGTTCAGGAGGCATTCCATTGCCCGCGTCAGCCATGGGCGCTGCAGCAGGTCCCATTCGAGGAATTTGCGGTAGATGCGGACCAGGCCGGAGGTCTCGCGGCTGTCCCACAGAGCGCATTGCAGCCACCAATAGGGGCTGTGCAGGCCATGGGCCCAATGGCGGGCGAAGCGGGCAAAGCCCTGGCTCTCTACGGCGTTTTTCAGCGCGCTCGAGCGGAAAATACGGACATGGCCGCCCGGCGTGTTCTGATAGCCTTCCGACAGCGCCCAGCAGATCTTTTCAGGCCAGTAGCGCGGCACCGAGGCGGCGAACAGCCCGCCCGGCTTGAGGATGCGGGAGATCTCCTCCAGCACTTTGTCCGGGTCGGGGACGTGCTCAAGCACTTCCGAACAGATCACCCGGTCAAAACTATTGTCCGCGAAGGGCAGGTGGCCGGCATCGCCGGCGGTGGCGTAGGCGCTGCGCTGTTCGGACGTCTCGGCCGGCGGTGGAAGGTCGAAAAACCCGTCCCAGGCCACTTTGACCTCTTCCTGCGACAGGTCGAGGCCGACGACTTCGACCGGAACTTCGTTCCAGTAGAGCGCATGCATGTGGCGTCCGCGGCCACAGCCGAGGTCGAGCACGCGCATGCCCGGCTCCAGGGCCAGGTCTTCGATGCGGATGGTGACCATCATGGCGTTTGTCCTCGTTGAGCCAAGGCTTCGGTATAGAGTCGGCTCGCGGCCAAGGCATGGCCGCGCCATTGGAAGGCGTCGACGGCACGCCGGCTGGCGGCTTCACCCATCGCGCGGGCCGCATCCGGGTCATCCAGCAATTGCGCGATATTGCGGGCCATTGCTTCTGCATCGCCGACCGGGGATACCAGCCCGGTCTCCGCCACGACTTCGGGCAGGGCCCCGCCATCGCTGGCGGCGACGGCAGCGCCGCAGGCCATCGCCTCGGCCGCTGGGAAACCAAAACCTTCAAAGCGGGCTGGGCAGGCCACGATATGGGCGCGGCGATAGAGTTGAGCGACTTCTTCGCGCGTCAGTCCTGACGAGGAGGTGACCCGGTCGGCGAGGCCCAGCTTGGCAAGAGCGCGCTTGGCCGGGCCGTCGCGCAGCTTGCCGACAATGTGCAGGCGGGCCTGCGGGTAATCCGGGGCGACCTTGGCGAGTGCCTCGATCAACACATCCAGGCCCTTGATCGGCGCATCGGCACTGGCAGTCGTCACGATCAGGCCGGTTTCCCGCTCGACCGAGGGGTCGGGGCGAAAGATGTCATGATCGAGACCGTTGAAGGCCACACGGACCTTTGCCACATCGATCCCGTAACGCTCGGCATGGCTGTCGCGCGCCGCTCCGGACACAGCCAGCAGGCGGGGCAGGGCACGGGCCGTCTTCGCCTGCATCCCCACGAAATGATACCAGCGCCGGGTCAGGGCCCGCTGCCACCATTTCTGTCCTGCTGCCACGGCGAAGTCGCGATCGATGGCGATCGGGTGATGCAGGGTGGTGATGACGGGCAGGTGCGGGTCGATGCGTAGGAAGGGCGTCGCCAGCGTCTGGTTGTCATGGATGACGTCGAACCGGTGGCCTTCGGTGCGCAGGAAGCGCTCGAGCCGGCGGGCAAAGGCGTAAAGCTCGCCGAAGGCACCGGAATTGTGCGACAGCCATTCCGACAAATCGGCCCAGGAGCGCAAATGCCTCGGACGCAAGGCGAGAAAGGCATTCTCTTCCGCGAACAGGTCCAGCGAGGGGAGCTCGATCAGCTCCACACCTTCGGGCAATTCCGGATAGGGCGGGCCCGAGGCGACAGTGACGTGATGACCCAGTTCGCTTAGTGCCGTGACCAGTTCACGGATATAGACGCCCTGGCCGCCGACATGCGGGTGCGAGCGATAACCAGTGACCAGAACCCGCAAGGGGCGCAAGGTTTCCGGCAGCCGCGTGTCATCCGGGCTTGCAGAAAGCAGAGGATTTCGGTCCATGGGTTGGTCCCGCCAAGAAAGCTTGGCGGAAACTAACCAAGTGAACACTGTTCGCCAAGCGCCAAGACTGTGCTCTAACCGCACCGCATACAGGCGCGGTGATCGGGAAAGGCCTTCAATGTCTACCGCAGCTCCGGTTCGATTTGCGGCCTATTACGGGGCCTTCTACCTGACCTTCGGGGCCTTCCTGCCGTACTTCCCGAAATGGCTGGAAGGTCGCGAGCTGTCGGCGGAATCGATCGGGCTGATTGTGGCCGCCGGGCTGGCCGGGCGAACGCTGGTCTCGCCACTGGGGGCAAGCTGGGCCGACCAGGCCCGCCGCCGGCGCAGCCCGATCCTGGCCTTTGCCATCCTGTCCCTGCTGGTGTTTGCCCTGCACACGCCGCAATGGGGCGCTCCGGTGCTGGCGCTGCTGTCTTTCCTGTCCGGCGCTGTCCTGTTTGGACAGATCCCGCTGATCGATGCCTTCGCCATACGCGCCGCTTCGCGTGAGGGCTTTGCCTTCGGGCCGGTCCGGGCGGTTGGATCGGCGCTCTTCATCGTTTCCAATTTCGTCGCCGGCGCCATGATCAATGCGGCAGGTAGTGAGAGTGTGCTCTACTGGATGATCTTCGGCACGGCGCTGGTCACCCTCGCGGCGGCCTTCCTGCCGGCGGGAGAACAGGACGAGCAGGACCGGTCCGGCGGTGCGGACTGGGTCCGGATCGGCCGCCTGATCTACGGGCCCTTCGGTCTCGCCCTGGCCGCCTCGGCCCTCGTGCAGGGCGCGCATGGCTTCTACTACGCCTTCTCGGCCGTCGCGTGGACGGCCCAGGGGCATAATGAGGTGCTGATCGGGGCGCTGTGGTCGACCGGTGTCGCCATCGAGATTGTCTTTTTGTGGCTTTCCGGTCGCGGATGGCTCGGTCGCCTCTCCCCGGCCATGCTGCTCGGAGTGGGCGCGGCGGCGTCCATTCTCCGCTGGGGGCTGACGGCGCTGGCTCCGCCGCTCTGGGCCCTGTTTGCGCTGCAATTGCTGCACGCGCTGACTTTCGCGGCGACTTATGTCGGTTTCCTGCGATATGCGGTGCAATCCGTGCCTGATCGCTATGCGGCTACGGCGCAGGCGATTAACTCGGCGCTGTCCGGCGGCGTCGTCATGGCGGCGACCTCGGCGGTGTCGGGATACTTCTTTGCCCGCATCGGTGTCGGCGGTTTCGCCATCATGATCGTGCCCGCACTTCTCGGTCTGATCGCAGCGATTGCACTTTGGCGCGTTTCGCCACTAACGCCTGTCGAAAAAATCGAGTAGGGTCAGGCCTATGAGGGGTAAGTCTGCATCTTCTGTCACTGCGGCGGGGGTAGTTTTGCGTGCCGAAGGCGCCAAGACCATTGTCGAGCTGCACGGCGACTGGACGGTTGAAACTGTCGGACGCATGGATGCGACCCTGCGCGAGGTCGAGGAAAGCGTTGCCCCGCTCGATATTGTCATTGATCTCAGTGATCTCGGTGTGGTGGATACGGCCGGTGCCTATGTGATCGGCCGTGTCACCCGTCGCTGTTCCGACCCGGACGGGGATTTCCACTTCATTGGCGAGCATCCCACGGCCCGGCGCCTGATCGAGGAAGTCCGCGCGCGCACCACGATTTGCGCCCAGGAAGAGGAAGCCGGCTACGGCTTCATGCAGGCCCTGTCGCGTATCGGTGCCGGGATCGAAGCGGTTATGCGTGAGGCGCTCGATACCTTTGCCTTTCTCGGCAAGACCATCATCACCGGTTTTCGCACACTGGCGAACCCGCAGCGCCTGCGCCTGACGCCGACAATCTGGGCGATGGAAGAAGTTGGCGTCAATGCCATGCCGATCATCGCCGTCCTGTCCTTCTTTATCGGTGCCGTGGTCGCCTATATGGGCGCCAACCTTCTGCAAACTCTGGGCTTCTCGGTCTTCACCGTGGAGCTTGTCGGGATCGCTGTCCTGCGTGAATTCGGCGTCCTCATCACCGCGATCATGCTGGCTGGCCGGTCGGATTCCGCCTTCACGGCGCAGATCGGCTCGATGAAGATGCAGCAGGAGATCGATGCCATGCGGGTACTCGGTCTCGATCCCTTCGAGGCCCTGGTCCTGCCACGCGTGATTGCCTGCGTGCTGATGGCGCCGCTCCTGACCTTCGGGGCCATGATCGCCGGGATTTTCGGCGGCATGATTGTCGCCTGGAGCGCGCAGGATATCTCGCCAACCCTGTTTATCGCCCGCTTCCATCAGGAGCTGCCCTGGGATCACTTCCTGGTCGGCATGTCCAAGGCGCCGGTCTTCGGCCTGGTCGTTGCCATTATCGGCTGTCGCCAGGGCATGATGGTGTCCGGTGATGTGGAATCGCTCGGCCGCCGCGTGACGGCGTCCGTTGTCCAGTCGATCTTCGCGGTGATCGTGCTCGAGGCCATGTTCGCGATGATGTACCTGGAGCTCGGCATATGAGCGAGGACATCCTCATCTCCGTGCGCGGACTGCGCACCGCCTTCGGGCGCCATGTCGTGCACGAGAATCTCGACCTGGATATCCGCCGCGGCGAGATCATGGGGCTGGTCGGTGGCTCGGGTACCGGCAAGACAGTGCTGCTCAATAGCATTCTCGGCCTCAAGGAACCCGATGGCGGCGACATCCTGTTCAATGGCCGCCGCTTCTCGCAGATGAGCGCGCTCGAGCGTCTCAAGGTCAATTCGCGCTGGGGCGTGCTGTTCCAGAACGGCGCCCTGTTCACCTCGCTTACCGTGCTGGAAAACGTCATGGCACCGCTGCGCGAGCACGTCGACATGCCGCATGCCCTCATGGAGGAGATTGCGAGCATGAAGATCGGTCTGTCCGGTCTGTCGCCCGATGTCGGCGATCGCTACCCGTCCGAGCTGTCCGGCGGTATGCGCAAGCGTGTGGCTCTGGCCCGGGCTCTGGCTTTGGATCCGGAAATCCTGTTCCTGGATGAGCCGACTGCCGGTCTCGATCCGATCGGTGCAGCGGCGTTTGACAGCCTCATTCTTGAATTATCCCAGGCCCTGGGCCTGACGGTTTTGATGATCACCCACGATCTCGACAGTCTTCATGCCATTTGCGACCGTGTCGCGGTTCTGGCAGACAAGCGCGTGGCTGCGGTTGCACCGATCGAGGCCCTGTTGCGTAATCCGCATCCTTGGATCCGGGAATACTTCCATGGTCCGCGCGGTCGCGCAGCACTGGCGGGGAAAGAGAGCTAGACGATGGAAACGAAAGCGCACCACGCCCTGGTGGGGCTCTTCACCGTGATCCTTGTGGTCGCAGGCGTGTTCTTCTCGCTTTGGATGGCGAAAGTCTCCTTCGACGAGGAATACGCCATGTACGACATTGTGTTCGATGGCCCTGTCCGCGGCCTGCGCGAGAGCGCCGAGGTGCGGTTCAACGGTATCCAGGTCGGTGAGGTGACCGAGCTGGGCCTGGACGAACAGAGCCGCGTGGTCGCCCGGGTCCAGGTGCTGGCCCAGACGCCTGTGCGGATCGACAGTTTCGCCCAGCTCGAACCCCAGGGCCTGACCGGCCTGTCCTACATTCTGATTTCCGGCGGTTCACCGGATGCCCAGCGCCTGCAGAGCCCGGCCAATCGCCCGCCGCCGCGTATCTTTGCGCGCCGGGCCCAGCTGGAAGGCCTGGTGGAAGGCTCCGAGGACGTGCTCGATGCGGCTCAGATCGCGCTGTTCCGCCTGTCCGAACTGCTCAATGAGGACAATATCGAAGAGGTCTCGCAAACCCTGACCAATCTGCGCGAGATCACCGATCGACTGAGCGAGGAAGACGCGCTGATCGCTGATGCCCGCGATGCCATCCAGCGCATTGATACGGCCGCATCTGACATCTCCGTGGCGGCTCAGTCGCTGCAGCAATTCTCTGTCTCGGCCGAGAATTTCCTGATTGATGATCTCACCCCGGCGGTGAACGAGACCACGCTGGCCGCCATGGCGGTCAACCAGGCAGCGGTGGATACCGACTATCTGGTGCGCTCGGTGACCCCGGCGGTCGAGAATTTTGCCGATAATGGTCTTGAGAATATCACCCGCTCGGCGGCGAACCTGCAGCGTCTGACCGAGGCGCTGGAACGCATTGCCAGCGAAATCGAAAACAATCCGGGTCAGTTCATCGCCGGCACGCCGCGCGAACAGGTGGAGGTTCCGCAATGACCGTATCGACGATCAAAGGCCTGGCGCTTGCCGGGCTCAGCGCCCTGGCCCTGACGGGCTGTGTCTCCTTGCTGCCGGAAACCGAGCCGGTGGCCGTCTATCGCCTGTCCAGCCCCGAGCCGCGGCAGGCTGATGGCGAAGTTGACCGGGTCATTGTCGAGATCGAGCGCCCGATGGCGCCGGCGGGGCTCAGCGGTGACGAGATCGCGATCCAGGTCAGCGATCAGCATCTGGCCTATATGGCGGGGGCGCGCTGGATTTCTCCAGCCCCGAGCCTGATCCAGAACCTGGTGATCGATACCTTCCATTCCGACGATACCGGCATTGATCCCGTACGCCCGGCTGACGCTATACGGGGGGAATATGAGCTTCGCCTCGATCTGCGCGAGTTTGAGGCTGCCTATGATCAGGGTGCCGATGCGGCACCGGTGGTCCGTGTGCGCATCGCTGCCCGCCTGATCCGGGAGAGCGGCCGTGAGTTCGTCGGCTCGCAGGTCTTTTCGGCGGAAGTGCGGGCGCGGGAGAATCGGGCTGGCGCCATCATCGACGCTTTCAACGCCGCCTCGCGCCAAGCCGTGGACGACCTGGCGCGCTGGACGGCAGACAGTACCGGCTAGGCTCTAGTCTTTCTTTTCATCCGCATTGGCGGCACGCGGCTGGCCATCCTGGTCTTCCGGCATGGAGGACAGGAGGTCCTTCCAGCGCCAGCCCGGCTCGCTGCGGCGACCGACCCGCGGGCTGGCCGGGGCAGCTGACGGTTTGGGCGCATCCCGCTCCGGGAAACCGACCGGGGTTTCTGCCGCAGCGCGGTCTTGATCCGACATCCCGGTCAAGCCGGTCTTCATCTCATCGCGGCTGGGTGTGTCCGTCGGGCCGTTTGAGGCGGCATTGGCGTCGATACTGCCGCCCTCCGTCGTGCGGCTTCGGCGCGGAAGCGGCGAGGGAACTTCATTGAGACCGAGGTCGGGAACCCGGCGTCCGCCGGCGACCGATCCCATACGCAGCATGAAATCGCTCAGCAATTCGTAGTTCTGGCGAATCCGGGCCTGGAAGGCTGCGTCGATTTCCTGTGCCTCCTCGGCGGCCGCCAAGGCTGCAGCATTGAGGCCCTCCAGCCCACGGCGCAGCGCGTCGGCGGCCTCCTGGGCCCGGCTGCGGGCCAGTTCCGGCATCTCGCCGAGGCGCTCCGTCATGCTGTCGATCTGGCGCTCCACGGTCTGGGTTTCCGCCCGGGCGGAAGCCAGCACGGCTTCCAGGCGGCGGCGCACGGACTCAGCAGCATCATCGGCGGCCTGGGAAGCTTTCGCGGTCAGTTTCTCTGCCTCGGCCATGCGTTGCTCAAAGGCAAGGTCTGAGCGCTGGGCGGCCTCATAGGCGGCTTCATTGGACTGTTGGACCTTGTCGGCGACCCGGTCGGCCTGGGCTTCAACGGCGGCGATGGCTGCGTCAGACATGGTCTTGGCTTCCTGCGCGGCAGCCACCAGGCGGGCCAGCGCGGTTTCATGCTCGCGCGCAGCGTGATCGGTTTCGCGGCGGACATGGCCGGCCAGATCGCGCGATCGCGTCAGGGCATCGTCGATCGCATCCTTGAAGGCGCTGGCACCGTCCGTGGTCGCGCTGCTGAGGGCCTCGGCGCCGTCGCGGGCAGCCGTGACCATGACGTCCAGTTCGGCGCGGTGGAAGTCCAGCGCCGCGGCGATCTTCTCCTGCTCCTGGCGCAAGGCCTCCCCGGTTTCGCCCAGTTTGAGCTTGTGCGCGTCATAGGCCGCGTCGAGGTCGGTCGCTCCGGTCTTGAGTGCATCGGCCAGTTCGCGCAGATGCTCGATCCGGTCAGTAATGCGGGCGGAAACCACCTGGCCGCGTTCAGCCATGGAGGCGCTGGCATCATTGAGCGTATCGACGGTGGCCAAAAGCCGTTTCTCGGTATCATTGGCCTGGCTGGCTGCGAGCTCGGCCGCCGCGGCTACCATTTTCGACTGATCCGAGATCGCAGCGGCGATCAGGGCCGCTTTGTCGTCAAGGCTTTCAGACACCTCGCTCAGGCGCAGACGCTCCTTGCGCAGGCCGGACAGCAAGGTCTCGGTGCGCTCTTGAGCGTCACCGGCAGAGTGTTCCAGCGTGTCGGCATGGTGGCTGATGACTTCTTCCATGGCGGCTAGCCGGGCAAGGGCGCTGTCCATGCTGTCATTGATCCGCTCGACCTCGCCGGAGACGGCATCGGCCAGGGTGCGGATCTGCTGGCCGGCATGAGCGGCGGGCTGGGCCAGTCGGGTGATTGCGGCTTCGACCCGGTCGGTATTGCGCGCATTGCGGACGATCTCCCGTGCCAGCAGGCCGCACATCGCGAACAGCAAGGCCGGGGTCAGGGCAAACACAGCGAGACCGGTAAGCTGGCCAAAGCCGAAACGAGTCAGGCTCTCCAGCGAGGTGATACCGAGATAGCCCATCAGGAAAGCGCCGGCTGCACCGATCCACAAAAGGGCGAAAATATTTCCGGTCCAGACCAGCCAGGCGCCGGATCGATCGGCCTGCTGACGGCTTGGCGCTCCGTTCGGTAGCGCATCCGATTCGGCGGCGATGTGGCTGCGCGGTGCGGCGGCAAGCGGGGCTTCGTGGCTCTCGGCGATCAGATCGACTTCAGCCAAAATGCTTGAATTATCTTGCAGATTCTCGTTCATCTCGATGCTCTTTACAGGGCTCTGTCTGCCTGGGTGCGCGAATTCTTCAGCGCATCGTCCGGCGGGGGCGATGTGTTAATCAAACTATAATGAACATACGCCCAAAGGCTCCGCTTAGACACAGATAATCTATGCAGAGACTGGATTTGCAGCGGAAAATTGAAGCGATTCGACGCGATCAGCTGTCGTAGGAACGGGTATTCTTGACCAGAAACAGCGTGTCGCCAGCTGGCCGGATCAGCGCCGACGCATCGCAATTACTGACGGCTTGCAGGCCAGTCTCGATGATGGCTCCGTCATGCATCTGATAGGCGGCGGGCTGCAGGTATCCGTCTGCCACATAGGCGACGGTCCCGTATTCGGCAGGTTGTTGCGGATCACAGTCCACGGCGGGGGTGTATTCGATGCCAACCAGTGACATCGCCAGAACCGCAAGCCATTCGATGAAGGCGGCGAGCAGGTCGGTCATTTTAGCTGTCCCTCTAAAAACACCAACGGCCTATTGGGTATGACGACAAGCCTTGTAATATTCAATTCAAGAAGCCGTTGAATTGCGTGAAAACTTCGTAAGAATAAGGCTGAATCAGGGCGATTTCGCCTCAAAGGAGAATTCCATGCCGGCTGCGCCCCGCGCGATGCGCTTTGAAAGCCTCGACACGCTGCGGGGCTTTGCTGTCCTCGGCATCTTGATGGTGAATGTCCAGTATTTCGGCCTGCTTTGGCCGGCGACGGATTTCCCCTATGTCCAGGGTAATTTCGACCAGCCCGTCAACCAGCTGGCCTGGTGGTTCACCCAGACCTTTTTCGAACTGAAATTCATCACCCTGTTTTCCGCCATGTTCGGGGCCGGGATCTGTTTGATGCTCGGCACGGGTGAGGCGGCGCATAAACGTCATTGGCGGCGCATGTTGTGGCTGCTCTTTTTCGGCCTGATCCACGCCTACATCTTCTGGTATGGCGACATCCTCGTTCCCTATGCCCTTGCGGGCATGGTTGTGGTTACGGCCCGGCGCATGACCACGGGGGGGCTGCTGGCCCTGGGGCTCGGGCTGGTCGCCTTTACCGGCCTGTTGATGATCGGCGGCGCGGCGATCGGCGCGCTCCTCGGCGACACCACGACGGGGGCCGAGTCGATGGGCTTCACACCCGAACGCGTGGCCGAGCTCACCGCCCTCTATCAGGCCGGCTTCATCGACCGCATGCCCTACAATATGGCGACCACACTGATCTTCGAACTGATCCAGCTGGTGATGTTCTCCGGCCGCATCGCCGGCATGATGCTGATCGGCATGGCCGCCTTCCGCGCCGGTTTCCTGACCCTGGGTTGGTCGGCCAAGCGCTATGGCTGGTGTGCGGCGATCTGTATCCCGGTTGGTGTGGCCCTGTCCGGCTGGCAGGCGTGGTATGTTCTCGCCAACGATTTCTCCACTCGGGTCGCCTGGCAAGCAGAAGCGGCCCAATATGTCGGCTCGATGATCCTGGCCTTCGGCTATGCTTCGCTGATCATGCTGATCTGTCAGCAGGTCTGGCTCAAACCGGTAAGCTCGGTGCTGGCCGCGACCGGCAAGATGGCCTTCACCAATTATCTCAGCCAGACCCTGATCATGACCTTCATCTTCGTCGGTTTCCCGGGCCTGGGCCTGTTTGGACAGGTCGACCGTTCGCTCATGGTGTTGATGGTCGTCGGTGTCTGGGTACTGCAGCTTGCCTGGTCGCCTTTCTGGCTCAGCCGGTTCCGCTTCGGCCCGATGGAATGGGCGTGGCGCTCGCTGACCTATGGCAAGGCCCAGCCCTTCAGACGCCAAAGCGAAGCCGCGACGGATCAGCCCGCGTCGGGCTGATTTTCCGGCAGCGCCTTTTCGAAGGCGGGCAAGGCGCGGGCCGCGGCATCTGCGGCCACCAGGGTCGGGCAGTTCGACAGATCGGTGTCCCAGCGCCGGGCATTGTACATTTGCGGCACCAGATACACCTCGCTCATGCCCGGCTGGTCGCCGAACAGGAAGGGTGTGGTGCGCTGATGGTCCGCGACCATGCGTTCCAACGCTTCGAGGCCCGATTGGGTCCAGCGCTGGGCCCAGGCTTTCATGCCGTCAAATCCGGTCCCGTCGAGGGCTGCGGCCGCGTTGAGAATGCGCAGGTTCTGGACCGGGTGGATGTCGCAGCCGATCACTGACGTCCAGCCCCGCACCAGGCAGCGCGCTTCCGTGTCCGTGGGCAGCAGAGCCGGCTCGGGCCAGGTCTCCTCAATCCATTCCAGGATGGCTGGTGACTGGACCAGGCGCTTGTCGCCGTCTTCGAGGAGAGGCACCAGGCCCTGCGGCTGTTTCGCCAGCCAGGCCTCGCTCGTCTGCTCACCATCCTTCAGATTGATCGAGACCTGGTCATAGGTCTGACCCTTCAGGTTGAGAGCGATGCGCAGGCGGTAGGCCGCGCTCGAACGCCAGTATCCATAAAGCGTCAGCGGCATGTTCAGGCTCCGGTCAGTGTGAAATCGAGATCGGACAGGCCGGCGATGCGGGCTTCGACGGTATCGCCCGGCGCTATGGCAGCGACACCGGCCGGCGTGCCCGAGAAGATCAGATCGCCTTCCGCCAGGTCGAAATAGCGTGACAGCGCCTGGATCAGCTCGGCCGGAGGCAGGATCATCTGGTTGAGGTCACCGCTCTGGCGGGTGTTACCATTGACCGACAGGCTGATCGAGCCGACCGAAGGTGCAGGGCCGAGGCGCAGTGCCCCAACAGGAGCGGAGGCGGTGAAAGCCTTGCCGATCTCCCATGGCGCGCGTTTCTCTTTCATCTGGCCTTGCAGATCGCGCCGGGTCAGATCCACGCCGGTGCCTGCGGCGACGACCTCGGCCCCCGGTCCGAGGGCCAGGACCATCTCGACCTCATGGTGCAGGTCTGAGGTCTGCGGCGGGTAGGGGACGCTCGGTCCGGTGATGATGCTGTGCGCCGGCTTCATGAAGAAGATCGGCTCGGGCGCCGCGCCCATTTCAGCGGCATGGTCGGCATAGTTGCGGCCAATGCAGAAGATCCGGTTGACCGGAAACACACGGCTGTCGCCGGCAATGGGCAGCCGCGGAGCGCGGCGGGGAGGGAAGAGATCAGTCATGGCCCTGCCATAACCCGCGCCGCGGTCTGCGTCGAGGCGCAGACAGGTGCTTGTTGTGTACCGGCCAACCCGGCAAGCTGCGCCCATGAGCACGGATACACCCCTACGTCTTCACGACTATCTGCCCTATCGGCTGGCGCTGGCTTCGCACCGGGTCAGCCGCATGGTCGGACGCGCCTATCGCGCCCGCTTCGGCCTGTCGATTCCGGAATGGCGGGTCATCGCCATTCTCGGCGAGGATGGCGAAGCCACCGCCCAGGGTCTGGGTGATGCAGCGGGTCTGGACAAGGTGTCGGTGAGCCGCGCGGTCCGGGCGCTGGTTGATAGGGGCCTGGTGGAGAAACGCCCGCATGGACGGGACAAGCGCTCGTCCTTGCTGCGGCTGACGGCAGATGGCGAGGCGGTCTACGCCGATGTCGCGCCGGCCGCGCTTGAGGCCGAGGCGGCTTTGCTGGCCGGTTTGAGCGATGAGGAGGCGCAGCTCCTGGCCGCACTGCTTGACTGGGTCCGCGCGCGGGCTCAGTCCTTGCTGGACAAAACGGCCGCTCCGGCGGACTGACGCGCCCGCAATTGCGCCTGGATCCTCCCCGAGACGATCATAGACAGGGCGACAGCGAGGGCGAAGACGAACAGGCCCGGCAAGGGCGCTGCGCCGAAAACGAAATTGCCCCGCACGGTGAGAACCAGAAGCGCGATCACCAGCACGTCGGCCATTGACCATTTCCCGAGCAGTTCCAGCAATCGCACCTGGCCATGGCTCGGCAGTTCGCCTCTGCGGAATTGCAGGCGCCACATCCAGATCAGCTTGATGGCCGGAAAGATCAACGAGAAGATCCAGACAATCGTGGCCAGGAGGTATTCCTCTGCCTCGAGCAGGGCGAGACCAAAGCCGGCGATCGAGTGCTCGCCGCGCCAGAGCCAGACATGTGTGGTTTCAACAGCCGGCAAAATCAGTCCGAGCGGGAATAGCACGCTGGTCAGAAGCAGCAGGGCACTGCTCATTTGACCGCGTTTTTCGTCCGCCAAGGCTCGCATGTGCACCGGATCCTGAATTTTTCTCCTGCTGATTGCATAAGTGGTCGCGATCTGGGCGGAAAAGCGGCAGACGCTTCAGCTGGTCCCAAAACACCACTAACCCTATTACTTTAAAGGGAAAAATGAGAAACGCATTCGGGTTTCGAATTTCGCGTTTGAATTCCGGCGCTTAGCGGGTTCTGTAATATACATATTTTCGGTAATATCGTATTATCCCAAGGCAATTTAGGGTTAATTTCCCTGCTTTACCCCCTTGTTCAACGCGGGTCTGAACCGCCCGCCGTGCCTCGGAACAAGGGATACATCGATGCGCAATTTTCTCCTGCCAGTAGCAGCGGGGCTGCTGATGGCGGCCCCGGCGGCTGCGGAAACGACCACGCGTGACCTCGAGGTCATCGGTCGGGCTCTCGGATTTGTTGAAAACCAAAGCGGTAGCGAGCGGGTGCTGGCTATCATTCACGATGCGGCCAGTGCCGGCGAGGCGGAGGCCCTGCTGGCTTCACTCGGCGGCGGCCTGAGGGCCGGGCGCGTTACCCTTACCGGGCGCCTGGTGAACAGCGCCGACCTGTCCGGCCTGGATGGCGCTCATGCAGCGGTCCTGCTCGGTGCGGTCGCAGGTGATGCTTCCGTCGCCCAAGCCGTGAACTCCGCGAGCATTCTCTCCGTGTCCAGCGATATGGGCTGCGTTCAGGCGCAGGGCTGTGTCATGGGCGTGCAGAGCGCCCCGTCGGTTCGCATCGTGGTCAATCGCGCCAATGCTGGTGCTGCGTCGGTCTCTTTCGCGGCTGCCTTCGCGATGATGATCGAAGAAATTTAGGCCAATTCCGGCGCTTAAGGATATCAAAATGAAAACGCGTTTCCTCCTGATGTCTGCGACTGCCGTCTCGGCTGCCGCAGTTTTGTCCCTGCCCGCCATCGGGCAATCCCTCGATTACAACGCCATGAGCGGTCTGTTCGGTGAAGCCGTGACCGCGGGCGCGACTGGTGCGCCGCAGCGCTCTTCCGACGTGCCGGCGACGATGATTATCATCACCCGCGACGATATCGAACGGTCTCCGGAATTCGATATTCCCGGCCTGCTGCGCCACTATGCCGGTGTTGGCCATAACCGCTTCAGTTTCGGCGATAGCCAGGTCGCAATCCGCGGTGAGGCCTCGGGCTACATGCCGCGCCTTCTGGTCCTGGTGAACGGCCGTGAGGTCTATCTCGACAGCTATGGCTACACGGCCTGGTCGACCCTTCCGGTACAAATGGAGGAGATCCAGCAGATCGAAGTGGTGAAGGGCCCGCAATCGGCGCTCTATGGCTTCAACGCCGTGTCGGGTGTCGTCAACATCATCACGCGCAACCCGGATTTCGAGAACTGGGTCACCGCGCGCGCCAATATCGGCAATGGCGGTTATGACGATGTCGCCTTCACAGCAGGCCGCAGCTTTGGCGACCGCGCCTCGGTGCGTTTCTCCTACGGCAATGCGGGTGCAGAAGAGTTTGAGCCGATTGCCAGCAATACCTTTGCTGTATCGCTCGCCGATGGTGATTACAGCCGTGAGACAGCATCGCTGGAAGGCCGTTTCCAGATCACCGACAATGTCCGCCTGATTGCCGAGGCAACGACGTCCGAGGTTCAGCTGCAGGAGCTGACCAGCATCTACTACACCACCCGGTCGCTGTATGAGCTCCACTCCTACAAGATCGATGTGGAAGCGGATACGGACTTCGGCTTCTGGACCTTCTCCGGTTATCGCAATGAGACCGAGATCGCCTATGAGTTCGGACCCTCCAGCAATGAACTGACGACTTTTCGGGCCCAGAACCTGTTCAAGATCGGCACCAATGATACGGTCCGGCTGACCGCAGAATATCGCGAAGGTACAACGATCTCCTTCCCCGACCCGGGCAATGGCGGCTTCGGTTATGAGACCATGGCCTTCTCGGCGATGTGGAACCATCGTTTCTCCAGCGCGGTGGATCTGACCCTCGCCGGCCGGTTCGACAGTGTCGACTGGAGCCGTGACGGCGATCCGAACCCGGCCTTCTACATCTTCACGCAGGAAGATTATGACGTGTCCTTCGAGGAGTTCTCCTACAATGCGGCCATGGTCTGGCGCCCGCAAAGCGGCGGGGCCGTTCGCTTCTCGGCTAGCCAGGGTGTCCAGGCGCCGTCGATGTTCGATATCGGTTTCACCCTGCTGTCGACCACAACGCCGATCCCGCTGGCCATCACCGGCAACCCGAACATGGAGACCTCCATCGTCCGGGCCTACGAGATCGCCTATGATCGCGCGCTCAGCCCGACGGTTGACATGCGCGCTGCGATCTTCACCCAGGAGACCAGCGATGTTCGCGGCACGTTCGGGGCCTTCCCGGATGTCCTGCCGCCGAATGCTCCGCTTCCGGTCCTGCTGTTCAACAACCGCGGTGATACCCAGACCACCGGCGCCGAGATCAGCCTGATGGGCGATCCGGACGGCGGCTGGCACTGGGGTGTGAACTACACCTATCAAAGTGTCGACGACGACCTCGCGACGTTCGGCCTGTTCACCGCGCTGGATTTTGAAAGTGCGACACCGGAGCACCTGGTCAATGCACAGATCGGCTGGGCCGGGGAGCGGTTCACGGCCGACGCTTTCTTCAACTATGTGTCGGCAACCACCAGCCCGTTGCAGCCGGATTTCGGCACGCTGACCCGCTTTGATCTTGATGCGGCCATCGCCGCGTCCTTCCGGGCCGGGTTCAGGGTTAACGATCACGTCAACATTTCACTGAATGCTCAAAATGCCAATTTTGGCAGTGGTGAGATCGCAAACGTGAACTACCAGCCCGCATCGCGAACCTGGTTGCAGCTTTCCACCAGCTTCTAGGTGGGGTCGGGCTGATATCCCGCGGCCTGCAGGCGCCGCGGGACATCGCCACGCCCGGCAGATTTCGCCTGCAAGGGAGAGAGAGACATGGTCAAAGGAGTTTCACTATTCCGGCTGACGATCGTGCAATCCTTCGCGGTCGCGCCGGTAATGGCGATTATAGCCCTGGCTGCTATCGCCGGCCTCGGGGGCTGGTCGCTGAACTCGGCCTCGCAGACCCAGGTGCGCGTGGTATCGGAAATGGAAACCGGCGTCGCCCTGACGCAATTGCAGGCCGAGCTGGAAACGATCAATGCCGACGTGCTGCAGATCGTGACGCGTCAGGCGGCTGGCGAGACGCTCGATGTGATGGGTGAATTCGCGGCGGTTGCCGTCAATGTCGACGCGGTGTCGGCGCGCATTGAGGAATTGCGCGGCAGCCCGGTTCTCTATGGCCGCGGCGAGACGCTCGACGACGTGGTCGAGCAGTTGGGCCTCTACAAGGACGCGCTGGATTTTGTCGGTCAGATGCTCGAACTGGACTTTGCCAGCTCGGTGGCCTTCCTGGCGCCGTTCGATGGTGTGTTCAACCAGCTCAATGCCGATCTGACCGATATTGCCGCCCATGCCTCAGAGCTGGCGCGCAATGATACGGCTGTGGCCCAGGCGGCGGCGCGTCGGTCCATCTTCACCTTTATCGGTGTGACGGTCATCGTCGGTATCGCGCTGCTGGCGGTTTCCTTCCTCTATGGGCGTCGCACCGCCCGTTCGGTCCGCCGCATCGCGCAGGCGACCGAGACGCTTGCTAACGGCGATTATGATCTCAATATCGCCGTGCTCGAGCGAAAGGACGAGCTCGGGGCAGTCGTCGACAGTCTCAAGCGTTTCCGCGAGAACGCCATGCGGGCCGAAGCCCTGGAAAGCGAACAGCGCGACCAGGCCGCCGCCGATGCGGCGCGGGCCGAGCGCGTCAATGCGCTGGCCGAAGGGTTCGACCGGGATGTCATGACCCTGCTGGGCGAGGTCGCGGAAGCTTGCTCCTCCATGTCCTCCATCTCCGAACAGCTCTCACAGTCGGCGGCCGAGGGGTCGCAGAAAAGTGGTGAAATGGCGAGCGCTGCGGGCGAGGCTTCGAGCAATGTTGAATCCGTCGCCGCTGCGGCTGAGGAACTGACCGCATCGATTCAGGAGGTCACGACCCAGATCCAGGGCTCGTCGGACATGGCGAGCCGCGCGGATGAGCGCACCCGGTCGGTGCAGCAAGTGGTCGAAAATCTCGGTAACGCCGCGCAGGAAATCGGTCATGTCGTGCAGCTGATCAACGACATCTCCGAGCAGACTAACCTGCTGGCTCTCAATGCCACGATCGAGGCGGCACGGGCCGGCGAGGCCGGCAAGGGTTTTGCCGTCGTTGCATCCGAGGTGAAAACCCTGGCGGCACAGACGGCTAAGGCCACCGAGGACATCCGAGATCAGATCCAGTCGATCCAGGATGCCGCCCAGGGCTCGTCACACTCGATCGGTGAAGTGACGGACGCGGTCGGTGAGATCTCCCGGGCGGCGTCTGCGATCGCGGCGGCAGCGGAACAGCAAAGCGCCTCGACGCGCGAGATTTCCGCCTCGGTTGCCCATGCGGCGACCAGCGCCCGCTCGGTCACCGACAATGTCGAGATGGTGTCGCGCTCGGCCGGCCAAACCGGTGAAGCCTCGCTCGACGTGCTCGCGGCGGTGAAAACCGTGACCGAACGCACCGACCGCCTCAACCAGACTGTAGAGACCTTCCTCCAGGAGGTGCGCAAGGCTGGCTGACCTCTCTCCCGAAGCCTTTGCCAACGCGCAGCATTGGGCGCCCGGATCTTCTCCCGATCCGGGCGCCTTTGTGTTCAGCGAAAGCCGAAATCCGAGGTCAGCTCGACCCAGCGCAGAGCGTCGCGGCTATAGTCATTATCGATCAGGCGGTCTTCCAGGCGCTCGCCCGTATAGCGGTCAAAACACTCGATTCGCAGCTGCTCGACCCGGCGTGGCGAACCGGTCGGTGGCCGCCCCATGAAGTCGCTGCGCCGGAAGGAGTAGGCGCCGCTATCACCAATCAGGAAGCGCCCGCGCAGATCGAAGCCGCCGCGCGATGAGCGCACCTCCATGGTGCAGCTCATAGTGCTGTATTCATCGTGATAACCGGCATCAAGATCCTCACCGGCCTCGGACAGAAGCGGTGGCAGATTGAAGCCGTCATCATAGAGTATCAGCTCCCAATTGCTGTCGCGGTAATCGATGATGGCGCGAAAGCGGCCCGGCGTGCGGGGGGCTTCGCAGCGATAATAATTCGGGAAGGCGGCGCAGATGCGACCGCGGACACTCAGGTCGAGATCGCGATAGTCGGCAATGCAGAAGTCATGCGACCGGTTGCGATCGCAAAAACAGTCATAGCCATCGGGTTCGCGCCGGCAATTATAGCCGGAGCCGAACGGCCAGGACGGTTGTGCCCCGCTCATCAGGCTCGCTGCGAAAATGGCAGCCGTTACCGACATCCACTGACCCCACTCACTCTACACCCCGCCAGATACCGCAGTCTCAACAACGATCCCGGCCGTTGTGAGGCAGGCGCACCAACCCATCGGTTCGCCGCGAACTTTCTCGAGACCGTTACCGGTGTGTGCCGGTCCCCCCGATCTCAAGTCTGGCCATCCGCCCGCCGGGCAGACCTGTGTATATGGCCTGCTCCAGCGGTCGCTGAAAAGGGTTAAAATCGAAGATCAGGTCGAATTTGGCGCGAGACGAGTGAAGGTCGGCCTCAATAGCGGTGGTGGCGCCGCTGATAGCGGTCGAGATAGCGCACCAGCCTGCGCGAGCCGCGCTCGACATAGGTATAGCCATGCCGGTCGGTACAAACGCGGACCGAGACCAGGGCCGGCTCACCGCGGAAATGCCCGTATTGTCGCTCGCGCCAGCAACGTGAGCGCTGATAGCGGCTGGGACCATAATAGCCGCGCCCGTAGCGGCCCCGGTCATAATAGCGGTGACGTTGACGGTAACGGTCATAACGCCGATGGCCCCGATGGCCATATTCATGACGCTGACGGCGATCATAATGACGGTCGCGATGGCGATCACGGCGATCATAGCGTTGATGCCGGCGATGATCATGTACAGCGGCGTCGCTGCTGGCACTGGTCGCGACGGATGTGGTCGCTGAACTACCCGTGGCAAGCGCGCTGCCGCCGGTCAAAAGGCCGGCGCCAATGGCGAGACAGGCTGCTACGACAAGAGATTTCATCGACATCCTCCATTCCCCAAACAACACGATACACTAGAAATTCGCGCCTGACGCGAGGGTGAACGAAAGATTCACCTAGATGAGGATTTGGACGCCCAGTTTCGGCGTCTTAAGCGTGATGTTAAGGACCGCACGCTAGGTTTGCGGCATGGTTGCTGACTATAAATCCGAAGCCTTGCCCTTCTTCGACCGGGCGCATCTGATGCAATACACCGGTGAGGACGAGGCCCTACAGCGCGAGCTGGTGTCGTTGATGCTCGACCAGGCGCGGCGATGTACCGGCATGATGGCCGCGGCGCGTGAGCCGTCCGAATGGCGCACTGCGGCCCATACGCTCAAGGGTGCCGCCCGCGGGGTCGGCGCATTCGCGCTGGGCGAGCTGTGTGATCAGGCTGAGGAATTGCCGCAAATGGCCTGGGCCGGAGCGGCAGTGCAGATTACCCAGTGCGTCGAGGAAACGCGTCAGGCCTTCGGGGCGCTGGCGGACTAGTCTCTCGTCTTGTCCCAGACCGTGAATTCATAAGCGATCGAGCGTTCGACCAACTCGCGCCAGACCGGCTCGGCGATCTGGGTTGATAGGCCAGCCTTTTGCGCTTCGGCCTTCACCTTGGAAATCACGTCATTGATGCGCCACTCATCACGCACCACATCGCGTGACGGCTTGATCCGCGCGGCCGCTTCCATATAGCGCGCCCGCACCGCGATCAGCGCGACCAGCTCACGGTCGAGCGCATCCACACCCTCACGCACCTGCGCCATGGTTTCGCAGGCCTCCGGGGCCGTGATCTGTGCGGTTTCAGTGTCGCTCATCAACGCATCTCCAACTCGTCGGACGTGGTTATAGGGCGGAGCGGGCAAGGGCCCAAGAGGCGGACTGTCACAGGTTGGACTGCTCCGGGACGGGCGTGGCTCGAAAACCGGTTGGCCTGCGCGCGCTCCGCGTTAGAGTGAAGGCCAGTCTAGGGAGGTGTGAATGGCAGACCCGGTTGTGATCTATGGCGACAAGACCAGCGGCAATTGCCTCAAGGTGAAATGGACCGCCGAGCATCTCGGCCTCGCCTATGACTGGCATGATATCTCGGTACTCAAGGGCGAGACCCGGACCGATG
This sequence comes from Maricaulis sp., assembly GCF_030149235.1. Lineage (GTDB taxonomy): Bacteria > Pseudomonadota > Alphaproteobacteria > Caulobacterales > Maricaulaceae > Maricaulis. Next base: position 47,812 of record NZ_JASBRW010000068.1, on the reverse strand, counting down.
ATTTTCTCGCCATCAACCCGGCCGGCCAGGTGCCCTGCCTGGTCCGCCCCGATGGCCGTATCCTGGCCCAGTCCAACGCCATCATCTTCCATCTCGCCGAAGGCTCGGCGCTCATTCCGGAAGACCGGTTCGATATGGCGAAAATGCTCGAATGGATGTTCTGGGAGCAATACAGCCACGAACCCTATATCGCCGTGCGCCGCTTCAAGATGGCCTATCAGGGGCTGAGCCCGGAGGAGATTGAAAGCGATCTCTACGCCAAGGGGCGCCGGGCTCTCGGGGTTCTGGAAATGCGCCTGTTGTCACGCGATTTCATCGTCGCCGACCAGCTCTCCCTCGCCGATATCGCCATCGTCGCCTATACCCGCGTCGCCGATGAGGGCGGTTTCGACCTCGATGAATTCCTCAATGTCCGCGCCTGGGTCAACCGGGTGGAGACAGAGCTGGGCATTGATATGGATGAGGGCCGGTTTCACGCGGCGGGTTAGCGCGTCAGCTCCTTCATCGCCTCATCCACGCCTTCCAGCGTCAGGCCGAACATGCGGTCGGGGCCGATCAGGTCCTGGATGATGCGGGTGGAGTGGGAATAGTCCCACCATTCTTCCGGCTGCGGGTTGAGCCAGATCAGGTGCGGCCAGGTGTCGACGATGCGTTTCAGCCAGACCGCGCCGGCCTCTTCATTCCAGTGCTCGACCGAACCGCCCGCATGGGTGATCTCATAGGGCGCCATGGCCGCGTCGCCGACGATGATCACCTTCCAGTCATGCGGATATTTATGCATGATATCGAGGGTTTTGACCGTTTCGGCGCGGCGCCGGAGATTGGATGTCCACACGCCCTCATAGGGGCAGTTGTGGAAGTAGAAATATTCCAGATTCTTGAAGGTTGAGCGGGCGGCCGAGAACAGCTCCTCGCACATGTGGACATAGGGGTCCATCGAGCCGCCAATGTCGAACAGCACCATGACCTTGATCGCATTGCGCCGTTCCGGGCGCATGATGACGTCGAGCCAGCCCTGTTTCGCCGTGGCGTCGATCGTGCCGCCAAGGTCGAGCTCGTCGAGCGCCCCGTCGCGGGCGAATTTGCGCAACCGGCGCAGGGCGACCTTCAGATTGCGGGTCCCCAGTTCGCGATCTCCGTCGAGATCCTTGTAGCGGCGCTCCTGCCAGACCTTGACCGCCTTCTTGTTCTGGCTTTCCCCGCCAATGCGCACGCCGGCCGGGTTATAGCCGGAATGGCCATAGGGGCTTGTGCCACCGGTGCCGATCCATTTCGAGCCGCCCTCATGGCGTTTTTCTTGCTCTTCCAGGCGCTTTTTCAGCGTTTCCATCAGCTCGTCGAAAGGCAGGGCCTTGAGCTCGGCCATTTCCTCTTCCGAGAGCTGGCGCTTGAGCATGGCCTCGAGCCAGTCCGGCGGGATCTCCTCCTCGCCAAACAGGCCGCTCAACACCTCAACGCCCTTGAAGACATGGCCGAACACCATGTCGAACTTGTCGAAATTCTTCTCATCCTTGACCAGCGCGGCGCGGCTGACAGCATAGAAATGCTCGATGTCCGGGCTGATCGCGCCCTTGTCCAATGCTTCCAGCAAGGTGAGGTATTCCCGTGTGGTGACGGGGATATTGGCAGCGCGAAGCTCGGTGAAGAAGTGATGCAGCATGCACCTAACATAGCTCAGCTCAAGCGCATTGGAACCGCGCAGGCTAGTTCACTTCGCCCGTCCGGCAGTCCTGTTGATAGGCCTCCATCATGGGGCGATCCCAGCAATTGATCAGACCGTCAAGCACGCCGCGATTGCTCATGGGGCGGTCTGGCAGTGCATCTCGTGCGGCAATCAGCGCTTCGCGGTCCCGCTCGAGAAAGGCGATCGTGCCGTCGGCATAGCTGTTCCACATCGCGTCCATCGGATTATCGCTTGCCGGCTTATAGGAGAGTCGCAGCTCCGGTAGCGCGCGTTCTGTCTCGCCAGCCATGGCGAACATCTGCCCGGCATGCCAGTGCGCGAGGCCGGGTTGCTCCAGGTTTTCCGCACCATGCAGGGCGACATAGTCCTGGATCAGTTCGGCCGCCGTGACGAAGCAATCCGGCCCCTGATTGGCCACGGCGCGCCAGCCGCCCTGCATGTCCTGATCGAAGGCATCCTCATTCAGGGCCATGAGGCGCGTGCGTTCAGCCTCGTCCACCCCGCAAACCGGTGTCGCCTGGAGGAAGAGCGCGGAGAGGGCGAGGAGTGCCGACATGTGTGAAATCCTGTGTGCGAGGAGCCGTAGCTCCAGATCCATTGACGCGCCCCAGCATGCAGCTTGTCGAAATCAGCACCAGTGAATTTGGTGTAAGGTGTTAAAATTAGGCCGCAAAGGAAGACCGGCCGGTCGGGGCGTTCCCCAACCGGCCGGCTTCACTCGGTTTATGTTCGGACGGGTTCAGGCCGCGCCCGGACCGCCATTGCCCGGCGGGTTGCCGCCTTGGCGCCGCGCCATGAAGGCGAGCTTTTCGAACAGCATCACGTCCTGCTCGTTCTTGAGCAGGGCACCATGGAGCGGCGGGATCAGCTTGCGCGGATCGCGTTCGGTCAGGATGGCCGGGTCGATATCCTCGACCATGAGGAGTTTGAGCCAGTCGAGCAGTTCCGAGGTCGACGGTTTCTTCTTCACACCGGGCACCTGGCGGATGTCGAAGAAGAGCTTGAGGGCTTCCGACAGGAGGCGGCCCTTGAGGCCCGGGAAGTGAACCTCGACGATGGCGCGCATCGTCTCCTCGTCCGGGAAGGCGATGAAGTGGAAGAAACAGCGGCGCAGGAAAGCGTCTGGCAGTTCCTTCTCATTGTTGGAGGTGATGATCACCACCGGGCGGTTCACAGCCTTCACCGTTTCGCCGGTCTCGTAGACATGGAATTCCATGCGGTCGAGTTCCTGCAGGAGGTCGTTGGGAAACTCGATATCGGCCTTGTCGATCTCGTCGATCAGCAGGACTGAGCGTTCCGGGGCGGCAAAGGCTTCCCAAAGCTTGCCCTTGCGGATGTAATTCTGGATGTCGTGGACACGGTCTTCACCGAGCTGACTGTCGCGCAGGCGGGCGACGGCGTCATACTCGTAAAGACCCTGGCGGGCCTTGGTCGTGGACTTGATATGCCACTCGATCAGCGGCATGCCCATGGCGCTGGCGACCTGTTTGGCCAGCTCGGTTTTTCCCGTGCCCGGCTCGCCCTTGACGAGCAGCGGACGCTCCAGAGCGATCGCCGCATTCACCGCGGCGGAAAGCTCTGCATCAGCGACATAGCTGTCTGTACCTTCAAAACGCATGGGAACCGACTTAGCGCGATTGATGGGGGCTGGGTAGGGCGAACGTGAAATTCGCTCTACTTGCCGGCCCAGTCGACCGCATCCATAGCCATGGGCTCGCCATAGGCGATGTCACGGCTGGCCTTGCGGCCGAGGATATCCGGCAGGTGTTTGGGCGCCAGGCCATGGCCGGGGCGGATGGAGCGGATATTGGCTTCGGTGAAGGTTTCACCGGCCTTGATTTCGGCGACGGCATAGATGGAGCGACGGAAGGTCAGCGAGCCGCGCTCGCAACCGGCCGGGTCATAGCGGACCTGACCCAGCGCCTTGAAGGCATTGTGGCAATCCTCGACCAGGCGTTTCAGCTCATCCGGCTCGAGGGAGAATTCGCTGTCCGGCCCGCCATCATCGCGTGACAGGGTGAAGTGCTTCTCGATCACCCGGGCACCCAGCGCGATCGCGGCAACAGAGCAGGCGGTGCCGGGCGTGTGGTCGGACAGTCCGGGCACGGCGTTGAAGGCCTGGCCCAGATGCGGGACCGTGCGCAGGTCCGACTGGTCGATCGGGGCCGGGTAGGAGGACAGGCAGTGCAGGATGGCCAGGCCCGGCGCACCATTCGCGCGCGCGGTGCGGACGGCTTCATGGATTTCCGACAGATTGGCCATGCCGGTCGACATGATGATCGGCTTGCCGGTTTGCGCGACGCGGGCAATCAGCGGCAGGTCGGTGATCTCGAAGGAGGCGATCTTGTAGGCCGGGGCGTTTAGGCTTTCGAGCAGGTCGACAGCGGAATGATCGAACGGCGTGGAGAACAGGGTGACGCCCAGCTCGCGCGCCCTTTCAAACAGACGCGGATGCCAGTCGAACGGCGTCTGGGCCTCGCTGTAGAGATCATAGAGATTGCGCCCGTCCCACAGACCGCCCTCCATGACGAAACCCGGGCCGTCATGATCAATGGTGATGGTGTCGGGTGAATAGGTCTGGATCTTGATCGCATCGGCGCCGCATTTGGCCGCCGCTTCAATGGTTTCCAGCGCCCGGTCAATCTCGCCGAGATGATTGGCAGAGACCTCCGCAATGACCAGGGGCGGGTGTTCATGGCCGATCATGCGGCCGGCGAATTCAAACTCGGGGTGGGAAGAGCTCATATCAGGCCTCCTGGCGTGCGCGCCAGCGCTCGCGGGTCAGCTCCAGGCAGATGGCATCTAGACCATCGCCATCACGGGTGATGCGGTTTTCGATCCGGCCGGTTTCCTCGAAGCCGAATTTTCGGTGCAGCCCGATAACGGGCGTATTGAAGGCCAGCACTTCGCAGCGCAGAACATCGAGCTCGAGACGGGCAAAAACACGCTCGAGCACGCGTCGCTCCACACCGCTGCCAACGCCTTTTCCGACCGCGCCGGGATCTCCGATATAAAAGGCCCAGCTGCAGCTGGACGGCGGGGTGCGCGCGATATCAGTCAGCGTCACCAGCCCGCATTTCCGGCCGCCGGCGGAAATGATCCAGAGTTCGCGGGTCGTATCGGCCAGGGCGGCTGTGTACCAGGCCTGGTGGGTTTCGCGGTCGATCGGATCGGATGTGTACATGTTCTCGCGCACATGGGGCGCGTTGCGCCAGGCGAGCACGTCCCAGATATCTGCCTCACGCGCGGGCAGAAGGGTGATGTCGGCGCTGTCGCTCATGCACGGTCCGTTGATCGAATCAATGCGATGAGTCTCGCCCCGCGGGCGTAAACAAGCCGTGTCTGCCTGCAGTGGCGTCTGATTTCGCGCGGGCGGCGAAGCATGCTCTAACCAAGGGGAAACTTCAGGAGCGCCCGCATGACCCTCGCCGTGATCGTCCAGGCCCGATTTGGCTCCTCACGCCTGCCCGGCAAGATCCTCAACCCGCTGGGGTCGACGACCGCTCTGGCCCGGGTGCTTGATCGCTGCGCCCGTATTGTTGCGGCGGACACTGTGATTGTCGCCGTCCCGGACAGCGCGGAGAATGATGCGGTTGCCGAAGCTGCTGCGGCCGCCGGTTACGCGGTGGCGCGCGGACCGGAGGATGATGTACTGACCCGGTATGCCAAGGCCGCTCGGGCGGTCGAGGCGGAGACCGTGATGCGGGTCACCAGCGATTGCCCATTCCTCGATCCGCGTGTGTGCGACCAGGTCATCGCGCTGTGGCGGGAGACGCCGGCCGACTATGTCAATAATACCGCCCCGCCGCTCTTCCCTCACGGGTTGGACTGCGAGGTTTTTTCTGCCGGGCTGCTGTACGAGGCGGAAGCCAAGGCGACTGATGCCGCGGCCCGTGAGCATGTCACGCCGTGGATTCGCGCGCAGGCGCATCTGACACTGGGTAATCTCACAGGCCCCGGCGATGGCGTTGAACGATTGAGGTGGACGCTGGATTACCCGGAGGATCTCGCATTCTGCCAGGCTGTGTATGCCCATCTCGGTGAGGAGCGGGCGGCGGTGATCGGCTGGGCGGAACTGGCGGAGGTGTGCCGCCAGCATCCCGAGCTGACGGCGATCAATGCCAAGCGCCACGACACGCTGCGGCTCGCCCGCGGTATCCGGGCATCGCTGCAGCGGCGCTGGGCCGGCTAGCTGGCCTCGACGCGTTCGGCCAGTGCCGCCGCGATTTTCTTCATCGTGGTATCCCAGTCCTGGAAACCCTCGCCGAAGAAGGAGCGCGTTTGCGGGTACCAGTACTGCCGGTCCTCGCCCAGCAGGGTCCAGGCCGAGCTGTGGGAGTGGAAGAACCAGACCATGCCGCCGCAGGCCGCCGCCAGGTTGGAGGTGGCGTTCATCGGGCCGATAACGATATCGCAGGCCGAGGAGAGGGCCGCGACCTTGTCGAGGTCCATCTTCAGATCAATATCGCTTGGCTGGTGCACCGTCACGCCATAGCGGTCCTTGGCCAGCGCAATTTCTTCATCGACCTCGCCATACTGTAGATTGATGAAGTCAATGCCGGGGACTTTCAGGATCGGCTCCCAGGCATCGAAGGCTGAGAAGAAACGGGCGCGCTTGGCGGTCATCTTCAGTGACTTCCACAAAATACCGACTTTCAGCCCCTTGCCGAAGCCGTCCATCTGGGCCCGGAAGAAGGCCTGCTGTTCCGGATCCGCGGTGAGAAAGCCGGGTTCGGTCGGGAAGTCCTCGAGCGAATTGCGGAAGGCGCGCAAAGGCGTCGCCATCGGTGTCCAGAAATCGGCCCCCTCTTCCAATTGCGGAGTGGCACGAACATCGCGGCCCTCCAGCACGGTCGACATGTGGTGATAGACGCGCGCTTGCGGGAAGGAACGCTGAACCAGGTCGACCAGCCGGTATTCGCAGGCGATCCGCAACTCGCCTTCCGGCCCGATCGCCTCGATCATGTCCTTGGCGATATTGAGATAGAGCACCTCATCGCCAAGGCCCTGTTCGCCGACGAGTATGACGGTCTTGCCGCGGATCTCGGCAGGATCGACCCCGTCCCACATCGGTTTGTCGATGGTGAAGAGGGTGGCGCCCTTGCGATCGGGGTTGAGGCGGGTCTCGTTCGCCGCCCAGCCGTCGCGGATATGACCCGCGGCCAGCATGACCAGCGACCGGCCATGCGACATGGTCGCCTCATCCTCGGCGTCGATCGGGTTCTTCAGGGCCTCTTCATAGTGCGGCAGTGACTGCTCCGGCTCGCCGATGAGCTCGAACACATTGGCCATATTGTTGTGTGCCCGGGAATAGTTGGGCTTCAGGCGGAGCGCTTCCTGATAGAAGGTGATCGCCTCGGTCGGCTTGCCGCTTTCCGACACCACGGAGCCGAGCGAGTTCCAGAGGTCATAATTCTCCGGGTCGGAATAGATCGCCGTGCGCAGGATCTCGATGGCATCATCGAACTTGCCCATGTCGCGCAGAACTCCGGTCAGGTTGAGAATGCCGTCCACGCGGTTGGGGGCGATCTGGTTTTGCAGGCGATAGAATTTCTCCGCGGCCGGAAGCATGTCCAGCTTCCAGGCTACAAGGCCGAGCTTCTGATAGATTTCCGGGTCCTGGGGGTCGAGCTTCCAGGCCTTCTCGAAGAAATCGAGCGAGGTCGACAAACGGCCCAAGCGTAGCAGCATCAACCCCATCACATGGTTGGTCAAAGCCAGTTCCGGAGCGATCCCAAGCGCCTCGTGCGCCTTGCGCGCGCCGGCCGGATGATCGCCTCCATCGGAGGCGCGCATCGCGCGCTTGACCAGGCTGACGACTTTCTGGTGCCGCTTGCGTGTGTCCTTGGGCAGGCGCTTGACGTGGGTGTCCAGCTTCAACGCTGTCGCGGATTGGGTCGCGACGAGGGGCGTTTCATGCTTTTCTTCTTCCGCTCCGGCGGCGAGTTCGGCTTCAAGATTGAGGGGCTGAGCCTGCATGGGGGCAACCTGGGCAGCTGATTAACAGGTCAAAGGCTCAGGATTCGATTTAAGAACTCGCTAACAACTAAGTTCGCATGCGCGCAGCGGCTGGAAACCTTTTCTTCACCCGCGCTCTGCAGTCTTACGCCACGGATCCGGAACCGATTTGTGGTGTCATGAAGCTGGAGTTGTCTCGATGCCCTTGAAAATCTCGCTCAAGCCCGGCGAGAAGTTCGTGATCAACGGAGCTGTTATCGAAAACGGCGACCGGCGCGCGAATCTGGTGCTGAAGAACAAGGCTTCTGTCCTGCGTGAGAAGGACATCCTCCAGGAGGAAGATGTCACCACGCCGGTGCGCCGGATCTATTTCCCGATCATGATGATGTATCTCGCGGGCAAGGCAGAAGACCATCTGTATGACGAATTCGTGCTGCGCATGAATGAGTTCATGGGCGTGGTCAGCGATCCCGAAATGCTCGCGATCTGCGTTGCTGTGAGCCGCGATGTGATGGCGTCCGAGTACTACAAGGCGCTTCTCGGTTGCCGCAAGCTCATGAAGTATGAATCGGAGAGACTGGCGTAATGTCCCTTCAGGCGTATCAGGCTGCGTCCAATCGCAGCGAAGACCCCCGTGCCACCGAATACCGGTTGTTCGCGCATGTGACGCGCGGGCTGATGACGGCGAAGGATGCGCCCAAAGAGGATATCAAGTCCCGTATCGAAGCGCTCGATCTCAACCGCCGCATGTGGAGCAATTTCGCCACGGATTGTGCGAGCGAGGAGAACCAGCTGCCTGAACAGCTCCGCGCGTCCATTATTTCCCTCTCGCTCTTCGTGTCGAAGCATACCAGCGTGGCGATGCGTGAGCCGTCCGCCATCGACGACCTGGTTGATATCAACCGGATGATCATGCAGGGGCTAATGCCCCAGGCTTCCGGAGCTGAGGTGGGCTAGTTTTGCCGCCTGTGCAGTTTTGCCCGGCATAAATAGGCGCTACCGCGATGGTGGCGCCTTTTAATATTCTATAACACTGAAAATATTGAAAAAATCACTGCAGCGCTTCGGCACGCGGTTTGCGACGTCATGTGCGGGCAAAAGGCCCAGGGTCGAAAAATTCGACTTCCATTGCTTCCAGAACGGAGGACTTAGAACATGCTTTCTGTGAACACGAATGCGGCGGCCATGGTCGCCCTGCAGAACCTGAGCAAAACCAATATGGATCTGGCCGAGACCCAGACACGCATCAATACCGGCCTGAGGGTTGCCGGCGCTAAGGACGATGGCGGTGTTTTCGCTATCGCCCAGCGCATGCGCAGCCAGGTCGCCGGCTTTGGTGTGGTCAAGCAAAGTCTCGACCTCTCGACTTCGACCACAGACGTTGCAATCGCCGCAGGTGAGGCGATTTCCGATCTCTTGATCGAAATGAAGGAAAAGGCCCTCGCGGCTTCTGATGCATCTCTCGACGCACAGTCGCGCACTGCCTTGAATGAAGATTTCAAGTCGCTGCGTGATCAGGTCACGACGATTGTATCGAACGCGGAATTCAACGGCACGAACATGATTGATGGTTCCGTGACGTCGATTTCCGCCCTCGCCAATTCCGATGGTACGAATACCATCCGTATCTCGGACGAAAACCTGTCGCTGGGTGGTGGTGTTGTTACCCTCGCAGCAACGGCGTCTTTCGCAACGGCGGGCGATGCGTCCACCATCGTGACCACGATCGAAACGTCCCTGGACAACCTGAACCAGTCGCTCGCGCGTCTGGGTACGGGCTCCAAATCGCTCGAAGTTCACAATAACTTCGTGACGAAACTGTCGGACGCTGTTGAGCAGGGTATCGGGGCGTTGGTCGATGCCGACCTGGCCAAGGAAAGTGCCAAACTCCAGTCGCTGCAGACCAAGCAGCAGCTGGGCGTCCAGGCGCTCTCCATTGCCAATCAGGCACCGTCCACGATCCTCTCCTTCTTCCGGTAGTCGGTCCGTGGGTTGGCTGGGATCGCTTCGGCGATCCCAGCTACTTTTTTCTGCGGATCCACTCGTGGCGATTTCGCGTGCCTGAAATCGCAAATTAACCCTCTGTAAACCATACATTTTTGCCGACCGGCAGATATTGCCGGGCGGTTTTGCCTGTTTGGTGGGCAATTTCTGCCGGGCCGATGGTTACTCCCGGCAGATTTGAGTCGGCAAATATCGCCTACCGAATCACACGAATCGAGGTTAACGCCCTGCGTCAATAGGCAATTGGCACCGTCCTTGCTCTTTCCACAGGAGGGTCAGAAGACCCAGCGAGCAAAAAGCTCGAGAACCTAGAAAGGAAAGGGCCAAGAAATGGCTACTATCAACACGAATGCCGGCGCCATGGTTGCGCTGCAAAACCTGAACTCGACCAATAAAGAGCTTCAGCAGGTTCAGTCCCGCATCAACACGGGTCTGGCCGTCTCGTCCGCCAAGGACAATGGTGGTGTCTTCGCAATTGCGCAGAAAATGCGTTCTGACGTCAACGGTTACTCCGCTGTCGGCAACTCGCTCGACCTGGCTGCTTCCACCGCTGATGTCGCCTTGGCCGGTGGTGAGGCAATTTCCGATCTCCTCGTAGAGATGAAGGAAAAGGCTCTGGCCGCCGCTGATAGCTCGCTCGACGCGTCTTCTCGTTCAGCTCTGAACGAAGATTTCAAATCGCTGCGGGATCAGATCGCCACGATCGTTTCCAACGCAGAATTCAACGGAACGAACATGATCGACGGTTCTGTGACCTCGATCTCCGCTCTGGCGAATGCTGACGGTACCAACACCATCCGTATTTCCGACGAGAACCTCTCGCTCGGCGGTGGTGTTGTCACCCTGGCTGCTACCGCGTCCTTCGCGACGGCAGGTGATGCGGCCACGATCGTGACCACGATTGAAACCTCCCTCGACAACCTGAACCAGTCGCTGGCGCGCCTGGGTACGGGTTCGAAGTCCCTCGAAGTGCACAAGGACTTCGTTGCCAAGCTGTCTGATGCCCTGGAAAAGGGTATCGGCAACCTCGTCGACGCGGACCTGGCAAAAGAGAGTGCGCGTTTGCAGTCCCTGCAGGTCAAGCAGCAGCTTGGCGTTCAGGCTCTGTCGATCGCCAACTCGGCGCCGAGCACGATCCTGGGATACTTCCGTTAATTCACGGGTCGGGTGGCGGGCTAGTCCCGCCACCCATTCCCTGAGTTGACGGCGGGAATACACACTATGGAGGCGCTGATGCCTCCGCGTCAGCGAAGAAGAAATGGCAGAGACAGGCTTCAACCCATCGTCTGTCGTGGTGGTTCCAACCTCCGACAGCCGGGACAAGATATCCGACCGCGTGCAATCCGAGGCACAGCGTGTTCAACCTGTTGAGAAACAGGACGGGACGAGTCTACGCCGCAAGCCGGCCGAAGAGACTGCCGCCGAAATCGAGCAACTGGCCGAAGGAGCGTTTAAAAACTCCCGGCTCTCGATCACGCGGGATACCGCGTCCAAGGACTTTATCTATATGATGGTCGATCAGGATACGGGCGAAGCGGTGCGCCGCTGGCCGCCTGAGACCCATTCGGAACTGCTGGAATATCTGCGCACGCAGACCGCAGGCCTGATCAATCAGCGCGCCTGAACGCCCGGCAAAAATGACCGCCCGGGCAGGCAAGTCCCGGCAATGTTAAGCAAACGACTCTGGCCCAGTGCTGGGGTGCTTTGCGTTTTATTCAATGTTTATATTGGCTTGTGGTGTGTGTGCCAGTTCGGCACGCCTCTTGCGCCTTGTCCGTCGAACACGCTGCAAAAGTGCAGCCGTAAGAAGTTGCGGAGAATGTCGCATGACCCTCAGTGTCCACACCAATAGCGCCGCGATGATCGCGCTCCAGAACCTCACCAAGACCAATGAGGAGATGGAGCAGGTCCAGTCTCGTATCAATACGGGTCTCAAGATCGGTGGCTCGAAGGACAATGCCGCGATCTATGCGGTGGCTCAGTCCATGCGGGCAGACATCCGGGCACTTGATGCAGTGCAGTCCGGTCTCGATCGCGCCTCCACGATCGGTGATGTGGCCCTGGCGGCCGGTGAGGCCATTTCTGACCTCCTGGTGCAGATGCGCGAGAAAGCCGTGGCGGCGATGGACCCGTCGCTCGATACCTTCTCCCGTGCCGCTTATGACAGTGACTTCAAGTCGCTGCTCGATCAGATCCAGGTCATCATCGACAATGCCGAGTTCGATGGCGCCAACATGATCAATGGCGCGGTCACCAATGGTATCGAATTCCTCGCTGATGCCGACGCGACCCGTTCAGTGACCCTGAAGTCCCATGACCTGACCTTTGGCGGCGCGATCATCACGCTGGCGGCGACGGCCAGCCTCGGCACGGTGACCCTAGCGAGCGGCATTGCCACCACGATCCAGACCAGCCTCGACAACGTCAACCAGGCGCTGGCCAATCTGGGTTCGGACACCAAAAAGCTCGAGGCCCATTCCGGCTTCGTGAACAAGCTGATGGACAGTCTTGAGAAAGGTGTCGGCGACCTCGTCGACGCGGACCTCGCGACCGAGAGCGCGAAACTGCAGGCCTTGCAGGTGAAGCAGCAGCTCGGTGTTCAGGCGCTGTCGATCGCCAACTCTGCGCCGCAGATCATTCTCAACCTGTTCCAGGGCTAAGCCGATTGGCTGGCCTGACATTCTCCACCACCACGGTTGCGGCTCCCTTCGGGGAGCCGTTTCTGTAAGGGCGACTCGCCACATGATGTGCGCGTTTAAGAGGACAAGGCGATGAGCAACAGCTTCCTGCCCTATGGTCGGCAATCAATCGACCAGGCCGACATCGATGCGGTCACAGACGTGTTGCGGGGCGATTGGCTGACCACCGGGCCCGCGGTCCGGGAATTTGAGCAGGATTTCGAAGCGGCGACCGGGGCGCCTCATGCCCGGGCCTGTTCCAACGGGACAACAGCGCTTCACCTGGCTCTGGCAGCATCGGGGCTGGGGCGGGGCGATGTCGCGATCGTACCTGCTATAACCTTCATGGCGACAGCCAATGCGGCGCGTTATTGCGGAGCTGAGGTCGTGTTTGCCGACGTTGATGCGCAAACCGGGCTGATGACTGCCGCGACACTGCAGGATGCGATTGATCGCGCGGGTGGCCGTGTCCAGGCGGTACTGCCCGTGCATCTGGCCGGACAGGTTTGTGACATGCCGGCGATCGAGCCGTTGGCCCGGGCCGCTGGTGCCGTGGTGGTCGAGGATAGTTGCCATGCCATCGGCACGACCACGCCGTGGGGCGAGGTGGGCAATTGTGCCCATGCCGATGCGGCGACTTTCTCCTTCCACCCGGTCAAGACGATCGCCGCCGGGGAGGGCGGTCTGGTGACGACCGCAAGGGCCGATACGGCGCGCCAGATCGAGATCCTGCGCAGCCATGGTATTGAGCGGGATCCGGGCCGGCATGAACGCCAGGAAGACGAGCCCTGGTGGCATGAAATGCAGGCCCTGGGCTGGAATTTCCGCCTGTCCGATATCCAGGCCGCGCTGGCCCGGTCTCAACTGCGCCGATTGGCGGCATTCAAGGCCAGACGCCAGGCCCTTGCCGCAGCCTATGATGGGGCGCTGGACGGGCTGGCACCCGTGGTCCAGCCAATCGCCCGCGTGCCCGGCAATGATGCCTGCCTGCACCTTTATGCGGCCCGGATCGATTTTGCAGCGGCGGGCCTGACCCGTTCCCAGGTGATGTCCGGCCTGCGTGAGCACGGTATTGGCACCCAGGTGCATTACATCCCGGTTTCCGATCAGCCTTATTACAGGGCGCGCTATGGTCAGATCGACCTGCCGGGCGCGCGGCACTATTATGAGCGCACGTTGAGCCTGCCGCTGTATCAGGGGATGTCGGATGATGATCCGGTGCGGGTCGTCGAGGCGCTGAAGATGGTGATGGCGCTCTAGAGCCGGGTCAGGATGGCTTCGGCCAGGCGTGCGGCACCCGCGCCATCGCTGATCGATTGGGCGTTTTGCGCCATTTCCGCCAGACGTTCAGGCGTCATTCTGGCGAGTGCCTCGGGCAAGGTCTTCTCGATTGGCGCGTTTGGTGAAACCCGCTCGGCAGCACCGCTATCGTGCAGGTGATTGGCCAGGGCGAGCTGGTTGTCGGCGAGGACGAGGATCAGGCTGGGCAGTCCCAGAATACAACGTTCCAGCGCCGTGCCGCCGCCCGCTCCGATGGCGAGGTCGGCGTCCGTCATGCGCCGGGCGATGTCGCGGGCCTCGATCGTCAGGGTCAATCGGTCATATTCCCGGCTGAGCGTCTCGAGCGCCTCTCGGCTCTGCGCCCGGGCGCCGAGAATGACTTCGACCTCGCCGGGAAAGGCGTCCAGCACAACCCGCGCGACCTGCCAGCTGATCCCGCGCACATCGGTCAGACCCATGCTGATCAGGATGCGGCGCAATTCCGGCGTCTGGCGGCGGGCCAGTGCCGCGGGCCGAGCGGTAATGAATTCCTCTCGCGCCGCATAGTATTGGGGACCAAGCAGCAGGGTTGTGTCATCACCAATACGCCCGGCATATTGCGCTGCGCTGGCGCCGAGACTTTGGTCGATCAGCAGGTCGCAGTCATGGATGCGTTCCGGCAGGTCTTCATAGGCCGCGACGCACCCGGCAATGGCGCGATAGCCGCGCTCATCCTCCACCGTGCTGTCGTAAAGATCGATAATTGCGGCGTCGGCGCGTCCATTCCACTCAGATGGGACCGGAAGCTCACCGCTATCGCGCGCAACCAGGACCGGAAATCCGCAATCATCCAGCCGGGGGACGACGGCGGATGCGCCGGGATTGCACGCAAACGCCACATCCGCACCGCGAAATCTCGCAGCATCAGCCAGCGCAAGACAGCGGGTGATATGGCCGCCACCCAGCTCAGGCCGGGCATCGGCGCGCATGATGATGCGCGGCAAATGCCCGCGGTGCTGGCTCACTGCTCCAGCACGCCGTCCAGATAGGCCTTCAGGTCGGCACTATCGAGCTGCTCCGGATTGGTGTGCGAGGCATAGCTGAACCCGTCCGGCACCGGCTCGGCGCCGTTGTCCAGATAGGCCTGACGCCGGCTTTCCCCATAGGCGGGCAAGATGGCGTAACGATCGCCAAGCTCCATCGTCGTATGGGCGTCATCCTCCGGCACCATCACTTCATGAAGCTTTTCTCCGGGGCGTATGCCTATGATTTTATGCGGCAAGTCGGGCGCTAATGTCTTCGCCAGATCAACCGTGCTGGAAGACGGGATCTTCGGGACGAATACTTCACCCCCCTTCGCCATGGCCAGGCTGGACAAGACAAAGTCCACGCCCTGTTCAAGTGTGATCCAGAACCGGGTCATGCGGGCATCGGTGATGGGCAGTTCCGGCGCGCCCTCGGCAATCAGCTTCTTGAAGAAGGGAATAACCGAACCGCGAGAACCAACGACATTGCCGTAGCGCACCACCGAGAAAACCGGCCCGCCTTCTCCGCCCATATGCTGGGCTGCCGTGAATATTTTATCCGATGCAAGCTTCGAGGCGCCGTAGAGATTGATCGGGTTGGCCGCCTTGTCAGTCGACAGGGCACACACATGTTTGACCCCGCGCTTGATCGCCGCCCGCACCACATTCTCTGCGCCCATGACATTGGTCTTGATGCATTCGAATGGATTGTACTCGGCAATCGGCACATGTTTCAGGGCCGCGGCGTGGATCACGACATCAACGTCACGCATGGCCTGGTCGAGGCGGGCCTCGTCGCGGACATCACCAATAAAATAACGCAAAAACGGCCAGTCATTGGGCGAAAAATCCTGCGCCATTTCATACTGTTTCAGCTCATCCCGGGAGAAGATGATGAGCTTTTTCGGCTTAAACTCGCGGCATATGGTCTGGGTCAATTGCCGGCCGAATGAGCCGGTGCCTCCGGTGACCAGAATGGTCTTGCCGTTGAGGTCGATGCGCGGCTCAGAGAAGTCGCGGTGTGCAGCAGGCGTCGAAGAGGTTGCCATGGCGGTTTCTCTCGATTCGAAACGATGCGCCGACGCTGTGCCGGTTGGGTTAACGGCGCGTTAGGAACCCGGGCGCATCGTCAATCTATAACAATTAGCTCCCCAGCCCGAGGCCCGGTCATGACTACCGCCGCAATCGTCCAAGCGCGTTCCACTCAGTTCCAAGACAAAGATCTGATCTTGCAGTCTCTTGGCGAGAAAACGGCGCTTATCCGCGTGCTCGATCGATGCGCCCGGATTGCGGGGGTCGACCAGGTCATCTGCACCATTCCGGAAAGCGAAGTCGAAACCCAGCTGGCGCTTGAAATCCTGCGCAATGGCCACCTTCTATCTGTAGGGCCGGACAGTGATCCACTCTCGGATCTTACGCATGCGGTCGAGGATTATGGGGTCGAGACCGTGGTTCTGGTCAGCGCGGCGTCGCCCTTCATCGACCCGGGTATCTGCGCCAAGGTGCTTGAGCTCTATGACAGTGCCAGTGCCGACTATGCGTGCAACACCATGCCGGCCCTCTTCCCACGGGGGCTTGAATGCGAGGTCTTCCCCGCTGTTCTTGCTGCAGAAGCGAACCGTATTGCCCGTGAAGACTATGCCCGTGAGGATGCGACCTTGTGGATGCGCGAGCATGTCTATCTGCAAAAAGCCAACCTGCGTGGCCCCGGTGGCGGTCTTGAGAGCCTGAACTGGATGGTGAGCAATCAGGCGCAGCTGGACCAGGCCCGTCTCTTGTTCGATGAGTTGGGCGAAGCGGCTGGCGAAGCTTCCGCAGCCGAGCTCGCGGCACTCTGCCTGCGTCGTCCGGATCTTTCGGGCGAGATTTCCGAAGCGGCCGGCGAGGGCAATCCGGTAGCGCATCTGCGCGCCGATATCGAAAGCGCTGTCGCTTCTCTGAAAATCGCCGCCTGAGCGTTCGGTTAACTCCGTTTGGAAACCCTTTCTTTGCGTTCCGGCGTCACACTCGTGAGTCGGTAGAAAGGATTCTCGTGCCGTGACCGTTATCGGACTGAACGCTGGTGTGCTGACGAGTTGGTTCAACTCGCGCATTTCTGCGTCCGTCGCGACCAATTCGGCCCTGTCCAATCTGCCCTCGTCGGCGAGCCGCAACAATGCCGCCGAAGTGACACCGCCCTGGGATATCCGCGGTGATGTGACCACGCTCGAAGAGCTGCGTCGCAAGGTGCTTGCGGATGGTGTTTTCTTTCGCGACCCGGACCGGGAGTTCTCCGGCCTCGATGCGGCGAAGGATCACAAGGCGCTGTTTTCGCTGCACCAGGGTCTCAAACGCTTGATGTCCCTGGCCGAAGAAGCGGCGGACAAGACAACGACGGGATCCCGCCGAGACTTTCTTGAGAAGCGCTTCGTCAATGGCCTTGCCGATCTCGATACCTATTTCGACAACATGAACCTGACCGAGGTGAACCTCCTCAAGGGCGAGAAATTGTCCAAGCTGGAGAGTGAAGTCGCCGTATCGCGGGGCTTGTCGCAATTCACTACCGGCACGATCCACAGCGGCGCTTTCGACGCCGAGGTGGCCAGCCTGACGGGCGATGTCCGTTTCACCGTCTCGGTGACGAAGAGTGGCATCACGACTGATGTGAATATTGATCTGGCTGATATGGGCGCTACACCCCGCAACCTCGATAACATCGCTGATCATATCAATACCCAGCTGGAGGCGGCTGGGATGATCACCCGCTTTGAGCGCACCAAGATCGGTGAGGAAGACGAGAACGGGGTCGTGCAGGGCGATGATTTCGGTTTTCTGGTCAAGGGTGCCCAAACCGAACGCGTCGCCTTTTCTGCTCCAGCGGCACAGCCGGCAGTTTACTTCACAGGGGTCTCCGGCATCAACCAGACGGCAGGCGGCCAGATCGTCAAGCTGACCGATATCGCCTCCGGGACCCCGACGACCGAGGTCTCCACCCGTTTCAGCGCCGACCAGACCCTGACCGAAGTCGAGGTGGTGGGTTCAGAGGACGGCGAGACGCGTCAGAAGGCCGAGGATAATCCGCTGGAAATCCAGGCCAGCGCCAATGCGGCTGATGGTGGTCTCTTTGTCGTGGGCCAGACGACAAGCAGCGTTGACGGTCAATTGCTCAAGGGCAGCCAGGATCTGGTTCTGGCCAAGTATGACAGCCTCGGAAACCGCGTCTGGAGCCGTGTGCTCGGTGCGGCGGAGGAGGCCAAGGGAGTTTCGATTGCCGTCAATGCGAGCGGCGACGTTGTCGTGGCCGGTGAGGTCAAGGGTGACCTGGGCGACACGCTGGATGTCGGCAACAGCGATGCGCTTGTTGCGAAATTCAACGCGGACGGCGTCGAGCAATGGGTCCGGCGCTTCGGCGGTACCGGCGATGACCGGGCCAGTTCGGTCGCGGTCGCTGACGACGGCACGGTTTATGTTGCTGGCAAGACCGATGCCGCCTTTGGCAACCAGGTTCATGCCGGTGGTCTGTCTGACGGTTTTATCCGGGCTCTCGATCAAAACGGTGAAACGCTCTACACGCGCCGCGTCGGCGCGGCGGGCGACGAGACCATTGATACGCTCAGCATTGCCAGCGACGGCGATCTGATCGTTGCCGGATCCGAAGACGGCAATGCGGTAGTGCGCAAATTCGCGGCCGCTGACGGTGCCAGCGCTGCGGTATGGGAGCAGACACTTGGCGCGCTGGAGGACGGCAAGGTCGGCCAGGTCGCGGTTGATGGTGCGAATATTTACCTGACCGGCGCAGCGGGCAGCAGCTTTGCCCCGTCAGCACCGCTCGCCGCGCACAATGGCGGGGTGCGTGACGCCTTCCTGGTCAAGATGACCGATGGTGCCAGTGCGAGCATCGATTACACCACATTCGTCGGCTCCAATGATGACGATACTGGCAATGCCATCGCTGTCGACAATGGCAAAGTCTTTCTTGCGGGCAAGACCTCCGGCGCCATTGGCGGCAATGCCGAAGTCGGCAAGCGCGACGCCTTTGTCGCCCAGCTGGATGCCGTCAGCGGTGGAGTGGACTGGTCGACCCAGATTTCCGGCCGCGGCGGTCTTGCGGAAGCCAAGGGGATCGTCGTCGGGTCACAGGATGACAGTGTTCTTGACGCCCTCGGTCTGCCGACGGGCTCGCTGACCTATACCGATAGCCGTGTGGTCACTGATCGCAGCTCCGCACGCGAGGGCGATCATTTTTACCTCTCCGTCGATGGTGGCCGGCGCAAAAAGATCACTGTCGACAGCAATGACACGATCCGGGCCCTGACCTTCAAGATCAATGCGGCCCTGGTTTTGGACGGGACAGCCGATGTGCGCCGCTCCAGCGAGGGTGATCGGCTGCGTATCAAGGCGGCTGAAGACAAGACGATTGAAGTCTTCGCCGGCGCGGATGGCCGCGATTTGCTGAAGTCGCTGGGTATCAAGCCGGGGGCGATCGTGAATACAGGCTCTCTTCTGGACAAGGACGACAAGAGCGTTGACGGACCGCCGCTGTTTGCGATGGATCTGCCCAACGAGCTGTCGATTGCCGACAAGGATTTCGCTGCAGCTGCCCAGGAAAGCCTGCAGAGCGCCATGTCGATTATCCAGCGGGCATACCGCGATATCACCATGGACCCGGCCTTGAAGGCCTTGCTCAAGGGGCCGAAGGCGGGCCGCGGTGGTGGTACGGTTCCAGCTTATTACAACGCTCAGCTGGCAAATTATCAGGCCGGTCTGGCACGCCTCAATTCAGGCCCAGCCAGTAGTGCCACGGCATTCTTCTAGTTTCCAACGGGTGTGAGATACTAGATCCTGATACCGGACGCCCATTCATAACTGGGCACCATCTCAGCGATACTAAGTCATCGCACACTCGCTGCTTTCTGGCCCTGCGCGGACGCTTTGCCGAGGCCGGTAACGGAGGCAGCACCTAGCTGGGTGGGATCAAGAAATTCCGATCGCGTCACGTGCGGGCCCAAAAAGAAACGGGGCGCCCAACCGGCGCCCCGTTCTTGTATCTGCAGCTGAGGGGAGGGCTCAGATCGTCTGGTTGATTGCCAGGTTCATCCCGCTTGGCGCATGGGTCTGGTGTGTGGCGCCCGGGCCGTAGCCGCCGCCAGCTGATTTCTGGCGAGCGGCCTCATCGGCAATAGCTTTGACCACACCTTCAGTCAGCTGCTTCATGGCTGCGACGGCGTGACCATTTTCTGCCAACGCCTTGTGGAAGACTTCCGTCGACTGCCGCAGCGCCGACTTGACTGTGCTTGGAGCACCGGCGAAGCGCGTTGGTTCCTGCCGGGCACGCGAGACTTCGGTGCGATAGATATTGGCCAGCTTGGACTTTTCATCCTGCAAAGGCAGCGCATCCTGCGGGCGACGCTCCTTGAACAAGGAGGTCTCCTGACGGATTAGATCCGTGAGCCGCTGCGTCAGCTTCAACAACGCCTGGGCGCGCTCTGCTCCGTTACGGGCCGCAAGTTCGGTCATGCTCTATTCCCTCATTCTTGCTGCAAGCGCAGGATTTCGGCTGTCAGCTTGTCGCTCAGGCCAATTCCCCCGGACTCGGCCATGACTTTCGCGTATTCCTCATGCAGCAGGCCGCGGAAGGCATTCTCGCCCGAGCCGCCGCTGAGCGGGTTGTTTTCACCAACGCCCTTGAACATGGCTTCCAGCATCTGACCGATGAAGAAGCCTTCGAACTCTTCGGCGACCGCGCGAGCCTGTTCTTCGGTGCGAACACCGGAAATGTCGGGCGCGGTCTGGCCCCGGCTCTGGGTCGCCGCCAGCGCCTGGTTCATCTGCATATTGAGGAGGTTGTCCATTACAGCACCTCGATATCGGCTTGCAGGGCTCCGGCGGCCTTGATGGCCTGCAGGATGGTAATCAGGTCGCGCGGCGTCACACCTAGCGCGTTGAGGCCATCAACCAGTTCTGCCAGGGAGACGGAGCCTTCCAGGATGCCGAGCCGCATATTGTCCTCGGTGACCTGGATGTCGGTGCGCTCAAGCACTTCGGTCTGGCCATCGCCGAACGGGTTGGGCTGGCTGGCAATCGGCGTCTCGGTGATGGTGATGGTCAGATTGCCTTGGGCAATCGCGACGGTGGAGACGCGGACGTTCTGGCCCATGACAATCGTGCCGGTGTTCTCGTCAATGATGACGCGGGCCGGCAGGTCAGCCTCAACGCGCAGCTGTTCGACCTCGGCCAGCAGATCGATCATGTCGCCTCCAAAGCTGGCCGGACGGCTCAGCTCGACCGTACCCGGATCGACGGCGCGGGCCGCACCGCCACCGATATAGGCGTTGATGGCATCAGCCATGCGGCGGGCCGTGGTGAAATCGGGATTGCGCAGCGACAGCCGCAGTGCGGTGCGGTTGGCGATCTCTGCCCACGGGTCAACGCCGGTGCCGGCAAACGGGTTTTCGACCAGTGCACCATTGGCGATGCGGCCGGAGGTCGGCACACCGCGGGTGATGGACGCGCCGTCGCCTTCCGCCTGGAAGCCGCCAACTGTCAGCGTGCCCTGGGAAACGGCCCAGGCCCGGCCAAGGCTGTCGAACAGCGGCGTTGCGACCAGCGTACCGCCTTGCAGAGAGGATGCGTCACCAATGGCGGAGACCGTCACATCAATCCGGCTGCCCTGCGAGGAAAAGGCGGGCAGCGAGGCCGTAACCATCACCGCGGCAACATTGCGCGTGTTCAGGTTGGCATTGCGGGTGTTGACGTTGAACTGTTCCAGCATCGCGTTGAGCGACTGGTTGGTGAAGCTCGCATTGCGCAGGCTGTCGCCGGTACCGTCCAGACCGACCACCAGGCCATAGCCGACCAGATGATTGTCGCGAACGTCCTCGACATCGACCATGTCCTTGATCCGCGAATTGGCGAATGCAGGAGCGGTGAGGATGAGGGCGGCGATGGCGATGAGGATGTGGCGCATTTTTCGGGTCTCCGAAACTTCGCCAGACCCGTTGCCAGAAGCGTGCCAGAATGCGCGCCGGTATTCATAATTAAATCGTAATAAAAACAATGATCTATATAATTATAGCGGGGTGCCGGCGGCGGCAGAATATCCCCCCTGGCAGGCCTGCCCGGTAGAATTTTCCCAGCAAGAGGGTAGAGTTAAGCCTCTGTTAATGGCGAAGGCGCATGCCTTAACCATTCAAGTCAGGATGTGATTCTGCGATGAAAATTACCGGACCCAATGCCACCAGCTCCATCTCTTCCGCTAAGCGAAAGGGCGCAACGCGCTCGGCTGGCGAAACCTTTACCCCGGAACACATGGCAAGCACCGGTTCGGCGATGGGTGCCAGCGCGGCCTCGTCCATTCAGGGGGTCGATGCCATCCTTGCGCTGCAGTCTGTCGGGGACTTTACCGAGGCTCGCAAGCAGGCTACCGACCGCGCCTTTGACATGCTTGACGTGTTGGATGAATTGAAGGTGGCCCTGCTTGAGGGCGGCCTGCCCAAAGCCAAGCTCGAGGCCCTGATGCAATTGCTGCAATCGCGCCGTGATGCCACCAATGATGCGCGTCTCGAAGCGGCGCTCGATGAGGTCGAAACCCGCGCAGCCGTCGAGCTGGCGAAATTCGGCTAGCAGGCGAATAACGGTTGCGCGCGGCAACCGCTAATTCCGTGAACAATTCCAACTAGATGCTGGGTTTTGGCAACCCTAACGGCGGCTACGCGTTGACAGCGGCCTGCGGGTGAATATGCTCCGCCCCGCTTTCGGGGGAGTGCGGCTGTCCGCGGGTGATTGAGATGAAAGCGATGAGCGACGAAAATCGTATCGAATTGCCGAAGGGTTACATTCCGTCTGACGACGAACCCTTCATGAATGATCGCCACAAGGAATACTTCCGGCGCAAGCTGAACGCTTGGAAGGAAGAGATCCTTCGCGAGAGCAAGTCGACAATCTCCAATCTTCAGGAAGATATGGGCGCACTGCCCGATCTTGCCGATCGGGCCTCAACCGAGACGGACCGTTCGCTTGAACTGCGTGCCCGTGATCGCCAGCGCAAGCTGATCTCCAAGATCGACAGCGCGCTGCGTCGCATCGAGGAAGATGATTACGGCTACTGCGAAGAGACCGGTGAGCCGATTGCTCTCGCCCGTCTCGATGCGCGCCCAGTCGCGACCCTGAGCCTCGAGGCACAGGAGCGTCACGAGCGCAAGGAACGCGTTCACCGCGACGACTGAACCGCCTGTTTTACTGCTGTTGCGCTTGCCGAAGGGCGTTCTGGGCATTGAAGCTCGGGATTGAAGAGCTGCGCGGGTCCTCCGGCGGGTAAAGGAATGGCCCCAGATTGACGTCCAGATCCGGCGCACGAACGCTACAAGCCTCATATTGGGCTGTGCCACCGCTGCTGCAGCCGGCCAGGCATTCCTGGTAACGGTTCGAAATGGTTTCTCCGCCGCACATCAGGAATTGATGAGGCCCGTAAGTTTGCCAGAACTGAGTCGCCTGATCGCCCCACACACTTCTTGGGCGCCAAGCCTGTTCGTCTTCCTCCGCTCGCAGTGTCTGGATGCGGGCACGTAGTTCCTCCGCAAGCTGGTTCTCGGTCGCATTCATTCCTCCCGGACGGCTGGCGACGAGGAATAGCCCACCCGCCTCCTGGGCTCCGTCGCGATAAGTATTGGTCGCCGGGTCATAATAGGTTTCAACGAACTCTGTCCCGGTCGCAGTGCGCAGCTGCCGGAGCTGGTCTTCCAGGTCCTGAATCTGGGCCTGCCGGGCGCTGCCCCTATTAGCTGAAATAACTGGTCCGCCATTGGCGAGGTGCTGTTGTTCCAGCTCTTCGATCTGGTCGAGCGCGACCAGTCTTTGCTGATCGAGATGAAAATCCGTTCCGTAGAGCATTGCGCAAGACGCGCGGCACATGTCAGAGAGCGCCGCATTGAATGCGGGCGAGAGCGGCTCAGCTTGGGCAAATCGCGCACCAATCACCGGCATTTCGGCACATGCGGCGACAGCAAGGGCGGCACCGGCTGCGCATTGTTCACGTCGATCTTCCGTTACAATGGAGCAAATCCCGGCATTCTCGATGACGCGGCAGTCATCGCGGATCTGACCCAGGTCCATTTGCGGGGTTTCCCCAAAGGCGCTGTCATCTGTGTCCGTCGTTTCCTCTGAGACTTCGCAATAGGGGCGAATCCAATTGGGTTGCAGCCTCAGGCCAATGGCAAGGATGCTTGCCGTGTTGCGTTCAAGCTCGGCGTGATCAATTCGCGGCAAGTCGTTCCCGCTCTGGCCATCCGGCGGCAGCAGAGTTTGCGGCGCGGGCGGAAGCGGCGAGGGACTGACCGCGCAATTTGCCTGTATGCACCCACTCAATCCGTTGAGGAGTGCCTCCGCATCGGTAACCGTCAAGGCGGCTAGCTCTCTTTGGAGCCCCAGACCACGCAGGCGTTCGGCAAACTCATTGGCTTCTTGACGCTCGCGAAATGCGTCATCATTGAGTGCTGCAACTTCAGCCTGGCGCTGGCTTAATTGCTCGAGGCCCCAGGCCCGAACGGCGCGCGCGAACATCGTGATCGCATTGGCTTGCGCTGTCGAGAGATTGCCCCCACGCAGGTCGCGAATTCCATTGGCGAAATTCTCGGAGGTCGATTTCATGTCGTAGATGAAGCTGATTCCGTCCTCGAGGGGGTCTGTGCGCTCGCGAAAGCGCGGTAACGCCCGAGTGCGAATAGCCGCAAGGTCTTCATAAAGCGCTTCAGTGTCGCGTAGGAATTCATCTGTCGCGCTGAGCATGGCCAGGGCGCCGTGTGTCGGATCCGACATGGCGTCGAGGTCTCCAAATACGAAAACCGTCTGGATAAAGGAGGCGCTCAGACCGATCACCGCGCCCTGCCAGAACAAGACATCGTTCTGATACTGGGCCTCTGCCTCGGTAAGATTGGCTTCCTCGTGCAGATTGTGCAGGTGAGCCAGCTCGAGCGCATGCATGTGATCCAGCGCGTTCTTCATGGCACTCAGCCGCATGTAGAGTTCGCCGGCACTGGACAGTGAGCCATTGGCCGCCGGACAGTCGAAATCCGGGCAGTCTCCGCCAGCACAGGACTGCGTTTGGGCCAGCGCGCTCTGAATGCTCGCACGGATTGCCCGCATATCTGACAAATCGATCCAGCGGAAATGATCACGATGGGCCTCCGACATGTCGTAGAAAGTGTCGGCTGCGGCTTCCGCCGTTGTGTCCTGCGCCCAAGTGCAGGTGGTAATCGCAAAGCTTACAAGCACAGCTGTCAGGTGTTTGATCATTCGGTCCCCCGGATTCTGATCAAACCCTATACCCGATCAGGGCAAACTGTCTCATGCGTCGAGCCAAAAAAGGAGTGCTCGCTGAGTGGGTCGGGTAGGCCGGTCGGGCCGGCGTGCGGAAGGTCTCTGGCTCTGACGCGCTGGCGAGTGAGAGCATCACCACATCTGCATTAGGTGAGGGCCAAAACGGCAGGCGGAGTAAAGATCAGCACCCGGATACAGGACCGGCTAGACGCACGAACGCAATACCTCAGCGGCCGCAAAAAAGAGGCCGTCATGGCGAACCATGACGGCCAGTGGATACCCGATGGTGGCGGGATCTTGTGGTCCTAGAACGGCATCAGGATGTTGTAGAGTTCCTGGCCGTAGGAGGGGCGCTGGACATCGGTCAGATGGCCGCGGCCGCCGTAGGAGATGCGGGCTTCCGCAATCTGAGTGTGGCTGATCGTATTGTCCGAGCCGACGTCTTCAGGACGGGCAATGCCCGAGATCAGCAGCTCGCGAACCTCGTTATTGACGCGAACTTCCTGGCGCCCCGCGATGACCAGATTGCCGTTTGGCAGAACCTGGGTAACCAAGGCGGCGACAGTCAGCGAGATCGTCTCATTGCGGTTGACCGAGCCATCGCCTTCCAGTGATGAGGTCGAGCCGAAGCTGCCCAGGCTGGTCTGGTCGATATTGTCATTGAAGAAACCGGTCAGATCGATGCCGAACAATTGCGTCAGATCGCTGTCCTCTGCCGAGGTGCGAGAGCGATTGGTCGAGTTGGACAGCTGGGCGCGGTCGGAGATGTCGATATTGACGGTGAGAATGTCACCGACACGGGCGGCGCGCGGGTCACCGAAGAAGGTCGGCGAGTTGGCATTCCACAGCGAGTTGCTGGTGCGCGGTGCCATGGTGCGGTTAGGCATGGCATTGACCGGCATCGGAATTTGCGAGGCGCCGGTGCCGACCATGTGGGCCGGGTTTTCGATCGGCGTCATCGGCGGGGTCTGGCCGACATAGGATAGGCGATCCGTGGTGGCGCAGGCCTGTAGGCCGGCACCCAGAGCGATCAGAATAGCGAGTTTCTTGAGCATGGGACTGGTCCTTTAGGCCTTAGAAGCTGGCGGCGCCGAAGCCGACATTGGCCCGGCCGGGGCCTTCAACGAGGGCTTCCACGGTGCGGTTTGATTGCAGATTGACGAAACGGGCTAATTCGCCCTCGGCCGCGTCTTCAAGGGCGCGGGCGCGCACTGACAGCTGAATGCCGGGAGCCTGGAAGGTGAGGGCGATGATCTCGCCGCGGCTGATCACGACCGGCTCCTGCAGGTCATAGCCGCGCAGGGGTTCGTTGGCCCGCAGCGCGCGGCGCGTTTCCGAGCCGATAATGCTTTCCGGATCCGTGATTGCATCGGGACGCACGCGGTCCGCACGTACGGCAATCCAGTCGATATCGTCGGCGTCGATCACTTCACCGGCAGAGACGGGACGGGCGAGGACCGGAATATCCATGGTGGCATAGGCCCGGCCGGTGACACGGACGATATCCCCATCGCTGTATGGGCGGACCTCGACGGCGATCAGGCCGGAGCGCGGGTCAAAGTTAAGCGATAGCACTTCGGGCCCGCCAATGCTGTCGACTGGGGCGTGCAGCATCAGCGCGGTGTTTGACAGGCGCACCTCATGGCGACGACCTTCCGTCATCATCAGCTCGCCTTCCAGGATGTCGGTCAGGGTTTCGCCGGTAATGACGCGGCTGTTGCGGCTGACCGTAACGCGGCGGAGATAGCCGGCATTGGCCCAGTCAAGATCGTTCTGTGCCGCCATGCGCTGGACATAGCTGACATCGAGCGAGGTGCGTGCGCCCGGTGCCGGAGCACGGGCGACCGGCGTGTCTGCAGCTTCGCCGGCGTTTTCGAACAGATCGCCAAGGGTGATCTGGGCGCCGTCGACGCTGAGCCGTTCGCGCAGCACCACCGGTTCGCCAGCCAGCGCCGGAGCGCTGGCCAGGACGGTGAGGGCGATAAGGGTGGAGCGGATCATCTAGCTTCCCCCTAGCGCAGATTGGCACTGGTAGAGAGCATCTCGTCCGCAGCCGTGATGACGCGGGCATTCATCTCGTAGGCCCGTTGCGCCTGGATCAGCGAGGTGATCTCTGACACGGCATTGACGTTGGAGCCCTCGACGAAGCCTTGGCGGATTGTTCCATAGCCCGGTGAGCCCGGCGTGCCGGCATTGGCGGCGCCAGAGGCGGCGCTTTCAAGATAGAGATTGTCGCCCATGGCATCGAGACCGGCTTCGTTGGCAAAGGTCACCAGTTCGAGCTGACCCACCGTTTGCGGTGCGGTCTGGCCATCAATCAATGCCTGGACCTGGCCCTGCTGGTTGATGGAGATGGAGCGCGTACCCTGCGGCACAGCGATGCCCGGTGCGACGGTGTAGCCGTCTGCTGTTACGATCTGGCGGTCGGGGCTGAGCGAGAAGCTGCCGGCCCGGGTGTAGCCGTCGCCGCCGGAGGGCAGCTGAACCCGGAAATAGCCGAGACCGGAGATGGCCAGGTCGAGATCATTACCGGTCTGCGTCATCGAACCCTGTTCAGTAATGCGATAGATCGAGGCGGTTTCCACGCCCAGGCCGACCTGCACCCCGGTGGGCACGATCGTGCCGGCATCGGAGCTGTCAGCGCCGACATTGGCGACGTTCTGATAGAGCAAGTCCTGGAACTCGGCCCGCTGGCGCTTGAATCCCGTTGTGTTCATGTTGGCGAGGTTGTTGGAAATCACCTCGACATTGAGTTGCTGGGCTTCCATGCCCGTGGCGGCGGTCGTGAGAGCACGCATGATCGGGCTCCTCCCTTATGCCTTGCCGAGACGCTCGATGGAGCGTTTCTGCAGGTCTTCAGCTTCTTTGAGGAATTTCGAAACGGACTGATAGCTGCGCATGACGGCCATCATGTCGGTCAGCTCGGTAATGGAGCTGACATTGGAGGCCTCGACATAGCCCTGCCGCACAACCGGTTCGAACATGGCGAGAGGTTCTGCCTCGCCAGGCTGCAGCGGATATTCGAAGCGGCCGGTGCCGGCCTTCGACAGGCGAGCGCGATCTTCAATCTCGAACACACCGATGCGGCCGACCGGATTGCCGTTTTCAAGGATCTGGCCACCGCCCACAATGCGCAGATCCTGCACCGAAGGGTCGAGCACGATCGGCGCTCGTGTGTCTGCGTCGAGAACAGGTGAGCCGTCTGCGGTGACCAGCTGGCCGATTTCATCGAGGCGAAAACGTCCGTCGCGGGTGTATTGCACGCCGCCGGCGGTTTCGACCCCAAAGAAGCCCTCGCCTTCAATGGCCATGTCATAGAGGCGGTTGGTCAGTTCGATATCGCCTTGGGAGAAATCCCGGCCCATACCCCAGGTCGTGGCGAACTGGATGTCGCTGGGACCATCGGTGTGCGTGGCGGTATCTGCCGGCTGGGCTTCGTGCAACAGGTGCTCGACCTTGAAGCCGGCCGTATTGGCGTTGGCGATATTATTGGCCACGACATCCATTGCCCGGCGAAGGGTCATCTGGCGCGACAGGCCGATCATCATTGCGTTGTCCATCGGGTGGTCTCCATTCTGGATGACACATCCACCGTCATGCTGCGGCGGTTGCCTGACATGGTGCACAAGCCGTGCCATGGTTAACGGCCTTAAGAATCAAAGGTTAAGCATGATGGGGCCTGTGTGGGTGGCAGATTTGCCCGGCAGGAAGGGGTGCAAAGTGGGCAAAATTTACCTCTTGACCCCCCCAAAGCTACGGAACGTTAACCGGCCTGTCGGTTAATCGTACCAATGTGATTCCCGTGGGGGTTCCCGGATGGCGGACGAAAACGAAGACTTCGAAGACGAAGACGGTGCAGAAGAGGAAGGCAAGAAGAAAGGCCTTCCCAAACTGGTGATCTTTGGCAGCCTGGGGGCTGTCATTCTGGTGCTGGGCGCGGTTGCGGCATTCTTGCTGCTCTCCGGCGGTGGCGACGAGGAGGTCGTGGCCGAAGGTGAGCATGGCGAGGCGTACGGCGAGCACGCGGCTGAGGAGTATCACTCGACCGAGGTCTATTATTACGACCTGCGCGAGGGTGACGGCACCGAGGAGACCATCACCACCAATATCCGTTCCAGTGATGGCCGGCCGGTCATCGTACAGCTCAAGCTGACCTTCGAGAGCTCTGACGCCAATCTGGGGCCGGTACTCGAAGAACATCTCGATCCGATCATGGACCAGTTCATCGTCTTCTTGCGCGAGCTGCGCGAGGACGACCTTTACGGGTCTGCCGGCATGCACCGTGTACGTCTGGAGTTGCTGCGCCGGGTGAATCTCGCCATCGAACCTGCACAGGTCGATGCGGTGTGGATTCAGGAGTTTATGATTGTTGACTAAGGCGAGCGCGGATGTCTGACGACGAACAAATGGATCAGGATGCCCTGGCGGCAGAGTGGGAGGCCATGGCCGAGGACGGCGATGACCTGGATCTCGCCTCCGAATGGGAAGCCATGGTCGGCGCCGGGGACGACGCGCAAGAGCTCCCGACCGTCGGCGGGGGGCCTGAGCGCATCCTCAACCAGGATGAAATCGACAGTCTGCTCGGCTTCTCGCTGTCCGATGATGATGTGGGCGACAAGTCGGGTATCCGCGCCATTATCAATTCGGCACTCGTCTCTTACGAGCGTCTGCCGATGCTGGAAATCGTCTTCGACCGTCTCGTTCGCTTGATGACCACCAGCCTGCGAAACTTTACCTCGGACAATGTCGAGGTGTCGCTCGACAACATCTCCTCGATCCGTTTCGGTGATTATCTTAACTCGATCCCATTGCCCGCCATTCTGGCGGTGTTCCGGGCCCAGCAGCTCGACAATTACGGCCTGCTGACGGTCGATTCCAATCTGATCTACTCGATTGTGGACGTGCTGCTCGGCGGTCGCCGGGGAACTTCGGCCATGCGTATCGAGGGGCGGCCCTATACCACGATCGAACGTATGCTCGTGCAGCGCATGATCGAGGTGGTTCTGGATGATGCCAAGCAGGCGTTCGCTCCGTTGACCGAGGTTGAGTTCGACCTCGAGCGCGTTGAGACCAACCCGCGCTTTGCCGCCATTGCCCGCCCGGCCAACGCGGCCATCCTCGTTAAGCTTCGCATCGACATGGAAGACCGCGGCGGACGTATCGAGCTCCTGCTGCCTTACGCGACACTGGAGCCGATCCGGAAAATGCTGCTGCAGCAGTTCATGGGTGAGAAATTCGGTCGCGACAATATCTGGGAAGGCCACCTGGCTACCGAGCTTTGGTCGACCAAGATGGAGGTCCACGCGGTGCTGGACGAACAGAAGATTTCCCTCGGTGAGGTGTCCGACCTGAAGGTTGGCGACACTTTCTTCCTCGACGCCACGCCGATGAGCGATGTTGAGCTGCGCTGTGGCGCGGTGACCCTGACACGCGGCCGTATGGGTCGTATCGGACATCATGTTGCCCTGCGGCTGAACGGGCCGCTTACCCCGGGCGCGAAAAAAGCAATGATGAGGTTCGCATGAGCTATGCCGGTCTGATTTTCGAGGGCGCGGTCGCGGCTTTGCTGCTCGTTGCCATTGTTATGTGCTGGCGCGTGGATCGGCGGCTGAATGCGCTGAAAACCGGGCAGGATGGGGTGCGCGAAAGCGTTATCCAGCTCAATGACGCGACCGATCGCGCCCGGGCAAGCCTGGTCGCTCTGGAGCGCGCCACCTCGGAGTCGGCGGAAGTGCTTGAGCAGCGTGTGCGGGAGGCGCGCAGGCTCTCGGATGAGCTGAGCCTGGTGGCCAATCGTGCTGACCGTACCGTCGACAGCATGGCCAAGCGCAAACCGCGCCGCCGTGCCGCCGATATCTTCCCGGAGGGCGCGGGCTCCTCTGTGCTCAACGACCTCAAAGACGTCAGGTAAGCTCAAATGGCCCCGTCAATTCGCCTCTTCTCCATTATCGCTATCCTGCTGGGCGGAATGTTCGGTCTGAAGGCCATTTCCGTGACCAATGGAACTGTTGACCTGCTCAGCGCCCGTGCCGAAGCGGCGACCATGACCGTTGTTGTGGCTGAAGCGGACGAGGAAGTGCCGGCCCAAGCCGAAGCGATCGAAGAGGCTCCCGCTGAAGAACCTGAGGCCGCTCCTGAGCCGGCACCGGATGCCACGGCGGCGTTCGAGCGTCGAATTGCTTCCGGTATCCGCACCCAGGAAGAGGAAAGCGTGATTCGGGCCCTGGGCCAGCGTCGTGCCGAGCTGGATTCCCGCGAGGCCGAGCTGGATACGCGCGAAGCGCTGATGCTCGCTATGGAGCAGCGCGTTGATGGCAAGATCGAAGAGCTCAATGGGCTGCGTGGCCAGATCGAGACCCTGGTTGGGCAGTTGTCCGAGCGGGACGAAGAAGACATGTCGGTGATCGTGGCTTGGTACAATGCCATGGACGCCCGTAACGCTGCGACCTTGATCCCGGCGCTTGATCCGACCGTGCAGGTCCAGATCGCCTCGCGGATGACCGCCCGGAAATTCGGTGAGATCCTCGGAGCCATGGAGCCAGCATCGGCAGCGGCCCTGACACAGCTCATGGCGAGCCGCGGCGATCTGCCCGAGACGCTGGACGAGCTGGAGGAACGGCTTGCCGAAGACAGCTAGACATACGCGTCTGGCAACCGGGCTCGCACTTTCATTTCTTCTGAGCTCCACCGCACTGACCCAAGCACCGGCGACCCTTTCCGTCGATCGTGACGGGACACGTGCGCGAATTCTCATTGACTATGCCGATGATGTCGGCGACCGCCGTCCTGACGCGGAGGTCGATATCCAGCACACCGTGCTGATCGCGACCTTCTCGGAACCGGTCAGCGCCGATGTTCGTGACCTGGCGTCGCAACTGGGTAGTTTGGCTGCGCGGGCGCGTCTTGACGATGACGGGCGGACCTTGCGGGTCGCCCTCAACCAGGAAGCCGATGCGCATGTGTCGTCCAGCTATGACTGGCTTGCCATCGATCTTGTACCGCCGGGCGCTCCGGCGCCCCAAGCGGTGGTGTCGCCGCGTGAATTGGCTGAAATCGAGGCTGCTGCGCGGGCCGAGGAAGAGGCTGGTCGTGCGCCGGAAGGGCCACCGCCGGTCCCGGCCATGCCGGTTGATCTGCGCATCGGGCAGAATTCCGAATACACGCGCTTGGAACTGATCTGGCCGGAAACGGTCGATTACGCCCTGCGCCAGAACGGCAATATCGCCGAATTGCGCTTTGCCCGGCCCGCCGAGGTGTCCCTGGCGCGCCTGGCAGGCTCGCCGCCAGCCTTGTTGCGGAATGCTCAGGGGCGACGCGAAGGTGATGAGTGGGTCTTGCAGCTGGAGCTGGAAGAGGGCGTGCGCGCCCGGGCCTGGGGCGAGGGCGAGCGTATTGCCATCGACCTTGTCAGCCCTGATGCCGCCAGCGCCCAGAGCCTGCTCGAACAGATTGCCGAATTGCTTCCTGAGGAAAGCGCCGAGCCGCTGGTTCAGGCAGCCGAAGCGATCGCGGAGGCTGAGCCGGACCCGGCCGGGCCCGCGATTTTGACACCGACGGTGACCGGACCGGTGGACGAGGCCCTGGCTCCCGAGCCCGAGCCTGAAATCCGTAATCCGATCCCGGAAAGCGGCATCGTTCGGGTTGCCGTGTCCGAGTTTAACGGCGACCTGCGCACGGAATTCGGTTGGACGGGCCCGGTGGGAGCGGCGGTTTTCCGCCGGGGTGAAGCGATCTGGATCGTGTTTGATACACTGGCCGAACTGGATATGCGCGAGCTGGCCTTCCGCCAGAGCCGTCATGCCAGCGCCCATACCGTTCACAGCGGCGAGGACTATGTTGCTGTGCGCATGGTTGTGCCCTCGACCACCCAGGCCGAAGTCCGTCAGGACGGTGATGAATGGACAGTGGTTTTCTCCGAGCGGATTGATAGCCCGCCGCGCCCGATCAATGTACGCCGCGATGCGCGCCGGGGCCGTCTTGGCCGTATCCTGGTCGATATGTCCAGCCCGCGCGAGGTGCGCTGGATCGATGACCCGATGGTGGGGGATCGTATAGCCGCTGTAACGGCTGGCGGGCCGGTTGAGGGGCTCGCGACCCGCCGTACGTTTGTTGGCGGTGCGCTCTTGCCTTCGGCTCAGGGCATTGCGGTTCAGGCGGTCGCCGATGATGTTGCGGTGTCCATCATTGGTGGCGGTGCAGTTGTCGGGCGGCCCGAGGGGCTCAATCTGACACCCGCTTCAGATGGCGCCCGCAGTCAGGGTGATGCGTCCGTACTGGCGAATATTTCCTCCCCGGCCCTGATGGATTTCGACAATTGGCGCGGTAATGGTTATTTCGCCGACGAGTGGCGCGCCCGGACCCGTAGCGCCGCGGTCCAGAATAGCCCTGACAGCCGCGTCTCGCTCGCGCGCTTCCTGCTGGCCCATGATCTGGCGCCGGAAACATTGGGTATGCTCAACTTGGCCACGCGCGACGAGCCGGATCTGACCAATGACAGCCATGTTCTCGCTTTGCGCGGTGTCGCCAGTTTCATGATGCATCGTCTCGACGATGCGCAGACCTATCTGTCGACACCATCACTGGCCATGGACCCCGCCGCCGATATGTGGCGCGGTATGATCGCTGTGGAGCAGGAGCGCTGGGAGGATGCCCGCCGCCGCCTCGGACGTGGCGAGGATGCGGCTTTCTTCTACCCGCCGGTCTGGCAGGCGCGCTATCAGGCCGCATTGGCTCGCGCGACTCTGGAACTGGGCGATTTCGCATCGGCCGAGCAGCATCTCTACGCCATCGAGAATGGAGAGCCGGACGAGCAAACCCGGCTGGACGGACAGTATATTTCCGCTCGCCTCGCCGAGGCCAATGGCGATCTCGACACCGCCATCACCCGTCTTGAAGAGCTGGCCGTGTCCGGTAATCCGCCCATGGAAGCAAGCGCCATCTACGAGATGACGCGACTCAAGCTGGCCGATGGCCGGATCGAGCGTGATGCCGCTATCGAGGAGCTGGAGAACCTGCGTTTCCGCTGGCGCGGCGACAGTATCGAGAGCGAGACCATCCGCACGCTGGGCCAGCTCTATGTCGAGAGCGGGCAATATGGCCGCGGCCTTGAAACCATGGCCATGGCACAGTCGCGGTTCGCCGGCAATGAGAGTGAGCGCCGTATCTTTGAGGACATGAACTCCATCTTCCGCCGGCTCTTCCTGGAGGGCGAGGCGGACCGGATGGATCCGATCGAAGCTGTGGCTGTCTTCTATCAGTATCAGCACCTGGCCCCGATCGGCGCCGATGGCGATCGCATGATCCGGCGCCTCGCCGACCGCCTGATTGCCTTTGACCTGCTCGACCCGGCCTCCGAGCTGTTGCAGCATCAGGTTGATAACCGTCTGCGCGAACCGATTGCTCGTGCCCGTGTCGCCACTGATCTCGCCGTGGTCTATCTGATGGACCACCGCTATGAAGACGCGCTCAACACCATCCGCCGCTCCCGCGTCGCAGGGCTGCCCTCGCAGCTCGTCGATGAACGCTATCTGCTCGAGGCCCGCGCCTTGTCGGAGATGGGCCGTGTTGATGCTGCGCTGGACCTGATTGCCGATGACCGCAGCGATGCCGCGGGCCGGCTGCGCGCCGACATCGCCTGGGATAATCGCGACTGGGAGGAGACCGGTCCGCGGATCGAGCGCCTGCTCGGCAACCGCTACCAGAATCCGGCGCCGCTCACCCCGCCGGAGCAGAATGATGTCATGCGCGCGGCCATCGCCTACTCGCTCGCCGGCGATCGGACCAGTGCGCGCCGGCTTGGCCAGCGCTTCGGCGAGATGATGGATGCGACGGACCAGGCCGCTGCCTTCGCGCTCCTGACCAATGACAATGCCACCCCGGGTAACGTCCGCTTCAATGATCTTGCCGGCCGCATCGCCGGGATCGATACGCTGGAAGCGTTTATCGCACCGTTCAGGGCGCGCTTTAACGGGGAAGGGGCCTAGCGCCCAATCTCAATCTCGATGAAAGCCAGTGCCCGGACTCCCGTCCGGGATGGTCATCCTCCAGGTAATGTTCCGAAGCTCTGCACCAGCGAGCCGGTAACCAATCGCCACCCGTCCACAAGCACGAAGAAGATCAGCTTGAACGGCAGGGAGATGATGATTGGCGGCAGCATCATCATACCCATCGACATCAGGATCGAGGCGACCACGAGGTCGATAATGAGGAAGGGGATGAAGAGCAGGAAACCGATCTCGAAGGCGCGGCGCAATTCGGAGATCATGAAGGCCGGTGCCACGACCCAGAATGAGGTCTCCTGTGGTGTTTCAGGGATCGGGTCCTGGGACATGTTGATGAAAAGCTCGAGGTCGGCCTCTCGCGTATGCATCAGCATGAAGTCCTTCACCGGCCCGGAGGAGCGGTCGAAGGCCTCCATCATCTCGATTTCGCCGTTCAGAAGGGGCTCGATCCCGTCATTATAGGACTGGGTGAAAACCGGCGCCATGATGAAGGCGGTCAGGAAAAGGGCGAGCGAAATCAGCACCGCATTGGGCGGACTTTGCTGCAGACCCAGCCCGGTTCTCAGCAGTGACAGGACCACGATAATGCGCACGAAACTCGTCGTCATGATGACGATGGAGGGGGCGAGGGACAGGATCGTCAAAAGCGCGATAAGCTGGATGACGCGTTCGGTCAGTTCGCCATCTGATCCGGTGTCGATGGTGACGCTTTGCGCCTCTGCACTGCCACCGGCACCGACCAGCATCGCAATGCCGGTCGCAAAGAGCAGAAGATAGAACCAGAAGCCCTTACGCATCAGGCATCTCCTCAACGGCTGCCGGGCGTGGGGCCGCCGGCTGGGTTTTCACGAGTGTCTCATTCGTGGCGCCTAGGAGGAGGAGATGTTCCTCATCATCGACCTCGACGATGACCATGCGCCGGCGCGGGTCAAGCACCAGGGTTTCGCGGATCTTCATGCGCCGCTCGTCAGGCTTGAAACCGGCCAGTCCGGTGACGCCCTGTAGGATCCAGCCGCGCTGAACGGCCATGGCAAACAGGCCCAGAAGGCCGAGCAGGCCCGCCAGCACGAGCATGGCGAGAAGATATTGCGTCCAGTCCACCGCGTCGGTCATCGAGAAGCCGCCTGATACATGGGATATTCGCCTTCTGAGGTGATGCGGTTAAACCGGCGTTAACCGTGCGCGCGCAGCCTTAACACTGGTTACGAAAGGGATTCGCTGATGCGGCTCGACAATGTGCCGATTCTGGCGCTCCTGCGCGAAAATATGGGCTTCAATGCTGAGCGGCAGCGCGTTATCGCGGACAATGTCGCCAATGCGAATACGCCTGACTTCACGCCGCAGGATCTCGACGAGAATGCATTCATGAGTGCGCTGTCGCGCGAGATGGGTCAGGCCCGTGCAAGCGGCGGCAATCTCGAGCTGCGCACGACGCAGGCCAATCACATTCAGGGCAATTCCGGCGGCAGTGTTGCGCGGACCTATTCCACGTCCGACAGCCCTGACAGCGAAACCACGGTCAACGGCAATTCTGTTGTGGTGGAAGAACAAATGGTCCGGGCTCAGGAAACCCGCATGCGCTATGAAAGCGCTTTGAGCCTCTACCAGAAAAGTATCGGCCTCCTGCGTGTCGCTATCCGGCGGCCGGGCGGCTAGATGAGGAGCATGATCCATGGCTGGTCATAACGATACGATGCAGATTTCCGCGGCAGGCCTTCGTGCCCAGGCCGCGCGCATGCGCATCATCTCGGAAAACATCGCCAATGCCGATTCCACGGCGCGCACGCCCGGCGGTGATCCCTATCGCCGTCAGATCCCGGTCTTCGAGGCCGAGCTGGATCGCGTGACCGGCGTGAATACGGTCCGCATGACTGATGCGGTGCCGGACATGTCCTCGTTCAAGATGGAATATAATCCGGGCCATCCGGCTGCGGACGAACAGGGCTATGTGCGCACCACTAATGTCCAGTCTCTCGTCGAGATGATGGATATGCGCGAAGCGATGCGTACATACGAAGCCAATCTGAACATGATCGAGAACCATCGCCGCATGATGGACCGGACCCTCGATCTTCTGCGCCGCTAAAAGCGACGTACAGCTGGAGTAGAAAACCATGGCTGCCGACCTTTCCGCCCTTCAGGCCTACCAGGCCGCCGCGCGCGCAGCGCAACAGGTCACGCCCGGCGGCGATAGCGCCGCGGCGGGCTCTGCCAATATCGATTTTGGCGGGCTTGTCACCGATGCTGTCGCCAGCACCCAGGAAACCCTGGCCGGGGCTGAAGCGATGACCCAGGCCAGCCTGACTGGTCAGGCTGACCTGATCGATGTGGCAACCGCCGTCTCGGCCGCCGAGATTACTCTGGAAACGGTCGTCGCTGTGCGTGACGAGGTGGTGAAAGCGTACCAGGAAATACTGCGCATGCCGATCTAGGCTATCGAGGCCCGATCAAATCAAAAAAAGGCCGCCCTGATGGGCGGCCTTTTCTGTTACGGCGACGCGGACGCTTACTGCGCCGCGAGCGTGCGCTCGACATAGGCGTCGATCTGTTCTTCCAGAACCGCCAGGGGCAGGGCGCCTTCGCGCAGGATGACATCGTGAAATTCGCGGATGTCATAGGCGTCACCAAGACGCTCCTCGGCATCGCCACGCATGCGCAGGATCTCGTTTTTGCCGATCTGGTAGGCCGTCGCCTGGCCGGCAAAGACGATGTAGCGGTCAATCGCGTTGATCGAGTCGCCTTCCGGGTTCGGCGTGTTTTCCAGCAGATAGTCGACGGCTTCCTGACGAGTCCACTGGTGGTAGTGAAGGCCGGTGTCGACGACGAGACGGCAGGCGCGCCAAAGCTCCATCGCAAGGCGGCCGAAGTTGGAATAGGGATCGGAATAGAAGCCGAATTCTAACGGGAAGTACTCGGTGTAGAGACCCCAGCCTTCGGTGTAGGCCGTATAGCCGCCAAAGCGACGGAAGGACGGGATGCCTTGCAGCTCCTGCATGATCGCCAGCTGCATGTGGTGACCCGGCGCGCCTTCATGATAGGCGAGGGCTTCCATCTGGTAGATTGGCATCTGGGCCATATCGCGCAGATTGGCGTAGTAGACGCCCGGACGCGATCCGTTCGGAGCCGGACGCTGATAGAAGGCCTTGCCCGCGGACGCTTCACGGAACGGCTCGACGCGACGCACTTCCAGCTCGGCCTGCGGGAAGGTGTTGAACATCTGCGGCAAGGTCTCCGTCATCGTATCGATCAGCGCGGTGGCTTCATCGAGATACTGCTGACGGCCTTCATCCGTGTTCGGATAATAGAACTGTTCATCGGTCCGCATGAACTCAAAGAAGTCCTGCAGCGAGCCCTCAAAACCGACCTCGGTCATGATGTCCTGCATCTCGCCATGGATGCGGGCCACTTCGGACAGGCCGATCTGATGGATCTCCTCAGCGGAGATATCCATCGTCGTATAGCCATTGAGCAGGTAGTTGTAGAACTCCGCACCGTCCGGGTGCTTCCAGACGCCGTCATCTTCGCTGGCTACGGCTTCCTGCTCTTCAAACAGGGCAATGATGCGCTCATAGGCCGGCTGAACCACACCGGTGAGGGCGGCTTCGGCCTCACCGATCAGGCGGGCCGTCTCGTCTTCGGAGAGCTCGAGCGCGGTGACCTTGCGGCGGAAATCGCCCATCAGAGGGCTATCCGTCTCGCTGGCGTCAAACGGGGCGCCGGAAATGACATTGCGCGATGTCTCGATCATTGGCTGATAGGTCCAGCGCGGCGTGTAAACGCCCAGCTCGGCGGAGCGGCGCGCATTGGCAATGTGCTGGTCGAGATAATCACCCATGCCGTTGAGGCGGCCGATATAGGCTTCGGCATCTTCCAGCGTATCGACGCGATGATTGTTGATCAGGAAGGTCGGCGTGTTCATGTGCGGGCCGGAGCGCGGCGTGAACGTGTAGCCGTGATCCACCCAGCGCTGGCCGTCCTGGTCGCGCAGGGCGTTGCGTTCGAACAGGCGCCAGGAAATCTGGGCGCTTTCATCCAGCTGATCAAAGTCGAAATTCGCCAGCATGTATTGATAGTTCTGCTGCCCGATCTCGTAGCTTTCCTGGGCAAACTCCGGCGAGGCATCGCCCCACTGGTCGTAATTCGTCTTCATGCCCAGGAAGGTCTGGTACATCGGGCTGCGCGCGATGCCATCCTGGAAGACCTGTTCGAACCAGGCATTCAGGCGTGCGGTTTCCGTTTCGGCGGCCTCATTGGCGACCTCAGCGGCCGGTGCTGCGGTTTCGGCGGCCGGGGCAGCGGCTGTGGTGGCATCGTCATCGCCCGGCTGAGAGCAGGCGGTGACGAGAACGGCGATCGAGGCGCCGAGCGCGAGGCGTTTGATCAAAGACATGGGTACTCCCCTCGAGTGAACTGGCTGCGCCAGAATTTAAGTCTTTAAACGGACAAGGCCAGCCCCTCATCAGGGCCGGCCTCACCGCATCGTATTGGGTCCCGGTCTAGCCGGCCTGTTTTTCGGCGATGTAGTTCTCGACCAGCTCTTCCAGCAGGCTCAGCGGAACAGAACCATTTGTCAGAACAACATCGTGGAACTCACCCCAGTCAAAGTCCTCGCCGAGGGCTTCCTGGGCGCGGCCGCGCAGTTCGAGAATGGTCAGCATGCCGACCTTGTAGGACACCGCCTGCCCTGGCCAGACGATGTAGCGGCGGACTTCATTGGCGATATCACCGGCCGGCATCGGCGTGGCCTCGAGCATGTACTCATTGGCCTGCTCCTCGGACCACTGATAGTGGTGGATGCCAGTATCGACGACGAGGCGGGCCGCGCGGAAGACCTCATAGGAGAGGCGGCCGAAGTCCTGGTACGGGTCGGTGAAGAAGCCCATCTCCTTGCCGAGATTCTCGGCATAGAGCGCCCAGCCTTCGCCATAGGCGGAATACCAGGCAAGACGCTGGAACATTGGCGTGTTCTCAAGCTCCTGCGACAGGGCGACCTGGAAATGGTGCCCCGGAGCGCCTTCATGGAAAGCCAGGGACTGCATGAGATAGGTCGGGTTGTCGCGCATATTGGCGAGGTTGACATAATAGGCGCCCGGACGCGTGCCATCGAGTGAGCCCTGCTCGTAGAACGCGCCGGTGGCCGTCTCGATGCGATAGGGCTCGACAGCGCGGACATCCATCT
The DNA here is from genome assembly GCF_030149235.1 of Maricaulis sp. Taxonomy (GTDB): domain Bacteria; phylum Pseudomonadota; class Alphaproteobacteria; order Caulobacterales; family Maricaulaceae; genus Maricaulis. The sequence continues at coordinate 7,730 of NZ_JASBRW010000068.1, read as the reverse complement.
GGCCTCGCGGCAGCTGGCCGAAATACTGCGGCGCCACGACCATGAGTTCGTCAATCATGGCGGCGGATTCGTCGAGATAGCGCTGACGGCCTTCCTCGGTATCGGGATAGTAGAACTGGTCGTCGGTGCGGACGAATTCGAAGAAGTCCTGCAGCGAGCCCTCAAAGCCGACCTGGGCCATGATGTCGCGCATTTCGCCATGGATACGCTCGACTTCAGCCAGACCGATCTCGTGGATCTGCTCCGCCGTCATGTCGGTGCGCGTGGTGTAATTGCGCAGCTGGCTTTCATAATAGGCCGCGCCTTCCGGCAGGGCCCAGGCGCCGTTATTGGCGCCGCCGGCCAGCTCTTCATGGCGCCGCATGGTGGCGATGAGATCGCGATAGGCCGGGCCGACGCTGTCCGTCAGGGCCGCCGCTGCACGATCCTCAAGGTCTTGTTTTTGCTCGTCGGAAATCTCCAGCGCATCAATCTTGCGGCGGAAATCACCCATCAGCGGGCTGTCTTCACCGCTGTCGTCGAACGGGGCGCCGGTGATCATGCCCTCTGCCGTTCCGATGATAACCGGGAAGGCGAAAGCGGGCGGCACCACGCCATTCTGGGCGCGCTGATCGGCCTGGGAAGTGAACTCCCGCATCAGCGGGCCGAGGCCGTTGAGGCGGGAGATATAGGCTTCAGCGTGCTCGACCGAATCGACCCGGTGATAGCCGATGAGGATGGTCGGCATTTGCGAGTGCGGGCCGAAGAACTGGGTGAAGACCAGGCCGTGATCCCAGAATTCCGCCTGCTGCTGGTTATTGGCGGCGATAAACTCGGCAAAGCGCCAGGAGACCTGGGCTTCCTGGGTCAGGGCTTCGAAGTCGAAATTCTCGTTCATGTAGCGGATGCGGTCGGCTTCGCGCTGCAGGTTGGCGCGGAATTCTGCTTCCGACACATCGTCCCACTGACCATAGGCTTCCATGTCGGTGACCATGCCGAGATAGGTCTGGCCGAGCGGAGAACGGGCGATTTCCTGTTCGAATTCGCTCTGGAACCAGGCGAAAAGGCGCTCGGTTTCGGTCTGCTCGCTGCTCGTTGCCGGCGCAGTTTCAGTGCTGCTTGCGGTCGTCTGCGGCGCGGCCGGCGTGGTGGTTTCGTCTGTTGTCGGCGAACAGGCTGCCAGAACGGCCAGTGCGCTCGCACCGGCGAGAATTTCACGAATGGACATGGGCTGTCCTTCCCCCTCGTTTACCAGAATTGACTCTTTCTTAACGGCGATCCCGGAATGGTAAAGATAATTAACGGTAATTGATTCCTTACCCTGAAAGGCGACGACGGACGTGACCGGCTCCGAGGTTCTCGACTATGCCCGAGAGGCGATCTGGCTGATGCTGGCCATGGCCGCGCCGGTCATGATCATCGGGCTGGCGGTCGGAGTCATTGTCGCCCTGTTCCAGGCGCTGACGCAGATCCAGGAAATGACCCTGGTCTTCGTGCCCAAGATTATCGCCATTTTCATTGCCCTGCTGGTCTTCCTGCCGCTCATGGGGGCGCTGCTGGGCGGTTTCATGATCGCCATCACCGACCGGATCGCCATGCCATGAGTTTCGACCTGCCGGCGATAATCTTTGCGGCCGGTCTGGTCTTCGCCCGGCTCGGGGCGATCTTGATGCTGATGCCGGGCTTCGGCGAGCCGAGCATTCCCGTGCGCATCCGCCTGTCCTTCGCGCTGCTGGTCTGCCTGACGCTGGGGCCGATCCTGGCGCCTTCCATGCCGCCCATGCCGGCTGAGCCGTTAATGATGACCGGCCTGGTCCTCGGCGAAGTGCTGATTGGGCTGATGATCGGCGGTATTGCGCGCTTGCTGATGTCCACCGCGGCGATCGCCGGTCAGGTCATCTCGATGCAGACCGGCCTGGCCATGGCGCAGAGTTTTGACCCGTCGCAGGGGGCACAGGGCGCCCTGATCAGTACCTTCCTGAACCTGGTCTTCATCACCTTGCTGTTCGCGACCAATACGCATCATCTCCTGTTGCAGGCCGGGGTGAATTCCTACGCCATGTTCCCGGCCGGGGAGTTTCCCTCTATGGCGGATGCGGCCAACTGGGCGCTGCAGGCCTTCATCGACACCTTCCGGATCGCCATCCAGATCGCCGCGCCGCTGATCGTCTTTGGCCTCACCTTCTATTTCGCCCTCGGCATCCTCTCGCGTCTGATGCCGCAATTGCAGATCTTCTTCGTCGCCATGCCCGCCAACATCATGTTCGGGCTGCTCATCCTCCTCATCGCCATCGGGGCGATGGCTGCTGTCTGGCTGGAGCGCATGCAGCGCTTCGCCTTCGAGCTGAGCTAGGGAGACCGGTCCATGGCCGAGGGCGAAGACGAAAGTCAAAAAACCGAAGAACCGACCCAGAAACGGCTTGAGGACGCGCGCAAGAAGGGTGATGTCGCCAAGTCTCAGGAAATCCCCGGCTGGTTCATCCTGATGTCGGCGCTTCTCTTGCTCGCCTTCATTTTCCCCGCCGTTGCGCGACGCATGGCCGGATCAATGCAGGTCTTTTTCGGTGAAGCGCACATGTTTGCGGTCGAGCCGCAGGCCATGATGGGCACCATGCAGGAAACGATCTGGATGATCGCGGCCATGGTCGGCTTCCCGGTCCTGGTCCTGGTCATCGCCGGTTTCGCCGGTCACTACGTGCAGCAGGGCATGCTGTTCACCACCGAGAAAATCCAGCCCAAACTGTCCAAGATCAACCCGATCAGCGGCTTCAAGCGCGTCTTCGGCATGGAGGCAATTGCCAACTTCCTCAAGGGGGTCGGCAAGATGGCGCTGGTCGCGCTGGCCGCTTTCATCGTTATCTATCCCAAGCGGGATACGCTGTCCGGACTGCCTTTCCTGGACGTCACCGCGATCCTGCCAATCGTGCAGCAGACGGCGATCGAGCTGCTGATCGCCTGCCTGGCCGTTTACGCCGTGATCGCGGCGCTTGATTACATGTATCAGCGCCAGACCTTCATCAAACGCAATCGGATGTCACGCCGCGAGGTGAAGGACGAGCTGAAACAGTCCGAAGGCGACCCGATGGTGCGGGCCAAGCTGCGCCAGATCCGCCAGGAACGGGCGCAGAAGCGCATGATGGCCAAGGTCCCCGATGCGACGGTCATCGTGACCAACCCGACCCACTATGCCATCGCGCTGCATTACGAGCAGGGTGAAACCCCGGCTCCGATCTGTGTGGCCAAGGGCGTTGATGCTGTGGCCCTACGCATTCGCGAACTGGGCAAGGAGAATGACGTCCCGATCGTCGAGGATCCGCCACTGGCACGGGCGCTGTGGGCCACGGCCGAACTGGACGAGGAAATTCCTGTTGATCACTTCAAGGCTGTAGCTCGTGTGATCGGCTATGTTCTGTCACTGTCCGGCGGAAATAGACGGGCGCAATATCGCCCGAGCGAGTAGTCTGTAAGCCCTTCTTTCTGATTCGTGCCGGAGTTCCGTCATGGCCGATACCCCAACCGCCAATAGCCAGAACCGAAAGTCCTTCTGGGACAAGCCTTTCGGACGAATGACGCTGTATATCCTCGTCCTCGTCGTGGTCGCGGCGGCCGGTGCGGCCCTGTTCGGCAATGGCGAAGAGGGCTGGGAAGGCTTCATCTTCCTCGCCGGTCTCGCCCTGGCCGGCCTGGTTGTCCTCTACGCCATCGCGGCCGGTGAAACCGCGGGACGGACCCTCCGCAACACCGTGGCGCGCAATGCCATGCCGGCCCCGGCAGAGCTGGGCTATGCCGCCATGGACGTCTTCCCGGACCCGGTGGTGATTACCGATCGCCGCGGCGGTGTGCGCTGGGGGAATGAAGCTTATCGCGCGCTGGCCAAGGCCGCGGGCAGTTTCGGTCAGAGTTTCGGCCTGCCGACCATCGACCGGCTCTGGTCTGGCGCCGGGGGCGGCGACGGCGCCGTCTATCGCTTGGCCCGCAGCGCGGCCAAGGGCGAGACGGGCTGCGAACTCCTGCCGCCCCTGCCACTCAGCGATGGTGAAACCCGGCAATACCGGCTCGAGGCGAAGCGCCAGGATGACGAGCTGATCCTGTGGCGCCTGGCGCCGGTCTCCGGCGAAGATAGCGCCACTTCGGTATCGCTGGCCGACTGGTCCCAGCATGCGCCGGTCGGACTTTTCTCCCTGCGCGCCAATGGCGAGATCGCCATGGGCAATTCCACACTGCGGGCCTGGCTGGGCCTGGCCGAGGGCGAGGCCTTCCCGGCGCTGGATAAGATCCTGGCCGGCGATGCGGCGCGCACCGTCCTCCGCTCGCGCGGCGGTGAAGGGCTGGCGCGGATCGATACCCGCCTGCGCGCCCGCGACGGGATTGAAAGCCCGATCACCATCGTTATCGAGTGGGCCGCCGGCGAAAAGCCTGTTGGCCGCGGTGTGATCTATGGACTGTCGGCTACCGGAGCACCTCCCGGTGTGGCCCAGGCCATGACCCCGGCGAGCAGTGCCGGGCGTACGCTTGATGACATGTTTGCCAGCGCCCCCTTCGGTGTCGTCCGCCTGGACGGTGCCGATCCGGAAAGCGCCATTATTGAAGACGTCAATCCGGCCCTGGTCCAGCTCACGGAGGGCAAGGCGGTGCCCGGCGTGAAATTCTGCGACATCTTCCAGTGGGAAGATGGACGCACCGCACAGGACACCTTCGCCTTCGCCATGACCGGGTCGAGCGAGCCGGCCGAGGCCTGCTTGGCGGCAGAAAAGCCGGTCTACGTCCACCTCGCCTTTGCCCCCTCGCGTGGCGGTAAGCGGGTGGCCTACATCATCGATGTGACCAGCTGGAAGGATCTGGAACGGCAATTCTCCCAGGCCAACAAGATGCAGGCCGTCGGCCAGCTGGCCGGGGGTGTGGCGCATGATTTCAACAATCTGCTCACCGCGGTCCGGCTCAATACGGATGAGCTGTTGAACCGTCACCCGGTCGGCGATCCCGATTATGGTGAGTTGCAGTCAATCAACCAGACCGTGGCCCGGGCCGCCGGCCTGGTGAAGAAATTGCTGGCCTTCTCGCGCAAGCAGACCTTCCGCACCGAGACACTTGATGTCGGTGACATGCTGTCTGAAGTCTCTGTCCTGTTGCGCCAGATCGTCGAGGAAACCGTCAAGCTGGACATTGTCCACGGCCGCAACATGCCGCTGATCAAGGCCGATAAGGGCCAGCTGGAGACGGCGATCATCAACCTCGCCGCCAATGCCCGTGATGCCATGCGCGATCAGGGCGGTGGCGAGCTGATCATCCGGACCAAATCGGTCAAGGACGAGGACGTCACCCGCGCCGGCGCCCCCAGTGTGCGCGACGGGGACTGGGTCGCCATCGAGGTGGAGGACCAGGGCCACGGCATGGACGAGGCGACCCTGTCGAAAATCTTCGAGCCCTTCTTCACCACCAAGGAAGCGGGCAAGGGAACCGGTCTGGGCCTCGCCACTGTCTACGGCATCGTCAAACAGTCCGGTGGCTTCCTGTTCGCCGATTCCGAAGTGGGCAAGGGCACAACCTTCACCATTTACCTGCCGGGCTATCAGCCGACCGAGGAAGAAACCGTCGAGCTGGCCGAGGCCGAGGTGGCCAAGACCGCCGAACCGGCGCCGGCCGACCTGTCTGGCAAGGGCCGAATCCTGCTGGTCGAGGACGAGGACGCGGTGCGCAATATCGCGGCCAAGACCCTGGCCAAGCGCGGCTATGACGTCGTCGAGGCCTGTGATGGCGAAGAAGCCTTCGAGATCCTCGAGGATACGCCGGAAGGCTTCGATCTCCTGATCTCCGATGTCGTCATGCCGGGGCTGGATGGTCCGGGCCTGCTGGAAAAGGCGCGGGACATGCTGACGGAGACACGCATCGTCTTCATTTCCGGCTATGCTGCCGAGCAGTTCTCCAAGACGCTGTCGGAAGAGCAGGACATTTCCTTCCTGCCCAAACCCTTCACGCTGACGCAGCTGGCCGAGAAGGTGAAGGAAGAGCTGACCGCAGCGGCTGCCGCCCAGGACTAGAGCCGGTTGGCTTCCAGCAGGGCGCGGTATTCGCGCACTTTCTGGACATAGGCGACGGGCTCGTAGCCGCGGGCATAGCCATAGCGCAGGCTCGGATAGTATTCCGGGTCGGATAGCAAAGGCAGGGTCGCTTCCAGGTCTGCCCAGCTGTTCTTGTCGCGCCCCAGCCGTTCCGCCAGCGCGCGCGTGTCATACATGTGACCCATGCCGACATTATAGGCAGCGAGGGCGAACCAGAGCCGGTCCTGGCCTGTCACACTTTCGGGCACGCGGCGATAGAGATCGCTGAGATAGGCCACCCCGCCTTCAATGCTCTGGCGCGGATCGGTGCGGTCTTCGATACCGACACGTTCTGCCGTCGACAGGGTCAGCATCATCAGCCCTTCGACTCCCGTGGCGCTGACGGCGTCGGGGTCCCAATGACTTTCCTGGTAGGACTGGGCTGCGATCAATTCCCATTCAAACGGGGAATCATCAGCCGCGAGGCGAAACAGGGCTTCGTATTCAGGCAATCGCGTTTCGACCCGGTTGATGAATTCGGCGATATCGACATAGTCAAAATCGCCAAATCGACCGAACCAGCGCTCGTCGAGTTCCTCGAGAAAGCCGGTGGCGTGGGCGCCGGCAAACCAGGTTTCCAGCGCCTCGCCCAGGCCATCGATCTCACTGTCATAGGCCCAGGCCAGTGATTGTTCCTCGCTCAGATCGAGGCCCACCACCAGATCGGGCAGGCGCCGGCGGGCGAAATCGGCCAGGTGGCTGTCGGCGAGGGTGCAGTCATACCGATCGGCCTGTACCTGCTCCAGCAGGGGCATGGCGGATCCGGCGCCGGCCTCGTCCCATACCAGCCCGCCCAGCATGCGGGCATGGGTTTGCAGCGTGTCGAGATAGCTGGAGCCCTCCAGCGCGACGATACGGGCTTCTGGCAAGCGATCGAACTGGGTCGGAACCGGGCCATTATCATTGCAGACCAGCTGTTCGCGCACCGTGCGATAGGCCGGGCCGAATGCATGCAGGCGGGCGCGCTCTTCCGTGACGGTCAGGTTGGCGGCCGCGATATGACCTTCGCCCGCGTCCAGCGCGGCCAGCAGCGACTCAATATCTTCCATCACCTCGTAGCGGACCGAAACCCCCAGATCGATGGCGAAGGCGCGCACCAGGTCGACCTCATAGCCGGTTGGCGCGCCGGTATCGGTATCGGTGGTATGGATGGTCGGCCCGTCCAGGGTCAGCACGATCAGCCGTCCGCTGATCAGCAGGTCTTCAAGAGAGGCGATTCGGACAGCAGGTTCCGCGGGCGCCGGCTCGACGGGCTGCGGCCCGCACTGGGTCAGGCCGAGTGCCAGCCCTATGACCCCGAATGCCCTGTATAAGCGGCGAAGTTTCAAACCCATGCCATCAGGCTAGCCGGGGTGGGGCCGCGAGGCAATGACGCGACCCGGGATATGGCCCGCAGCAGACGGGCGGAGGGGGTGACAAAGGGGGTGACCGTTATTGTCATGCACGGTGATTAGTATGGACTTATCCGGCGCTTCGGGGACCCTCAAAGGCGCGGGACATAGTCCTGAAGGATAGGAATATGTTCTCCTTGTGTTCCCGGAACAAAGCTGGTACGTTTTTGGTCAGTTGCCCGCCCGATGGCGGCGTGAAATAAGGGAATACGGTTATGAGCAGGGGCGCGATTCGACTCGTGAAAGACGAAGAGATGGATAA
>NZ_JASBRW010000066.1 GCF_030149235.1 Maricaulis sp. | reverse complement strand
GAGCAGGTTGCGAATGATACGGATCATGGTTTTGTAATCGTCAACAACCAGGATCGGCATCGTCATTTCGACAGCCATGCGTAGTCTCCATCCACTCGGCGTGTTTGTCCTAAAGGACGGCTTGTGTCGCCGTCTTCATGGAGGACCCTAGACAATCGCGGATAAAAATCGGTTAAAGCGCACAAAAAGAGGGAGATCTTGATGTCCGCAGTTCATGGCGCAGACCTCGAAGAAATGGAAATTGGCCAATCCGATGAGACGGTTACGGTCGTTACAGAGGGTCACCTCGATGCCTTTGCAGAGGTTTCGGGAGACTACAATCCCGTCCATATGGACGAAGAATTCGCTCGCAAGACCCCGTTTCGGGGCCGAATTGCACACGGGGCGCTGATCGCATCTTTTATTAGCGGCGTGCTGGGCAACCAGCTGCCCGGACCGGGTGCGATCTTCCTTGGCCTGAACATGCGCTTCATGAAGCCGACCCGGATCGGTGATGAAGTGACAACACGCGTCACCGTGAAATCGATCGACCTGAAAGCGCGTACGGCCGTAATGGATTGCGTCTGCCTTGTTGAAGGCGAGCCGGTCATGCAGGCGGATGCTGATGTCATGGTCCGCAAACGTCGCAAGAAGTCCTCGGCATAATCCCGTGCTGGTGCTCGAGGGCTATACCGGTCTGAGCGACACCGCCCGTGGTGCGGTGATCGCGCTGGGGAATTTTGACGGCGTTCATGCTGGGCACCTGGCGGTCCTCGCAAAGGCGCGTGGTCTGGCGCAGGAAATCGGGGCGCCGCTCGGCGTCGCCCTGTTCCAGCCTCACCCGCGCCGGTTCTTTGCGCCCGACAGTGCTCCGTTCAAGCTGATGAGCCATGACTGGCGCAATGAAAAGCTGGCAGCGGCTGGCGCCAGGACTGTTTTCGCTCTGCCGTTCGATGAAACCATGGCCGCGATGTCGCCGGAGGAATTTGTCGAGACCGTCCTGCATCGCGGGCTGGGGATTCGCGGCGTTGTGACCGGAGCCGATTTCCGTTTTGGCAAGGGCCGGGCCGGGGATGCGGATCAGCTTGAAGCGTTCTGCGCTGTCCGCGGTATCAAGGCGCGCCGCGCGGACCTGCTCAATGATAGCGAGGAGAAGGTCTCGTCCAGCCGGATCCGCACAGCCCTCGCCGATGGGGATGTCGCGGCCGCTGCCCGCTGGCTCGATGGAGCATGGCGCGTCGAGGGTGAGGTCCAGCACGGCGACAAGCGTGGCCGTACAATCGGCTTCCCCACGGCCAATGTGCTTCTGGGTGATTACACACGTCCCGCCCACGGCGTGTACGCGGTGCGGGTCGGATTGCCGGGCGAGCGCCCCTCGCGTCCCGGCGTAGCGAATTTTGGCGTGCGTCCGACGGTCAACGGCACCCAGGAACGGCTGGAAGTCTTCCTGTTCGATTTTGATCAGGACCTTTATGGCCAGATGATTTCTGTCGCATTCGAAGGGTTTTTGCGTCCGGAGCAGAAATTCGAGGATTTCGCCGCCCTGAAGGTACAGATTGAAGCGGACGCGAAGGCGGCCCGCGATATGCTGAGCGCAACAGCTGGACCGGCCTAAGCGGCTCTGTTACACGCGAAGCATGGTCCTGTCTTACTTGCGGATATCCCTCGCGGGCCCCTGTGCCACGTCCATTTCCCGGCGAATTATTCGCCCGGGCTGCGTGCGCTGAGGCCGGCAGTTCCGGGTGACCGCTTCGAATTTTGACACATGACCAAAACCGCAAGGATTGGATCCGATGACGGATACGACCGCCGATAACGGCACCGAGACCAGCGCCCGCGATTACCGCGACACGCTTTTCCTTCCCAAGACCGAATTCCCGATGCGCGCCGGCCTGCCGAAGCAGGAACCGAAATGGCTAGAGCGATGGGAGAAGCTCGACCTCTATAACCAGCTGCGTGAACAGAGCGCTGGCCGCGAACGTTTTGTCCTGCACGACGGCCCGCCCTACGCCAATGGTCACATCCATATCGGCACGGGCATGAACAAGATCCTCAAGGATTTCGTCGCCCGCTCGCATCAGATGGCCGGTTATGACTCCCCCTTTCGCCCGGGCTGGGACTGCCACGGTCTGCCGATCGAATGGAAGGTCGAGCAGCAATACCGCGAAAAGGGCAAGTCCAAGGACGCGGTCCCGATGAAGGAATTCCGTACCGAATGCCGCAATTACGCAGCGCACTGGATCGACGTGCAGCGTGAGGAGTTCAAGCGTCTCGGCGTGCTGGGCAATTGGGACGATCCGTATACGACCATGGCCTACAAGGCCGAGGCTGCGATCGTTCGCGAATTCCTCAACTTCACCGAACAGGGCCTGGTCTACCAGGGCTCGGCGCCGGTGATGTGGTCGCCGGTCGAGAAGACGGCTCTGGCTGAGGCCGAGGTCGAGTATCACGACAAGGTGTCGTCCACGATCTATGTGCGCTTTCCGGTGCGTGCCGTTCGCAAGGACGGCTCGGCGATCCCGAAACAACTGGTCGGTTCCCACGTTGTTATCTGGACCACCACGCCTTGGACCATCCCGGCCAACCGCGCGATCTGTTTCTCGCCGGAGGTGAAATACGGTCTCTATGAGGTCAAAGGTGTCGATGATGCCGATTTCCAGCCGTGGACGCGGCCGGGTGACCTTCTTGTGGTAGCCGACGCGCTCTGGGAGGAAACCGCCAAGGCCGCCAAGATCGTCAATTTTGATCGCATTATGGGCGTCGATCCGGAGGGCCTGATCTGTTCCCACCCGCTCGCGGATGCGGACCGGTTCTGGGGCTATCGCGTTCCGTTGCTCGCCGGTGACCATGTTACCGACGAGGCCGGTACCGGCTTCGTGCACACCGCGCCGGGCCATGGTGCTGAGGACTATGCCGCCTGGATGGACCATCCCGAATGGCATGATCGCGACCAGCCGGTGCCGCACACGGTCGGCGAGGATGGTGCTTTCTACGACCACATCCCGTTGTTCGCCGGTCTGAACATCATCCGTCTGGATGGCAAGAAGCAGGGCCAGGACGGTCCGGCCAACAAGGCCATCATGGATACCCTGATCGAAACCGGGAAGCTGCTTGCCCGCGGACGGCTCGAGCACTCCTATCCGCATTCCTGGCGCTCCAAGGCTCCGGTCCTGTTCCGCAATACGCCGCAATGGTTCATCGCCATCGATCGGCCGATGAAGACCGGTGGCACCTTGCGCGAGGCGGCCCTGAAAGCCATCGGCGATACCGAGTGGACACCGCCGATCGCGGAAAACCGGATCCGGTCCATGGTCGAGAACCGGCCCGACTGGCTGGTCTCGCGCCAGCGCGCCTGGGGTGTGCCGCTAACGTTGTTCGTCGAAAAATCGACCCAGCGCGTGCTCAACGATCCGCACGTGCACGAGCGCATCGTCAAGGCGGTCGAGGAAGACGGGGCCGATGCCTGGTTCGAACGCCCGGCCGAGGAATTTCTTGGCAGTGACTACGAGGCTGACGAATGGGAAAAGGTCACCGACATTCTCGACGTCTGGTTCGACAGTGGTTCAACCCATGCCTTTGCCCTCGAGCAGCGTCCCGACCTGAAGTGGCCGGCGGACCTCTATCTCGAAGGTTCTGACCAGCACCGTGGCTGGTTCCAGTCCTCACTGCTGGAAAGCTGCGGCACGCGTGGCCGTGCCCCCTATGACAGTGTGCTCACCCACGGCTTCGTCATGGATGGCCAAGGTCGCAAAATGTCCAAATCGCTGGGCAATACCCTGGCGCCGAACGAGATCGCCAAGAAGTACGGCATCGAGATCATGCGTATGTGGGTCGCGGCACAGGACTTCACTCTGGACCTGCGGATCTCCGAGGAAATCCTCCAGACCAGCGTCGACGCCTACCGCAAGCTGCGTAACACGGTGCGCTATCTCCTTGGGGCCCTGGACGGTTTTGACGAGACCGAGCGCCTGCCGATGGATCGCATGCCGTCGCTGGAGCGCTGGGTGCTGCATCGTCTGCACGAGCTCGATGCTGTCGTGCGCGAGGGCTACAAGGCTTATGACTACAAGCGGGTCTATTCGGCGCTGTTCAATTTCTGCGTCGTTGACCTGTCGGCCTTCTATCTCGATGTGCGCAAGGACAGCCTGTATTGCGACCGTCCCGACAGTGACCGCCGCCGGGCGTGCCGGACCGTCATGGATGAGGTTTTCACGCGTCTGACCGCCTGGTTGGCGCCGATCATGCCTTTCACCATGGAAGAAGCCTGGCTGTCGCGTTTCCCGTCCGAGACCGACAGCGTGCATTTCCGGACTTTCCCCGACACGCCGGACGATTGGCATGATGGCGCCCGCGCCGAGCGCTGGCAGACCATCCGTCGCCTGCGCCGTGTTGTTACCGGCGCACTGGAAGTAGAGCGCCGCGAAAAACGTATCGGTTCAAGCCTTGAGGCTGCCCCGAAGGTGTTCGTTACCGATCCGGTCTACCGGTCTGCGCTTGCTGCGGAAGCCGATGGCGATCTGGATGAATTCCTGGCGGAAATTGCCATCACCAGCCAGGCCTATCTCGTGGATGAGGCCGGGCCGGAAGGGGCTTACCGTATCGAGGATGTCGCCGACATCGCTGTCGATCCGGGTAAGGCGCAGGGTGAGAAGTGTGCCCGGTCGTGGAAATACGACCCGAAAGTCGGTGCCGATGCGCGCTATCCGGAGCTGAGCCCGCGCGACGCGGACGCTGTGGCGCATTGGGATGTGGTCAATGGCTGACACGCTGAAGCGGGTTCTCAATCAGATTTCCCAGCCGGGCCCGGCCCGGTTGGGGCTGATTCTCGCGGCGGTGATTTTCATCTTCGACCAGCTGACGAAATATCTGGTCCTGGACCGGCTGAATTTCTCCCCGCCCGGCTGTCTAGAATTCCAGCTCGCCAGCGGTCCGCAGCGCTTCGGCATGGTCAATAATTGCGGCCATATCGAAATCTCGCCGATCTTTGATCTGACCATGGTCTGGAACAAGGGCGTCAGCTTCGGTCTGCTCGGCGCGGACAATCTGATCGGCCGGATCGGACTGATCGTGTTTTCGCTCGCCGTGTCGGGTTTGCTTCTGGCCGGGCTGTTCGGTCATGGGCCGATGAAGGTCATGCGTCCGCTGCAGGTCTGGTCCTTTGGCTGTATTATTGGTGGTGCGCTCGGAAATGTCATTGACCGGGCGATTTACGGCGCGGTCGTCGACTTTTTCAACTTCTCCGACGTGTATTTCCCCTGGGTGTTCAACATCGCCGACGTGGCGATCAATATCGGCGTCGCGATCCTCATTCTGGACATGCTTCTGGGCGATCGTAAGGATGCGAAAGCGGATCCTTGATGGATCAGGGGCTGGAGCTTCCCGCCGCACTTCGTTAAAGATATCGCCAAGAGTGATTGGAGCTTAGCTGATATGCGTATGCGTTCCGCCCTTTTTGTCGCCGTGGCGGCATCCTTCCTGGCTACCGGCTGCAGCAGCCTGGGTGGCGGTGACCGTAATGGTCCGGACGAATTCCGGACCGTGACCATTGCCCCGCTGACCGTTCCGCCGGAATACAATCTGCGCCCGCCGCGTCCGGGTGAGCCGCGTCCGGAAGAAATCTACCCTGATCAGCGCGCCCGTGCGGCCCTGCTTGGGGCGGGCAGCCGGTTTGACGGTTCCGATGCGGAAGCCCTGCTTGTTGCGCAGGCCGGTGGTGGGGCTGCCGACCCGTTCATCCGCTCCATCATTGATGGCGAGACCGCGAATGTGGTTCGCAAGTCGCGCGGCTTTGCTGACCAGGTGATGTTCTGGCGTGATGGCGAATACACCCCGCCGGTTGATGCCACCCCGGTGGACGCTGCTGAAGAGGCCGCCCGTCTCGAGCAGATCAATGCGGCCACGGGTGGCGGCGATGTCGAGATTGAACGCAATCGTCGGCTGCTGCCGAAGCTGCCGGGCCTCTAGGCCGATCAGGCTTTGCCACTTGACCGACTCAGGGCCAGCCGAAAGGCTGGCCCTATGTCTTTGAGCATGACCCAACCCATTATCCGCCGCCTGTCTCCGGAGACCGTCAACCGTATCGCTGCCGGCGAGGTGGTTGAACGCCCGGCCTCTGTCGTCAAAGAGCTCGTCGAGAACGCGCTCGATGCCGGCGCGCGCCGGATCGGCATATCGGCGGAGGGGGGAGGCCTCGTGCGCCTTGTTGTCGAAGACGACGGCAAAGGGATGAGCCCGGACGAGCTGGGTCTTTGTATTGAGCGCCATGCCACCTCGAAACTGCCGGTGGGAGAGGATGGCGCCGATGATCTGCTCAATATCGGCACGATGGGCTTTCGCGGTGAGGCGCTGCCATCGATCGGATCCATCGCCCGCCTGCTGATCACGACGCAGGCCCGGGGCGCGGGAGATGCCTGGACGATCACCGTCGAGGGTGCCCAGACCCATGGTGTCGCGCCGGCCGCTCCGTTGGGGCGCGGCGGAACCCGGATCGAGGTCCGCGACCTGTTCTATGCCACGCCGGCCCGGCTGAAATTTCTCAAGAGCGAGCGCGCTGAAAACCAGGGCATCTCCGACGTTATCAAACGCCTTGCCATGGCCCGGCCGGATGTCGGCTTTTTCCTGACCCTGGACGGGCGCAAACGCCTTTCTGTGGCCGCCGAGCGTGAAGCCAGTCCGGAAGCCCGCAAGGCGCGTATGGCGGCCGTGCTGGGCGATGAGTTTGGCGATAACGCGCTAGAGGTTGACCAGGAACGCGAAGGCGTTCGCATCACCGGCTTTGCCAGCCTGCCGACCTATTCGCGCGGTAACTCCTTGCACCAATATCTCTTCGTCAATGGCCGCCCGGTGCGGGACAAGCTGCTGGGCGGGGCTGTCCGGGGCGCCTATCAGGACTTCCTGGCGCGCGATCGCTATCCGGTGGTGGCCCTTAATGTCGAGCTGCCGACCGACCAGGTTGATGTCAACGTCCACCCGGCCAAGGCCGAGGTGCGGTTTCGTGATAGTGGGCTGGTACGAGGCTTGATCGTCGGAGCCCTGCGCCACGCGCTGGCCGCGGCCGGACATCGGGCTTCAACGACAGTGGCAGGCTTCGCCCTCGGGGCTGCGCGCCCGCAAGGCTTCAGTGCTCCACCACAGGGCGGCTATCAGTCGGCTCTGCGTCCCGCCTCGCCAGCCGGGCAAATGGCGGCGTGGGGCAGTCCGGCAGAACCCGTCCAGCCGGCAGTCTTCGACCCGGGAATGTCCGCGCGGGTGGAACCGGAAACTTATATGCCGGCGTCACAGACGCCAGCCGAACCCGAGCAACCGGACTGGCCGCTGGGCGTGGCCCGGGCGCAGTTGCACGAGACTTATGTGGTCGCCCAGACCGGCGACGGTATAGTCATCGTCGATCAGCATGCTGCGCACGAGCGTCTGGTCTATGAGCGCATGAAGAAGATGATCGCCGAGGCCGGTGTCGAGCGTCAGCACCTTTTGGTGCCGGAGATCGTCGATCTCGATGAGGCCGAGGCCCGCCGTGTGCTCGACCGAGCCGACGAGCTGGCCGAGCTTGGTCTCGTGGTGGAAGCCTTCGGGGCAGGGGCGGTGGCCGTTCGCGAAACGCCCGCTCTGTTAAGAAAACTCGATGTCCAGGGCTTGATTCGCGACCTCGCCGACGATCTGGCCGCCTACGATCAGGCGCTGTCGCTGAAAGAAAAGCTCGAGGACGTGGTTGGCACCATGGCTTGCCACGGATCCGTCCGCTCTGGCCGCCGCCTCACCGGCGAGGAAATGAACGCGCTGCTGCGCGAAATGGAAGCGACACCGCATTCCGGCCAATGCAATCATGGCCGCCCGACCTATGTCGAGCTCAAGCTGGCCGATATCGAGCGCCTGTTCGGGCGGCGTTAGGCTGCCAGGCGCCGGTCGTCGATGCCCAGCGACGCGTTGAAGTCCTTGTAGATATCGAACGCATCATCGGCTTCCAGGCGGTTTAGCGTGCCGCGCGGGAAACGTTCCGCCCAATAAGTGCAGACATGATTGATCGCGGCGAGATGTTCGCCTGTCGACAGGAACATGTGAGGCGCGCGCAGCAGGAAATTGCGGAAAGCGCTGGGGTCATTCCCGTCTACCAGTCGCATGTACGCATTGTCATAGGCCGCGAGGGCCTTGTCGACTTCACCGATACGCATGTAGAGCGTGCGGGCAATGGTCTTGCGGATGCCGGCCAGTACAGCCTCGTCGTCCGGGTGGGAGCGGACATAACGGGTCGACAGGATCGCCTTGGCGATGGGCTCAAAGCTCGGGCGCAGGCGGCTGATATTCCATTTGTAATACAGGAAGCCCTTCCAGCCGAACATGCCCTCGACATACTCATCCGGCTGCAGGCGAAGCGTCTCGCGCAGGGGTTCGAGTGTCTTCGAGCGTTCGTCCTGCATGATCAGGCGCGCCAGCTTGTCGGAAATAGCCTTGGCTTCGGGACCTCCGACGCCATAGGCGAGCTCGACCAGTTTCGAGATTTCGCCAACCACATAGGCCTGGATTTTCTGCACATCGGCGTCGGAGATGTCGAAATAGCAGGCGGCCGGTTTGTGGCCGATCTGAGCCAGGCGCTCGCGCAGGAGATAGGGATCAAGCGAGGGAAGCCGGGCGATTTCGCGCAATACTTCGACATCAGCGAGGATGCGGGCACGATTGCCGTCCCGTCCCAGCGCCTCGATCATGCCGCTCTCAAAATCATTCTGCTCGACGAAAATGGAATAGCCCCCAAGGCGTAGATCATCCTGAGCCAGCGGGAAGATTACCTTGGTCGCGGAAATGCGGCTGGACCCCAGGAAATCCATCTCGTGAGGGCTCAGCGTATGTTTGACGACAAAGGCAGTATTGAGCCGTTTGGAGCGGAAGAAGGGGGCATCGGAATACGCGTCACTGCCGCCATGCTTTTCCGCCACCCGGTGCAAATTCAGCACCCGGGCGGTGGACGCGCTCTCGCGGAGGTAGGCGAGGCTCTTGGCTTTCAGAGTTTGCGACACGGCGTGCAGGTCCAGTCCATCCAGACTATCGCATACCGCGTAACCCCTTAAGAGGCGTCTAACGACGATGTATCAGTTATACGCTCTAAAAACAGAACCTTGGCAGCTCCGTAGAGCTTCTCGGTGGCGATCGACCAGCCCGGGGTGAGTGGAGTTTCCTCGGCGCCGACTTCGAGCACAGCGATGGCATCGGGGCTGAGCCACGCACCTTCGATAAGTCTGGCCAGCGCTTCTTCACCGAGACCCTTGCCATAGGGCGGGTCGAGAAAGGCGATGTCAAAGGGCGCTCCGAGATTGGACGGCTTGTCGCCCAATGCGGTGGCATCGCGGCGATGCAGCCTTGTATGCCCGAACAGTTGCAGGGCATCGATATTGTCCCGGATTGCGCCGCGCGCGGCAGCTTCCGTCTCAACGAATAGGCAGAAGCTGGCGCCGCGCGACATGGCTTCCAGCCCCAATCCGCCGGAGCCGGCGAACAGGTCGATCACCCGCGCGCCCGCGATAGACGGGGCCCACTCCGCGTGGGCGAGCACGTTGAACATGGCCTCGCGGGCCCGATCGGAGGTGGGGCGGGTCGAGCGGCCCTTGGGGGCCGATAACGGCCGGCCCTTGTGCTTGCCGCTGACAATTCTCACTTGCGCGGCCCCTTGCGCTGCGGCCCGCCGGTGGACTTGGCGCGATGCAGTTGCTGTCCGCCGCTGCTTGTACGAACAGCGCCCGGGCGTCGCGACCGCGCCGGCGCGCGTTTCCTGGCAACGGCCTCGCCGTCCGGTTTGACGAAATCGATCAGATGGCCGCATTGGTCCTGCAGGACACGGGCAGCAACGGTCTTGACCTCACCCTTGCCGAGATCGCCGAGCTGGAACGGACCATAGGCGGTCCGGATCAGGCGATTGACCTTCAGCCCGACCGCATCGAGCGCCTTGCGGACTTCGCGGTTCTTGCCTTCGCGAATACCGACATTGAGCCAGATATTGGAACCTGTCTCGCGCTCGATCTCGACTTCCATCGGTCCGTATTTGATACCTTCGACGGTGACGCCCTTTTTCAAGGTTTCCACGGCTTTCGGGTCAATGCGGCCGAAGGCACGGGCGCGATAGCGGCGCATCCAGGCGGTGGAGGGCAGTTCCAGGGCTCGGGCGAGGGCGCCATCATTGGTCAGCAGCAATAGCCCTTCCGATGTCAGGTCGAGGCGGCCGACCGAAATGACCCGGCCGATATCGCTGGGCAGTTTGTCGAAAACGGTCTCGCGGCCTTCCGGGTCGCGGTGGGTCGTCACCAGGCCTGCCGGCTTGTGGTAGCGCCAGAGGCGGGTCGCGGGTTTGTCGCCGACCAGCTTGCCATCGACCTCAATGCTCTCGCTTCCGGTGACCTTGAAGGCGGGTGTATCAAGTGCCTTGCCATTCACCTTGACGCGGCCGGCTTCGATCATGCGCTCGACTTCGCGGCGCGAGGCTATGCCTGCGCGCGCGAGGTATTTGGCAATGCGTTCGCCGCTTTCGTCCTGATCGGTCAATCTTGACCCTTTCGCTCAAGCGCTCTAGGCCGCCGACATGGCGGACGCGCGGGATACACGCTTTATGCAGGTCGCGCTAGAACTAGCGCAAGCGGCGGCTGATATCGGCGAGGCGCCGATCGGT
>NZ_JASBRW010000064.1 GCF_030149235.1 Maricaulis sp. | reverse complement strand
CATAATCCGCTTCAATAGTCTGTGACGAAAGTGATTTGGCGCGCTATTTGAATAGTGAGCCTTCATGTTGCACAGGTGGACCCAGCCCATGTTTTCCGGGCGCAAATCGGCGGAGAAACGTCGCGAGCAGATCGAGACCGCGGAGGAAGCGGTCCGTGAGGCTATGCAGGCGCTCAATGCCGAGGATCTCGACGCGGCACGCTCGGCTCTGTCCGGCGCGCCGAAAACACATTTTGCGGATGTCGGCTGGAAGACCGGCCTGGCTGGCGCCATGATTGATCTCAAATCAGGCCGGCGGCGTTCGGGCACATCCAAGCTGATCGCCGTTTGCAGCCGTCTCGACGACACTTCGCTGTCCAAGGACGACAAGAATTATCTGCGCCTGTATGCGCTCTACCGCTCCAGTGAAGTCACCAAGGACCGCAAGGCGCCGGTCGAGCTGCGTGAACTGGTCGAGGATTTCCGTTTTGACCACACCCTGGTCGACCCGGACCTGCGCAGCGATTTTCCCCTGCGCAAGCTTGACCCCGAGGCTGCCGAGGCGACACCGCCACCCCCGCCGCCCATGGCCAGCTGATCAGTTTTCGGAGAGGGCGTCGTAGCGCCGGCGTGAGGTCAGCATGGACCGCACAAAGGCGATATTGGCTTCCGCCATCTCGGTCGACACATCGACCCGCGCCATTTCTTCCGCTTCCGAGAAACGGCCCTGCAGCGCAATCACCAGCGCCAGATTCTGCCGCACCGTGCTGTCAGCTCCGGGCCGGATCATGGCTTCGCGCAGCAGGCGTTCGGCCGAAGCCGGATCGCCATTGAGGGCATAGGAGAGGGCGAGATTGGACATCACCGCCGGTTCGCCAGGCGCGCGTTCGAGGGCAGTCTGGAAACTCGACAGGGCGCGTTCGCTCTCACCGATTTGTTCGTAGGCCACGCCCAGCGCGTTATGGGGCCGCCAATCACCTGGTGCGGCAGTTGCAGCGCGCTGCAGCGATTCCAGGGCGGCGCCTGCGCGCCCGGAAGCGGCAGCGGCACTGCCGAAGGCGAACAAGAGCTCGACATCTTGCGGATAGAGCGCCAGCGCCTGCTGGGCGACTTCTGCAGCGCGCTGGGGATTGCCCAGCTGGCGCAGTGTGTTGGACAGCTCGGTTGCCGCTTCCTTGTCGGACGGGTTGAGCTCATAGGCTTCGGCCCAGAAGGTCGCCTGGGTCAGCAGGTCCTGGCTGCGGATGGCGTCGCGCTCGGCCTGCGAGGCCGGCAGGATATCGCCGGAGTTCTGCATATCCGCTGCAAAGGCCTCCTCGTCAGTGGTCGACGAAGTCGTGGCGCAGGCGGACAGGGCCAGGCTGGAAACCGCAAGGGTGACGAAGAGGCGGCGCATGTTAAGACCTCGGGCAGGCGAACGGGACTGCGGGTACGTCTTGAACTTGCGCGCTGCGGGTCAAGAATGCGTTAACTCGGCTCCCGCCCGGCTGGCAGAAAGGCTTACCCTATGGACGTTCTTCTCAAATCTTCGACAAGCGCGCGCCGCGCCCGTCTGGTCACCAGCGATCAGGCCGAGGCCGCGATTGCGGACCTGCCGGCCGAGCAGCGCTGGTTGGCTGCGGACTTCAAGGGCAAACCGGGCCAGAGCGTACGCTTCCCGGACGGTGGCGAGGCGGATGCCTGGCTCGGGGCAGGGGCTGGCCAGGACCCGTTCGCGCTCGGCAATGCCTCGACCACCCTGCCGGAAGGCGATTGGCAGCTCGACGGCCTGCCGGAGGGAATGGATCCGTCCCTTGCCGCGCTCGCCTGGGCCATGGGTGCCTACCAGTTCAAGCGCTACAAGGAGCCGTCGCGCAAACCGGCCCGCCTGGTTGTGCCCGACGGCTGCGACTTTGACACGACCACGGCGATTGCCGAGGCGGCGTGGCTGGTTCGCGACCTGGTCAATACGCCGGCCGATGCCATGGGCCCGATCGGGCTGGAAGCGGCCTTCCGCGCACTCGCCGGGCGTTTCGACGCTGACGTTCGCGTCACAGAGGGCGACGACCTCCTGACCCAGAATTACCCGATGATCCACGCCGTTGGCCGGGCTTCAGCGGAGGCGCCGCGCCTGCTGGAACTGGAATGGGGTGATCCGTCACATCCGCGTATTGCGCTGGTGGGCAAGGGCGTGTGTTTCGACAGCGGGGGGCTCGACCTCAAGGCGGCCCCGTTCATGCGCCTGATGAAAAAGGATATGGGCGGTGCCGCCAATGCAATGGGGCTGGCCTCCATGATCATGGCGACGAAGCTCCCGGTGCGTTTGCACCTCCTGGTCCCGGCTATCGAGAATGCCGTCTCCTCCAACGCCTTCCGTCCCGGCGATGTGCTCACGGCGCGCAATGGCCTGACCGTGGAGATCGACAATACCGATGCGGAAGGGCGTCTCGTCCTGGGCGATGCCCTGGTACGCGCGACCGAGGACAATCCGGAACTCCTGCTCGACTTTGCCACCCTGACCGGTGCCGCGCGCGTGGCTCTGGGGCCCGAAGTCATGCCTTTCTATACTGATGACGAGGCTCTGGCCGCCGGTATCGCCGAGGGCGGGGCAGCAGTCTCCGATCCGGTCTGGCGCATGCCGCTCTGGGATGGCTATGACAGCGAGATGGACGGCGAGTTCTCTGACCTGGTCAATGGCGCGCCGACCCCGATGGCGGGCTCGATCACGGCGGCGCTGTTCCTGCGTCGATTCGTCGGCGAATCGGTCTGGGCCCACTTCGATATCTTCGCTTGGAACCCGAAGCCGAAACCGGGGCGTCCGAAAGGTGGCGAGATTCAAGCGGTTCGCGCCGTTTACTTTTTGCTCAAGACTCGATTCCAAAACTAGCGCCAGTTCCAACCCGCGTTTACAGGAGTCCGTCATGGCGTCTCAGGCGATGCAATCGCTTGAAATGATGCACCGCGTCTCGGCTGATACCGTACGCGAGGCATCCTTCGATCTCACTGCCCGGCAGTTTGCTGTGCTTCTGGCCATCTTCATGCGCCCGGGCCCGCATGCCGTGCGCGAACTTGCAGCCCGTCTCGACCTGCCCAAACCGGCTGTTACCCGGGCTCTCGACGTGTTGGAAAAGCACGGCTTTGTACGCCGCAAGCGTGACCGTGCCGACAAGCGTGATGTCTCGGTACATCGCACTGTCAAAGGGGCGGTCTTCCTGTACGATTACGGCGAAAACGTCGCCCATCGTGCCGAGGAAACCGCAACGTGTCCGTCCTGGATCCCCGACTCACCCCCGCAAGACCCGACCTTGCAGCAAGCCATCTAGAAGGACAGGTCGAAGCCGAGCGCTTCGTCGACCCGGTCGATTATCAGGCGGTGGATCCCGTCCTGCCGATCCGGCGCGGTCCGGACCGCCTGGCGGGCATGGACGATCAGCTCCTGTTTGGCGATGTCTTCGCGGTCCTGGAAGAACGTGACGGCTGGGCCTGGGGCTTTTCCCGTGCTGACGGCTATGTCGGCTGGGTCGAGATCAGCGGTCTCAGCCGCAGGGTGGATCCGGTCGATCGCAAGGTCGTCGCCTTGCGCACCTACGCCTTCTCCGAACCGGATTTCAAATCTCCGCCGGCGGCTCTGATCAGCCTGAATGCGAGTTTCCATTCCGGCGCCGAGGACGGACGTTTCATTGAAGCGGCCAATCTCGGCTGGATCGTAAGCGACCATACGGCGCCGCTTGATCACACCGCGCCCGACTTCGTGGCCGTCGCCGAAAGCTTTCTCGCCGCGCCCTATCTCTGGGGTGGCAAGGAAAGCCTGGGGCTCGACTGTTCCGGCCTGTTGCAGATGGCACTGGTCGCGGCCGGTATCGATGCGCCGCGCGATGCCGATCAGCAGGAGCATTTTCTCAAGGCCCGCTGGCGCGATGTTACCCAAGACCCCGAGCGGGCGCGTGGCGATGTGGTGTTCTGGCCGGGCCATGTCGGTGTCATGACCGATAGCGAGTTATTTCTGCACGCCAATGCCCACACCATGGATACGACGCTGGAGCCTTTTGCCATGGCGGAACAGCGTATCCGTGAAAAGGAGAACCCGGTGCGAACCATCATGCGGCCACCGGTCAGCTGACAGAAGCCGGTCTGGCAAGCTCAAGCGCAAAGAAAAACCCCGGAGCCGATGGCTCCGGGGTTTGCTTTGAAGCGTGTCAGAGTGCCGATTACTCGGTCGGCTCTTCGGTCGGAGCGTCAGCAGCCGGGGCTTCCTCGGCCGGAGCGTCGTCCGTGATGGCTTCGTCCATCGGTGCAGCTTCCTCGATCGCCGGGAGCGGATCAGGCAGTGCGGCCGGGTTGCTGGACAGGCTGCGCAGGTAAGCGATCAGGTTGATGCGCTGTTCCTGCTGGGCAAGGCCGCGGAAGGACATGGTCGTACCCGGAGCATAATTGGCAGGGCTTTCCAGGAAGCCGTAGAGCGCTTCATAGGTCCACTCGCCACCCATACCGCCGAGAGCGCTGGAATAGCCAAAGCCGTCCACGCCGCCGATGGCACGACCAACAACGTCCCACAGAGCCGGGCCGGTACCGTTTGCGCCGCCTTCTTCAACCGTGTGGCAGGAAACGCAGCGACGAATCACGCGCTCGCCCGCGCCAATGTCAGCAGAAGCGAGGAGCAGGCCGAAATCGACCGGTCCGGTATCCACTTCTTCCATGGCCGCGCCGGTCGAACCGGATTCAATTGCCGCCCAGTCGAACGGATACGCCGTGTTCTCAGCGGTCAGCTCGCCTTTGCTGTGGCTCGGCACAAGCATGTGACCGAGTTCCAGGATCACCATTACAACAAGGATGGCACCGATGATGACGCCTGCTACCTTGTTCCAGAAGAGATCGCCCATAGACGCCCCCAATTAATCAGTCAGCCGAAAGTTGCCCGTGTTTGGCACGCAGCGGGCTGTCAGGCAACAGGCGAGCACCGCCAACTGCATGCGGTAAGAGGACGCGGGTACATGTCTGTGATCGCAAGGCGTGCAATTTGTCAAAAAAAGCAACCAAAGAGTGTGCGGTTTTTGCAACGCTTGGTTAGGGAGTGCCGAAAGTAAAATCCGTTTACTTGTAATAGGCGCTAGAACACGCTGTGTATGCCCCGGGGCCGGGCTGGTGGGGTCTGTGTCGTTTCAAATTTCGGGGAAACTCATATGTTTCGTAAGTTTGTTTGCGCGTCTGTGCTGATGCTGTCTGTTGCCGCTGGTGCTCAGGCTCAGGATTCGACCTTCTCTGCCGGTCTCGGTGTGGCCGATTTCGATCTCGCTCAGTATACGACCGCTTCCGTTCGCTTCGGCCACTTCTTTGATGAGAACTGGGGCGTTGAAGGCGAAGCCATGTTCGGTATCGCTGATGATGACGTCTTCGGTATCGACACCAGCCTGGATTATTCCGCTGGCGCCTTTGGTGTGTATCGCGTTGCCGGTAGCGACAGCTTCAACTTCCTGTTCCGCGCGGGCTATATCCACGCCGAGATCTCCGCTGAAGCGGGCGGTTTCACGGGGAGTGCAGACGATGGCGCTTTCGCCGCTGGCCTCGCTGGTGAAACCTTCTGGGACGACAAGAACGGTCTGCGTTTCGACTACACCTACGCTGATTTCGACGATGCCGTGCACTATTACGGCATCTCCTATGTCCGTCGCCTTGGCGGCTAGGGATTTGCGGCCATTTGGCCAGCATGCCTGAAACGGGGCCGCTCCAGAAGGGGCGGCCCTTTTCGTGCGAGCTCTGGTGTCAGATCGCCACGTCGACCCAGAGCTCGACCAGGCGCCGGGCGACCGCGATGGACGGCGGCACATTGATCATCGGATGCCCCCCCTCAAGCGCAATCCGCAATTCATCCCGGCTGAACCAGCGCGCATCCTCAAGCTCATGCGTGTCCACCTTCACCGCATTGCGCGCAACCGGTGCGACCAGCCCAACCATGATGGAGGAGGGGAAGGGCCAGGGCTGGGTGAAGATATAGCGGATGGCAGCGATATCGGCTTCGACACCAGCTTCCTCACGCAACTCCCGGGCGCAGGCTTCTTCCAGGGTTTCCGCCGGTTCAACAAAACCGGCAAGGGCAGACCACATGCCCATGGGCCAGGCCGCCTGGCGCCCGAGCAGGCAGCGATCGCCATCGGTGGCCAGCATGATCACGACCGGGTCAACACGCGGGAAATGCTCGGCACCGCAGGCCGGGCAGGCGCGCTTGGCCCCGCCGGCGGCGACCCGGGTGGAGCTGCCGCAATTGGCGCAGAAACCATGACGGTCATGCCAGGCCAGGAGGCTCTTGGCCTGGGCAAAGATCGCCGTTTCCTCATGCGGCAGCATCATGGCTGCACGGCGTGCCTCGATATGGGGCGTGGTGTCGGGGTGAATCTGGTCGGCGATCGCTTCGGCGGCGAACAGGGGGCCATGCTGATCCTGTCCCAGGAAAATCAACGGTGGCCGGATCACCGCCTTCACGGCCGCATCAAGCGGTCTCCAGTCCAGCCGGCCTTCCCGCGTCATCGCCGGGTCACCGGCGTGAAGAAACAGCACGCGCGCACTGGGGGCGTCCTGCAGGGCGGCGAGCGCGCCTTCATCGCGTCGGCTAATCTCGCAGCGGTCAATCGGCGACCCCGCGAAGACCATCGGCTTGCGGCCGGCCAGGCGTGAGCGATCATTCATCAGCAAGTCTCCCCTTTGTCCCAGATGTGCGGCCGCTGGCCATGAATGACCAGTGTGGACTGCAATACCCCTAGGCGGACCGGGCGATAACCCGCGTCCCAGAAAGACGCTCATAGGGCGTGCGGCCGGATCCGACAAACAGGCTGGCGATATAAAGACCTGCCAGGGCGAGGGCCCCGGCATGCAGCGCCATGAAGCTCGCCGTTGGCACGTCAATGAAAGGTTGGCCCGGCGCATGCCAGATCGCGGTGTGGGCGACCTCCCAGGGCAGAAATTTCAGCGCATTGCGGACCAGTGCCCGGCTCAGTCCGATTCCCGTGCCGTCGGGACCGGCGACACACAGTCCGAGGGCCCGCTTGCCAGGGCTGGCACGCATTGCCGAACGCTCGGTCAGCGCAAAATACAGCACGACCGGCAAGGTCAGCGCGGTGAAGCTGAAAGCGTGACCGAAAATCTTGGTCGAGGCCGGATCCAGCCGGTCGAACAACTCGGTGCCCCAGCTCATTCCGATCGCGGTCAGCCCGGCGATCCAGGCAAAGATGACCAGGGAATCGATCAGATAGGCGAAGAGGCGTCGGAGCGGCAGCGGGCGGGCGGGTGATGACATGCCGCGATTATCGCCCGGCTTGGCGCGGACGCAATACACATCCTCGCGATGTGGTTTAACGCGCATGCCTGACTGCCACACCTTGCCGAACCGCCGCGCGCGAAACTACTGCCCCGATCGATGCGCGGCCGACGCTGCGCGGCAGGTTTAAAAGCGCCAATTCAGGTCAATCCGCGCGCGGTTTCCGTCCTCCGCCGACCTCAACCCGTCGACAATGTAGAGCCGCGCTGTGATGTTGGCACCACCGCCAAGCCCGTACGCTGCACGGAGTTCATGGCCCTGGAAACCGCTCGACCGGGTTTGACCGTTCGCCCCCCAACGCACCCAGTCGTCCTGCGCGTAGGAGGCATTGACGGCGAGTGTCTCAATGCGTGCGAAATAGTAATCAAAGCGCCAGTCGCCGCGTGCGGACGCATCGCCCCGGCGTGCCGAGATGACCCAGCCGCTGGTTTGCCCGCTGTTTGCGGCAGTCCTCGGATCGGGGTCTGCAGCGCTGTAATCCTCCACATTCTCCACCAGGTCTGCGCCGATGGTGACACGTTGCCCGCCGATCTCGATCTGTGTTTCCATGCTTGCGATCAGCAAAAGATAATCGCGTCCGCCATTTCCGGAGAGCAGACGTCCGGCATCGGGATCGTCCCGGTCTGCTTCAATAGCGATTACGCCGGCCGCCGCTGTCCAGGGATGTGTGCCGGCCGGTTGTTCCAACATGAGCTGACCTGCTGTCAGGCTTCCTGACGCCCGGTTCAGTCCCACCGGAGCCTGAAATCTGCCGCCTGCGAGACGCCAGCGCCGCCCGCTCGCCTGCGTGCCGGAGATGTGGCCGCCCAGTCCGGTGACGGTGACATCATCGTCCCAGAATAGCTCGTTACGGCGCCAAAGCGGAAGGCTGTCACGGCCCAGAAACGCTGCGCCTGTTTCGCTCCGCCAGCGCATTCGCCAGCGGTCGAGGCCAGCCTCCAGCCCGTCCGATTGCCCGCCATCGAAATCGGCGACTGTCACGTGCGGGCTTTGCTGGCTCTCCGGATCGCCGCTGCGGGCCCGGATGGCAATGTCGAGCGTATCGGAAAACCTGTAATTCAACTGAAGCCGCGCCCGCAGCCGGGCGCGCAGCCGGTCCGGCCGCTCCGAGCCGTCAGCGCGCGCAGAGGCCCAATCCTGTTCCATACGGAAGCGGATATCTCCGCTGGTATGCAGCCTATCATCCGCGCTGGCAGCCGGATCGACCATTATGGCGCTCAGACACGCGAGGAAGACGCGTTCCAGCATCGAGATTGCCCCCCGGCAAATATGCAAGTACTGGCATGACGAGGCCTTCCACGGCCCATGTCAAGCTTGCTGCGTCCCCAGCCTTGCAGAACCGCCGCGCACGCGCGATATAGAGAGCGGAAGATCGGCGGTGGACGGATCCCTCGCCAACCCGGTCAGGTCCGGAAGGAAGCAGCCGTAACGAGTTTCG
Organism: Maricaulis sp.; assembly: GCF_030149235.1. Classification (GTDB taxonomy): domain Bacteria; phylum Pseudomonadota; class Alphaproteobacteria; order Caulobacterales; family Maricaulaceae; genus Maricaulis. The sequence continues at coordinate 20,066 of NZ_JASBRW010000064.1, read as the reverse complement.
GTCCGGGTCGCTGTCCGGTCTTCCACTTAAACGCCGAACCGCAACCTTGCCCCCAAGAGCCCGCATGGACGAGACGCCGCTCCAGACTGAAAGCCCGGGAGCGGACGCGCCTCTCATGCCCGGTCTCGATCTGCCGGAGACGCCGGTGGACCAGGGCTACCAGGTTCTTGCGCGCAAATACCGCCCCGATACGTTTGAAGACCTGATCGGCCAGGACGCCATGGTGCGGACCCTGACCAATGCCTTCGCGGCCGGCCGCATTGCCCACGCCTACATGCTCACCGGTGTTCGCGGGGTCGGCAAGACGACGACCGCGCGTCTGATCGCCCGGGCTCTCAACTACAAAAGCGACACGATCGATGCGCCGCACATGGAACTCGCCGAGCGCGGAGAGCACTGTGATGCCATCGCCCGCTCGGCCCATGTTGATGTCATGGAAATGGACGCCGCGTCCCGCACCGGTGTCGGCGATATCCGCGAAATTCTCGATGGTGTGCGCTATGCGCCGGTGTCCGGCCGCTACAAGGTCTACATCATTGACGAGGTGCACATGCTGTCCACCTCGGCCTTCAATGCCCTGCTGAAGACGCTCGAGGAGCCGCCCGAGCACGCCAAGTTCATTTTCGCGACGACGGAGATCCGCAAGGTCCCCGTCACCGTCCTGTCGCGCTGCCAGCGGTTCGATCTCAAGCGCATCGACCGAGACGTGCTGACCGATCATCTCGAGCGTATTTGCGGTCTCGAGAATGCCCGTGTGGAACGCGACGGCCTGTCGCTGATTGCCCGCGCCGCGGAAGGCTCTGTACGCGATGCGCTGTCCCTGCTTGACCAGGCGATTGTACAGGGTGCCGACAGCGACGCCGCCGTCGGTGCAGCGCAGATTCGCGACATGCTGGGGCTGGCCGATCGGGCCCGCGTACTCGACCTGCTCGAACACGCGCTGCTCGCGCGCACCTCCGACGCCATCCATGAGCTGGAAGCGCTCTACGATGCTGGTGGCGACCCGGTGGTGATCTCGCGCGACCTGCTGGAATACATCCACGCGCTGTCGCGGGTGAAGGCCGTCGGCTCCGGGGCCGATCTGGGTGAGAGCGCGGAAACGCTGGCATGCCTGATCGCGCTGGCCGGGCCCCTGAGCCTCGGGCAATTGACCCGCTTTTGGAAAATCATGCTCACCGGGCTGGATGATGTCCGCGCCGCACCCGATGCGCTGGCCGCGGCGGAGATGACCCTGTTGCGGCTGATCGCGGCGGCGGGCCTGCCCGCTCCGGAAGACGCCGCCCGGCTGCTGGCCTCGACACCGCCGGCTCCGGCCCAGTCGCCGTCCGATGCACCCGCTGCCGCGCCGATGGAGGCGCCGGGAAAGCCTGAGCGACATGTCGAGGCGGTGACCGCGCCGCCCAGTATTTCACCCAGTCTTTCGCCGGGCATTGCGGCTGCTGATCCGACTGAGCCTGCCTTTCTCGGGCTTGCCAGTTACGAAGACCTGATCCGCATGCTGCAGCAAAAGCGCGATATCGCCCTGCAGTCCGATGTCGAACGCTTTGTGCGCCCGGTCAGTTTCAAACCGCCCAGCATGACCTTCCAGCCCGCCGAGGACGCGCCCTCCGATCTGGCGCAGAAGCTGGCGCGGCGGCTGCTGGAGTGGACCGGCGAACGCTGGGCGATTCTCGCCGATGTCGACGCCCAGGGCGGTGAGACCTGGTTCGAGCGCCGTCAGCGCGAGAAAGAAGAACGGCGCCAGCAGGCGCTGAAAGACCCGGCCCTGGTGGAAGCGCTTGAGCTTTTCCCCGGTGCCACGCTGAAACGCATTATCGAGCCGCCCGCCCACACCGAGCAGGACGCGGCGCCTGTATCGACGGAGAACAAGGCATGAAAGACCTGATGGGCCTGATGAAGCAGGCGCAGGAAATGCAGCAGAAAATGTCCGAGGCGCAGGCGCGTCTGGACGAGACCGAGGTGACAGGCGAGAGCGCCGCCGGGATGGTCCGGGTCACGCTGACTGCCAAGGGCGATATGCGCGGCGTGCAGATCGACAAGTCGGTGATGGACCCGGAGGAGCCGGAAATCCTCGAAGACCTCATTGTCGCCGCGCACAATGACGCGCGCCGCAAGGCCGAGGAGGCCCAGCGCGAGGTCATGAAGGACGCGGCCGGTGGACTGCAATTGCCGCCCGGCGTGAACCTGCCCTTCTGAAGCGCGGACAAGACCCATGCGTAGCGCCTCTGCCGGACCGGAAATTGAACGCCTGATCACGCTTCTGGCCAAGCTGCCGGGGCTCGGCCCCCGTTCGGCCCGGCGCGCCGCGCTCTTCCTCTTGTCCAAGCGCGATCCGCTGATGCGGCCGCTGGCCGATGCGCTGGCCGATGCGGCCGACAAGATCTCCGCCTGCTCGGTTTGCGGAAATCTCGATGTTTCCGATCCCTGCTCGGTATGCAGCGCGCCCGGGCGACAGCCCAGCGCGATCTGCGTCGTTGAAACGGTGGGGGATCTGTGGGCGCTGGAGCGGGCCGGAGCCTTCAAGGGGCGCTATCACGTCCTTGGCGGTGTCTTGTCGGCGCTCGACGGCGTGCGCCCGGAAGACCTCAATATCGCCCGGCTGGTCGAGCGCGCAGCGGATGCCGAGGTGACCGAGATCGTGCTGGCGCTCAACGCCACGGTCGATGGACAGACCACAGCCCACTATCTCGCTGACCGGCTGGAGAATGCCGGGGTCAGTGTCACCTCGCTGGCGCGGGGCGTCCCGGTGGGCGGAGAACTCGATTATCTTGACGACGGTACGCTAGCCGCAGCGTTCAAAAGCCGGTCAAGCGTCTGAATTTTTCTATGCTTTCGGCAAAATCGCCCTAGTCTTTCTGTGAGACGCATCGTGCGTCAGGGGCGGGACCGGGCATGACAGAGCAGACCAAGACGGGATTATTGGGCGCGGAGCGGGTCAACCGGCGCGATTTCGTGCTGGTTTTCTGCATCAGCCTGTTCATGGTGTCCCTGGTTACGGCCGCCGTGACCGCCATCAAGATCAACGCGGTCTCGATCTTCGGCTGGGAATTGCTTGTACCGGCCGGGTCCCTGGCGTTTGCAATTACCTATCTGGCCACCGATGTGATCTCGGAAGTCTGGGGGCGGGCGACGGCGCTGATGGTCGTATTTGCCGGCCTGGCCATGCGCTTGGTCATCCTCATCCTGTTCCTCGCTGCGCTCTACGCGGAGAACGTCGTCGGCTTCGTCGGCGTGGCGGACAGCTGGACGCAGGAGCGTCAGCAGGCTTTCGAGGGCGTTTTGGGCAGTTCCCTTCGGATCAATATCGCCGGGATTATCGCTTTTGGTATCAGCGCCCTGGTCGATGTTTTCCTGTTCCACTTCCTGCATACCCGTCAGGAAGGGAAGAACCTCTTGTGGCTGCGCAACAATGTTTCGACCATGCTGTCGCAGGTCTTCAACAGCGTCTTCTTCATCGTCGCGGCATTCGGCTGGAGCCTGCCGTGGGCGGCGATCGGCAGTCTGATCATCGGTCAGATCGTGGTGAAATTGCTTGTCGCCGCGTTCGACACGCCGCTCGTCTACCTGCTGCGCAATCTCGCAACCGGCCGCAAACTGCTCGACTTCAGGGGTTAGGGCGTCACCGGCTCGAGGCGCAGCACCAGACCGTCCAGATCATCCGTCAGGATGTAGATCATCCCGTCCGGTCCCGTCTGCACGTCGCGGATGCGATGGCCGGCTTCGGTCAGCAGTTGTTCCTCACCGATCACCCGGTCGCCATCGACCTCGTAGCGCACCAGCATGGAGCCGGCGAGCGCGCCGACAAAGACATCACCCTGCCAGCCCGGGAAGGCGTCGCCCTCGTAGAAGGCCATGCCGGACGGTGCGATGGACGGGTTCCAATACCAGATCGGTTCTTCGAAGCCTTCGCCTCCGGTCGCGTCGGAGATCGGCGAGCCATTGTAATTGATGCCGTAGGTCACAGCAGGCCAGCCATAATTGGCGCCGGATGCGACAATATTGATCTCATCGCCGCCGCGTGCGCCGTGTTCATGGGTCCAGACCGATCCGGTCTCGGGATTGATGGCGATGCCCTGCACATTGCGGTGGCCGTAGGAGAAGATCTCCGGCTGGGCGCCGCGGCTGGTGACGAAGGGATTGTCGAACGGCACCGAGCCATCATCATTGAGGCGGACGATGGTGCCGAGATGATTGGCCAGATTTTGGCTCTCATTGCGGTGCAGGCCGCCATCGCCGAGCGTCAGCATCAGCGTGCCGTCGGCGAGGAATTGGACCCGGCCGCCGAAATGAAAACCGCGTTCCTTGTCGAAATTGACCTGGAAGAGCTCCTCCACATCGGTCAGGGCCGTGGCGTCCTCATTGAGGCGACCGCGGCCCAGCGCGGTGTGGTTCGCTGCGGCCGTGCCAGCGGAATAGGCGAAATAGACCAGGCGATTGTCTTCGAACTCAGGATGCAGGGCGAGGCCCAGCAGACCGCCCTGGCGCTCGACGACCAGGTCTTCGGGAAGACCGGAGATCACCGTGTCTCGCAGCCCGTTCTCATCGACATAGCGCAGCCGGCCCTCGCGTTCGCTGACCAGCATGGCGCCGTCCGGTAGGAAGGCGATGCCCCAGGGGAATTCGAGCCCCTCGGCCACGGTTGCAACGCGGAAATCCGCCTGGGTGGTTTCGAAAACCTCCTGGGCATGGGCGACAGAGCCCAGAACAAGAGCGGCAGCGGAAAGCGCAAGAACACGACGCATGAGTTATCTCCTTATCGTTGCGCTCTAGATAGGGCGAAGAATGGGGCAAGGCAAAGGCTCGACTGAAGCTCGCCTAATGGACGCCTAAGGCCACTTTACAGCGAGAACGACGCCGCGAAATTGGCCAGGCGAGGCCCCCAGCTGGGTTCAAAGGCGCTGACCTGGGCCCAGCGCCGGCGGGCCCGTGCCGGGAGGCTGGCGATCGGCGCCGGCAGGGCCTGGACAGCCTTCTCGCCGGTCTCCCAGCTGGCAATGCCCAGCGAGGCCAGTCCCGGCTTCAGGAAGCGCCCCTGGTCCAGCGGGACTTCATAGCTGGCATAGTATTTCTTGTAGTGCTGTCCGCCCCGGCCCAGATCGATGCGCTCAAGGCCGCGTTCGCCGGCCCCCTCGAACAGGCCGTGCAGAAGCAACAGGCCTGGAGAGTAGCGGCTCAGTTCCGGGTCATAGGCCGGGAACCAGGAATGATACATATCCGCGGCGACCAAGCCGAACTCGACGGCGGCGAGGCGATCGCCGAACCAGAGCGAGGCGGTCAGGCCGGAAAATTCCTGACCTTCGCGGCGGCGCAGATTGCGCAATACGTCCTGCACCCAGCTGATGCCGAGGACATTGAGCTTGCCGGTGTCGCGATACTGTTTCTGCTTCCAGGCTGAGAGCTGGGCGAAGGCTTTACCGGAAGCATCACCCAGTTCGACCCGGACGGGACCGAAATCCCGCTCGGCCGCTCGAGCGCGACGGGCGGTTTTCTTGAAATGGTCCTTGAACATTGCCTTCTGGGCCGCGAAATAGACCTCGGGGCCGCCACGCAAATCAGCGATGACTGAACCTTCACGGCCGCGCCGGCTCGGCTTGTGGCCGCCCATCGGGCAATACCAGTTGTCGAAGACCAGGGCCGAGCCGCCGGTGGCGGCGACGACTTTTTTCGGGGTGAAGCGGGAGTAATCCCCGGCGATCACGCCCTGATAATCGCTCATCGGTGCGCCCACCGGGCGGGCAACGCCCTCGCGCGGCGCATGGTGGGGCAGGAAACCGACCAGGCCGTCCTCGTCCTCAAACACCGCGACACGGACATCGCCGCGCGCCCACTGTACCGTTTCGGCAAACTCATAGCGCATATAGGGGCTGGTCAGCGTCCCGTTCGGGGCCGCCCAGGCATTCCACTGGACGATTTCGTCCGCGCTGATGTCTCCGATTGATACGATACGGGTGCGCATTTCGGGTCTCCGTTTCTCCTGAGGCGGGAAATGCAAGCTGCAGGCCTAATGGGCGACGCCCTTTGGGTGACCGCTTTTGTCGCTTCGTGCGTGCTAGCATCTGGCTCGATTGAACGATTCGGATAAGCGTTATGGATGTACTCACTGTTTCCGCCTTCGCCGGCCTCGCTGTCTTCGCCGCTCTCGCGGCGGCCCTTCTGGTCTGGACCCGCACCCTGTCCGCGCAGGTGAGCCATCTGAAGGGTGAGCTGGACGAGGCCCGCGAACGCCTGGGTGAAAGCCAGGAAGCCCGTCTGCAGGCTGAAGCCGAGGCCCGGCGCGTCGCGGGCCTGGAAAAGGAATTGAGCGAGGAGCGGGGGCATCGCGCCGAAGCCGACCGGGCCGTGGCTGCGATGAAGGCGTCTGCCGAGGAGCGTGAACGTGCCTTCGCTCGTGAAAAGGAACAGTTGGCGGCCATGGGTAGTGAGATCCAGGACAAGTTCAAGGCGCTGGCCGGTGAAGTCCTGGAAACCAGCCAGAAGAAACTGGCCGAGACCGCCAAGACCAATCTCGGGGCGCAGCAGGAAAAGGCCGTGCTGGAGTTCAAGAGCCTAGTCAGCCCGGTTGGGGACAGTCTCAAGGCGCTGCGCGAACAGGTCGAAGCCGTCGAGAAACAGCGCCTGGCCGACAAGTCCGGCCTCGCTGAGCAGATCGGTCATCTTTCGACCGGGCTTAATCGCCAGCATCAGGAGACGGCCAAACTGGTCAACGCCCTGCAGCGCTCCTCTACCACGCGCGGCCAGTGGGGCGAGCGCACGGTCGAGAACATTCTCGAGCTCGCCGGACTGTCGCGCGGGATCGACTATGAAAGCCAGCATCAGACCGCCAATACCGACGGCGACAAGCTGCGCCCGGACTTTGTTGTCCGTCTGCCGGGCGGCGGCCGTTTCGTGATCGACAGCAAGGTGGCCCTGACCGCCTATCTCGATGCGGTTGAAGCGCCGGACGAGGCGAGCGAGAAGGACGCCCGGCGCCGTCACGCCGCCCAGGTGAGGACGCACGTCAAACAATTGGCCAAGAAGGATTATGCTCAGGCCGTTGATGGCGCGATCGACTTCGTGGCGCTGTTCATCCCGGGTGAGAGCTTCTATGCCGCCGCCATCGATGAAGATCCCAACCTGTTCGATGAAGCGATCAAGGCCGGGGTCATCATCACAACGCCGGCGACGCTTCTGGCCCTGGCCAAGGCCGTGGCCTATGGTTGGCGTCAGCAGGCGCTGGAGGACAATGCGCAAAAGATCTCTGACCTCGGCGCGGAGCTCTATGAGCGCCTGAACACGTTTGCCGGCCATCTCGATCGCGTCGGTTCGGGCCTGCGGTCCGCAACGTCGAACTATAACAAGGCGGTGTCCTCACTGGAGAGCCGGGTGCTGGTGAGCGGCCGCAAACTGGCCGAGCTCAATGCCGCCGCTGCTTCGGCCATCGACACACCCAAACAAGTCGAGGAAAGCGCCCGCGCGCTGGCCGCGCCCGAAGCGGTGGAATAGCCAATGGCGTGATACCTGCGCGAGACCGCTAACACATTCTTGATCGGTTAAGTCCCAGCCCTTATTTAGGCCCCATGGCTATTCGCGAAATTCTGACCGTACCGAATCCGATCCTGAAAGAGATCTCCAAGCCCGTCGACGGCGTTGACGACGAGCTTCGCGAACTCATGGATGACATGCTGGAGACGATGTACGAGGCCGATGGTATCGGCCTGGCGGCGATCCAGGTGGGCGTGCCCAAGCGCATCATCGTCATGGACCTCTCCGGCCCGGAAGACAAAGCGGCGCCGAAATTCTTCGTCAATCCGGTGCTTTCCGACCCGTCTGACAGCTTGCGTCCCTATGAAGAGGGCTGCCTCTCCGTGCCGGGCTATTACGAAAGCGTAGACCGCCCCGATCGCATCAAGATCACCTATCTCGACTATGACGGGAACAAGGTGGAGGAGATCGCCGAGGGCATGTACGCTACCTGTATCCAGCACGAGATGGACCATCTCGAGGGCGTGCTCTTCATCGACTATCTCTCGCGCCTGAAGCGTCAGCGTGCGGTACAGAAGGTGAAGAAGCTGGAAAAGGACAAGGCCCGCGACGCGGCCTGATTCCGGCCTGAAACTGCAGTTTCCCCTGATCTGGCTTGACCCGCACGGTCGGGCATCTCAGTTTGGCATGCGGACGTTGTTAGCGATCACACCGATCGCCTGGCGGGAGACTTAGCATGCGGATCATCATTCTGACGGCCGGACTGGCCCTGGTGGGTTGTAGTCAGGGCACTCAGGACGCGCCCGAAGCGGCTTCGCCTGAGGCCACATCGGCTGCCGCGCAGGCGACTCAGCCCGGCTCGGAGCTGGTGATCGGCCCGGAAGTGGACGACGCTAACATCATCACCGGCATGTGGATGCCCCGCACCGTCGACCTCGGCCCGCCGGCCGTGTTTAACCAGCTCCGCCCCTATTGCGGCCAGGCGTTCGAGGGCCGTGTCATCTCCGACGATCCGCAGGACGCGGACTGGGCGTCGGAAGTGCTGACCATTCATTTCCGGGAGTGCGGCGATAACGAGATCCGCGTGCCGCTGCATGTCGGTGAAAACCGTTCACGCACCTGGATCCTGACCTATGAAGGCTGGCCGGGCATTTGTCCGCACTTCGCTCCCGGGCCGACCCAGCTCAATGGCCAGGAAGTCATCATGATGGATGCGCAATGCTGGAACCGTTCGGTGACGCTGAAGCATGACCACCGTCATGAGGATGGCAGCGAGGATGTGCTGACCATGTATGGCGGCACGGGCCGCGATTTTTCCACGCCGGGCCGTATGGAGTTTCCGGCCGATCCTTATTCACGCGACCTGTTCGAGCGTGAAAACATCCCGGCCTCGATGCAGAACACCTGGTCCATCACCGTGACCGAGACGAGCTTCACCTATGAGCTAAGCCGTCCGGAGCGTTATTTCGCGGCCGAATTTGACCTGACCCGCCCGGTCGAGGCGCCGCCGGCGCCCTGGGGGCATGAATAGGGTTAGGCCTGGCAAGCCCCATCGCTGGCCACGCTGACGCCGTTTGACGCCGCGACACAGGCATTGGAATAGGTCTGGCCGTCACAACCGCAGACCGGGCGATATTCGCGCGTGCACATCGGGTGCATTTCGCGGCAAGTGCCCATCTGGTCGGCCGCGCCACACATGGCTTCGGGCGAATAATCGCAGAAGGTGTTCTCGCCGGCGCAGGCGAGGCCCATCATGCCGCCGCACAGGCCACCGACTTCCACTGGCTCGCGCACGGGCAATTCCCCGGTTGGCGGTTCCGGTGAGGTGGCCTGGCAAGCTGCCAGGAAAACTAAGGCGATCAGGGCTGCAATCCGGGTCATCATGTCCTCCCCCCTTGGCGCGGGTCTTCAAGCTGACGTATCACAGCGCCAACCATCTGAATGTGACATGACGCACGGGGTTTTGCATGACACTTCGTATCGCCTTTATGGGCACGCCGGATTTTGCCGCCCGCTCGCTCGCCGAGATCGCCGCGGCCGGTCATGAGGTCGTCCGTGTCTATACCCAGCCGCCGCGCCGCCGCGGCCGCGGGCAGTCGGAGCAGAAAACCGAGGTGCACCAGCTGGCCGAAATCCTCGGCATTCCCGTACACACGCCGAAAAGCTTCAAGGACCCCGAAGTGATCGCGGATTTCGAAGCGCTCGATTGCGATGTCGCCGCTGTCGTCGCCTATGGCCAGATCCTGCCCCAGGCGGCGCTCGACGCACCACGCCATGGCTGCCTCAACCTGCATGCCTCCCTGCTGCCGCGCTGGCGCGGGGCTGCGCCGATCCAGCGTGCCATCATGGCCGGTGACGAGGTCACAGGGGTGCAGATCCAGCAGATGGAAGCGGGGCTCGATACCGGGCCGATCCTGCTGTCGGAAACCGTAAAGATCGCGCCGGAAGACACGTCTGGCACGCTGCACAACAAGCTGCGCGACGCCGGTGCCCTGATGTGGTCGCGGGCGCTCTCGGCGCTGGAGCGTGGATCCCTCGAGGCCGTGGCCCAGGACGAAGACGGAGCGACCTATGCGAAGAAGATTTCGCCGGCCGAAGCTCGTATTGACTGGTCACGTCCGGCCGCGGACCTGGCCAATCACATCCGCGGGCTATCGCCTTTCCCCGGCGCCTGGTTCGAACTGGACGGGGAAAAGGGTCCGGTGCGCATCAAGGTTCTGATGGCAGAAAAAGCCGGTGAGTCCGGGAATGCCGGTGAAGCCCTGGATGACCAATTGACCATTGCCTGCGGCTCGGACTCGCTGCGTCTCACCCGGCTTCAGCGCGAGGGCAAGGGTGTGATGGCGGCCGAGGACTTCCTGCGTGGTACACCGGTTTCCGCCGGAACGAAGCTGAGCTGATGCCGCGCTACAAGCTGACAATCGAATATGATGGTGGCCCTTTCCAGGGCTGGCAGCGCCAGGAAAACGGGCCGTCCGTCCAGGCCGCGCTGGAACAGGCCGCGACCAAGCTTGATGGTGCCCCCGTTATCGTTCAGGGCGCCGGACGCACCGATAGTGGCGTCCATGCGCTGGGGCAGGTTGCGCATCTCGACCTGGTCAAGGACCTGGCCGAGGACAAGGTCCGCGACGCGATCAATTATCATTTGAAACCAAACCCGGTGGCCGTGGTCGAGGCCGAGCGCGTGGAAGAGGATTTCCACGCCCGTTTTTCCGCCATCAACCGGGCCTATCTCTATCGCATCATCGATCGCCGCGTGCCGCTGACGCTGGATCGCGGCCAGGCCTGGCGCGTGCCCAAGCACCTCGATGCCGAGGCCATGCATGCTGCCGCGCAATTCCTGATCGGGACGCACGACTTCACCACTTTCCGCGACGCCCAGTGCCAGGCGGAAACCCCGGTCAAATCCATCGACAAGGCCTCGGTTTCGCGCCTCGGCGAGGAAGTCCAGATTACGGTCGAGGCGCGCTCCTTCCTGCATCGCCAGGTACGTTCGATCACCGGCTCGCTGGTCGAGGTCGGGCTTGGAAAGTGGACACCGAAGGATTTCAAGGCTGCGCTCGATGCCGCCGACCGTAAGCGCTGTGGCCCCGTGGCGCCGCCGGACGGGCTCTACCTGACCGCCGTCGATTATCCGCCGACACCGTAAATCCGGATCAGGCCAACGCCCATGATCTCGCTGACCAGGATCGGAACCGCCGCGATCAGCGCAGACGTGATGGTCGGGGTTCCGAGGGCGAGATAGGCGATGCGCCAGTGCGCCAGCAGGCGGACATAGTCGTAAACGAACACCAGCAGCACGCCGAGTGTGGTGACGCCGATCAGGCCGGAGATCTGTAGCGACCACATAACCGCGAGAAGGCCATAGAGCCAGACCACGCCCCAATTATGCATCACCACCCAGGGCGTAAAGCGCTCCGTGGCGCCCAACAGGCGGGTGATCAGGCCGGCAATGATCATGAAGAGCGGCCAGGACAGGAGGAAGTGCCACCAGAAGGGCGCGACCTGTTCGGTCAGGCCGATCCGGCTGCCCCCGGCCAGGATCAGCAGAAAGAAGGGCAGGCAGATCAGGGCTGCGGCAAAGGAGTGCCATAATCCCCGTGAGGAGACATCCAGCCCGGCCTGCCAATCCTTCTTGAAGGTCAGGGCCTTGTAGAGGCTGCGCAGGGACAGAAAGGCCTCGGCGGCGAGCCGTATCATGCGGGCGTGTCCTCGAAATAGCGCTCCAGGATCCGTGTATAGATCGCGGTCAGGCACTCTATATCCGCGATATCCACGCGTTCGTCGACCTGATGCATGGTCGCGCCGACCAGACCGAACTCGGCCACCGGACCATAAGCCTGGATGAAGCGGGCATCTGATGTGCCGCCACCCGTCGACAGGGCGGGCCGGCGACCGGTTTCTGCTTCGGCGGCGTCCTGGATCAGGGTGGTGAAATCACCGGCCGGCGTCAGGAAGGCCTCGCCCGAAATGCGCAGATCGAGATCGATCGTCCCGTCGAAATCGAGATCGACCTTGGCCGCCTCATTCTCGATCCACTGCGCCAGCTCGGCGCCCTTGTGTTTGATGTTGAAGCGGATATTGAACCGCGCCTCGGCTGAAGCCGGGATCACATTGGTCGCTTCATTGCCGACATCGATGGAGATGATTTCCAGATTGGACGGCTGGAAGGGAGGATGACCCTGGTCCAGTTCGCGCGCCTGCAAACGGTTCAACAAGTCCAGCAATGGCGGGATCGGGTTTTCTGCGCGTTCCGGATAGGCGACATGGCCCTGGCGGCCATTGACGGTGATGCGGCCATTGAGCGAGCCGCGACGGCCGGATTTTATTACTTCGCCCATTTCATGCGGGTTGGTTGGCTCACCGACCAGGCAATGATCAAAGGTCACGCCTTCGGCGTCGAGGGCTTCAAGAACCCTTCGCGTGCCATTGATGGCCCAGCCTTCCTCATCGCCTGTAATCAGGAAAGCGATCGAGCCCTGCGGTTGGCCCTTCGCATCGAGAAAGCGCTGTACAGCGGCGACCATGGCGGCCAGCGCGCCCTTCATGTCCGCAGCACCGCGCCCCCAGAGCACGCCGTCTTCATCCTCAGCGGCGAAGGGCGGGCGGGTCCAGCCGGCCTCGTCCCCGACCGGCACGACATCGGTGTGGCCGGCGAACATGAAGCAGGGGCTCTCTTCACCCAGCCGGGCATAGAGATTGTCGACATCGTCGAACGGCATGCGGCGGCAATGGAAGCCCAGTGCTTCCAGCCCGTCCTGCATCACGTCCAGCGCACCCGCATCGACCGGAGTGATCGAGGGGCGCTGGATCAGGCGGCGGGCCAGCGGAAGCGGGTCGGCGAGGGTGGAAAGCTCGGTCATACCCGCAACATAGCCAGTGAAACCGCCTTCGCCAGTCAGCCGGTGCAGATTACCCGGGTTTTCCTAGTGCGAACGACCGTGGGTCTCGCGATAGCGTTCCATCGAGACCGAGATCTTGAAGGTCTCGCGATATTTCGGAGAACCGACCGGGCGCGGCGGGTTTTGTGCCGTCAGGGCGAGGATGCGCTCAAGCGTGTCGTGCGCGGCACCGGTCTGGCCGGCACCGATATAGGCGTGCAGCTCGACCAGCGCGTCCGACAGCGGGTCGCCGCCGCGGATGATGAAATAGGGCTCGTCCTTGCCCATCCGGCCGAGCACATCGAACTCGGACGGGTTGTCGGCGGAACCATAGGGCGCCGCCGGATTGGCTGCGGCCGGCTTGTCTTTGATCATTTCATCGCTCATGGCGCGCCCCTTTGTGTCTTGCGTCAAAGCGTATTCGAGCAGATTCGAGCGAAAAACGGTAGCGCGCAATGTGCAGCAAGGCTTGGTCATATGCGCGCAGCCGACTAGACCTCATCCCATGAGCCTGAAGCCTGACATCGCCATAATCGGCGGCGGCCCTGCCGGACTAATCGCCGCCGAGCATCTCGCGCGCGCTGGTCATGGTGTGCACGTCTTTGAGCGCATGCCGACCCTGGGGCGCAAATTCCTCATGGCCGGTCGTGGCGGGCTCAATCTGACCCATTCCGAGGGGCGGGACCGGTTCGACACCCGTTATCGCGAGGCGGCGGCCTGGTTGAAGACCTGCATTGATGCCTTTTCGCCTACTGACCTGCGTATCTGGGCCGACGGGCTTGAAGCGGAGACCTTTGTCGGTTCAAGCGGCCGGGTCTTCCCCAAGGCGATGAAAGCCTCGCCTCTCCTGCGCGCCTGGCGTGCACGGCTGGAGGGGTTGGGCGTGATCTTTCATCTGCGTCACCGCTGGTCCGGATGGGATGCCGACGCGCTGGTGTTCGACACCGGAGAGAGCGCAGCCCTGCGCGTTGAACCCAGGGCGACCCTGCTGGCGCTCGGTGGCGCAAGCTGGCCCCGGCTGGGCTCGGACGCAGCCTGGGTGCCCTGGCTCAGCGAAGCCGGCGTCGAGATCGCGAACTTCCAGGCCTCTAATTGCGGTATCGAAATTGCCTGGAGCGAGCATCTGAAGTCACGCTTTGCCGGTCAGCCGCTGAAGACGATCGGGCTGGCGATCGGCGAGGAAACGGTGAAGGGCGAGGCGGTGATCGCGGCCTACGGGCTGGAGGGTGGAGCGGTTTATGCGCTGTCCGAGCCCTTGCGGCGCGCGCTCGCAGCCGGACCGGCCAGGATTGAGCTCGATCTGCGACCTAATCAGACCGTGGAGCAGCTGGCCGCGAGGTTGGGCAAGGCGCGTCCGGGGCAGTCCCTGCCAACCCTGCTGAAGAAAACTCTCAAGCTCGCTCCGCAGGCCGCGGCCCTGGTGTTTGAAAGCGAAGATGTCCCGCGCGAGCCGGAGGCGTTGGCACGCCGCATCAAGGCCATCGCGCTCACCGTCACCGGTCAGCGCGGTCTCGAGCGGGCGATCTCATCCTCTGGCGGCATACGCCAGGAGGCGTTGACGGACACGCTGATGCTGCGCGCCCGGCCGGGCGTGTTTGCCGCCGGGGAAATGCTCGACTGGGATGCCCCGACTGGCGGCTATCTGCTGCAGGCGAGCTTTGCGACTGGCATGACCGCCGCACGAGGGATCGAGACCTGGCTTAGCGCAGCAGCTCGTTGATGGCAGTCTTGGACCGGGTCTGGGCGTCGACGCGTTTGACGATGACGGCACAGGCCAGCGATGGGCCGCCCTTGGGATCGGGCAGCGTGCCCGGAACGACCACGGCATAGGCCGGGATTTCGCCGCGGGTGATCTCGCCGGTTTCGCGGTCAACAATCTTGGTCGACTGGCCGAGGAAGACGCCCATTGAGATAACTGCGCCCTCGCGCACGATCACGCCTTCAGCCACTTCCGAGCGCGCACCGATGAAGACATCGTCCTCGATGATCACCGGACCGGCCTGAAGCGGCTCGAGCACGCCGCCAATGCCGACGCCGCCTGAGATATGCACGCGCTTGCCGATTTGGGCACAGGAGCCGACCGTGGCCCAGGTGTCGACCATGGTGCCTTCATCGACATAGGCGCCCAGGTTGACGTAGGAGGGCATCAGCACCGCGCCAGGCGCAATAAAGGAACCGCGGCGTACGGCGCAGGGCGGCACGGCCCGGAAACCGGCCTTGGCGAAGTCCTCGGCGCTCCAGTCTTCGAACTTGGAAGGCACCTTGTCCCACCATTTCGAGCCGGCGACGCCGCCCTCGATCATGTCCATTGAATTGAGCCGGAAACCCAGCAGAACAGCCTTTTTCAGCCATTGATGCACAATCCAGTCGCCATTGCCTTCTTTTGAGGCAACACGGGCCTGGCCGCTGTCGAGCAGGCCGATCGCGGCCTCGACCGCTTCGCGGATTTCGCCGCGGGTCTCGGCATTGACGCCGTCGCGGTTTTCCCAAGCGGTTTCGATGACGGATTGCAGGTCGGTGGTCATGCTTTTCGCTCTTTGGTCTCGGCCGTCTCGATATCGCCCAGGAAGGTCCGCAGGCATTCGACGGCATAGTGGACATGGTCGGGATGGACGCCCGGCGGGACGCTGTCGTGATTGTGTTCGCCGTCTTTGGCCTGAATGAGCACGGTGGTAAAGCCCATCTCGTGTGCCGTCTTCAGATTGCGCACACTGTCCTCGAACATGACGCTCTGTTTGACCGGGAGGTTGAAGCGCTCGGCGAAACGGTCGAACCCGGCGCGCTGCGGCTTGGGCGTAAAGCCCGAGGCGGCGACGTCGAAAATATCCTCGAACAAGTGGGTCAGGCCCAGACGGCCGAGAATGTTCTCGGCATGCCCGACCGAGCCATTGGTATAGACAAGGCGGCGGCCGGGCAGGGCTGCAATGCGTTCGGCCAGAAGAGGATCAGGATCGATGACGCTGGCATCCACATCGTGCACGAAATCGAGAAAGTCGTGCATGTCGACGCTGTGGTTCTCCATCAGCCCGCTCAGCGTGGTGCCGTAGTCATGCCAGTAGGTTTTCTGCACCTCGCGTGCCTTGTCGCGCGGCAGGTCGAGCAGTTTCATGACGTATTGCGTCATGCGCTTGTCGATCTGCACCATGATCGCGGCATCGGACGGGTAGAGGGTGTGGTCGAGATCGAAGACCCAATGGTCGATATGGGTCAGGTCGGGGCGTTGAGAGCTCAAGGCTGGGTATCCTGGAAATCACTGTCCTGGATATCAATACGAACACCGCCATCGACCGGATCGGGGATGGGGCGGAAAAGCGTCGCACCATAGCCACGCTCGGCACAGGCCTCCTGGCCTTCGGCCACGAAGCGGGCCGGTGCAATGCAGAACGCCTCCTCGCCATCGCGCATATAGCGCCGTCCGGCCGAGGAAATCTGTTCGGCATAGATATAGGCGTTGGCGGTTTCCAGATTGGCCGCCAGCGTCCGGGCGCATTCGCCATTGAACAACCGCCACCAGCCGCGCGATTCCCAGTCACCATTGGTGCGATGGGCGATGGCGATGGTGACATCGCGGAGCGAACGATTGCAGACCGTGATGCCGCTGGTCGCATTGCGGGCCAGGGCCGCCGATTCAAGGGCGTCGATCAATTCGGCCTGGGAGGGGCGGGCGCTCAGCCCGGCGTCTTCAAGGAAATCGGAAATGGCGCGCCGTGTGCCGCGGCCTTCAAAACCGTCGACCGAGGAAATGGAGTAGCCGGAGCTCTCCAGCAGGCGCTGGATTCCCGCCGTATCCGCATAGGGTGCGGCCTGGCGCCGTCGCCCGCTCTCCGGCGGCAGTTCATAGCGGTCCGGCTCGACCAGCACGGTTCGCTCGCGATCGGGGCCCTCGCGCATGATGAACTCACGTGTTGCCAGTCCGAAAGCGGAACAGACCCTGTTGGCGACGACATCGAAATCCGCGTCATCGGCGCAGAGCGGCACAGAGCCACGCCATTCGCGCACACCGCCGAGATAGGCTTCGGACGTCTTGGCGTAATAGAAGACCGGAAACTCGCTATCGAGATCGATCTGGGCCGGGGTTTCCGCGCATTCGCCCGGGCGTATGCGTTGCCAGCCCTGGATGGCCACACCTTCATCGACAGTCCAGCCGGTCGCCAGACGCACGACATAGCTGGTGCTGTTGCACAGCTCCGTGGCCTGCGCCGGCGCGGAGAGCGGGGTCAGCAGGGCAAGCAGAAGAACAAGACGGGTCCACATGGGATTTGTCTTGGCGTCATCAGCCCAGTTTGGCAAGGGCGGCGATCTCTGCGCGCAGCTCATCGACACCGTCACGCTTGGCTGAGGAGGTGCTGAGCACGCGCGGGAAGGCGGCCGGACGCTTGATGATGGCGGCCGCGGTTTCTTCTGTGATGCGCTTGACGGCAGGTGGCTTGATCTTGTCGGTCTTGGTCAGAACGATCTGATAGCTCACCGCGCTCTCATCGAAGACATCCATGATGCTCTCATCGACCTTCTTCAGGCCGTGGCGGCTGTCGATGAGCAGGTAGACGCGCTTCAGATTGACCCGTCCGCGCAGGAAGGCCCGGGTCAGCCGGGTCCATTTCTCGACCACATCCTTGGGGGCCTTGGCATAGCCGTAGCCGGGCAGGTCGACGATGCGCAGTTCACTATCCTCGATGTCGAAGAAATTCAGCTCCCGCGTCCGGCCCGGTTCACCGGAGGCACGCGCGAGGCCCTTCTGATTAGTCAGGGCATTGATCAGCGAGGACTTGCCGACATTGGAGCGTCCGGCAAAGGCGATCTCGATCCGGTCCGGCGGCGGCAGACGCTCAAGGTCCACCGCGCCCATAAGGAAATTGACCGGGCGCCCGAAGAGTTTGCGCCCGGCCGTCAGATCCAGATCGTCGTCCGTACTCAGCTTTCGCTCCCGGACGCCTTGTTGCGCAGGCGTGCGATGAGCTTGTCGAGCTGGGTCTCGTTACCGTGGCGGCGCATGATCACGTATTGCTGGATCACGGTAAGGAAGTTGTTCCAGGCCCAGTAGATCACCAGACCGGCGGCGAAGCCGGCGAGGACGAAGGTGAAGACGATCGGCAGGAAGGCGAAGATGCGCGCTTGGACCGGGTCGGGCGGCGGCGGGTTGAGCGCCTGCTGTGCGGCCATGGTGATGCCCATGATGATCGGCCAGGCGCCCAGGCCCAGAATGCCACCGATCAGGAACATGCCCGACGGGTCGAACGGCAACAGGCCGAACAGGTTCCACATATTGGTCGGGTCCGGAGCCGACATGTCGGAGATCCAGCCATAGAAAGGCGCATGGCGCAGCTCCAGCGCATTCACCAGGGTCTGGAACAGGGCGAAGAAGATCGGGATCTGCGGCAGGATCGGCAGACAGCCGGCGAGCGGATTGATCTTCTCGCGACGATACAGCTCCATCATCGCCTGCTGCTGCTTCTGGGTATCCGAGGCATAGCGCTCGCGGATTTCCTGCATCTTCGGCTGCATGATTTTCATACGCGCCAGGGAGGCATAGGAGCGGTTGGCCAGCGGGAACATCAGCACCTTGATGATCAGCGTCAGAGCCAGGATCGCCAGGCCGACATCGCCGAGGACGTTTTCCAGCAGGGTCAGCAGCCAGACAAAGGGGCGCACCAGGAACCAGAGCCAGCCCCAGTTGTAGGCCATGTCGAATTTCTCGACGCCGATGTCGTTTTGCACCGAGGCGAGAACGTCGAGTTCCTTGGCGCCGGCGAAGATATAGGTCGTCGAGGTCAGGCTGGCGCCCGGCGCGAGGACTTCGGCGCGTTCCACATAAGAGCTCTCGAAAGCATCGATATCGCCGCGTTCAATGGTGCGGAAGCGGGCGGTGAAGGCGGTATCAAGCTCAGGGATGGCGGCGGCCATCCAGTAGCGCGTGGTAATGCCGACCCAGCCGCCGGTACCGTTCTCCTCCGCGCTGGCGCCATCTTCCAGGGCAGAAAATTTTTCGCGCGTCATGACGCCGTCGACGACAGCGATGGCGCCTTCAAAGGCGGCCATATTGTTCGCCAGGTCGTCCGGCAGCCCCTCATGGCGCACCAGGCCATAGCGCTGCAGCTCGGCCTCGCTGGAGGTGGTGTTGGTGACGCGGTCGGTCAGGGTGAAGAGATAGTTGTCATTGATTTCGATCGTACGCTCGAAGCTCAGACCGCTTTCGCTTTCATAGCCGAGCACGACCGGAGTGTCCGGCGTCAGGCGACTGCCCGACAGCAGGGTCCAGCGCGTTGACCCACCGGGGAGGTCATTCATGCCCGGTGTGGCCGACTGCCAGCCGTCGCGGGCGTAGAAGACATGCTCGGTGCCGATCGGGTTGAGCAGCGCAATCATCTCGTCCGAGCCGACTTCGGTGAAGTGGCGGCGCAGGCGCAGATCATCGAGGCGTGCGCCTTCCAGAGACAGCGTGCCCTCAACGCTCGGTGCGTCGATCTCGATGCGCGGTGCCGCGGCCAGGGCTTCAGGGCGGTCCATCGTGGTGACGGCGCCAGACGTGGTGGCCGTATCGGCAGGCAGATCCGGATCCAGGGCTTCCTGCGCCATCTCGGCGGCTTCAATGGCAGCCTGTTCTTCGCGGCGTTCCTGTGCAGCCGGCTCGAACACGAAGATCGTGAAGCCGAGCCAGATCACCAGCATCAGGCCCATGGCCAGGAATAGATTTCGGTTTTCTTCGCCCATAACGGCAGGCCCCTCAGGCTTTCTTCTCAGCGCGGTCCCCCGGCTTGTCAGCCTTCAGACCGGCAAGGGCGGACTCAACATCCTTCATAAGCTTCGGCCACTCCCGGTCGGGCGTGGCCGCTCGTGCGATGAATACATAGTCAAAGCCCGGCTCCCCGTGGAGAGGGAGTAGCAGCCGCGCTGTCTCCCTCAGCCGGCGCTTGGCGCGATTGCGCAGCACCGCATTGCCGACCTTCTTACTTGCAGTGAAGCCGATAGAGCAATGGGAATTGCCGTCGCGGCGGCGGGCCTGGATGACCACACCACGTTGAACCGCTTTGCGGCCCTTGGCGACGTAAAGGAATTCGCGCCGCTTTTTCAGTCGCCTAATGGCGATCGGCGGCGCGATCATAGTCCTTAGGCGGACAGGCGCTTGCGACCCTTGGCCCGGCGGCGTGCCAGAACCTGGCGGCCAGCCTTCGTGGCCATGCGCGCGCGGAAACCGTGCCGACGCTTGCGGACGAGCTTGGACGGTTG
>NZ_JASBRW010000063.1 GCF_030149235.1 Maricaulis sp. | reverse complement strand
GCGGAAGAAGGGCGAGGCGAAACGGTCGCCGGTCTCCGGATTGCGCAGAATGCCCCATTCGGGGATCAGGGTCAGCGCCATCAGGCCGAGCACGAAGAGCACGCCGAGGAAGGCCCAGAACAGGCCCTTCTTCTCGCTCTTCGTCAGATCGTCCATCATCCGCTTGTCGAGAATGGTCGGGTCGGCGCGCGACGGGTCGTACTTGCCCAGCTTGGGCTCGACGATGAAGATCGTGACCAGCGAGCCGATCGCGGTGATGAGGAAGGTCGAGGCGACCATGAAATACCAGTTCGCCGTGGCCACGACCTCGTAATCCGGGTCGATCAGCTGTGCCGCTTCGGTGGTGATACCGGCGAGCAGCGGGTCGATCGTGCCGATCAGGAGGTTGGCGCTATAGCCGCCGGAGACGCCGGCGAAAGCCGCCGCCATGCCCGCGAGCGGGTGACGCCCCAGGGCGTAGAAGATCGCACCGGCAAGCGGGATCAGGACGACATAGCCGACCTCGGACGCGGTGTTGGAGACGATACCGGCGAAGACGATGGCGACGGTGACAACATGGCGCGGTGCGGAGAGCACCATAGCGCGCACGGCAGCGGACAGGAGGCCGGACTTCTCGGCCACGCCGACGCCGAGCATGGCGACCAGGACCACGCCGAGCGGCGCAAAGGATGTGAAGTTCGTCGTTAGCGACACCCAGATGCGGCGGAAACCATCGGCACTGAGCAGGCTGACCGCGCGGATCATGCCGTCATCGGCGACGCCGCGGGCGCCAGCCGGGCGCGGGTCTTCCACCGCCAGCCCCATCCAGCCGAACAGGCCAGACAGAAGGATAATGCCAAGCGCCAGAATGGCGAACAGGGTCACCGGGTGCGGCAAGAGATTGCCCAGCCACTCGACGGTATCGAGGAAGCGGGTAAAGGCATTCCGGCGCTCGGGCCGAGCGGGAGCATCCGCCATGAACAAGTCTCCTGGACGAGCAAAATCGACTAGCGGGGGAGAGGACGGGAAATCCCCGCGCTTTTCAACCCCAGACTTCCAGGGGGCTCAACCGGCTTGCCGTCTAGGCGTGCGGCGCAGCTGTCCGGTGCGAGCCTTTCCAGGCCAGCAGATGCGAAGCGGCCAGGGTAACGGCGCCGATCGAGGTCACGACTTTCTCGAATGTCTCACTGACTTCCCAGAGCGCGCCGAGAAAAAGCAGACCCAGACCCGCAAGCGCGATGGCCTTGACCACCAGACCGGATTGACCCGTCGGCCATTTCGGCAAGACCGTCAACCAGACGATCAGGGCCACACTCGCCAGACCGATATGGATGAGTTCATTTTCCATCCACATAAGGGAAGGGCTGAGCGAGATAAGCACCGGCAGACCGAGGCAATGCACGAGGCAAAGTCCGGACAGACCAATTCCGGCTGCATCTTGAGTCCGCATGGCTTGACCTTCTGGGCTAGGGTATAGGTATGGAGTGTGGCTTGCGCCCCGTGTGGCGTTATATAATAACATTACTAACCGCAGGCAATACACATAACGCCATAAGGATGTTCGTTGTGACCTTTACCGCCCTCACCGCCATCGCGCTTGTGACCGCAGCCCAGTCCGCCCACGTCCACGGCCATGCCGAAATGGCCATCGCGGTGGAATCCGATGGCCGGCTGCAGATCGAACTGACAAGCCCGGCCTATGATTTCTATGGCTTCGAGCATGCGCCGCGTAATGACGAACAACGCGCAACGACCGAGACCGCGGACGCCACGCTGCGCCAGGGCGCGACCCTGTTCAGCCTGATCGACGGCAATTGTACCTTTGATACGGCAGACGTCAGTCGCGATCAGGATGATGCGCATGACGAGCACCATCATGACGGCCATGATCATGAGGACGGGCATGACCATGAAGCGCACCATGATCATCATGCCGAGCACCATCATGAGGACGGCCATGATCATGAAGATCATCATGAGCACCACGCGGAGCATGAGGGCCATGAGGCTGAAGAGACCCATGGCAATGTGCGCGTGACCTATAGCGGCCGCTGTGCGGCCCCGGCCCGGATCAGCGGGATCGCGACGACCCTGTTCTCCGCCTTCCCGCAGCTCGAACGCGTCGATGGTGTCTTCCTGTCCGAACAGCGCCAGCTGGCCTTTGAGCTCACCCCCTCACAAGAGCGTGCCCGCCTGCCCCGATGACGCAAACCACTGTCAAAGTTCAAGACCTGCGCCATACCTGGCCGGGTGGGAATGAAGTTCTGGCGATCGACAGCTTCGCACTGGAGCATGGCGAGAGCGTCTTCCTGGCCGGGCCCAGCGGCAGCGGCAAGAGCACACTTTTGGGTCTGATTGCCGGCATCACCCCGGTCCAGACCGGCTCGATCGAAGTGCTGGGCCAGCGGATGGACCCGGCCAGGCCGCAGGCGCGCGACCGGTTGCGAGCCGACCAGATCGGCATGATCTTCCAGCTCTTCAATCTCGTGCCCTACCTCACCGCGGTCGACAATGTTCTGCTGCCGCTCACCTTCTCCGATCGCCGCGACAAGGCGGCCGGCGCCGATGCGGCGGCCAAGCAGGCCGAGGCCAAGCGCCTTCTCGGTGCCCTCGGCCTGGCAGAGGAAACCTGGGAGCGCGCCTCCTCCAACCTCTCCGTCGGGCAGCAACAACGCGTCGGCGCCGCCCGCGCCCTGATCGGGTCGCCCGGCCTGATCGTCGCCGATGAGCCGACCTCGGCACTCGATGACGACAGTCGCGACGACTTCCTCAACCTGCTCTCCGGCATTGCCCGCGAAAACGGCGCCTCCTTGCTGTTTGTCAGCCATGACCGCTCCCTGGCTACGCGCTTTGACCGTTTCGCCGACCTCGCCGAGATCAATCACGCTGGAGAGATGGCATGAACCCCGCCCTGCTTCGTCTCGCCTGGAAGAGCCTGATCAATCGCGGCACTTCCGCCGCCCTGACCGTGCTCGCCGTGACCTTGTCGGTGACGCTTTTCCTCAGCGTCGAGCGCATCCAGTCCGGCGTCCGCACCAGCTTCAACTCGACCATTTCCGGCACCGACATCATCGTTGGTGCCCGTGGTGGCGCCATCAACCTGCTGCTCTATTCGGTCTTCCGCCTTGGCGACCCGACCGCGAATATCGGCTGGCAGAGCTATCAGCGTATCGCCGGCGCGCCGGGCGTGGCCTGGGCCGTGCCGATCTCGCTCGGCGACAGCCATCGCGGCTACCGCGTGGTCGGTACGACGCCGGAATATTTCGACCATTACCGCTATGGCCGCGACCTGCCCCTGGGCTTTGCCGAGGGTGAACGCTTTGACGGCACCTACCAGGCCGTGCTCGGCTCGGAAGTTGCGCGCCAGCTGGGATATGAACTGGGTGATGAGATCCTGCTCTCGCACGGCATCGGCGAGATCAGCTTCGCCGAGCATACCGGTCATGACTTCACCGTCACCGGCATTCTCGCCCCCAGCGGCACGCCGGTGGATCGGTCCGTCCATGTCTCGCTGGAAAGCATCGAACTGATCCATGTCGGCTGGGATACCGGTGTGGCGCCCGGCGCCCGCCAGCCACGTGAGGACAGTGGCGAGCTGGAACCGGAAACCATCACCGCCGCCTTTATCGGCGTGCAAAGCCCGATCCGGACGCTGAGCCTGCAGCGTCAGATCAACACCTTCCCGGATGAAGCCCTGTCTGCCGTCATGCCCGGTGTCGCCCTGACCCAGCTCTGGCAGATCGTCGGCGCCGGCGAACGCGCCTTCCGGGTGATCTCGCTCCTGGTCCTGCTGGTCGGGCTGATCTCAATCCTGACCGCGCTGACCTCGGGCCTGAATGAACGCCGCCGGGAAATGGCGGTCTTGCGAGCAACCGGTGCCAAGCCGCGGGACATTTTCTCCCTGCTGGTGCTGGAAGCCACAAGCCTGGCCGCCATCGGCGCCGTCATCGGCATTGTCGTGACCCAGGTGGCCGTCGGTATTGTCGCATCGATTGTGCGCACCCGATACGGTATGGAATTGGGGGGTATGCCCGGGCTGATGGAGCTCTATGTTCTGTTGGCGGTGACATTTGCCGGTGCCGCAGCCGGCATGCTCCCGGCCTGGCAAGCCCAACGCAATGCCCTGTCAGATGGTCTGACCCCGAAACTCTAGCCTGGAATTCCAGAAGGCCTGTCATGTCTGTTCTTGATTTGCCCAAAACCTTCCTGATCGCCGCCCTTGCCGCCTGCGCGCCGCTGGCCCTGTCGACCCCGGCCCTGGCCTACCAGGGCAATGAGGCGGAAGAGGTCGAACCGCTGATCATCAATTGGGATGACCTTCTGCCCGAGGGTGAGCTGGAGCGCCTGGAAGAGCTCTATGCCGCAAGCTACATGATGGGTGGCGGTGACCATTTCGGCGGTCAGATGTCACAGATCGGCACCTTCAATGTGGAGCAGGAGCTGATCGGCCAGACCATCCGCATGCCGGGCTTCATCCTGCCGCTCGACGCCCAGCCCGGCGGCGAGATTGGCGAGTTTCTCCTGGTACCCTATTTCGGCGCCTGTGTGCACACCCCGCCGCCGCCGCCGAACCAGATCGTCCATGTCGTGACCGAAAGCCCGATAACGGTCGAGCGCGTCTGGTCGCCGGTCTGGGTCTGGGGCGAGCTGACCTCCGAGCGCAATATGAACGAGCTCGGCGACGCCGCCTACACGCTGCACCTGGTCGGTCACGAACCTTACGAATACTAAGCTCCGGCTTGTCGGACATAAAAAAGAGCGGGCCTGGCGAGGCCCGCTCTCCGCTCACCCTAGCGTCAGGGTGTGCTGGGTTATTTGACCTCGAACCGGTCGAGCATCATCACCTTGTTCCAGGCCTCGACAAAGTCTTCGACAAAAGCCTGGCCCGCATCGGCAGAGGCGTAGACCTCGGCAATCGCCCGCAATTGCGAGTTCGAGCCGAAGACGAGATCGACACGGGTCGCGGTGTATTTGACCCGGCCGGTCATCCGGTCGCGGCCCTCGAAGACATCCTCATCGTCCTGTGACGCCGCCCAAGCGGTCGAGATGTCGAGCAGATTGACCAGGACATCATTGGACAATTGCCCCGGACGATCCGTCAGCACGCCGTGCTGCGTGCCGCCGGCATTGGTGTCCAGCGCACGCATACCCGCGACCAGAACCGTCATTTCCGGTGCCGTCAGGGTCAGCAATTGCGCCTTGTCGACGAGCCATTCCTCAGCCGGACGATCAGAGGCGCCGCTATTGTAATTGCGGAAACCGTCCGCCTTGGGCTCCAGCAAGGCGTAACTGTCGACATCGGTCTGTTCCTGGCTCGCATCGGTGCGCCCCGGCGTAAACGGCACGGAAACATCATAACCGGCCGCCTTGGCCGCGCTTTCGATCGCCGCAGCACCGCCAAGCACAATAAGGTCGGCAATGGAGACCGGCTTGGAGAAGCCCGCCTTGACCTCTTCCAGCTTGGCGATGACATCGCCGGTGCCGGCATTGACGGCCCAGTCCCTTGCCGGAGCCAGACGAATCCGCGCGCCATTGGCACCGCCGCGCTTGTCGGAATTGCGGAAGGTGGACGCCGAAGCCCAGGCCGTGGAGACCAGCTGGGAAACCGAAAGGCCGGTCTCGAGGATCTTGGCTTTCAGCTCGGCGATATCGGCATCATTGATCAGCTCATGGTCGACGGCCGGAACCGGGTCCTGCCAGAGCAGCTCCTCGGCCGGGACATCCGGCCCGAGATAGCGCGCTTTCGGCCCCATATCGCGGTGGGTCAGCTTGAACCAGGCGCGGGCAAAGGCGTCGGCGAACTCTTCCGGGTTTTCGTGGAAACGGCGGGAGATCTTCTCATAGGCCGGGTCCATGCGCATCGCCATGTCGGCGGTGGTCATCATGGTCGGGACCTTCTTGGACGCATCATCAGCGGCCGGGGCGAGATCCTTCTCGGCCGGATTCTTGGCATGCCATTGATAGGCACCGGCCGGACTCTTCACCAGCTCCCACTCATAACCGAAAAGGAGGTCGAAATAGCCATTATCCCACTGGGTCGGATTGGCGGTCCAGGCACCTTCAATGCCGCTGGTGATGGTGTCGCCACCCCTGCCGGACGCATGAGCGCTGATCCAGCCGAGACCCTGTTGTTCGATCGGGGCCCCTTCCGGCTCCGGACCGACCAGGCCGGCATCGCCGGCGCCATGAGCCTTGCCGAAGGTGTGACCGCCGGCGACGAGAGCCACGGTTTCCTCGTCATTCATCGCCATGCGGGCGAAGGTCTCCCGGATATCCCGGCCGGATGCGACCGGATCGGGCTTGCCGTTGGGACCTTCCGGATTAACGTAGATCAGACCCATCTGCACCGCACCGAGCGGGTTGGCGAGCTCGCGGTCACCGGAATAGCGCTCATCGGCGAGCCATTCGGTCTCCGGCCCCCAATAGATATCACCCTCCGGCTCATAGACATCGGCACGGCCACCGCCGAAACCGAAGACCGGTCCACCCATTGATTCAATGGCGACATTGCCGGCCATGATCATCAGATCGGCCCAGGACAGGTTGGCTCCGTATTTCTGCTTGATTGGCCAGAGCAGGCGGCGCGCCTTGTCCAGATTGCCATTGTCCGGCCAGGAATTGAGCGGCGCAAAACGCTGCGTACCGGCACTGGCACCGCCGCGCCCATCGGAGACACGATAAGTGCCCGCAGCATGCCAGGCCATGCGGATGAATAGGCCGCCATAGTGACCATAATCGGCCGGCCACCAGTCCTGGCTATCGGTCATCAGCGCGGTCAGGTCGCGCTTCACCGCTTCATAATCGAGGGCGTTGAACGCCTCGGCATAGTCGAAGTCCTTGTCCATCGGGTTGGACAGGTCGGAATGCTGATGCAGAATCTGCAAATTCAGTTGTTCCGGCCACCAGGTCGCGTTTGAAAACGCGCCGGCTGCGGTATGCCGCTGCGAGGCACCCGCGAAGGGGCATTTGCTAGCGCCGTCCATGAGATCTCCAATCCTGCTTGTAAAGCTAATGTTGTACTGGGAACGCGTGCACGCTATGCCGACACAATGATGGACCGCAGAACATCGATCCAATCGATTTTTTTCGGATGGCCCATAAACATAAACGATAGGCACTGAAATATCAGCACCATACGCGCCAAAATCGGGCGCATATTTGCTGCGCCATTGCGGCGGAAAAGCCCAACAGCACCACTCTAGCAGCTTGGACCTGATCGTCAGGATTTATTTGGCGGGGCGGTCCGGCGCCTGGAGATCACCGAACATCTTCCGCATCACCTGTTTGGGTTTTCGGTCGACAGTGAAAAGACCCCAGTGCTTCTCCGGCTCATCGGGTTCGGACGAACCCTTCCACGGCTCGTCGAAGGCCTCGAAGACGAAGGTCAGGATCTGCTCGCGGTCCGTCCATTCCACCAATTGGCGGTAATAGGCATCCTGCAGTTCCTGCGAAGCGTTGTGCGGATGAATACCGCGGCCATTGGCCGTCGTGGTCCAGCCCGCTTCGGTGATAATGACCGGCTTGCCGGGATAATGGTGCTTCACCGAGAAATAATTCTCCTGGGTGAAGTCCAGCGCATCCTCGATCGAACGGTGCTCCCAGACCGGGTAGGTATGAATGGAGATGAAGTCGAGCTCGACCGCGAGCGGCTTCAGCTTGTCACGCCAGGGCACGTAGTTCTCGCAAAAGGTGACCGGGCGCCCGGTCTTTCGCTTCAGCGTCCGGGCGAACTCGATCAGGCGCTCGACCGGGACCATGTGATCATTCCAGTCGACGCTGGCCTCATTGCCGATCGAGAGGGCGAAGACATGCCGGTCGTAGCGCCGGGCCAGCTTCACCATGCGCTTCAGCTCGACCGTATTGGCGCGCCGGTTGGCAGCCAGAACGTCATCGGGATATTCCCCACCCCAGGGACAGTTCGGATTGGACACTTCGGCGGCAATGGCCATGCCCAGCATGACCTTGAAGTCCAGCTTTTCGCGCCGGATCACCTCCAGCACCAGCTCGGCATGGCGCTGGCTGTCATAGATGCGCAGATAGCGCCAGTGACGGGCCAGGATCTGTAAGTCCTCGCGCACTTCCTCATAGGAAGGATAGACGCCCGTATCCGGGCTCTGGCCCTCGCGATATCCGGAGTAACAGATCGCGGGGCCGTGCACCCACGGCATGCCGCGGGGCTTACGCTTGAACAAAGAAAACATCTACTAGTACTTGAGCTTTCCGTTCTTGTCCCAGAGCCCCCAGAACGCGCCGACATCGCCTTCCTTGGCCACTTTCCACTCCTCGTCGAAGGAGGAGAAATAGAACATGTCGACATCCTCGCGCGCAGCCCAGCGGGCGGCATCGATGAAGTATTTCACCGCGTTTTCGTACGAGGGGACGGAGTCGCCTTCCGGGGTCCCGCGATTGGGCCAGCCGGTCTCGGCGATGATGACCTTCCTGCCGTTTGAAACCGCCTGGGCCCGGCGGTACATCTCTTTCATGTAGATGTGGGCGTGCTCGATCGGATAGCCCTCCCAGAAGGGATAGCAATTGACCAGGATCACATCACAGGCCTCGACGATGCGCGGATGGTCCTCGAACTTGAAATAGGCGTCGACATAGCCGACCGGTACGCCGGGCACAGCCGCCTTGGCGCGCTGTATATACTCGATCAGCTGGTCTTCATCGATCTCGCCTCGGAGCATGACCTCATTGCCGATCGCGAGAATACCCGCGTGGCCGGCCCGGGCGATGGCAATGCCATTGTTCAGCTCTTCCTCATTGTGCTCGAGATCATCATCGATCCAGACCCCGACCATGGACTTCAGGCCATATTCGGCCGCAATACCGGGCGAGAGCTCATTACCTTCTGTGCAGGAAAAGGTGCGAATCCAGTCGACATGCGGCACCAGCGGCGCCATGCGCTTGCGGATCTGCTCCGCTTCCAGCTGCATACCGATGACCTGGCCTTCCATATAGGGGCTGAAGGAGATGCCATGCAGTTTGGCATCCAGCGTCTCCTGGACGATCGGTGCCAGATCATCGACCGCATACTGGGTCAGATCGATCCCCGCCAGGGACATGCGGCGCTTGTAGTAATTCGACATGGGTCGCCCTCATTATGCCGTTCCGGACTAGAAATAGCCCGATGCCTGGCGACATCTATGACAACGTTGTCTTTCTTGTCTAGCCCCTTCGTCGCTGCAACTGCGAAAGCACGGCAGGGCGAGGGAATTGGATCTTTGTGGTAGGGGCCGGACGGGGTCTAGCTGCGCCCCTTATAGCGCTCCTGGAGCGAACGCAGCGGGACCGGCTCGACCTTGATCTCCTGCTTGGCATTGCGCAGGAATTCGGTCAGCGCTGCCAGCGGCAGCGGGCGACTGAGGCCGAAGCCCTGGGCGCTGTCACAACCGAAGAGCTTGAGCAGGGCCAGGCCTTCATCATCCTCGACACCTTCCGCCGTCATCTCCAGACCCAGGCTATGGGCCAGGTCGGCGGTCGACTTCACCAGCATGCGATCGCGCTCATTGGTGGCGATATGCTGCACGAAGGCGCGGTCCAACTTGAGCTCGTGGCAGGGCAGCATTTTCAGATAGGACAGCGAGGACAGGCCGGAACCATAATCATCAATGGCGATACGCACGCCCGACTCCATCCAGCGGCGCAGGGTCGCCATGGCGCGCTGCGGATCCTGCATCGCGGCCGTCTCGGTGATCTCGAAGCAGAATTTGCCACGCGCCGATTTGACCTGCTGCAGGGCAAACTCCGCAAATACGGGGTCAGAGACCAGGGCGCCGGAGATATTGAACGAGATCGTCATGTCGAAACCGGCGGCGCACATGCGGGCCTGGTCGGCCACGGCCTGGCGCAGGCCCCACTCGGTCAGATCACGGATCCGCCCGGTTTCCTCGGCCAGGCGGATAAAGGTATCCGGCGGGACAAAGCCGTGCTCATCATCATTCCAGCGGCTCAGCGCTTCCACCGTATCAAACTCGCCGGTGCGCAGATTCAGCTTGGGCTGATAGTGCAGCGTGATCTTGCCGGTCCGCATGGCATCGGTCATTCGGCCGATCAGGGACAGGTCAAGCGACGCGTCACCGAAGGCCTCGGCATCGAAGACCGCGATGGTCTGGTGGGTATCGCGCGCCTGCTGAATGGCAATAACGGCGCGCTTGATCAGGCTGGACGGATCTTCGCCCGCATCCATACCCACGGTCAGATCAATATCGATCTCGACATCAGCCAGCTCTACCGGGCGGCGGAATAGGGCCGCTACACGGCCGGCCGTGTAGCGCGCCTCCTCCAGGGTGGCTCCGTCTAGGGTGAAGCCAACGACACCGGGAGAGAGCAGCGACACGCCGTCTATGCCCTCATGATTGGCGATCCGTTCGACGACAATGCGTTGCAGTTCAGAGGCGCGTGAGAAACCGAGTACGGCCTCCAGCTGCGAATAGCGGTCGATACCCAGCGCGATGGCAACCGTGCTGCCCGGCTCGAGCGGGCCCAGCAGGTCAATCTGGCGCTGCAGGGACGACCGAGACGGCAGTCCGGTCTCGGCATCCTCGAACAGCATGCGCTCAAGCAGCAGCTGCCGCTCGCGAGCAGCGCGCTGGCGCCAGATCAGGGCGATCGAGAGACCAAACATGACAGTCAGCAGGGCCGAAGCCAGGATCAGGCGCTGACGGAAACGGGCATCGGCTAGTTCAAGTTCACTCTCGAGCCCGGCGCTGCGCAGGCGGGCAATCTCAAGCTCCTGTTCGGCAAAATGGAACTCTGCCCCGAGCAGAGTGAGATTGGCCGAGGACATCACCTCGCGCGCTTGCGTGTCGAGGCGATAGAAGGCCCGCAGGTGCTCGGTGGCCAGGCGCCAGTCGCCGGCCGCTTCATAGATCGCGGCGGCGGACTCGTGGAATTCGACAAAATGCTGACTCGTCTCGCGTAGGGACAGCCCGTCAAACGTGGCGCTGGTCAGCCGGGCGGCTTCGGCATATTCGCCGCGGCCATAGGCGATCTGCGCCTGGACGCCGAACAGGAAGCGGGTCCACTCAATACGGGACTCCTCCGGCAGCACGGTAAAGGCCTGGTCGATCACGGCCGTGGCCTCCGTGAAATGACCGAACTCGACATAAAGCGACGCGATATTGTTGAGAATGCGCGCTTCCAGGATCGGGCTCTGCATTTCAGCGGCGATCTCGCGGGCACGTTCGAACTGGGACCGGGCCGCATCAAATTCGCCAAGCTCGCGATAGACATTTCCGAGATTATTGGTCGCCGCCAGCTCCAGCTGGATGTCACCGGGATGGCGCTCCATCGCGGTCAGGTAATACTCGACGGAGCGATCATACTGGCCAGCATCCTTGTAGATGGACGCCATCGACTGCAGCACGATGGCTTCGCTCCGGGTATCGCCGGTATCGCGGAAAATCTCGTAGGCTGACTGGTAGTTTTCCAGGGCCAGACCATATTCCCCGGTCTGCTTGTAGCCACGGCCAAGTGCGACCAAGACGTCGCCGTAAAGCTTGTCGCGCACGGCGGTTTCCGACAGCAGGCTGAGCGCACCCTGGGCGGCAGGCAGGGCCTCTGCGGGGCGGCCAAGGCGGGTCAGGGCTTCCGCCCGGAGCCAGTTGATCGTGGCCTGCTGGACAGAGGTGTACTGACCCTGTGCGGCGAGCGCCTGCTCGGCGTCGGCAACCAGCTCGAGGGCCGCGACCGGGTCGCGCATCATCGCTGCACGCGCTTCTTCGACAACACTATCGAAGTCCTGGGCCTGGAGGGCGGTCCCGTCGAGGGCGCGTAGGCTGATATCGGCAGCCGCTCCAAAGGGCTGCATCAGGGTCAGCACAGTCGCCAGCAGGAAGGACCCTGCAATCTTTGCCATCGGTTTCGTCAACATCACACCCATCCGGCGGTTTATCCGCGCATAGAGATATTCTGGGGGACGTTAATTAATTTCCGGTGTTCGAAACGGCTATATTCCCAGCCACAGGACTGAAAATAAAAGCGAATACTGTTCTTATTTAAAACAAAAGGCCGCCACCCGGGAGGGGTAGCGGCCTGTTGGATTCATTGGGCCTTGTCTTAGAACTTCAGCTGGAAGCGAACACCGGAGAGCAACCCAATCCGCTGATCGCTGATTTGTTCCCCGGACACTTCGAACCGGTTGAACAGGGTGATGTCGGCAGACGCACCGGGAACCGGGCTGGCATACATCACTTCCAGATAGGTCGGCCGCAATCCGCCCAGATCCCAGTCCTCGCTGACAACACCGAGGGCGCCGGTCTCGCGGTCGACGACCCGCGTCGCGGTGTAGCGGATCGCGCCTTCCTCCACATGCAACGGCTGGATCAGGCTCAGACGCATGGCGTCGTGATCCCAGAACAGACCGGACCGGCGCAGCGAAGCCTGGTAGGCGGACGAGTAGATGTCGTCAGCGATATCCAGGACACCACTACCGAAGGCGGTCGAACGGGTCCGCGCCATGGTCGCCGACAGGCTGAGATCGAAATTGTAGCCAAAGCGCATCTCGCTGCCCAAGGTCAGGGCATCAGTCTGGGCTCCGCCGTCAAAGTCGAGAATGTCGGAACCCTGGGCACCAAGCAGGCCGGCGGCCTCGTTCAGCAGGGTATAGCTGGCGTGCAGGCTGACCGTTTCCCCGGCTTCATGCGCCATGTCGACGACGAAGGCCTGGGCCGTGTAATCATCCATACCCGGGTAGAGCGGCGCCTCTTCACCCGTGAGCGGGCTGGTGAAAACGTGCTCATCGCGCACCGTGCTGACACCAACCGACAGCCGGGTGGTTTCATTCACCTGGAAGCCAGCCAAGCCATACATGCCACCGGAGGCCAGGCCCAGGACCGGATTGACGCCACCGGTTTCCGGACGGTGATCGGAGAACAGGCCGAAACCGCTTTGCTGGGTCAGGGCCAGGGCGCCTTCACCGATACCGGCACGGATCTCACCGCCATTGACCGTATTGTACATGCTGACACCGAGCTGGAAGGGCAGCTGACTTTCCGAGGTCTCGGCCCGCGGATCACGCCGTGCGGCCAGGGCCACGATCTGCACATCGCCGCGGCGCGCCATCGAACGCTCATACTCGACGACATTGCGGAACGCCGTGCCCTGCATGCCGGTATAGGCGTATTCGGTGATCTGTGCCTGGTCGCTCCATTGCGTTGTTTCACCCGTCGCCGTCAGCGTCGACAGCGGCACTTCGAAATCGCGATAGGTCGAGCCGATCGGTTCAATCACCACTATGTGCTGCTCATCCCGGACATCAAAGTCGAGCGTACCCATGCGCAAGCCAAGGGCTCCAATGGTCTGCTCGTGATTGTCGGCACCGAGGTGATAGAGATGATCGCTATCGAGCGGTGCCAGCGCCCCTGCGATATCGAGTAGGCCCCAACCATAGACTTCATCCACGCCCGGAGCACCGAGATCCTGGGCCGATTGCAGCAGGATGTCGGCAATCTCATTGGCCTGGAGCCATTGCCAGCGGCCTTTCACCAGGGCAGCGGCACCGGTCACCAGGGGCGCAGCGAACGAGGTCCCTGAGACCCGGGTCAGGCCCCCATCGAACTCGCCGCCCTGGGCGAGAATGAGCTCACCCGGCGCGACCAGGAAACGGTCCATCAGGCGTTGGCCTTCGGCGCACTGATTATTGATCAGCAGGCAGGATGTGCCCGGACGGTTGGAGAAGTAGGAAACCCGGCCAACCGGGTCGACCGAGCCGACCACAAGCAGGTTGTCCAGTACCGGCGAACCAGTCCAGTCCAGATCGATCGTCTGGGCAATACCGTCATTACCGGCCGCCACGACGAACAGGGTTTCGCTCAGCGGGTATTCCGTATCCAGAGCCTGGAATGTCGAAGCCCAGTCCTGCGGCAGCGTCCAGCCCGCCACGCCCAGCGACAGGTTGACGACATCGGCATGCTCCTGATCGAGCAGAACCTGCAAGCCGGTCCGGACATCGTTCCAATTGGTCGTCAGCGTTTCGTCGAACGGGTTGTAAAGCGCAAACTCGACATTCGGCGCGACACCCATCAGGCCCTGGCCGTCATGCGGTGCACCGATCAAGCTGGCCACGGCGATACCGTGATTGGAGCCGAGATAGGTCTGGGTCGGGCTCTCGCCATACATGGAGATGTCGAGATCATAGAAGCCCGGCAGGCTAAGATCGATCAGACCCACAGTGACACCCTCGCCGCCGCCGACATTGGCTGCGATACGCGGTGACCAGTTGGACGTTGCCATCCAGTGATCGACCCGGTCAGCCTGGGCATAGCCCATCAGACCGTCATAGAAATCCATGAAGAAAGCAGACCGGTCGCGGCCGTCCATGATGCGCAGCGAGTTCGGATCGTTGAGATCAATGCCATAGCGCTCAAGCAGCGGCTGCATGAATTCGGCATTGAAGGTGCGGCGACCTTGGCCGCGCTTGCCGTCACCGATGATCGGCGCCCAGGTCCGGCGGGCATCGCGGAACATACGCTTGATGTCCCCGAGAACTACGCGGTATTCCCGGCGCGTGGCATTGACCGGATCCAGCATGTTCCAGCTGGAATTGATATCACCCCAGAACGGTCCGATATCGCCCCAGAAGGGCGCGATATCGCCGTGGAACGGATTGATGTCTCCGTGGAAGGGATTGATGTCGCCCCAGAACGGATGAATGTCGCCGTGGAAGGGATAGATATCCCCGTGGAAGGGGCTGATATCGCCGTAGAAGGGCGAAATGTCCCCGTGGAACGGATTAATGTCCCCCCAAAACGGGCTGATATCGCCCCAGAACGGGCTAATATCACCGTAGAACGGGTTGATATCGCCATGGAAGGGGTTGATGTCACCATGGAAGGGCGAGATGTCCCCGTAAAATGCGTCGATATCACCGTGGAAGGGATCGATATCGCCATAGAACGGGTCGATATCACCATGCAGCGGTATGACCGGCGAGACTTCACCGGTATTGACCTGCGCAAAGGCAGCACCACCGGTCACCCCCATGACCAGGGCCAGACACGCGGTAGTTTGACGCAAAAGACTCTTCATCACCGCTTCTCCCATGCGGGTTTGATTACCCATCTATTTACGCGCGGTAATACTAAATTCCTGAAAAGATTTATGGTTAACAAAGCAAGAATTGCTTCGAAAGCTAATGGAAAGACAATCGGCTCGGCGCTTTTTTAGCCACCCCGGATTCGCTTGCCGGCACGGAGGCATACACGTCTAGGGCGCCTAAGGCGGCGCGGCGAAATTGAGGCCGCTCGACACCATCAAGACGACACAGCCGCTCACAACCGCCAGGGTCGCAGTTCCAAAAAAGTGAAGCTTCGACTGGTGCAATGCGCGGGCAGATGCCAGCCTGCACCGGACTATCAGGGGGAGTACATCAAATGACACGCTCATGCCTTTGCAACCGTATCGCCAGGATCACCTCCGCGGCGCTAGCGGTCAGCGCGCTGACCTGGATGCCGGCGCTGGCGCAAGATGACCATGCCCACTCTTCCCTCGCCCTGCCGATGAGCGAGACCGAGCAAGCCACACCGCAACTGCCGCCGGTCATGGCGCTGCGCGACCGGGCCGAGCTGATCGACCGGATCCTGGAAGAACGTCTGGATACAGTGATCCCGCAGATTATGCGTGAACAGGGCATCTCGATGTGGCTGCTGATGGCGCGGGAGTATTTCGAGGAACCGGTGATCGCCACCATGCTCGATGCCCGCAGCATGGCCGCGCGCCGTCGCACTATCCTGATCTTCTTCGATCCCGGCGATGGCAGCCCGGTCGAGCGCCTGACGGTGAGCCGCTATGGCCTGGCCGGCCTGTTCGAACCCTCCTGGGACCCGGCCGACGAGCCAGACCAGTGGAAGGCTGTGGCTGATATTATCACCGAGCGTGACCCGGCCAATATCGCCATCAACTTCTCCGACCTCACCGCCTTCGGTGACGGCATGACGCTGAGCCAATACCGGCTGATGACGGCGGCTCTTCCGGACGCCTATGAAGACCGCATTGTCTCCGGCGAAACCCTGGCCGTGCGCTGGCTGGAAACGCGGACGCCGACGGAAATGGAGATCTATCCCGGCATTGTCCGCACCGCCCACGCCCTGATCGGCCGGGCCTTTTCGCGCGAAGTCATCACCCCCGGCCTCACCACAGCCGATGATGTACGCTGGTGGTATCGCGAGGAACTCTCCCGCCTCGGACTTCAGCCCTGGTTCCATCCGTCAATCGGCATCCAGCGCCAGGGCGAAGAGGGAATGCTCAGCGGCGACACCGTGATCGAGCCAGGCGATCTGTTATGGACCGATTTTGGCATCACCTATCTGCGCCTCAATACCGATACCCAGCACCTGGCCTATGTGCTTCGCCCCGGTGAAACCGAGGCCCCGGCGGGCCTGGTCAATGGCCTGCGCGCCAGCAACCAGGTGCAGGATATTCTCCTGAACCATTTCCAGGTTGGACGTAGCGGCAATGAAACCCTCGCCCTGGCCCGCGCCGAGGCCATTGAGGCCGGGCTGGACCCATCCATCTACACGCATCCGATCGGCCTGCACGGCCATGGCGCCGGCCCGGCCATCGGCTTCTGGGACAATCAGAATGGCGACCCGCGCGGCGCCGGTGCAGTCAATGCCAACACGGCCTGGTCAATCGAACTGACCTCCTACAGCGCCGTGCCCGAATGGGGCGGCCAACGGGTCGATTTTCGCACCGAGGAAGACGCCTATTACGACGGCGAGACAGTGCGCTTCCTGGACGGACGACAGACCGAGCTGACGCTGATCGCTTCGGATTAGGGTGCTTTTTTCTGGCACCCGGCCGACGCCCGCATCAGCTCGCCTCGTCCTTTTCCAGCTGTTTCAAGGCCCGGTGGTCCTCGGTCAGCCCCTTCCACAGGCTGATACAACAGACCAGCAGGATGATGGTGAAGGGCAGCCCGGCCGAGATGGCGCCGGCCTGCAAGGCCTGTAGCGCCTGGGCGCCGCCGCCATAGAGCAGCATCGCCGCGACCAGGCCTTCCATGCTGGCCCAGAAGACGCGTTGCGGCACCGGGGCGTGCAGCTTGCCACCGGCGGTGATGCTGTCGATGACCAGCGACCCGCTGTCCGACGAGGTCACGAAGAAAACCAGGATCAGGATAACCGCCATGCCCGACGCGATCTGCGTCCAGGGCAGGTTCTCCAGCATCTGGAACAGGACGAGCGACACGTCGCTGATGCCTTCCGGCAGGGCGCCGATCCCGTTTTCCGCCTGGTACAGCGCAGTTTCGCCGAAGGTCGAGAACCACAGCACGGTGACGATCAGCGGCACGAAGATCACCGCCAGCAGGAATTCGCGCACGGTGCGGCCCTTGGAAATGCGGGCGATGAACATGCCAACAAAGGGCGACCAGGAAATCCACCAGGCCCAGTAGAAGACCGTCCAGCCATGGAACCATTCAGTGTCCTCACGCCCCAGCCAGTTGGAGAGCGGCAGGAAGTCGCGAATATAGTTGAGCGTATTGTCCAAGAGCCCGCTGGCGATCAGCGCGGTCGGGCCCGCAATGAAGACAAAGAAGAGAAAGATAGCGGCCATCACCATGTTGACGTTGGACAGCACCTTGATGCCACCATCGAGGCCACGCACTACAGAGACGATGGCGATCGAGGTGATGAAGCCGATGATGATGATCTGCATCGTCAGTCCGGCTTCGATGCCGAGCAGGAAGTCCAGACCGCTGGCAACCTGCTGCGCCCCGAGACCGAGGCTGGTGGCCAGGCCGAAAAGCGTCGCCACAACGGCCAGCAGGTCGATGACATGCCCGGGCCAGCCCCAGATCCGGTCGCCCAGAAGCGGGTAGAAGGCCGAGCGCACGGTCAGCGGCAGGCCTTTGGAGAAAGTGAAATAGGCCAACGCCAGGCCGATCACGGCATAGATCGACCAGGCATTGACACCCCAGTGGAACATGGTCGCGGATAGCGCCAGATCGCGCGCCTCCTGCGTACGGGCCTCCACCCCCAGCGGCGTGCCAAACCAGTTGGTGTAATAGGCCAGCGGCTCCGCGGCGCCCCAGAACATCAGGCCGATACCGATGCCCGCCGAGAACAACATGGCGAACCAGGACATGGTCGAGAATTCCGGCCTGGCCTCGCGACCACCGATCCGTAACCGCCCCATGGGCGAGGCAATGACGACCAAGCAGAACAGGAAGACCAGGTTGACGCTGGAGACGAAGAGCCAGTCGAAGGTCGCCAGCACCCAGTCGCGGGTGCTCAGGAGCATGGCCGAGGCCTGCTCGGGCACCAGCAAGGTGGCGCTGATGAAACCGATCACGGCGACAGCCGCGATGAAGAAGACCGGATTGTGAACATCCAGACCGAGCAAGGAGATATTGTCCTGCCCGGTCCTGTAATCGGTCTTGTAAAAACGTTTGGGCATGGGTCAGTCCCTGTATCCGGTCAAACTGTCACCGAGCGCCGCCTTGAGCGGATGGAGATGCGCTTCGAAATGGCGCCATTGCTCGACGCCGGAGGTATAGATGGGCTGGCGGACCTGCTCGGAGCTGGCCGTCCGCACCGCCCGCTTGGTCTGGTGAAAATCGAGACAAGCCTGCTCAAACGGCAGGCCGCAGAAATCGAGAATGCGGCGGACCTGGATGTCGAGATCGTCGATCACGTCCTCATATTGCACGCGGAGAACCTCACCGGGCAGGACGGCATCCCAATGCCGCATCAGGTCGACATAGCCCGCGTAATAGCGCCCGATCTCTTCCAGCCCGTAGGTGAACTCCTGGCCTTCGGCGAAGAGCTGTTTGAAGCCGGAAAAGCAGCACGCCATCGGCTCTCGCCGGGCATCAATGATCTTCGCATTGGGCAGGATCATCTTGATCAGGCCAATATGCCGGAAATTGTTCGGCATCTTGTCGGTGAAGAAGGGCGCACCCGCGCGATGAATGCGCGTGGTCTCGATGTATTCCGAACCGAGCTCATCAAGCTGGCCGGGAGATAGCTCACCCAGGATGCGCGGATAGCGCTCGCGGTCACTGAGCTTGTCGCGGCCGCGAAGACGGTGCGCGAGCGACAGGATATTGGGCAGTTCCAGCGTACCGTCGACCTGACTGTGCGAAGCCAGGATCTGTTCCAGAAGCGTTGAGCCCGCGCGCGGCAGACCGACAATGAAAATCGGGTCGGCCGCCGGGTTCCCGCCCTCATGACGGCGCTGCATCAGCTCAGCTGTGCAGTGGGTCTTCTGGGCTGCAAATTCCTGCGCCATCTGCTCGGAGGTATAGCGGGCCTGGGCTTTCTTGAGCCGGTTGCCCCGCTCGTAGTATCCGAAAGACGCGGCGTAGTCTCCGGCATCCTCATGCGCCTTGCCGAGGGCGAAGCACAAGTGGATCCGGTCGGCATGGGGCAGACCGGGTGCCGCCTCCGCTTGCGCCATGGCAGAGATCTCGTCCTCTCCGAAGCGATAGGTTTTCAGATTG
This sequence comes from Maricaulis sp., assembly GCF_030149235.1. Taxonomy (GTDB): domain Bacteria; phylum Pseudomonadota; class Alphaproteobacteria; order Caulobacterales; family Maricaulaceae; genus Maricaulis. The sequence goes on along the minus strand of NZ_JASBRW010000063.1, from coordinate 4,943 downwards.
GCCAGGCCGTACCAGGCATCACCATGGGCCGGTGCGGCCTTCAAGGCCTCTCGGTAGGAGGTCACGGCGTCGTCCTGCCGTCCCATGGTTTTGAGAGCATGCCCGCGCGAGGTCAGAACCAGCGGGTCACCGGGAACGGAGCGCAGGATATCATCGAACAGCGACAGCGCGGTTTCATAATCGCCCGTCTGCATGTTCTCGATGGCGAAATGCGACCGGAATACCGGATTGTTCGGATCGCTCTCATAGAGGTGGCGGGCCTGGTGCAAGGCCTGTGCGAATTTCTGCCGCTTGCGCAGCACCTGGATATAGTCGAGGCGCACCTGGATATTGCCCGGCTCGAACTCTAGCGCGCTTTCCAGCAGGAATTCCGCATCGTCGAGAATGCCCAGCTGGACGCCGATCTCCGCCAGAAGGCGCATGGCCTCGACATGGCGCGGGTGGGCCTTAAGAAACTTCCGGCACAGGGCCTCGGCCTTCAGGATCTTGCCTTCCGCCAGTAGGTGGCTGACTGCGACAACTTCCTTGGGCAAGGCCTTCAGGCGCTGCGCCTGGGCCTCCGCCTGGCTGGCCTCGACATGGTCACCTCGGGCCTGCAGCAGCTCGGCCTGGGCCTGCCAGGCCGCGGTCAGGGCCGGATTGAAGCGGCAGGCGAGACGGAATGCGGCCAGGGCGTCATCCGCCCGGTTCTGAGCCCGCAGTAGATATCCCTCTTCCTGATAGGCCCGGCCGAACTCCGGCTGCACCGTCTTGAGCCGGGTCAGCAACTCGCCGGCCTCTACATACGCCGCGCGATAGCGCGCGCAGACGGCCGCTGCATAAAGCGCATCCGGGTTGGATGGCTCAGAGCCGAGCACAACATCGAGCAGCTCCCGCGCTTCGTCGAACCGCTCGGCCATCATGGCGCGCTGGGCCTGTTTGACATTATCCGCTGTCGGGTCCTGCAGCTCGGCCACATTGTCCTCGTTGAAAATGCGAAGGGAAGCGCACGGAAAAATGCGCTCCCCTTGCATGGATCAGACTACGAAGGGCGCGACTTAGAAGTCCACGCCAACACGCAAACCCCAGGTCCGCGGGCGTGCCACAGTGACGCGTTCGCGATCGAAGACGAAATTGTTGCTGAGTTGGGCCCGTTCGTCGGTGATGTTGTCGATGAAGAACTCGACGCGCCAATTATCCTCGGTCACGCCGGTCGAGAAGGACCCCATCGTATAGCCGTCGAGTTGCGCCTTGTTGATCTCGATGACATCGCTGACGCTGTCGTCCGAATGCACGATCTGCGGCATGACGTGCGCCATCCAGCCATTGTCCATCTCCCACTCATAACGAGCGCGGATATTGGCCTGGAAACCGGGTGCAAAGGCCAGTTCGGACCCGGCAATCACGTCATTGGTCGGCGTCAGGACTTCTGTGATCTCCGTATCCAGGATCGAGAAAGCACCGGAGACGGTCAGGCCCGGCACCGTTTCCGGCACCCAGGTCACGTCACCCTCAATGCCCCGGATCTCGGCATTAGCGGCATTATCTGAGAAGAAGAGATTGGTGATCGAAGGATCGAAAATCGTCGTCTGCAGGTTTTCGATTTCGACGAAGAAGGCCGAGCCATTGAAGCGCAGCGTATTGTCGAACAGGTCGGTTTTCCAGCCAAACTCGTAATTCTGCACATCATCGGTATCGAGCGCGAAGGGCACAGTGAAGCCGTTCGGACCGGCGGCGCCACCCGGACGGTTCAGGAGACCAGGACGGAAGCCTTCCGAATAGGTGCCGTAGAACAGCAGGTTATCCGAAGGCGTCCAGGTTCCGGTGAGCTTGAAGATCATGCCATCAGTCGCCGCCTTGTCGGGCGCTCCGACCGTATTTCCCGGTGCGAACTGGGCCGAGATATTAGTACCGAAGACCTGGGCATCGGTCGCGGCACCAAGGTTGAAGAATGAGCCGTTGGCCGAGCCTTCCAGATCGACCTCGATATCGTAATGGCGCGCACCGAGCGTGACCGAGAGCTCCTCGTTCACATCGAAGGTCAGCTCACCGAAGAAGCCCATCTGCTCATCGGTGCGCAACACGTCATTCCGGAAAATCACGCCTTCCGGGAAGGGTCCGGCGTCGCTGAAATAACCCGGCGAGGCATTACCGATAGCGCCGGTCACCGCGGTATTGGTCAGCGGATAGTTCGGCGCGAAGTTGAGCGGGATCGAACCGGGATAGGTGAAGTCATTGAGCTCAGCCAGTTCCAGATTGGAATAGAAGGCACCCGCGGTCAGGCGCCAGCGATTGTCTTCCGGTGTTGTGAAGCGGAATTCATGGGTCTCGACCGTGGTATTGGTGCGGCTGTCGACAAAGAGGTTCGGCGCGTTACACGTGCCCAACGGAGCCGACGCCCCCGGATAGGTCACGGCGACGTCACAGATATAGTAGGGCAGGTACTGACCGACGAAGAGATAGTCGGTGTAATCAACCGTCTGGGTCGTCTCACGGTCCGTATAGGCGCCGGTATAGACCACATCGAGCATGCCGAGACGACCTTCGACGGTCCAGCTTGTGTTGGTGAACTCGTCCTCGATCAGGTCGTCAGCATAGCGCTGGATTTCAAGGTCGCCGAGCTCCGGGTCCTCGAAGAAGACACCTTCCGATTCCATCTGCTGGCTGGTGTGGCTGACCAAAAGGCTCCACTCCGGATTGATGTCTGCCAGGGCGCTGATCCGGAATCCGTCATACTGGGTTTCGTTGAAGTCATCCTGGACCAGAACCGCATTGTCGGCGTCAATGAAGGTGACACCGGACAGGTCGGCACCGGCCTGGAAACCGGCGCGGCCGGCGCTGACCGGAACACCATTGGCACGAACCGTGCCGGCGGGGCGGAAGCGGGCGGACTCCGAAGCGTTGATCGTGCCCGCAACATTGTCGATATAGCCGCCCTGGGTATCGGTGTAGAGCACGCCGCGAACTGCCAGACGCTCGGATACCGGCACGTTCAGCACGGCTTCGAACTTGTGGCTCATATCGCCACCTTCAGTGCTCGACAGGCCGAAATTCACGCCGCCGGTGTACTCGCCCATGACCGGGCGATTGGTGATCAGACGAACTGTGCCAGCCTGCGAGCTGGAACCGAACAGCGTGCCCTGCGGTCCGGGCAGGACCTCGATACGCTGCAGGTCGGCGGCGTAAACATCGAGGTTTCGTCCCGGCTGCGCCAGCGGCTGCTCGTCGAGATAAAAGGCCACGTTCGGTGCCAGACCGGCCACACCGGCCGTGGTCAGGTTCGGCGTCGTCGATGCCAGGCCGCGAATATAAATTGTGCTCTGGCCCGGGCCGGAGCCACCGGCCGTCACGCCGGGCAATTGCTGCAGATAATCGGTGAAGACATCGACGCGCAGCTCTTCCAGTGCGCTGGCGGGCAGCGCATTGACCGCGACCGGAATATCCTGCGCCGAGGCTTCGCGCTTGGTGGCGGTGACAGTGATTTCTTCCATTCCCTGCGCCAGCGCTCCGGCTCCGAGAAGCGAGAACGAGGCCGCGGCGAGAATGGTGGACGCGAGTGCGCGTTGCTTAATCATGATACAGACAGACCCTTTGAATTCTAAGATTCACAAGGGTCTAAGCCAGGTCGGGGGAATTGACCAGACTACTTCGAACCCAAACGAAGATCGCGCACCAGATCCGCCTGACGCAGGCTCGCTTTTAACGATATCATTCAGCTGCTTGTAGATCGTGTGCTTGAAAAACCACAAGAAGCAATGGATTGCGGCTGGGCTCGGCCTGCCCGCCCTTAATTGTACAAAGTTAGAAGTCGAAGGGCTCGCAGCGCTCTTACGCGAAAGGCTTGCCAGCAGAGCTTTCTTGGCAGACTAAGGAGGCATGAGCGATCACGACAATATCCTTATTGCGCTACGCCGCATCACGCGCGCGATTGACCTGCAATCCAAGAAACTGGTCAAGAAATCGGGGCTGACCGCGCCCCAGCTGGTCGTTATGCAGGCCTTGCGCAAGGATGGGCAGATGTCGCCCTCCGCTCTCGCCAAGACGGTCTCGCTCAGCCAGGCCACCATCACCACCATACTCGACCGGCTGGTCAAACAGGGCCTGGTTCGGCGCGACCGTTCCGATACCGACAAACGCGTTATTCTCGCCTGCCTGACCGATCAGGGGCTGGCCACGGCCCAAGCCGCACCCGAACTGCTACAGGCCGGGTTTCTGCGCGAGTTTCGCAAGCTACAGGACTGGGAACGGGGCATGCTGATCGCCGCACTGCAGCGCATTGCCGAAATGATGGATGCCGAGGACCTCGACGCCTCGCCCATCCTGGAAACCGGCGAACTTGAACCGAACCAGCCCGACTAGGCCAGCCGGGCTCCATCGGGCGCATCCCGGTCCGGCCGCACGAGAACGATCTCCCCGGCCTGGTCCGGAAATCCCAGAACCAGAACCTCAGAGCGCACCGGACCGATTTGCCGCGGCATAAAATTGACCACCGCCATCACACGTGACCCGACAAGGGCTTCAAGTGTATAATGCCCGGTGATCTGCGCCGCACTGCGCTTGAGCCCGACACCCTCGCCGAAATCAATGCGCAGCTTGTAAGCCGGGTTACGCGCCTCCGGAAATGCCTCCGCCTCGACAATCGTTCCCAGCCGGATATCGACTTTGAGAAAATCATCAAAGGCGATGGTCTCCGAAGCTGGGGCGGCGGGATCATGGACGAGGTGCATGGCTCTTTCCTGTCTGGCCTGAACGCTTCCGATTGCGCGGACTCTAGAGCACCCCGGCCGAATGGGTCGAGGCTGCGAGGGCGGTAATCGAGCAAGAGTGGCGGAGAGAGAGGGATTCGAACCCTCGGTACCCGCAAAGGTACAACGGTTTTCGAGACCGCCCCGTTCGACCACTCCGGCACCTCTCCGCACGCAGGTCTCGCGCCCTGGGGCGCTCGGGAGCAGGGGTAATGGCTG
>NZ_JASBRW010000048.1 GCF_030149235.1 Maricaulis sp. | reverse complement strand
AAGCGACAAAACCGGCCTGTCCCGTGCTCAAGCAGGCGACGCTGTCGACGCTGCTATCGAAGCCATCGTCGGCTCCGTGAAGGGCAATGACAGCGTTCAGCTCGCTGGCTTCGGCACCTTCTACGCCAAGCACCGCGAAGCACGCGAAGTGCGCAACCCGCGCACCGGCGAAAAGATGATGTCCAAGGCACGCACCCAGGCGGCTTTCCGCCCGGCCGCTGCGCTGAAAGACATCTAAGATTACCCCACAGGGTTCTTAGAGAAACGCCGCCGAGCTCAAGCCCGGCGGCGTTTTTTCTTGCCCGGTTGTCAGCGCCCTAATCAGGCGGCGTGAGCGCCCGAATTATTGGCGCGCACCCGCTTCAGGCTCTCGGCGATGCGGAAGGCCATATCCAGCGCCTGGTCGGCATTGAGGCGCGGATCGCAATGGGTGTGATAGCGCGAGGCCAGATCGGCCTCGGTCACGGTCTTGGCGCCGCCCACACATTCGGTCACATCGCGGCCGGTCATCTCGAAATGAACACCGCCCGGATAAGCGCCTTCGGCGTAGAGCACATCCATGAAGCCCTCGAGCTCGTTGAGGACCTTGTCGAACTCGCGCGTCTTGTAGCCATTGCCCGTCTTCACGGTATTGCCGTGCATGGGATCACTCGACCAGACGACATTCTTGCCCGCCTGCGTCACCGCCCGCGCCAGCGCCGGCAGTTTTTCACGTACATTATTGGCGCCCATGCGAGTGATCAGGACCAGACGGCCCGCCTCATTGTTCGGGTTGAGCGCGTCGATCAGAGGCAGCAGCACGTCCGGCGTCATCGTCGGACCGCATTTCACACCGACCGGATTGGCGATGCCCTGCGCGTATTCGACATGGGCGTGGTCGAGCTGACGGGTGCGCTCGCCAATCCAGATCATGTGCGCAGACGTGGCGTACCAGCGACCGGAATTGGGATCACGTCGGGTCAGCGCTTCCTCGAACGGCAGGTGCAGGGCTTCATGGCTGGTGAAGAAGTCGACGCTTTCCAGCGACGGGGCGCTGTCACGGCCCACACCACAGGCCTTCATGAAGTCCAGCGCCTCGGAAATGCGAGAGGCGGTTTCCGCATAACGCTCTGCCGCCGGGCTGTCCTTGACGAAATCCAGCGTCCACTGGTGCACATTGTTGAGGTCAGCATAACCGCCCGAGGCAAAGGCACGCAGCAGGTTCAGCGTCGAAGCGGACTGGTCATAGGCGCGGATCAGGCGCTCCGGATTAGGCTCGCGTGATTCCGGGGTAAAGGCTGCATCATTGACGCTGTCGCCACGATAGCTCGGCAAGGAAACGCCATCACGGGTCTCCATGTCGGCCGAGCGCGGCTTGGCGAACTGCCCGGCAATCCGGCCAACCTTCACGACCGGCTTGGAGGCGGCGAAGGTGAGCACCACGGCCATTTGCAGCAGGACACGGAACGTATCCCGCACGCCTTCGGTGGAGAATTCCTTGAAGCTCTCCGCGCAATCACCGCCCTGGAGCAGGAAAGCGTTCCCCGCCGTCACATCCGCCAGCTGCTTGCGCAGGCGGCGCGCTTCTCCGGCAAACACCAGTGCAGGCCGAGCTGACAGTTCACCGATCACGCGATCAAGCGCCGCCTGATCCTTGTAGTTCGGCATCTGCAGAACGGGTTTTTCTCTCCAGGAACGGGGGGACCAGGTCATGTTACTCAGCCGCTTTCAACTCCGGGGGTGTCCATTTCTCATTCATGGTCACCAGCTCTTCTGCACTTGTCGGATGCACAGCGCATGCCGCGTCATACTGATCCTTGGTCAAACCCGCCTTCACCGCAATACCTGCGAGCTGGATCATCTCCGGAGCATCGGGGCCAACAATATGCACGCCGAGCACCCGCTGGGTGTCCCCATCAACCACCAGTTTCATCATCATGCGGGACTCGATATTGGTCAGGGACAGCTTCATTGGACGGAAGCTGGTCTTGTAAATATCGATATTTTTGAACTCTTTACGCGCATCGGCTTCCGACAGACCGACCGAACCGACCGGCGGCTGGGTAAAGACCGCCGAGGCAATGTCGGAATGGTCATAGGCCGTCGGCTTGCCGCCAAACACCGTTGCTGCAAATGCCGCACCCTCACGGATCGCGACTGGCGTCAGATTGACCCGGTTGGTCACATCGCCCACCGCATAGATGTTGTCGACGCTGGTCTGGGAATAGGCATCGACCTGGATTGCCCCGTTCTCAGCCAGCTCGACGCCCGCCTTTTCAAGCCCGAGCCCTTCGACATAGGGGTTACGCCCGATGGCATACATAACCACATCGGCATCCAGTTGCGTCCCGTTGGTGAGATGGACGCGTTTCTTGCCGCCGCCGATATCTTCAATCTTTTCAAAGACTGTATGGGTGATCACCCGGACACCGGAACGGACCAGCTCGGAATGAACCTGGCTGCGGACATCATCATCGAAGCCGCGCAGCACCGTATCGCCGCGATAGACCTGACAGACATTCGAGCCCATGCCCTGGAAGATCTGCGCGAATTCACAGGCGATATAGCCACCGCCGGCGATAACGACATGCTCAGGCAGCGTCTCTAGATGAAACGCCTCGTTGGACGTGATGCCCAGCTCCGCGCCCTCGATGTCAGGCACGAACGGCGCTCCGCCGACTGCGATCAGGATCTTGTCGGCCGTGACGGTCTTGCCGGTATTGACCAGGCGGATGGTGTGCGCATCCTCGAACACGGCCCGGTCCGCAATGACCTCAACACCGGAATTGGACAGGTTTCGCCAGTAGATACCGGAGAGACGGTCGATCTCGGCATCCTTGGCCTCGATCAGGTTTTCCCAGCTGAACGTACTCTCGCCAACATCCCAGCCAAAGCTCTCAGCGAGCTTGAACTGCTTGGAGAACTCGCTGGCGTAGACGAGCAGTTTCTTGGGCACACAGCCACGGATCACACACGTACCGCCGACGCGATATTCCTCGGCCACGGCAACCTTGCCGGCGCCGTGACGCTTGGCCATGCGCGCCGCGCGCACACCGCCGGAACCGGCGCCGATAACGAAGAGGTCGTAATTGTATTGGGTCATTTGATCCGCCTACAACTCCATCACCCGGGCCTGATTGTCCTCACCGACAATCACGACGCGAGCGAGATTGATAAACAGGCCATGCTCGACAACGCCGGGAATGGCCTTGAGCGCCTGGTCGACTGCGCGGGCATCCGGGATGGCCTCGCAAGCACAGTCGAGTATGTAGTTGCCGCCATCCGTGATGAAAGGGGCGAGCCCGTCACCCTTTCGGCGCAAGTGTACGTCGGGCTGTTTCACCCCGGCCGAGCGCAGGCCGTCGAAGATCTGCTTGGCGGCGATGGAAAAGCCGAAGGTGTCGACTTCGACTGGCAGCGGGAATTTCCCCAGCGTATCCACAAGCTTGCCTTCATCGACGATGACCACCATCAGGTCTGAGGCCTGGGCGATGATCTTCTCGCGCAGATGCCGTCCGCCGCCGCCCTTGATGAGCTGAAAGCGGCCGTCCACCTCGTCAGCGCCGTCCACGGTCACCGCGATGTGATCGACATGATCGACGTCGACCAGCGGTACACCGAGCTCGCGGGCCAGATCGGCGGTCTGCTCCGAGGTCGGCACACCCTTGATGGAAAGCCCGTCCTGAACCCGCTCGGCCAGGAGGCGGACGAAGATTTCCGCCGTCGAGCCGGAACCGAGGCCGATCGTCATACCGTCTTCGATATAATCCAGCGCCGCTGCGGCGGCATGGGTCTTCTGGCGATCGCTCATTACTCGATCCCGCCGAGGAGGACGTAGCGCAACTCGGTGAACTCTTCGACACCCCACTTGCCGCCTTCGCGGCCGATGCCACTTTCCTTTACCCCGCCGAACGGTGTCGAGGCAGCGCCGACCATGGGCGCATTGACGCCGATCATCCCGTACTCGAGTGCTTCGGTCATACGGTGAATGCGGGTGACATCATTGGTGTAGAGATAGGCGGCCAGCCCATAGGGCGTGTCATTGGCCAGCTTGATGATCTCATCCTCGGTCTCGGCGCGGTAGATCGAGGCCACCGGGCCGAAGATTTCGAAACAGGCCAGATCCATGGACGGGTTGCCACCCTCGATCAGGGTCGGCGCATAGAATGCCCCACCCAGCTCGTCGGTCAGCGGCTTGCCACCGGCCAGGATCGTCGCCCCGCTGTCGCGAGCGTCCTTCACCAGCGCGTCGACCCGTTCAACGGCCTCATGGTGGATCAGCGGGCCGATATCGGTGGAGCCATCAAACCCATCGCCCGGCTTGAGGGCATCAACGCGCTTTTGCAGCGCCGCGACCAGCGCATCTGCAATGCCCGGCTGGGCGATGATGCGGTTGGCGGAGACACAGGTCTGACCGGAAACGCGGTACTTCGAGGCAATGATGCCATCGGCCGCGACCTCGGGGTCAGCATCATCCATAACGATAAAGGGCGCATTGCCGCCGAGCTCGAGCGCGACGCGTTTCACACCATCGGCCGCCTGACGCATCAACAGCTTGCCGACTGCGGTGGAACCGGTGAAGCCGATCATGCGGACGTCCGGCGCTTCCGTCATAACCGGGCCAAGCTGTTCGGCATCACCGCAGATCACGTTGAAAACGCCCTTGGGGATACCGGCGCGCTCAGCCAGGACGGCCAGAGCCAGAGCGGACAACGGCGTTTCCGGTGCCGGCTTGATCACCATGGTGCAGCCCGCAGCCAGAGCCGGGGCGCATTTGCGGGTGATCATGGCATTGGGAAAGTTCCAGGGCGTGATGCAGGCGACCACACCGATCGGCTGGCGCGTGGTCCAGCCGCGCGTGCCCGGGAACGGCGTTGCCATGGTTTCACCGTGGATGCGCTTGGCCTCTTCCGCTGACCATTCGATAAAGCTGGCGCCGTAGACCACCTCGCCTTGCGCCTCGCGATAGGCCTTGCCCATCTCCAGCGTGATCAGGGCTGCCAGGTCATCAACATTTTCCAGGATCAGCTGGTGCCAGCGCATTAGGAGCGCTGCACGCTGGAAGGGCGATGTCTTCTTCCAAGTCTCGAAGGCCCGCGATGCTGCGGCAACCGCCTGGCGCGCACCAGCAGCCCCGACATCGGCGACATCGGCCAGCAAGGCATTATTGGCCGGATTGGTGACGGCAAAGCTGGCACTGCCCTCCACCCATTCCCCATCGATATAGGACTTGGTCTGCCACAGGCTTTGATCCTTGAGGCGTTCGGCGGCGGAGGTCAGTTCGGCAACACTCATGGGGCGGCTCTCCCTTGGGATACCGGAGCGGACGATAGCCGCACCGGCCATTTCTCATTCTGTTCAAAAGGCACACGCGGATGCGGTGCGGCAAGCGTCGATTGATCCGGCGCCGGTCTCACCTGCCGGATATAGGCGGCGGCGGCGGGCTTCGCACCCTATTCTTCACCCAGACGGCTGAAAGCAGGCACACGGCTGTCTTCCTCCAGGGTGACCCCCGGGCCGATTACGACATGGGGTTCGATAACCACATCGCGGGCAAAGCCCGTGTCATGAGCGAAGAAAACGGTTTCCGGTGCGACCAGCGTTACGCCCGCCGCCATCGCCTCGGCCCGCTTGCGTTGCTGGAAGGCCGCCTCCGCATCAGCGAGGTCAGTGCGCGAATTGACGCCCAGAACCTCTCCGGCATCGGCCTCAACCACAACGGCCTTGTGACCGTCAGCGCGCGCCAGCCCGACGACGTCCGTCAGGTAGTACTCGCCATTGGCATTGTCATTGGTCACCCGAGAGAGCCACTCGAACAAAAGCTTGGCCGGCGCGGCCAGCACCCCGGAATTGACCAGGTTGACGGCGCGTTCCTGCGCGTTGGCGTCCTTGAACTCGACAATCCGGTCCAGATGGCCGGTGTCGTCAGTTATCAGCCGGCCATAGGCGGCCGGGTCTTCCGGGCGAAAGCCCAGGACGGCCACGCCAGCCCCCTCTCCCAGCGCGGCAAACACGCGCTCCACGGTCTCCGGCCGGATCAGCGGGGTATCGGCATAAAGGACGATGGCATCACCCTCGAACCCGGCCAGAGCATGCTGGGCGGATTGCACGGCATGCCCGGTCCCTTGCGGCGGGTCCTGCAGGGCCGTGTCGCAACCCAGCGCTTCGGCCGCGGCCTTAACGGCCGGGGAGTGCGCACCATAGACCACGAGAGTTTTCGCGGCATGGCTCTGATGAGCGAGTTCCACGCTCCAGTCCAGCATGGCCCGGCCGCCAACAGCGTGCAGGACCTTCACGGTCTTGGATTTCATGCGGGTGCCCTGGCCGGCGGCGAGGATGACGGCTGCGCGCGCACGCGTCATGCAACCCTCCTTTTGCGATCAATAGGATGCGGATGTGTATTCGGGCTATAGCCTATCCGGACTAAGCGCGTAAGCATGCTTTTGACAACAATCGACAAGGCCTTCCGATCATGCCGCACTCCCTGGCCCCAGAGCTGTTTTCCCAGGCCTCGATCGCTTTCGATCTCGACGGCACGCTGGTCGACACCGCGCCCGACCTGGTGCGCGCCCTCAACGCCGTGATTCGACCACGCGGGCTGAGCGATGTCCTGGTGGACGATGTCCGCGCCATGGTCGGCCGGGGCGCCCGCGCGCTTATCGAGCGGGCCCATGCGCGCCAGGGTGTCGCGTTGGAGGATGAGACCGCGGTCGCGCTGGTGAGCGAATTCATCGAGGTCTACAAGGCCGATGTTGCGGCGGAGAGCCGGGTCTTTCCCGAGGTCGAGGAAACCCTGGCCGCCATGCAACAGGCCGGGGCCAGCCTATCGGTGTGTACCAACAAGCCGTCCGTACTGTCCGATCTATTGCTGCAGAAGCTGGGGTTGAGCCGCTATTTCGACCGGGTCATCGGGCCAGAGCGCACGGCGGCAAAGAAGCCGGCGGCGGATCATGTGCACGATGCGCTGGGTCAGGGTCACCGCTATGCCGGCATGGTCGGCGACAGCGCGCCCGATGCCGACGCGGCCCGGGCGGCCGGCGTGCCCTGTCTGATTATGAGCTATGGTTATAGCGAACAGCCGGCCGGCTCGCTGGGAGCCGACCGGCTGATTCATGAATTCAGTCATGTACCTGAATCGCTGGCTGCCCTGTGGCAGCCAAGGTCTGCTTAGGCCGTACGGCGCTCGCGACCCTGATCGTTAGCCGGGCGCGGCGGCATGCCGTTCACCAGGTTCGAACGGACGTCGGTACGAGCCGAGCGCATTGCCGGCATGAAGCCCGCATCGACCAGGTCGACAGACACGTCATAGCCGCGCTCCGCCCAGTAGGCTTCAATGCGGGATTTCAGGCGACGCGCGCCATCCGGCGTGCACAGATCGTTACTCATCAACAAAACCTCCTACGCGGCCGGAAAAGCTTCGGCCGGTATTGATTTCCAATCCGGTGGAATTCGGGGCCCACGCCTTGGGCACCCCGGTGTGCGCGGGGTGATATAGGGGCTGGCGGAATATGACGAGAGCATGAAGGTGTGTCAAGTTGTCGCACCCAAGATGAAATGCAGATGCTGTTCAACTCCCGCATGTAGTTGACCCGTCGGATGGCCGTGCGTATTAAGCCGCTTTCCGGAATTCCGGGCGATTAGCTCAGCGGGAGAGCACCTCGTTCACACCGAGGGGGTCACTGGTTCAATCCCAGTATCGCCCACCATTTCCACCCTCTTTTGCAACCAGATGCAGCCATCAAGGCGATTCCGGACGGAATGCCGCATGGTGTTTCTGCCCGCAATACTTGCGAAACGTTCTCAATAGTGGCATCCAACCGGCGAAACAGACCGATTGGACCTCAAATGCGCTTTCTGATTCCAGCCCTCGCCGCGGCCACGGCATTGACCGCTTGCAGCCAGTCCGCTCCCTCTGGCGAGGAGAGCGAAGCTCGTTCCGTCAATCTCTACACGGCGCGGCACTACTCCAGTGATGAAGCCGTCTATGCAGACTTCACCGCAGCCACCGGTATCGAGGTCAATGTGCTTCAGGCCAGCGGCGATCAGTTGATCGAACGGGTTCGGGTCGATGGCGAGCGCAGCCCGGCCGACATTATTCTTACCGTTGATGCCGCCCGCCTGCATCGCGCCGAAGAAGCCGGCCTGTTCGCGGTCAGCGATTTCTCCAACATCGACGGTATTGCGGCCAATATGGTCGACCCGGATGGACACTGGGTTGCCTTTGCGTCCCGCGCCCGCGTCATCGCCTATTCCAATGATCGCGTCGAAGCCGGCGAGATCACCTCATACGCCGACCTCGCAGATCCGCGCTGGGAAGGCCGGATCTGCGTGCGCAGTTCGGGCAATGTCTACAACCAGTCGCTTCTGGCCGGCCTGATCGCCCATGAAGGTGAGGAAGCCGCCGAAGCCTGGGCCGCAGCGATTGCCGCCAACCTGGCCCGCGCACCGCAGGGCGGTGACCGAGACCAGCTCCGCGGTATTGCGGCGGGTGAATGTGATGTGGCGATTACGAACCACTATTATTACGCCATGATGGCGCGTTCGAATGATGAAGCGGACCGCGCGGTGGCGGCGGCTTCGACCCTGGTCTTCCCGAACCAGGAAACGACCGGCACGCACGTCAACATCTCCGGCGCCGGCATCGCGGCCAACGCCCCCAATGCCGAGGAGGCCCGGATTTTCATTGAATACCTGCTGTCAGCCGACTCCCAGCGCAAATTTGCTGAAATGACGAATGAATTCCCGGTCATCGCCGACTCGCAATGGGACAATGACGTCCTCGCAGGAATGCTGCCCTTCACCGCGGATGACATCGCCATTGATGTCCTGGGCGAGAATAACGCCGCCGCGCAACGCGTCTTTGATCGCGTCGACTGGCCGTGAGTTCAGGCCGCACTGTCAAGGCAACAGCCCGGCCGGCATTGACGCCCTTTGCCGTGCTGGCCGCCCTGGTGTGCGCGGCGCCCATTCTGGCTGTCGCCTGGATTGCCCTGTCCGGCGGAGCAAGCGACTACCTTCTCCACCTCGCTGAAACCCGGCTGCCGGTGTATCTGCTGACCTCGGCTCAGGTCGGCCTGATCGCTGCCGCCGGCGCGGGAGTGATCGGGACAGGACTGGGCTGGCTCATCGCCCGCTGTACCTTCCCCGGCCGCGACATCCTCTCGTGGGTTCTGGTTCTGCCACTGGCCATGCCGGCCTATGTCGCCGCCTATGCCTGGCTGGACCTGAGCCAGGCCGGGGGTCCGCTTGATGTCGCGACGGCGGGGCTCTTCCCGACCATTCGCGGCGCCTGGGGCGCCGGGCTGATGTTCGCCCTGGTACTCTACCCTTACGTCTACCTGCTGGCCCGCGACGCCTTTGCCGCCCAGTCAGCCGACGCCGTGCAGGCCGCCCGGACACTCGGAGCCAGCCCCCTCACAGCCTTCCGGCGTGTCGCCCTGCCCATGGCCCGCCCGGCCATCGCCGCCGGCCTGGCGCTGGTCATCATGGAGAGCCTCGCTGATTACGGCACAGTGAGCCATCTGGGCGCGCCTACCCTGTCGATTGGGCTGATCCGGGCCTGGTCAGGCGCGGGCTCGCTACTCGATGCAGCCCGGCTCTCGCTGGTCCTGGTGCTCATTGCCCTGTTCATCTTTTCGCTGGAACGCGCCCAGCGACAACGCGCACGGACCAGCGCGGCATCGGGTCGGCACCGCCCAGCCACACGATTGCAGCTGACCGGATGGACGGGCATGGGTGCCCTCACCCTGTGCGCCCTGCCGCTGCTGCTCGGCCTGGTCATTCCCCTCGCCCGCCTGGGCTGGCGCGCGCTGAACGCGGCCTATACGCCGGACGTCATGGAAGCGGCCGCCAATTCGCTCTTCCTGGCCGGGACAAGCGCCCTCATCGCCGCGGGCCTCGGCCTCCTGACCGCCTATGCCCTGCGCACACGCGGACGCATCGCCACCGGCGCGGCCCGGCTCGCCGGGCTGGGCTATGCAGTGCCGGGCGCCGTAGCGGCGGTCGGCGTGCTGGCCATCCTTTCCGGCATCCAGGGCTGGCTCGACCCGCTCTGGCGCGGAATGACGGGCGAGGTCTTCCCGATCCTGCTCACGGGTGGTGCCGGCGCCCTGATCTTTGCCTATCTTTCGCGCTTCGCTGCGGCGGCCATTGGCCCGGCTGAAACCGCGCTGGGACGCGTCACGCCGACACTGGACGGGGCGGCCCGCACATTGGGTGCCACGGGCTGGACCCTGCTGCGCCGCGTGCACTGGCCGCTGATTGCCTCCGGTGTCGCCGCAGCCGGACTGCTGGTCTTTGTCGAAGTGCTCAAGGAATTGCCGGCGACAATGATCCTGCGTCCTTTCAATTTCGATACCCTGGCCGTCACGGCCCACAATTTCGCGTCGGATGAACGTCTCGGCGAAGCCGCCCTTCCTTCCCTGGCGATTACGCTGACCGCCCTGCTTCCCATGGCGCTCGTTGCCCGCTACCTGTCGCAGGACGCGAAGTCCGGGGAACGCGATGACTGATCTGACGGTACGTGGTGCCTGCCGCACCTTTGCCGGCGAGCATGCGGCGCTGAAAGGAGCGGATCTGGACCTGCAACCGGGCCAAGTCACAGCCTTGCTCGGCCCGTCAGGCAGCGGCAAGTCGACCCTGTTGCGGGCCATTGCAGGGCTGGAACAGCTTGATATCGGCGAGATCCGTTTCGGTGACACCGTCTGGAGCGAGGCCGGCACCCATTTGCCGCCGGAACAGCGCAAGGTCGGACTGGTATTCCAGGACTATGCCCTGTTTCCCCACATGAACGCGCTCGACAATGTCGCCTTCGGCCTCACCGGTTCCGACCGCAAGGCCCAGGCCATGGTCCAGCTCGGAGCGGCTGAGCTGGGCGACAAGGCCCGCAAATTCCCGCACGAGCTTTCCGGCGGCGAGCAACAACGGGTCGCCCTGGCCCGGGCCCTGGCGCCCAAGCCGCAAGTCATGCTGTTGGACGAACCCTTTTCCGGCCTTGACCGGCGCCTGCGCAGCGCTGTCCGCGCGCGCACCGTGGCCGCGCTGAAACGGGCCGGCGCCGCTGCCCTGATTGTGACCCATGACGCCGAGGAAGCGCTCGACGTTGCCGACACGCTGGCCCTCATGCTCGATGGTGTCATCGTACAGACCGGAACGCCGGAAGACGTGTGGTTCAAGCCGGTGAGTGCCGCGGCCGCGCGCCTGGTCGGCGATGCGAATGTCCTGTCCGGCGAGGTCGAGGCTGGCAGGGTCGAAACCCCGTTCGGCGCCCTCGCCTGCCAGGATATCGAACCGGGCAAGCCAGTTGATGTCATCATCCGGCCGGCCGGCCTGATCGCCGTTGATGGCGAAACATTTGAAGTCGTGGAAAGCCGCTATGCCGGCGCCGAACGGCAGCTGAGCCTGAAAGCGGCTGACGGCGCTCTCTGGTACGCCAACGCACCGGCTGCGAGCGCCCTGAGGGCGGGCGACCGGACAGGGCTAGAGCTGGACACGGCCTTTACGCATATCGTCGCCAACCGCTCCTGATGCAGAATACAAAAAACCCCGCTCAATCGAGCGGGGTTTCTGCAACTTCTGGCGGAATGAGCGCTCTTAAGCGTCTTCCATCACCTTGCCGGAGCGCGCATCCTCGATACGGTTACGAGCGATCTCGTCGGCGATGATGTTGGACGGGCGGCCTTCCTTGTCGGACAGATCGAGGATCTCGCCGAGGGTCTTTTCCAGACCCACCAGCTTGTTCTCGACCCAGCCGCTATCATAATCGCTGGCCGGCTTGCCCATGATGCCGATACCAATCTCGCTCATCACATTGATGATGCCGCCGGCATTGAGGACATAATCCGGCGCGTAGATCTTGCCGCGCTTTTGCAGCTCGGCACCCATTTCGCGGGTCTTGAGCTGGTTATTGGCGGCACCGGCGATGATCTTGGCCTGGATCTGGTCGATCGTGTCTTCATTGATGACGGCGCCCAGCGCACACGGTGCGAAAACATCGACGTCGAGACCGTAGATCTCATCAAGACCGACAATCTTGGCGCCGTGCTCGGCTTCCAGCTCCTTCAGGCCCGGCTCGTTGATGTCGGTGATGAACAGCTCAGCACCAGCATTGGCCAGATGGCCGCAGAGATAGGCTCCGACATGGCCGGCTGCGCCCTGAACGGCGATACGCACGCCGGACAGGTCGGACTTGCCGAGGCCGCGCTCGACGCAGACCTTCATGCCGCGGAACACGCCCTCAGCGGTCACCGGTGACGGATCGCCGGTCGCCGCCTGGCCTTCCGGCAGGCCGACCACATTCTTGGTCGAGGAGCGCACGGCCATCATGTCTGCCGGGCTGACACCGACATCTTCCGCCGTGATGTACTGACCACCGAGGCTTTCAACGGCGCGGCCGAAGGCCTCGAACAGCGCCTTGCGGTCAAAATCGCCCTCCGGCTTCATGATCACAGACTTGCCGCCACCGATGGGCAGGCCGGCCATGATGTTCTTGTAGCTCATGCCCTGGGACAGGCGCAGAACATCTTCCAGCGCTTCGGCCGAGCTGGGATAGGACCACATGCGGCAGCCGCCGGCGCCGGGGCCGGTTGCGGTGGAGTGCACGCCGATGATGGCCTTGAGGCCGGTCTTCTCATCGGTCGCAAACAGGATTTTTTCGTGGTTGTCG
>NZ_JASBRW010000034.1 GCF_030149235.1 Maricaulis sp. | reverse complement strand
TCCTGCCGATCCGGACCTTCTTCCTGGTCTTTTTCCTGGTCTATGCGCTCTACGCACATGGCGGGCTATGGGCCAAGCTGCGGCTGGGCTTCTCCCTGATCTCCAAACTGGTCGCGATCAGTCTTTTTGTCGACGGCATGGCCTTTCTGTCTTGGAATTACGCAGCCTCGACCTAGCCGGTGCAAGTACAGCAGATTTTGGTCGGCCTGGTAGGGCTGGCCATTTTTCCGCAGACGATATTGAGCCAGGCCCGCCTGCCGGTGGATTCGCGCTCGCCCTTGCGGCGGCGGGGGCGGATCTGGGAATACACGCTGCTGATCACTGTGACCGCTTTCGCCGGCCTGTTCGCTGCCGTGATGGCGTATTGGTATGCGCCGGAACTGGAACAATTACATGCTATCGCCCTGTTGGGCGGTATGGGGCCGGGCGTGTTTCTGGCCCAGCAGGTTCTGACCATGACCCTGGGTCTGATCGGCCTGACCCGCAATCTCTTCTCCGGCTGGCGCAAGTTCAGCCCGCCGATCGCCGTGCTCGTGCCGGCGCATAATGAAGCGCATCTGATTGCCCAGACGATTGACGCGATTGACGAAGCCGCCGGCCATTATGATGGCCCGGTCCGCATCGTGTTGATGGACAATTGCTCCAGCGACGAGACCGCCCGCGTGGCGCAGGAGGCGCTGGATAATTGCCGCTGTGCCCGTGGTGAGGTCATAGACAGCCCGGTTCCCGGCAAGGCCAAGGCGCTCAATCACGGTATTAATCTGATCGATGAGGAATATATCGTCCGCATCGATGCAGACACGGTGATCGAGCCGAAATCCCTGCGCAAGGCGATGCGCCATTTCGCCAGCCGTCGTGTGGGTGTCGTCGGCGGATTGCCCCTGCCGCTGAGCAATAAGGGCACGCTGAGCAAGTTCCGCACGATAGAGGTGCTCAACCGGCATGGCTTTACCCAGGTCGCTCTGGGCGCCTTTAACGGGATTATCGGTGTGCCCGGCATGTTTGTGGTCTATCGCCGCGACATCCTGATCCAGGCCGGGGGTATTACCGAAGAGATGAATGGCGAGGACACCGATATCGTCCTGCGCATGACCAATCTGGGCTTCCGCGCAGTGTCCGATCCGCGCATTCGTTTCCGCACCGAAGTGCCCGAATCCATGGTGCATCTGCGCGAGCAACGGACGCGCTGGTTCCGCAGCCTGTATCACGTGACCGCGCATAACCGGGGCATCCTGTTCGAAGGTCGCACGATTACCGGCTCGGTCGTTTTGCCCTTCACGCTGATGAATGGGGCGCGGCGGGCGATGATGGCGCCTTTGGCGATTTTCGGGGCCATTCTCTACTTCGTTTATGGCGGGGTGTATCTGCACCCGGAAATCCAGACCGTGCTCGCCGTCCTGCTCGGCATGCCCTTTGTCATGGCCTGTTGTGTGGTGACGCTGTGGGGGCGGCCAGATCTGGTCCTCTATATGCCGTTTTATATGGGCTTCCGCCTGTTACGTTCCTACTACACGCTCGGCGCGGTGCTGACGCTCGTCTATCCCGACCGGGCATCGGAGCGGGCCTTTGAAGCGCCCATGCCATTGTCACGGGAGCGTACGCCACGCCGCCGCAACTGGATCCAGAAAGCCCTCGACCCGGCCAACCCGGCCGAGGCGCTCGCGCGCGCACGGCGCCGGCAGAAAGCCTAGCGCGGAACAACGAAAAAGCCCCGCCGCATCGGGTGATGGGGCGGGGCTTTCTGTGTCCGGTAATAACACCTAGTTCAGTTCAAGGGCCGAGGCGTCATTGTGCAGGATGGCGATCGATGTGCGTCCGATCGGTGCCCCGCTCAGGCGCGAGGCTCCGGGCTGGGCAAAGCCGATCAGGCCCGGCACCGAAATGACCCGGTTGGGATTGCGGCGCGTCGGAGCTGGAACCTCCGATGCGACACGTTCCAGCACGGTCAGGCCGGTGACATTGGTGATCTCCGCCGCACGCAGTTCACCGGAATCGCGCAGACGCAGCGCACCATCATCAATCACCGAGCGTGCCGAGGCATTGGCCGGGATGTGATTGACAGCGATGAAGGGCGTGCGGCTGGTCGAGGTGTTGGTGTCGCTGACCGGCACCAGCGTGTAGTCCACACCTACGGGCACGAATTTGGCAGCGGCTCCGGCCAGGAAGCTGAGCGCGGCCAGGCGCGTCTCGCCGCTCAGCTCTGCCGGAATACGCAACTCTACGCCTTCTGCGAATGCCGCAGGCAGACCGGCCAGCCCCGGCAGAACCGGGCGCCCGGCCTCGTAGGACAGGTGCGAGGTCTCGACCAGCTGCACCGGGTAACGTTGCGCCGTGACAGCACAGCCCCCGAGCTCGCGATGGCGTTGGATGGTGATTTTCAGGGTGTTGTTGAGCGACTGCATATTGGCAGGCAGGTCAACGGTGACCGAGTTCAGCCGGCCGGTTTCCAGGTGCTGGCTGCCGATGATCTGGTCGTTGAGCATGGTGTGCACCAGATTGGTGAAATCGCCCGGACCTTCCGGCAGACGAATATCCAGCTGCACGCGGCTCGGCGCATAACCGCTGGGATATTGCGCGGCCTCGTAATCGACGGTCCAGCTGCGCGTCTGGGTGACCTGCTGCACGCTGGTATCGATCCCGAGCGCGTCGAAGGTGACGCGGTTCTGGCGGCTGATCTGGTCGACATACTCAGTCGACCCCACAGCGCTCGAACGCGCGACCGACAGGACCGCACCGGTCAGGAAACCGACTGCGGACATGTCTTCAGGCTCCGTCAGGCCGAGGAAGGCGAGGCCATTGCGGCGCCAGACCAGGCTGTCATCCTCGGCATTGGGAGTTTCAAACCCGGCACCGCGCAGGGCCTCTGGATTGTCGAGCATGATCAGGCCGCGGCCAGCTATGCCGCCGGTGCGCGCCGTCTGCGCGCTGACGAAGCGGACGCGATAGCCCAGCCGGGTCAGGCGCTCGCCGAGGCGAACACCAAGCTCGGTGAAGCGCTCACCGCTGTCCTCATCGGGGATCGAGATGGCGATGTCATTGGGCAGAAGCGCCACAACATCGCGCACGGAACTGATCTCGTCCTCGATCGAGAATTCGATAGCCGAAACCGCATCGACATGCACGACCGCGCCGACCGAGCGTTCGTCGTGGCACAGATCATCGGGCAGATCGCCGAGCAGCTGGAAGCTGAGATTGATGTCCTCGCCATTCCAGGCGCTCGTCGGCAGGCGCAGGATCCATTCGAAGTCACGGACACCGGCAGACAGCACGCGTTCGGAAACGCTGCGCCCATTGGCCATGATCCGGATCGAGGCCACAGTCCGGGCCGAGACTTCCTGCTTGCCGACAATACGGACCTGGATGTCCTCTACATTGGCATCACGGATGCGCGGCAGGCGGATCGAAGCATAGGACGGGTAGCCGGCCAGGAGCAGGCCTTCATCCGCCCCGACATCGGCCAGGGTGATCGCGGTCGGCCCGCCCGCGGATGCGAGCGCGGCGGTGCGGCTCAAACGTTCGACTATGTCGGACAGTCGCTGGCCGAAACTGCTCTGACCCGCGTTCAGAGCTCCGGTATTATAGAGTGTGATGACGCTGCTGACCGCGATGGACATCATAATCAGCGAAAACCATGGCCGCTTCCGGCGCGGTTGTGTTTCCTTCGACAAGACCCTTCCCCCCGAGCGAAGCCCCAAACGCTCTGATGTGTGCTGTGATAGTCCCTCGCACCTCCATTTCTAGGTGTCGAATTTGTAAGAATTGAGACTGGATTGGGGCGGAGTGGGGCTGGCGCTCCATCCCCAAGGTCACACTGTCGCAAGCAGTTGTTTTATAACGGGGCCGCGAGCGATTTCCCAGCTAGCGCTAGGCGCGAGCGGCCAGGCCGTGCGTGCTGGAAGTTGAGATTTTCCGGATCGATGCGGGCAAATCAGGCCCGAATATTACCGCGCCTGAACGTGTTTGCCTTATTTGCGCCCGCTATCGGACAAGACCCGGGCCATCAGACCGTGAAATTGGTCCGATGGCCCGGTTCGCGATTCGAGACCGCTCAGCCGTGTCCTACCACGGCGGCATGGTGCGGCCCGGCGTCCACGGTGCGTTGACACCGGAAAGCGCCTCTTCGAAGGCCGGGATGCGCTCATCCGTAAGCGTCATCAGGCGCTCGCGAATGCCGGCAAACTCTTCCTCGGCCATGCCCAGCTGCGCTTCATGCGCCGGGTTGGGGCCATAGGTCGAGTTCCCGGTGCCCAGGGCCGCAAAGCCCAGACGCGAGCCGACCGTGGACGGCTCGGCGCCGAACATGCCTTGCGTCGTCTGGTTGCCGCCGAGCGCTTCCTGGATGGAGAAGAGCTCCTGGCGCAGGGCCTCAAGCTGGGCGTCGAGATCACCCGGAGCCGTGCGTGAGCGGTACAGGGCCGATTGCAGCACGGCGAGGTGCTGTTCGGTCTGGCCGATCGAGGCATTGGCTGCGGAGACCTGGCGCTGCATGTCGGCCAGGCGTTCCCAGAAAGCCACGACTTCATCATCCGGCGAGCCGGGCAGGGCGCCCTCGGTGAGACGTTCCACCTGGAAGCTCTGCGCTTCGCCGATGGTGACGGTCTCGCCATTGTGCTGGCGCACAAGCTCGACGGAATAGCTGCCCGGGGCGACCAGGAAGCCTGAGGTGTCGCTGTCCGGCGTATCCGGCTGCGTGACCGCTCCGGTGCCCGGATAGGTCAGGTCCCAGGTGACGCGGTGGAAACCGGCACCGGTCGGACCGGCCATGCGACGCACGACATTGCCGTCGACATCGCGGATCACCAGCCACATGCGCGGCGGTGCCTCGCGGCGTTCCGCTTCGATGACGTCAAAGCCGGGGAACGGCGTGTCCTCACCGGCTTCAACCAGCGGAGCTTCCGCTTCCTGGCGCACCTGTTCGGAGGTCTGCAGGCCTTCAGCCATGTAGTAGGTAAAGGTCGCACCGAAATCCGGGTTCGGAGCCTGGAAATACCCATCGCCCTGGGAACCGCGGAAGCCGAAGCTCAGCTCGTGCTGCTGCTGGTACCACCAGGCCCGGCGGACCGGGAAGAGGCGGGTCTCATTGGCCAGCATCTCCTCGGAAACCTCACGCAGCGACGTGATGTCGTCGAGGACATAGATGGAACGGCCGAACGTGCCGACGACGAGGTCGTCTTCGCGTTCATGGATCAACAGGTCACGGGCCGGGATCGGCGGCATGCCTGCAGAGAGCTGGACCCAGTTATCGCCGCCATCAATGGTGAAATAGACACCAAATTCGGTACCGATGAACAACAGGTTCGGGTTCTCGTGATCCTGCACGATCCGCCAGACCAGCGTGTTCTCCGGCAGACCATTGGTGATCATGCGCCAGGTGCGGCCATTATTGTCGGAACGCAGGAGGTAGGGCGTGTAATCGCCATACTTGTGATTATCCAGCGCCATGTAGACGGTGCCGGCATCAAAGCGCGAGGGCTCGAAGTCGTTGACATAGGCCACGTCCGGAACGCCGCGGATATCGCCGGTTTCGGTTTCCGTCCAGGTCTCGCCGCCATCGGTGGTGATCTGGATCAGGCCATCATCCGTGCCCGCATAGATCACATTCTCATCGACCGGGCTCTCGGCCAGGGCGCTGATCGTGTTGTAGACGGACATGGCATAGACGTCCCAGCCCGCATCCCAGGACCATTGCCGGCCCATGATGGGCAGCTGCATGCGGTCCTCATCGCGGGTCAGGTCACCGGAGATCGGCGTCCAGGTGTCACCGCGATCATTGGAGCGCCAGACACGCTGGGAGGCGTGATAGAGGCGGGTCGGCTGATGCGAGGAGACGACGATGGGCGCGTCCCAGTTGAAGCGCTCGGCCGGTTCGCCCGGCTGCGGTTGGGCCCGGATATAGACGATCTCACCGGTCGTGCGATCGAAGCGGACCAGATTGCCCTGCTGCCAGCTGGAATAGGCGATGTCCGGATTGCCCGGCTCGACATCCGGCTCATGACCGTCACCGAAGAGGGTGATTTCCCAGTCGGAATTGCGGATGCCGTGACGGCTGTCCGTCCGCGAGGGGCCCATCTGGGTGTTGTTGTCCTGGGTGCCGCCATAGACGTTGTAGAACGGCTCGGCATCATCCAGGGCGATATCGTAGAACTGGGTGATCGGCAGGTTGGAGATGAAGCGCCAGGTGGCGTCACCGTCGAAGGTCTCGTAGAGCCCGCCATCCGACCCGAACAGCATGTAGTCTTCCAGCGTCGGATGGAAACCGATCGCGTGGTCGTCCACGTGCTTGGTCTCATTGTTCAGATCGCGGAAAGTCGCGCCGCCATCCGACGAGATCTGCGTCGTGTTGGAGACCAGGATGATCCGATCGAAATGGTGCGGGTGAGCATAGAGCTCCTGGTAATAGTGCGGACCGGTCCCGCCGGAGACGGTGTCTGACATCATCGTCCAGCTCTCACCACGATTGCTCGAGCGATAGATGCCGCCCTGGCGACGATCGGTTTCAATCGCGGCATAGACGATGTCCGGGTTTTGCGGCGAGATCGCGAGACCGATCTTGCCCATGTTTCCGCTCGGCAGGCCGGACGTCACTTCACGCCAGGTTTCGCCGCCATCATCGGAGACATGGATGCCGCTCTCCGGACCGCCACCCATATAGGCCGCCACGGTACGGTGACGCTGCCAGGTCGCTGCGACCAGGCGATCGGGATTGCGCGGGTCCATGACGATATCGGTGACACCGGTCCATTCGCCTGCGGACAGGACGAGGTTCCAGCTTTCACCGCCATCGGTGGACTTGTAGAGGCCACGCTCGCCGCCGGAGGACCAGAGCGGGCCCTGGGAGGCGACCCAGATCGTATTGCTGTCATCGGGGTGGATGAGGATTTCGGAGATGTGCTCGGAGGCTTCCAGGCCGAGATGGTCCCAGCTCTGACCGCCATCGCGCGAGCGATAGACGCCATTGCCATAGCCCAGGTGACGACCGCCATGGTTTTCGCCGGTGCCGACCCAGATCGTGTGCGGATTGTTCGGATCAACCGTCACCGTACCGATGGAATAGACGCCCGTATCATCAAAGATCGGGGTCCAGGTCGTGCCGGCATTCTCGGTGCGCCAGACACCGCCGGAACCGACGCCGACAATCCAGGTTGCCGGATCATCCTGCATGATCTCGATGTCGCTGATACGGCCGGACATCAGGGCCGGGCCGATGGAGCGGAACTCCATACCCGTAAACGTGCCCGCATTCATCGGACCGCTAGCGGTGTCATCTTCGGCCTGTGCACAGGCCGCTTGCGGCAGAACGCCGAGCAGGACTGCGCAGATTAATCCTCGCATGATTGTCTCCCCATCAAAAAAGGAAGCGGAGACCATAACCGGGCTGGGGGAAAAGAGAAGGGGCGGTTCGCTTATAAAGAGATGAGCCGTGCCGCTTTACCCGCTTGACCCGGCCGCCGTCATGAGGACGATGCGCGGCCATGAAAATCGGTAAGCTTCTCCGCGACATCCATCACTGGGCCTCGCCTATCGCCATGCTCCCGCTCGGTATCATTATCGTCGCGGGCCTGTTTCTCATGCTCAAGAAGGATGTCGACTGGATCCAGCCGCCGACCCAGCGCAGCGCCATCGAGGTGACCGGCCCGCCGGAGACGACACTGGCCGAACTCTATGCCGCTGCCGTGGCGATCGAGGAGCTGGAGATCACCGCCTGGGAAGAGTTCGACCGCATCGACATCCGCTCCGATCGCGGCATCGCCAAATTCATCGCCCCCAATCGCTGGGAAGCCCAGATCGATCTGGTGACGCTGGAAACCCTGTCACTGCAATACCGCCGCTCCGACCTGTTCGAGCAAATCCATGACGGCAGCTTCTTCGCCGACTGGGTGAAGACCTTCATCTTTCTGCCGGTGGGCGTAATCCTGCTGGTCCTGTGGGCGACGGGGATCTGGTTGTTTGTCGAGCCCTATTGGAAACGCTGGCAGCGCAAGAAGAAGCGGGCGGGGCGGGGTTAGGCCGCCAGCACCACCGCTCTATTTCAGATCATTGGTCTACCTTAACGCCGGGCGCCCCCGCGGGGGGGAGCTGTCTGGACGCTCGAAGAGCGGCCAGGCTGAGGGGGGAAGTGATCGTATGTGGTGGCCGGGGCCAGGCCCCCCCTCCGACCCTTCGGGCCACCTCCCCCTCCCGCGGGGGAGGCCGGATGACTGCCGGCTCCTGTCTCAGCAGTCGCCATCCCCCGGATGACCACGACGCGGCCACCGGGGGATAACGGTTCAGTTTAGACCCGCGTCGGCTCACGCGCCGTGGGGTTCATCCAGCGATGGCGTTTCATTGAAAATCTCCATTCCGCAACCATCCAGACAAGGGTTCTCGCCCGGCCAGGAATTCCTGGCCGAGAGGAGAGGATGTGCGGAATGCCGGCCGTGCCGGATCTCTAGTATGTGTTTGTGTGGCATGACCGGGCATCCCGCACGCGGAGCTTTCCCGGACCGTCTCCGGACCGTGTCCAACCGGGGAGATAGGAGCGGTCGGTCGTCTAGTGCCGCTGCGACCTCCCTCGACGCCCTGCCGGAGGTGGATACGCGTCACCGCACCCACCGCGGACAGGCTCCGCTGGCTTCCGGGCGATATCGACGTGCACATCGCCTCTCATCCCGGGAGCTGGGGAGGATTATCGTCCAGCGCCACCGACCGGGGATTATTTGCCCTCATCCCGGGCTCGATCCGGGACCTCGAGAGGTCACGCTCGACGCCATCGCGGTCCCGGATCGAGCGCGAGATGAGGGCGTTAGGTGTTGATATAAAGCCACATTTTCCCCCGGATTTATTCCGGGGCCTCGCGGAAACAAATCCGTCAATGACTCGAGGAACCGTCAGCGCTAAGAGTCATCAACGCCGGGATAACGCCAGGCCCCGACATGAAGTCGGGGGAAATAGTCGTTCGACTTCACAGCGCCCGCCATTACAATGAAAATAGCCGGCGACACGTACCGATTTCCCCGTACCAATTTCTTGCGAGTTTTCGCTGGGTAGCGCGCTACTAAATGGTAGGTGTCCCCGTTTTTTTTTAGGTCGGCTTTGCCAACGCCGGTTGGAACGCGGATGGTCTGGCGCTTCACGGAATTAGATTGGTTCTATCCCCAAACATGGACATAAATGGTCCCTTTACGCACCAAGTTCGATCACTCTATCCAATTCCATATCCATAATGTTGCTCGATTTTAAACTCACCGGTATTGAAAACCCCTTCTCCCAGGGACAGGACAGTTCCGCCAAATTTGAAGGGTGGCCGATATTCATCACTATAAACGTCATAGTGTCCTCGCCGGAGAGGAACTATATCGTTGGCGATACGAATGCGGTTGCTCTCCTTCACGCGTTATCAGCGACTTTTTACCGTTCAGCGATGATGGCCGGGTCAACCAAGATTATTTTCGAAGGTGGCCCTGAGGTGTTGATCGATTTCAGCGGGCCTTCGCGGCAGCTTCGCGTTATGCTCGTTGATGCTTGCTATCCAGATTTGCGATACGAATTCGAGGTTGGATTGGCCGAGTTGGGCGATTGGGTGCAGCGTCTCTTGGATCTAATCCGGAGCGCATTGAATGCGGAAAACCTAGCACTTGGATGCATCAATCGCCTCGGATTGACTGAAGGCCGCGTCGACAGGAGTGAAACAAACGTATTTCATGTGTACTGGTAAAACCGACGGCGGCGGCGCTCTCGTTACTAGATCATGGAGCGTAGCAATTGGCTGAAATAAACGGGGACACGTACCAATTTCTCCGTTCTGATTTCTCACTCGTGTTGCAGGGTGCCGCGCCATTAAACGGTACGTGTCCCCGTTTTCTGCTGGGGTGTGTGATCTGGCGGCATTGGAGCCGCGGCAAGGAATAAACTCGGAATAAACCGGGGCACCCACCCATTTCCGCGCATCAATTCCTCACAAGTTCTCGCGCTGCCCAGCCCACCTACTCCCCATACCCCGTCATCTCCAGATACCCGCGCCCGCCATGGCTGCCCTCAACCGAAACGGGGCCTTCCCAGTAGGAAAACAGGGTCGGCATCCAGCTCTGTGCGTTGATGGCTGAAATCTCGACTTCGAGACCGCGGGCCGGAAGTTCGACGCGCCAGCGCACCGGGACGTTACATCCGGCGACCGCCGCGGTTTCAAGCGCGGTCAGGGTGAGGTCGCCATCGGCATAGGTGGTGAGTTCACCGTTCGCGGTAATCCAGCTGGCAGAGGTGTAGACGCTGCCATCGCTCTGGCGCAGCTGGAAGCCCATCAGTTTCTCGCCGCTATCGAGATGGAAGGAGACCCAGTCCCAGCCGAGCTGTGTCTCTGACAAGGGCTGCGAGGAGTATTCGCGGTCGAGCCAGGCCCGGCCGGTGACCTCGACATCGCCGCCGGGCAGGGCAAGCGTGCCGGTGAGGCGGTAGAAGGGCTGGGTGTAGTAATAGCTCGCCTGGCCGCCGGCGGATTTGACCGAAAAGCCATGATCGCCGTGAAACACCAGCGGGCCTTCGGCGTCGAGCGCGAGGGCGTAGCTGAACTCCTCACCGCGGGCGCTCAGGTCGAGGGCGGACAGGGCGTCTTCGCCGGGCACGAGGCGGTCGCTGGCGCTGCGCATGACCCATTCATCGATATAGGCCTCGAACGGGGAGGCTTCGACACCGGCGACACCGAGCCCGCCGCGGGCCAGGCGTTCGGCGTGGTAGTGTGCCGTCGGTGTCGTCACGGCGGCATGCCCCATCCAGAGCTGCGGGGATTGCCAGCCGTCGCCCGACTGTGGCTCCAGGGCCGAGCGAAACAGCGTCCATTGCGCGCCGTATTGTGTGCCGTCTGCGTCTTCCAGAACCGCCGTGAGATACCACCATTCGATGCGATACTCCGGATGGGCACCATGATCGGCGGGGAAGTCGAAACGCGTGCCGCGCTGGGGCGTGGCGAAACCTTCAACCTCGGTGCCCAGACCAGCGAAGCCTTGCGCCGTTGCCGGAGCACTCAGAAGGATCGCTGCGAGGAGCAAAAGAACAATCCGCATCACTCAGCGCTCCTGGGCAAAAATCTGGAGAAACTCGCGCGGTGGCCGCTTGATCAGGCTGCGTGCGGGCAAGAGCGCCGCGATCAGGGCAGCGAGGACGGCGAGACCGGCCAGGATCAGCCAGTCGAGCGGGAAGACATGCATGGGCAGGCGCCAGCCAAAGGCTTCGACATTCACCACGGCCAGCAGCACCCAGGCCAGAATCAGTCCGGTCGGCAGGGCGATGAGCCAAGTCAATAGCGCCAGCACGCTCGCGCGCAAGAGCTCCAGCCTGGCTAGGCTCGCCCGGCTCAGACCCAGCGCCCAGACCGGGGCCAATTGCGGCAGACGCATGGAGGCGAGCGTTAAAAGGCTGGCGAACATGGCAAAGGCGGCCACCGACAGGGTCAGCACGTTGAGCGCCGCCGTGACCGCAAATGTGCGCTCGAACACGGCGAGCGAAAAGGCCTTGATCGAGGCCTGATCGATCACGCCATTGGCCGGCAGGTCGAATTCGGCCTGCAGCGCCTCGGACAGTGTCGCGACCTCCTCCGGCGCCAGGCGCAGGCCGTAGCGCAGCCGTGAGACCGTTTCGCCATAGCGCGCGGTGAGGGCGTCGAGGCCGATAATCGCCTGGGCATTGGGATTGCCATAATCGGAATAGACACCGACCAGGGTGAGCGGGCTGCCGCTGTCCAGTTCAACCGGATCGCCCAGGCTGAGGCCGAGCGTGCGCCAGCTTTGCTCATTGACCAGCACGCCATCGCCGGCTGCGATTACGTCCCAGGCATCCTCCGTGGCCGTCAGCAAAGGCCAGTTGTCACGATAGGTGGCGTGATCAATGACGCCATAGACCTCGCCCGGCCGGCCGGCGATCTCGGTGTCGGCATTCCAGATCGGCAGCACCGCATCGGTGCGCGGCTCGAGCCATTGGCGGATCTGTTCGGACTGTGCCTCGTCGCTGGTGGTGACATAAAGCTCGGCGGCCAGGCGCTGATCGAGCCAGCCTTCAAAAGTGAGGCGGAAGCTGGAGACCATGGTGCCGACACCGATATTGGTTGCCAGGGCCAGCATCAGCGCCATCAGGGCAAGGGAGAGCCCGGGTAATTGCTGGCGTGTATCAGCGAGGAACCATTCCGCGATCGGGCCGCGGGCGATGCGCTGGATCAGGTGCAGGACGAGGGCGAGGGCGGGCGGCAGGATCACCGCGGCGCCGACGAGGAGACAGGCCAGAAGGGCAAAGCCGGCGATGATGCCGGAGAAGAATTGCGGGATCAGGGCTGCGATGAGGAGCAGCCCGCCGGCGACCATCGCCTGCTGCACAAAGCGCCGTGCTGAGGCCAGCGCCCAGGCACGCGGCTGGGCCGAGGCCAGCAGGGGCAGGGTGGCGGCGCGGCGGATCGATAGCGCGGTGGCGGCCAGCGCGCCGAGCACGGCGATGGCAAAGCCGGACACCCACCATTCCGGGCGCACGGCCAGGGCACCGGAAACACTGGCGCCGTAAAGCCCGCGCAAAGTCGCTGCGACGCCAGGCAAGAGCGCACTGGCGACGACATAACCCAGCACCACGCCGATCGCCCCGGCCAGCAGCGCTAGGGCCAAGGCCTCGAGGATCAGAGCCGCCATGATCGACCAGACCGGCGTGCCCAGCGCCCGCAGCGTGCGCAGCGTGGCGCGGCGTTGTTCGAAAGCCAGGCCAATGGCGGCATAGACGATGAACAGGCCGACGGCGAAGGAGAGAAAGCCGAAAGCGGTCAGATTGAGATGAAAGCTTCCGGTCAACTGCGCGACTTCGCCATTGGAGGTCCCGGTACGGCGCTCCAGCTCGGGCACTAGCTGATCGAGCGGCGTTAGCCCTGACCGGGCGCTTGTATCGACGAGAATGGCGTCGATCTGATCGCCGCGTCCGAGCAGGCGGGCGGCGACCGCGATATCGGTGATGATCTCGCCGCGCGCCACTGCCGCGCTGGCCTCGACCGGCGGCAGGCCGTCCATGGCCCTTAAAGCCTCAACGCTTTCCGGGGCCACCAGCAATAATCCCGGCGCTGTGAGGAAAGCCAGGCCCAGGGCCTGGTCTCCCGGGGCGATGGCGGCCTCGCCGCCCGGCGCGCTCAGCGGTTCGATCCCGCGCAGGGTGAAGCGCTCGCGACCGGCAATGAATTCGCCCTCGATCACCGGTGTGGCGGCCCAGCCATCACGGCGCAGGCGTGACCAGGTCGAAACGGGAATGCGCCCGTCCGCTGCGGTCAGCACCATCACCGTACCGCCGCCCAGCGTGGCGCTGGCCTCATCATAGCTGGCCCGCGCTTCGGCATTGATCGCCTGCACGCTGGTCCATAGCGCTGTGGCGAGGCCCAGCCCGATGATCAGCGTGGCCAGCTGGCCCGGCTTGCGGCGCCAGTGCGATAAAAGCGCGATCAGCGCCGTCAGGGTCACGACAGCATTCCACCGGTCAGGTGTTCATGCCGGGTCAATTGCTTGGCGGCGGCCTGCGAGTGCGTTGCCATCACCAGCGCCGTGCCGCTGTCGCTGCACAGCTCCAGCATCAGGGCGAGCACGTCCTGGGTCGTGTCTTCATCAAGATTGCCGGTCGGTTCATCCGCCAGCAAAAGCGCCGGCCGTGTCGCTAGCGCCCGGCCCACGGCGACGCGTTGCTGCTGGCCCCCGGAAAGCTGTTCGGGATAGCGGGCCAGATAATCCGTCAGGCCCAGTCGCTCAGCCAGTGTCTCGATCCAGGCCGGGTCATGCGTCTTCGCCAGCCGCGCCTGTAGCGCCAGATTGCCCGCTACAGTGATTGAGGGCACGAGATTGAATTGCTGGAAGACCAGCCCGATCGTATCACGCCGCCGCGCTGCGCGTCCGGCCTCGTCCAGTTCGGAGATGACCTCGCCCTTGAGCGTGATCGTGCCGGCATCGGGTTGATCAAGCAGGCCGATCAGGTGCAGGAGCGTGCTCTTGCCCGACCCGGACTCCCCCGTCACCGCCAGGCTTTCACCGGCTTCCAGCGACAGGCTGACCCCCTGCAACACACGCTGCCGGGCCGCGCCGTCACCAAATGATTTTTCAAGCCGATCGACCGTGAGCAGCATGGGCTCTCCTTTTCATGCAGGAGACTTAGCACTGGTCGCCGGAATTGGCAGTGGGGTGTGGCGAAAGGTCTTGGGGATTCCCTAAACCCCCGCCCGCACGTCCTCCACGCTCAGGCCCGGCGAACCGGCCTTGGCCGCATCGGCCGCCTTCACCAGCTCGGCCACGCGCGCGCACAGTGGCAATTCCATTCCGACCTGGCCGGCCAGTTCCAGCGCCGCGCCCTGGAGTTCGTCGATCTCGGTCGAGCGGCGTTTGTCGAGGTCTTCCCACATGGAGGAGCGCGCGAGGGGGTCGATCTTGATCATCTGTGCCGCGACGATGCGGAAGATCGGGGTTGGCAGGCGCAGGACGAAGGGGATGAGGGCCGGGGGTAGAGGTGTGGCCGGTTTGGGCTTGATCCCGGCGGCCTTGAGCAGGGCCATGGCCTCGGCGATCTGGTCCGCCATCAGGCCTCGCCAGCCGGCATTCTCCAGCTGCTGTTTGAGCGGGAGGCCGGACAGGGCGTTGAGGGCATTGTTGAGATTGATCATCAGCTTGCCCCACATCACGGCGGGCATGTCATCGCTGGTCTCGACCTCGAGGTTCGCACAATTCAGTCCGTCGCGCAGACCGGTGACGCCCTCAGCAATCAGGATTGTGCCGGACGTGCCCTGGTGAAAGCGTCCCTCACCCAGGGCGGCGACATTGAACGGCACCATACCGGCCACGACCGGACGGTCACCGACATGCTGGCTCAACCGGTCGGCATTGGTGACGCCGTTTTGCAGGCTGACCACGACCGCATGGGCGGGCGCGTGGGCGGCGATGGCCTCGCCGATCTCGGCCGTATTCCCGCTCTTGACGGCAACCAGGATGATGTCGGCCCCGGCCAGGGTCTCCATCGCGCTGGACATCTTGATATCGGCGGCGGGCAGGGCGATGTTGGTGTCGTCGAACCGGGTCAGCTGGAGACCATGCTCGGCCAGCTCGGCCTTGATCCGGTCACGGCCCAGGAATCTCACCCGGCGCCCGGCCTCCAGCAGCCGCCCGCCGACATAACAGCCAATACTGCCCGCTCCGGCAATGACGATGGACGGGTTGTCTGCGACAGCATTCATTTGGATGTCCCCCTGATACCCGCCCGGAAAGGCGGTCCTCCTGCGCGAAGGGTGGTGCCGGCTGAGGGACTCGAACCCCCGACCCCCTGATTACAAATCAGGTGCTCTACCAGCTGAGCTAAGCCGGCCCAGGAAGAGGGCGAGAGATACTGTGCGTGGCGTTCGCGCACAAGAGCCAGGTGCGGCGCGGCGGGGTGGGGACGCGGGTTTTTGCTGTTGGTGGCGATCTCTTGTCGAAATCACCTCGCTTTGCTGCCATGAAAGCCCCTGCGGCGATCGTGTCTATAGCGGTGGGGCGGAGGCTCTGCTAAGCGCAGGCCATGACAAAACTCAACCGGGTCATCGGGCCGTTCGAGCTCACGCTTTATGGTGTCGGCGTTACGCTGGGCGCGGGGATTTATGCCCTGGTCGGCGAGATGGCGGGCGCGGCCGGGGGCTATGCGCCCTTGGCCTTCCTGCTGGCGGGCGCTTTGGCGGCCCTGACCGGCCTGTCCTATGCCGAGCTGGGTTCGCGCTATCCGGAAAGTGCCGGCGAGGCGGCCTATGTCGCCAACGGATTTGACCGGCGCTGGGTGACGGCGATCGCCGGTTATGGTGTCGCCCTGACCGGTTCCATTTCCTCCGCCGTCGTGCTGCACGGTTTTGCCGGCTATATCGGCGAGCTCGTCGATGTGCCGGGCTGGCTGGCGATCACCGGGGCGCTGGCCCTGCTGGTGGCGGTGGCGGCGTGGGGCGTTCGAACCTCGATCTGGATGGCCGGGGCGATCACTTTGATCGAGGCGGCGGGCCTGCTTTTGATCATCGCCGTGGCGGCACCCGATGCGCTGCAGGCACCGGCCTGGCCGGAACCGCCGGTCGATGGTCTGCCCTGGGCCGGGATTTTCGCGGCCTCGGTGATGGCCTTCTTCGCCTTTATCGGCTTTGAGGACATCGTCAACATGGCCGAGGAAACGCGCCGGCCGCAGCGCACCATTCCGCTGGCCATCCTGATCACCCTGGCGGTGTCATCCGTGCTCTATGTCGCCGTGTCCTTTGTCGCGGTCAACACGATGGACCCGGCCGTGCTGGCCGAGGAGGGCGGGCCGCTGGCGGCGGTGTTCGAACAGGCCACGGGCCTGCCCGGCGCACCGGTGGCAATCATCGCCGTCCTGGCCATGATCAACGGCGCGCTGGTGCAGATCATCATGGCGTCACGTGTGCTCTACGGCCTGGCCAATCGCAAACTCTCTGCGCCCATCTTTGCCGTCGTCCACCCGCAGCGCCGTACCCCTGTCTTTGCCACCGCGGCTGCGGGGCTGTTCATCTGGATTCTGGCCATGTCCGGTGCCTTGGCTCCGCTGGCGATCGCCGCCTCGACCGTGACGCTCCTGGTTTTCGCCCTGGTCAATGCGGCGCTGCTGGCCGTGCGCTACAAGACACGCGGCCAGGCGTCGCCGGGCTTTACCGCCCCGATCTGGGCGCCGGTTCTGGGTGTCGTGGCCAATCTGGCCGTGGTGGCCGGTGTGCTGGTCGACGCCCTATCCTAGTCCTTGACCATCCAGTTGCCGAGCAGGGAATGGATCACCGCCATGATGGCAAAGCCGACGACCTGGTAGGAGGCATCGATATAGAAAAGTGCCATCGGGGCGAGGGCGTAGACCGGGCCGTAGAGCTGGGTCAGAACGACAAAACCGAAACACAGGACCAGCGCCATCTTGATCGCGTCGACCAGGCCTTCAACGCCCATCTTGCGCAGGACAAAGCCCAGGAAACCGGACGAGATCAGTGCGATCAGGAAGCCCATGCCCATCAGCGGGCCCATATTGGCTTCGGCATACTGGTATTGTTCGGGTGTGAAGTTCTGCAGTGCTTCCCAGCTTTCCGTAAAGATGACGCCGTACCAGACATAGCCCAGCATCCACAAAGCGAAGCCGGCGATGAGTGTGGTGATGATGTTGAGACCAAACAGGCGTGGCATAATATGTTTCCTCCCCTGACAAGGCCGGGTATGTGTGCCGGTCCTGTCCCCTGATCATGCGGATTTCGCGTGATCGACGAATAAGCATACACAAATTCGCGCAAGAAGAAGATCAAACTGCCATGGCTCGTATCCTGATCACCTCCGCCCTGCCGTACATCAACGGGGTGAAGCATCTGGGCAATCTCGCCGGATCCATGCTGCCGGCCGACGTCTATGCGCGCTTCCAGCGCCTGCGCGGTCATGACGTGCTCTATATCTGCGCCACTGACGAGCACGGCACGCCGGCCGAACTGGCGGCAGCCAGCTCCCACATGGATGTGCGTGCCTATTGCGACGAGCAGCACGAGATCCAGAAGACCGCCGGTGACGGCTTTTCGCTGAGCTATGATTATTTCGGCCGCACCTCGAATGCGCCCAATATCGAGCTGACCCAGCATTTCGCTGCGGTGCTCGAGGAGAAGGGCCTGATCGAGGAGCGCGTCGAGCACCAGGTCTTCTCTATTGATGACGACCGCTTCCTGCCGGACCGTTATGTCGAGGGTATCTGCCCGCATTGTGGCTTTGAGCGCGCGCGCGGGGATCAGTGCGATAATTGCGGCCGCCTCCTGGAGCCGACCGATCTGAAAGAGCCGTATTCGAAGATTTCCGGCTCGAAGAATCTGGAAGTGCGCGAGACCGCTCACCTGCACCTGATCCAGACCAAGATGGAAGCCAAGATCCGCGCCTGGGTCGATGCCTCCACCGCGTGGCCGTCCCTGGCCAAGTCGATCGCTTACAAATGGCTCGATGAAGGCCTGCGTGACCGCTCGATAACCCGTGATCTGAAATGGGGTGTGCCGGTAGCCAAGGATGGCGTCGCGCGGCCGGGCTTTGAGACCAAGGTCTTCTATGTCTGGTTCGATGCCCCGATCGGCTATATTGGCGCGACCTGGGAATGGGCCGAGGCCAATAATGGCGACTGGGAAAGCTGGTGGCGCACCGACAAGGGCGCCGACGACGTCACCTATGTCCAGTTCATGGGCAAGGATAATGTCGCCTTCCACACCGTCAGCTTCCCGGCCACCATCCTCGGCTCGGAAGAGCCATGGAAGTCGGTCGACAAGCTCAAGGCCTTCAACTGGCTGACCTGGTATGGCGGCAAGTTCTCGACCTCGGAAAACCGCGGCGTCTTCATGGACCAGGCGCTCGATATCCTGCCGGGCGATTACTGGCGCTGGTATCTCACCGCCAATGCGCCGGAAGGCTCCGACAGCGCCTTCACCTGGGAGCATTTCCAGAGCCTGATCAACACCGATCTGGCCAATGTGCTGGGCAATTACGTCAACCGTATCCTGCGCTTCAATAAGTCCCGCTTTGAGGGCGTGGTGCCTGAGGGGGGTGAATGGGGAGCGGACGAGGACTGGCTGGCTGGCGAGCTGGAGACCCGGCTCAAGGACGCCGCGACACACTTCGAGGCGATGGAGTTCCGCAAGGCTGCGGGCGAGGTCCGGGCGATCTGGGCGCTGGGCAATGAATACCTCACCCGCGCCGAGCCGTGGACGAAGTTCAAGACTGACCCGGCTGCGGCTGCGATCGGCGTGCGCACGGCGCTCAACTACATGACGGTGATGGCCAAGATCGCCCAGCCGGTTATTCCCAACGCCGCGGCGACCATCCTCGATGCGCTGGGCATCGCCGAAGATGCGCGTGACTGGCCGAAGGGAGATATCCGCGACATGCTGACGGCCTTGCCGGTCGGGCAGTCAGTCGAGCCGCCGGAGGTCCTGTTCAAGAAGATCGAGGACACCGATGTCGAGGCCTGGACCGAACGATTTGGTGGTGCCGAAGGCTAGATCCCGCACACAAGACAAAAAAGGCGAGCCGCTGGCTCGCCTTTTTCTGTTTCCGGTCGGGGCTGTTACCAGCGACCATACCCGTCGATGCGGCGCAGGGACGAGATCCGGTTCTGGAAGCCGTAGCGGCCAAGATCGGAGATGCGCTCACTGTCGACGATCTCGCAGCGACCGCGATAATAGGCGTCCTCGCAGACTTCCCAGGTCTCTCCACGCGCCACCACGATACTGTCGGCCCGGTCGTTGAAGCGGCGGTTATCCAGGTTCGGGATGTCATTGACCGTCTCGTAACGCTGGCCTGCGAAGTCGCGGCCATCGAAGAGCCAGACACCTTCACGCGGGCGCGTCCCTCGGCGATTGGAGTTGTAGTCAGGTGATGCAGACGAGGCCTGGCCCGCCATGCCGCCACCCAGATAGGGCCGGTCTTCGCTGATCTGCATGCAGGCGCCGCCATAATTCGCGTGCTGGCAGACCTGCCAGGAGCCACGTCCCTGGATGCGGATCGAGCGCGCCCGGTCGTTGAAGTTATAGCTGCGCAGATTGTCGGCAGGACCGCTCAGCGTGATGGACTGGCCGGTATAGTTCGGGCCGGAATACAGCGTGATTTCCGAGGCTCCGCGACCCCGGCCACGCCCGCCACGGTCGCCGCGTCCGCGCCGGTCGTCCCAGCGATCGTCCCGATCCCGGCGATCATCCCAGTATCCGTCACCATCGTGGCGGCCTCTGTCGTCGCGCCAAACGCCGGCCGCGCGCGCCGAGGACATCTGGTCATTGAAGCCACCGAGGCTGCGGCGATCATTGTCGGCCGTGAAGCAGGAGCCGCCATAGTTCGCATGCCGGCAAAACTCCCAGGTGCCGGAAATGATGCGGATGGAAGAGACACGGTCGTTCAGGCCGGTACGGTCCAGATTTGGCGTATCCGCGGTAATCCGGATGCTGCGACCCTGGAAATTGTCATGTTCGTAGAGAATGGCTTCCTGTGCGCTCGCGCTGAAAGCCTGTGCAGCTGCCAGGGCGATGCCACCGATTGCGATCCGAAAAAGACTCATCTTGTGTCCCTCACTCATTATTCGAGGTGAGACTGCCAGCGCAAAGCTGAACGCAGTCGGACCCGCGCTTTCATCTGGCATTCAGATATCAGAAATTGCGGTGGATTGAACCGTCAGCCGGGGCGGATAGAGTCGCTCAAGGAAATGGGACAGACACATTTTTCTGCCCGGTTGCTACATTAAATGTGTCTGTCCCAGTTATTCCGCTGGGTCATATGATGGGGGAAGCCAGGCAGGACTATCCGGCCGCGGCGGGGCATGCTGAAAGGGTATCAGTGCGTCGCGGAAATGCAACTCCTGCGAGTATTTTGCTTCGAGGTGTGGTTCGGGGATGGAAAAATTGGTGCGTGTCCCCGTTTTTTTCAGTCACGGCTACGCAAACCAGAGTGCGTCCACTGGATCATTGGATATGGAGTATTGTTACCGGTTTGAAGAGAATCTGGACGTGGATGATGAATTCGCGACGATTTTTGAAAGTCTAGAGGCGGATTACGGCGGGAGACGGATTGTTGAGCGTCAAGCTTATTATTATTATGATGAAGACGACGCAATCTACATGATTTTTTACCGAATACCGCGTCCTCAGGGGCGAATTCTATTTGCGTATGGTGACGGGGTTTTAGATGGCGAAATACAGTCCATGTTCGCGTCAATCGAGGGGGCCATCGAGTGTAGCGGGGAAATTAAAAGTCAGCTTGCTATCTAAAGCTGACTAAGAACTGGGACAGGCACAATAAAAACTGTAGAAAATGGGACTGACACTTTATTCCTGCGCCTCAATTTCCCCATTGGGTTGTAATTCAGGGCTGCTTGCACAAGAATGCAACCATGCCCCGCGCTGCGCGTTTCGTTCTTCCCGACTATTCCCCATCATGTGACCCAAAGGGGAAACCGCGGTCAGCAGACCTTCTTCAGCGATGAGGACTACGCGCTCTATCTCAATCTGCTTCAGCGCGCCTGCATAAATAAACGGGGACACGTACCCTAAATAAACGGGGACACGTACCTATTTCCCCTTACCGCTCCAGCTTTCGGAAAAACGGGGACACACACCTTTTTTCGGCGCTGAAATTGGTACGTGTCCCCGTTTTTTCTGGGTTTTCACAGCTGCCGCCTGATGGATGGGAGTGGTCTAAGCAGCGCAAAACCAATACTAAAGCTGCTAGAACGAATGCGTTGATCGAGACGACGGAGGGACAGCATATGGAGCTGGATCAATTAGAGGTCTTCTTCGTCGAAGATTCGGGAGACTTGGGGACCGGTTTACAAGACGCGACGTTGATTGCTCAGGGAGGTGGCAGGGAGGTTAGGTTTGAAATTTTCGACCCGGTGTCTTTTGGTTCAGAGCTCGCATCTGCCATCTTCAACGCTTGGCTGTTTGGCGGTTGTTACAATGCGACGGATAGCGGGGGGATTTTGCTCCGCGTTTGTGTGGTCGACAATCGGTTTGAGGTAGAGGTTTTCAATTTGGGGACATTTGTGGGGACATCAGCCGAACTCCGGGCCATATTGAATCAGTGCCTTGCATCGATAAGTGCTCTACGTTTGTCAGGCGGAAGCCCCGAAGCTAGTTCGGTAATCCTGGAAACATCAATTCGAGGCTTTCGCGATCTGCCTTAGATGTTCAGAGTATGTTTGGTGAGTTAAACTGGATCGAGTGCTCAAGCTGGCCAGTCGCGCCTCGGAAATGCAGCGGGACACGAAATTCAGGAGGACACGTACCCATTTCTCACCCCTCCATCCCCCTCACGCAACCACACGTCATTTAAACCGCAGATTCTGACTCCGATCCTTGCGTGTGCGGCGCATCCGATAGACGTTAACGCCTGATAAGAACCGGCCGTGGCTAAGGCTTAAGGGCGGTGAAAGTTGGGGAAATGGGCGGCAAGTTTTTTCTCGTCATTTTCAGCGCGATCCTGGCCGGCTGTGCGACGTCATTGCCGCTGCCGGAACGGCGCGATGAAGCGCGCACGGCGCCGCTGCCTGAACCTGTCGCTCCCCCCGACTTCACTGGCATCCCCGACTGGCGCCCGGTCGATCCGGAAAACCTGCTCCTGATCGAGACACTGGACGGCACCGTCGCCGTCGAGCTCTCCAGCGTCTTTGCGCCCAACCACGCCGCCCGCATGCGCGAGGCCGCGCGGGCCGGCTTTTATGACGGGCTGAGCTTTTACCGGGTCATTGATGGTTTTGTTGTCCAGGGCGGGCGCGGAGAAGGTGAGGGCACGGGGCCGCTGGAGGCCTTCCCGCCGCTGACGCGCGAGTTCGTCGCTCCGGCGGATGGCGTCGCTTTCACGCCGATGATGGATCCCGATCATTATGCCGACCAGGTTGGTCATGTGGACGGTTTCGCGGCCGGGATGAACGCCGCCGGAGACGAGGTCTGGGCCCTGCATTGCCCCGGTGTCATGGCCATGGCGCGGGATAATGACCCGGACACTGGCGATACCGAATTCTACATCGTCACCGGCCAGGCGCCGCGCTATCTCGACCGCAATATGAGCGTGTTTGGCCGGGTGATTGACGGCATGGAGCATGTCCAGGCGGTGCAGCGCGGCGATCGCAATATCAATAGCGGCGTCATTGCGCCGGAGGATGGGCCCGATCCGATCCTGTCCATGCGGGTCGCGGGGGATCTGCCGACGGCGGAGCAGCCGCGCTACGAGGTGATGGATACGCGCGGGCAGGCCTTCCATGACGCCAAGGCGCGCTATCGCAATCGCACGCATGAATTCTTCTTCGAGACGCCGCCGGCGGTGATGGAGGCGTGTCACATGCCGGCCCCGGCGCGATTGGTGTCGGGCGAATAGGTCTAATCATTTGACCTGACCCCAGAGTCTGGGCTGGTATGAGCGCCAGGCC
Organism: Maricaulis sp.; assembly: GCF_030149235.1. Lineage (GTDB taxonomy): Bacteria > Pseudomonadota > Alphaproteobacteria > Caulobacterales > Maricaulaceae > Maricaulis. The sequence goes on along the minus strand of NZ_JASBRW010000034.1, from coordinate 5,843 downwards.
TTTGGGAAGGGGATCATGATGAAGCGAATTTGGATGAGCGCCGCTGCGGCGATGGTTCTGGCCGCCTGTACACAACCGGCTGAGGATACTGCTGCGACAACAGAGGGCGCTGCCCCCAGTGATGGCGCTGCGGCGGCGGTCGAGGTCGCCGCTGCCGTTGGCGATGATGCGCTGCGCCAGGCCATCCGCGATGACTACGCTGCCCACCTTCAGGGGCTGTACGAGCATTTCCACGCCAATCCCGAGCTCTCCTTCATGGAAGTCGAGACGGCAGCGCGGTTGGCCGAAGAGCTGCGCGGGGTTGGATTTGAAGTGACCGAAGGCGTCGGTGGGACCGGCGTTGTCGCCGTGCTGCAGAATGGCGAGGGGCCGACCCTGATGCTGCGGGCTGACATGGATGGTCTGCCGGTGGTGGAAGATACCGGCATGTCCTACGCCTCGCGCGTTGTCGGCATGAACCGTTTCAATGAAGAACAACCGGTCATGCATGCCTGTGCCCATGATACGCACATGACGGCCCTGGTCGGCGCGGCGCGGCAACTGGTTGAGCGCACGGATGAGTGGTCGGGCACGCTGGTGCTGATCGGCCAGCCGGCCGAGGAGATCGGCCTGGGGGCCGTGGCGATGATCCAGGACGGGCTCTATACCCGCTTCCCGACGCCGGACTTCAACGTCTCATTCCATACGTTCGCGGCCGTGCCGGTGGGGCAGATCACCTATCACCCGGGTTTTGCCATGGCCAATGTCGACACCGTCGACCTCTATGTCCGCGGCCGTGGCGGGCATGGTGCCTATCCGCACACGACCAAGGACCCGATCTATCTCGCTTCCCAGATCGTGGTGAACCTGCAGGGCCTGATGTCGCGCGAGATCAACCCGCTCGAGCCGGGCGTAGTGACGGTCGGGGCCTTCAATGCCGGCCTCAAGCACAACATCATCTCCGATGAGGCGCATCTTCAGCTCACCGTGCGCTCCTATTCCGACGAAACGCGGCAATACCTGCTCGATGGCATCCGCCGCATCGCTGAAGGCCAGGCGGCCTCCTACGGCCTGACACCGGAAGAGTATCCGCGTGTCGAGATCGAGGAGACCTATACGCCGGCGCTGTACAACAACCCGGAGCTTGCGGCCCGCGCGGTCAGCGCCATGCGGACGCGGTTCGGCAGTGATGCCGTGGCGGAAGTGCCACCGATCATGGGCGGAGAGGATTTCTCGCAATATCACCGCACCGAGGAAAACATCCCGACTTTCATGTTCTGGGTGGGCGGCACGACGCAGGAGCGGCTGCAATCCTATCTCGACCAGGGTATTGCCATTCCCTCCAACCACTCGCCCTTCTTCGCTCCGGATGACCCGGCGGAGACGATTGGCCAGGCGGCCGAGGCGATGACAGCGATTGCGCTGGATATCCTGGCGACGGAGCAGGAGACCTGAGCGTGGGCGGCACGCGGCGCGCCTTTACCGGCGCGCGCTGGGAGAAAGAGGTCGGCTATTGCCGCGCGATCCGGCGCGGCAATCATGTCTGGGTGACCGGAACGGTCGCCGTTGACGAAAACGGCGCGCCGGTGGCGGTCGGTGACCCGGCCGGGCAGGCGCGGCGCTGTTTCGACATTATCGAGAACGCGCTGGGGCAGCTCGATGCCAGCTTCAGCGACATCGTCCGCACCCGCATGTTCGTCACCGATATCGAAGCGCATCACCAGGCCTTCGGCGAGGTGCATGGCGAGCGTTTCAAGGGAAATGAGCCGGCCACGACCATGATCGAGGTGTCGCGTTTCATTGCTCCGGAATTCCTGATCGAGATCGAAGCCGACGCTTATGTCGAGGAGAGCTGAGATGGCTTTAAGCCTCTATTATTGCCCGCAAACCCGCTGCCGCACGGCACTCTGGATGCTGGAGGAGACGGGGGCGGAGTACGACCTGGTCGACGTCAATATCCGCGATGACATCGCCCGCGAGGCCTATGCCGAGGTCAATCCGATGCGCAAGGTTCCGGCCCTGCGCGTCGGCCATGAAGTGGTCACCGAGACCGCCGCGATCTGTGCCTTCCTGGCAGACGCCTATCCCGATGCCGGCCTGGCTCCGGCCATCGGCGCACCCGGCCGGGCCAGCTATCTGCGCTGGTTGTTCTTCGGCTCTGCCGCGATCGAGCCGGCCTGTTTCGAGCACGCCACCGGCAAGACCTCACCGGGAGCCTCTGTGGGCTGGGGTGATTGGGAACGGGTTCTGGCGACACTGCATGCCGGGCTCGACGGTCAGGATTATCTCGTCAACAACACCTTCTCCGCCGCTGATGTCACCATCGGTGCGACGGTGGGTTTTCTGACCCAATTCCAGATGATGGAACCCGATCCCGTATTTGCCGCCTATCTGGAACGTATTATGTCCCGGCCTGCCTATCAGCGCGCCAATGCGATCGACAGTGAAAAGGCCGGCGCGGCCTGAATTGAACTTCCCGGAGTAGCTTCATGTCTTTCATTCCCGCCGACAACGCCTTTGCCGCGGTTGCCGCCCTGTTCGTCATCGCCGCTCTGGGCTTTGCCATGGAGAAGACGCGCATCGGCGCGCTGCTCACCGGTGCGGTCTGGGCCATCCTGTTTGCCATCTTGGCGTCCAATATCGGCCTGATCCCGCAATCCTCGCCGGGCTATTCCTTCGTCTTCACCTATTTCGTACCGGTCCTCATCCCGCTCTTTTTGATGAAGGCCGATCTGAAGAAGATCTTCTTCGAGACGACACGCATGACCGGAGCCTTCTTGCTGGCGACGCTGGGGACCGTGGCCGGCGCTGTTGTGGCGTTTTCCCTGATCGATATCGGTGAAAACCAGGCCGCAGCTGCAGGCACGTTTACGGCCACCTATATTGGCGGATCGGTCAATTACGCGGCGCTTGTCGATTTGACCGGCCTGCGGGCCAACGACCCGAATTTCGTCTCGGCGGCCACGGCGGTCGACAATCTCTTTTCCGGCCTCTTCCTGGCCTTCCTTGCTGTGATGCCGGGGATTGCCTGGATTTCAAAACGCTTCGTCGACCGGGATCATTCCGAGGGCGAGGTTGAGGTTGAGGAGAACGGCAAACCGACGGCGATGACGCTGACCATCTCGATCACCTTCGCCCTCGTGGTTGTGGTGCTGGGCGATCTCATTACCGGCTATCTGCGCGAGAATTTCGGCGAGGCCTGGGGCAATTGGCGCTATGCCATCATCACGGTCCTGGCCCTGATTCCGGCGACGCTGATCCCGAAAACCATGGCCCGTCTGCATGGTGGCTATGAGCTCGGCCTCGGTCTGAGCTTCGTCTTCTTCGCCGCCATCGCGGCGGGCGCCGATGTCGTCGGTCTTGTCCAGTCGGCACCGGTGCTGATCGGCCTGATCGCCATCCTCCTTTCGGTGCACGGCCTGGTGACTTTCGGGCTGGGTTCGCTGTTCCGACTGTCCCTGCCGGAACTGATTACGGCGTCCAATGCGGCCATCCTCGGTGCCACCACGGCGCCCGCCCTCGCTGCGGCGAAGGGCTGGAAGGATCTGGTCACGCCAGGCGTTCTGGTCGGCGTCTTCGGCTATGCCATCGGCACCATTATCGCCACGGCGGTGTACCAGCTCTGGCCCAGCTAGGCGGCGGCTTGTCCTGATGTGAATGAAGCCGGGGTGCGAGACGCGCCCCGGCTCAATCCCTCTTTTTCCCTACCGCGTCTGGGTGCATTACCGCGCTGTCATCAGCCGGACAGTGTCGCGAAGACCCTGCTGACTATGATGTGCATCGCATCCATTCCGGGCGTTTGAAGCATCTAGGGATCAAACGGGACATTCACTAGGGGATCAGCCATGTCACTCAAACTCACCCTGCTGGCCGGTGCGGCCGCTCTTCTGGCCGGTACGGCGGCCTTCGGTTCAAGCGCCACCGTCCAGGACACGTCCGGCAGCTATAATGCCGATGCGCTGATGATCGAGAATTTCATCGGCCAGATCGAAATCCGTGAGGGCTCCGGCAATCGCATCACGGTTTCCATGACCAATTCCGGCGAGCACGCCGAGGACCCGGTGATCAGTGAAACGGGCGGCACCGTCTCCATTGATGGTGGCCAGGAAATGCGCCGCCTCAACTGCCGCTACCGCAATGACCAGATGCAGATCGGCCGGGGTCGTAACCGCCACCCGATCGAGGAATATCCCAGCCTGGTGATCACGGCACCGTCCGACGTGGCTTTCGAGCTGCGCCGCGCGGCCTTTGTCGGCGAGGCCGGCGATCTGGGGTCGCTGGATATTTCCATGTCCAGCTGTGGTGATTTCATCGCCGGTGATGTGGCCGGCGATGCGCAGGTCAATATCAGCGGGTCTGGTGATGTGACGGCCCGGACGGTTGGCGGTACCGCCGACATCTCCATCAACGGCTCCGGCGATGTCGTCCTCACCGAGGTCGGCGGCGACACCTCAATCGGTATTTCCGGCTCCGGCGATGTTGCGCTGGCTGACGTGGACGGCGGCGTCGATATCTCCATCAATGGGTCCGGTGATGTCGAGCTCGGCTCCATTGGCGACCTGGCGATCAATGTCTCCGGTTCCGGTGATGTCCAGGTCGACAATATGAACGGCGCCTTCTCGGCGCGCATCAACGGTTCCGGCGATATCCATGTCCGCGGCGGCCGCGCGGAGCCGATGGAAGCGCGTATCCACGGCTCTGGCGATATCCGTTTTGACGGCACGGCCGTGAATGTCACCGTGGTCGAAAGCGGCTCCGGCGATGTGAATATCGACGATGTCGAAGGTTCGGTGAACTGGCGCCGCAATGGCCGCACCGTGCTGCGCATCGGTAACGCGGAATAAGCCTAGGGCGCCTCGCTGCGTGCGGGGCGCCACTTCGCCGCTTCGTAGAGCGATATTGCGGCCGCGTTGGAGACGTTGAGGCTTTCCACCTTGTCGCTCATCGGGATGCGCGCCAGCACGTCACAGGCTTCGCGAACGCGCGGCCGGATGCCCTTTTCCTCCGAACCCATGACCAGGACGAGGCCAGGGCCATAGCCCTTGTTGTCAGGCCCGGCGATGGCCTCGGCCAGATCGGTCTCGCCTTCGCCGGCCAGCCCGATAGCAAAACGTCCAGCCTTGCGCATGTCCAGAATTGTATCAGCGATATTGGTGACGCGCACATGGGCCACCCGCTCGGCGGCACCGACCGCACTCTTGCACACCGTACCGAACAGGGGCGGGGCCTTGCGGTCCTGCATCACGACGGCCCGCACGCCGAAAGCGGCGGCGGAGCGCAATATCGCGCCCACATTGTGCGGATCGGTGATCTGGTCGAGTACCAGAACCAGCCCGTGGGTTGGGTCCATCACCGCATTGACCGGTTCCGGCTTGATGGCGCTGACCTCGGCGGCAAAACCCTGGTGTACGGCGCCAGGCGGCAATAGGCGGTCGATCACGTCGGGCTCGCTCATCGTGTGGGCGGTGTCGCCCGGCAGGTCGCGGGCGGCGTTGCGCGTGACGTGCAGGGCGCGAATCTCACGGCGCTGATTTTCGACTGCAGCGAGCACGGCATGGCGCCCCCAGATCCAGCCGGAATCACCTGCGCCAGCAGGCTTGGAGCGTCTTGTGTAATCGGTGCGTTTGCGAGTGTTGCGAATAGGGGGCTTCGTCACTATAGTCCGCGCTCCTGTTTCAGGGCGGTATCGAAATTTGCGGCGTGCATAGCACGCAAGCGCGGGCTTCGAGAGGCTTTGTTGCAGACGCCGTTCCGGTCCGGCTCCCAAGGATCGGAACCACCCTGTGGAGGGGTGGGAGAGTGGTTAAATCCAGCAGACTGTAAATCTGCCCGCTATGCGTACGCTGGTTCGAATCCAGCCCCCT
>NZ_JASBRW010000027.1 GCF_030149235.1 Maricaulis sp. | reverse complement strand
TGCGGATGATGCCGGCTTCGAGCAGGGCGATATCGTCCTCGCCGTCGATGGTCATGACGTCAATAATGACAGCGGCATCCTGTTCCGCCTGGCCACGCACAATACGGGCGAGGATGCGCGCTTCACCATCCTGCGCGATGGCCGTGAGATGGAGCTGGATGTTCCGGTTTTGCCTGCACCGGGCGTTGCCGAGCCCAGTCCGTTCTTCGCCGACGGGGCGAACCCGTTCGCGGGGGCGACCTTCCTGACCCTCAGTCCGGCCTTCAACCAGACCGTCGGCATTGATGCTTTCGCTGACGGGGTCATCATCACCAATGTGCGCCGCCGCTCTGTCGCGGCCCGCTTCGGTCTTCGCCCGGGCGATAAACTGCTCGAGCTGATGGGCGAGCGGATCGAGACCGTCGAGGATTTCGACCGAATCCTGTCGATCTATGATGGCGCCGAAGTCTGGCCGCTGGCCGTGGAACGCCGTGGCCGTCTCTACGAGACCGAGATCGAGCTCTACTGATCGTGGCGTGTGCTGGGGCTTTAGCGGCCCCGGCGTGCGGCCTAGACTGGGCCCATGACCACGCTGTTCGAATCGGCCGGGCTTGAGGCCGAGGCTCCCAAACCCCTGGCAGAACGCCTGCGGCCGCAATCACTCGATGAGGTGATCGGCCAGGACCATTTGCTCAAGGGCGAGGGGCCGATTGCTCGCATGCGCGAGCAGGGGCGTCTGGCCTCGCTCATTCTCTGGGGGCCGCCAGGTGTCGGCAAGACCACCATAGCCCGCCTCCTGGCTGAGGATAGCGGGCTGGAGTTTGAACCGCTCTCGGCCGTCTTCTCCGGTGTTGCCGATCTCAAGAAAGTGTTCGAACGCGCCCGGGCGCGCCGCCAGGCCGGCCGTGGCACGCTCCTCTTCGTCGACGAGATCCATCGCTTCAACCGGGCCCAGCAGGACGGTTTCCTGCCGGTCGTGGAGGAGGGGGTTGTTACCCTTGTCGGAGCGACGACGGAAAACCCCTCTTTCGAGCTCAATGGCGCCCTGTTGTCGCGCTGCCAGGTGCTGGTGCTCAAACGCCTCGATGACGACGCTCTTGAGGCCCTGCTGGCCCGCGCAGAGGCGGAACGCGGCCAGGACTTGCCATTGGATGAGGACGCCCGCGCCATGCTGCGTGCCATGGCCGATGGAGACGGGCGGTACCTGCTCAACCTGGTTGAGGAAGTGCTCAGCTTCAAAACCGTGCAGCCGATCGACACGGCCGGGCTGACCGAGCGCCTGTCCAAGCGCGCGCCGGCTTACGACAAGTCGCGCGAGGAGCACTACAACCTCATCTCCGCCCTGCATAAGTCCGTGCGCGGCTCCGATCCGGATGCGGCGCTCTACTGGCTCGCCCGCATGCTTGATGGCGGCGAGGAGCCGATCTATCTGGCCCGGCGTATTGTGCGCATGGCGGTGGAGGATATTGGCCTGGCTGACAGTGCCGCCATCCACAGCGCCCTGGCGGCCAAGGACACCTATGAATTCCTCGGCTCACCGGAAGGCGAGCTGGCGCTTGCCCAGGCGGTCGTGCACTTGGCGTGCTCGCCCAAGTCCAACGCCGTCTACAACGCCTTCAAGCGGGCCCAGAAGGCCGCCCGTCAGACCGGTTCGCTGATGCCGCCGGCGCATATCCTCAACGCTCCAACCAAGATGATGAAGGAGCAGGGCTATGGGGCAGGCTATGAATACGACCATGATGTCGAGGGAGGGGTGTCCGGCCAGGACTATTTCCCAGAGGACATGCCCGACCGCCCGGTCTTCTACGATCCCAAACCGGTTGGCCGCGAAGCCGCGATCAAGGAACGGCTGGAGCGCTGGCGGGCCCTGCGCGAGAAGCGCCGGGGCAGCTAGTCGGCCTCTGCCTGCATCTCGCACTCTGCGCCCAGGCGATCCGTCCAGGCCTCCTCCATGGGTGCCAGTCCTAGTGCCGTGCGGCGTTCGTCGAGCGTTTCGGCCTGGTCGATCGGTCCCGGCTGCAACGTGCCCTCGATACAGAACGCCTGCGTCCCATAGAGCTGGGCCAGATTCTGGCCGGTCAGATAGACATCGACCCGCTGGGCATAGACCGAGCCGTCAATGGCGCCGGCAAAGGCGACCGGTTCCAGCGCCATCAGGATGCGCTGCTCGGCGGCGCGGTCGCGCTCGGCCCAGCGCAGGATCTGGCGGGCGAGGCGGGACTGTTCCAGGTAGAGGACCGGGAATTGCTCCGGATCGAGCTGCGCGACGGCCCATTGCGTGTTGGCCTCCTCGATCAGGGTCGAGGTGTCGCGCGTCTCGCGCAGGATCTCGCCCTGAGCGCCATCATCAAGATCATCGCGGGCAATCACCGGCAGGATCAGCTCGGCAAAGAAGCGCTCGCGGGCGCGACGGGCGGCCAGTTCCGCGGCCAGCTCACCATAGGCGGCCCATTGCCCGTCGATCTGGGCGATCAGGGTCGGTGCATCGGTCGGCGGCGGGGGCGGCAACTCCTCCTCCGCCCCGTCGAGCATGGTCTCGTCGATCACCGCATCATCCGTCGGCGCACCATCCGGCACCATGGCCGGCTCGGCGTCCTGCAGGGCAAGGCTTAGGGCAAGGGCGGTCAGGACCATGAAACGACTCCGCAGCTGGGCTGAGGCACCAGTCTAGCGCGGTTCGGAGGAGGGGGAAGCACCCAAAAAACAAAAGCGGGACGGCCGTGTGGCTCATCCCGCTTTTTTGTTTTGCCTCTGCCTGGGGCCGGTTTGGGGCCGGCCCCGTAAGCAATAGGCGGCTTATGCGAAGGCGCTGCCCAGTGCGACCGTCATGGCGCCGAAGACGCCAGCGACGAACAGGACATTGACAACCGTAGCCAGGGATTGCGTGAAGCGTTCCATGAGAGTGTCCTTTCGGTTAGTGACCGCAGGCCGTCCTGCGATACGCGATGGTAAATAAGGGCTTACCGCCGGAACTGAAGGCACGTTTGACCAAACCACCATTGCAAAAATGCATGAATTTACATTTGAGTAATGAAATTACGGGGGGTTCATCTTCCAACTGGGGCATGGCCTCAGCCATGAGACAGGTGCTCACCAGAAATTATGTGCTATGGCAGGCGAGTCCGGGCGGGGGTAGCGATTTGCGAGCAAGCCCGGTGATCCTGGATGACGGGGTTTCTTGCCTTGCAAGCCCATGCAGCCTAACCAGTTTTTCATGAACCAGCTTCTTCTTATCGGTGCCGGCGGCGCATTCGGCGCCATCTCGCGCCATCTCGTCGGCCAGGCGGCGCTGCGGCTGATGGGGCCGGGACTGCCCTGGGGCACTTTTGCGGTGAATATCATCGGTGGTCTGGCCATGGGATTGCTGGTCGGCTGGCTGGCCATGGTCGAGCGCGCCGACGAAAATTCCATCCGGCTGCTGGCCGCGGTCGGCTTTCTGGGGGGCTTCACGACCTTCTCGGCCTTCTCGCTCGAGCTGGTACTGATGATCGAGCGGCGCGACTATGCCAGCGCCATGGGCTATGCCCTCGCATCCGTCCTCATCGCCGTCCTGGCCTTGATGGCCGGATTGATGATCGCACGGAGACTGCAGGGATGAGCCGGGTACAGAAAATCATCGTTGAGCAGGGTGAGACGGGCGCGCGCCTGGACCGCTGGTTCAAGCGCCGCTTCCCGCATATCAAGCAGGGTCAGTTGCAAAAGCTCTGCCGCAAGGGTGAGATCCGCGTCGATGGCGGCCGGGCCAAGCCGGACACCCGGCTGGAGACCGGCCAGGAAGTTCGCGTGCCGCCGCTGCCCGACGCGCAGGAGATCAAGAAGCTCGACCGCCTGTCGGACCGCGATATCGAATATGTCCGCTCCCTCGTCATTTATGAGGATGAGGACATCATCGCCTTCAACAAACCCTCCGGCCTCGCCGTGCAGGGCGGTTCCAAGACCAAGCAGCATCTTGACCGTCTTCTGGACGCTTTCGGTGAGGGGCTTGAACGCCCGCGCCTCGTGCACCGGCTCGACAAGGATACGTCCGGCGTGCTCGTGGTCGGCAAATCTCCGGCCGCGACGGCGCGCCTGGCCAAGGCCTTCCAGTCGCACAAGACGAAAAAGACCTATTGGGCTATCGCTATCGGCGTACCCAAGCCGCATCTGGGCGAGGTGAAGGGCTTCTTGAAGAAGACCGCCGGTGCCGGCGGGGACCCTGATCGTGAAGTCATGACCGGCGCCCGCCATGGCGAGGAGGGCGCCCAGCACGCGCTGAGCCGCTATACAGTCGTTGCTGAAGCCGGACAGAAGGCCAGCTGGGTCGCCCTGCGCCCGGTGACCGGTCGTACCCACCAGCTGCGGGTTCATCTCCAGGCCATGGGCACCTCGGTCCTAGGCGACAAGAAATATCCCTGCCACCGGCCGGCGCCGGAAGATCTCGACCAGAAGCTCTGTCTGCACGCCCGCCGGCTGGAATTGCCGCGCGCCAATGGCAAGACGCTGGTGATCGAAGCGCCGCTGCCCAAGCACATGAACCGGATCTTCGGCATGCTCGGCTTCAATCTGCGGGATGCGGATGAGGAGGAGATCGAGGAGCAGCTGGCCTAGGCCGCCAGACGCAGCCCCCGCTCTTGCCTCACAGGCTTGGCGCCCTTACTCCCCGGGCAGCACCGAACAAGGCCCTGCCATGACCGCACCGCTCAAACTCGCCGTCTGGGATGTCGACGGCACCATTGTCGACAGCCGCAAGATTATCCAGCGCGCCATGAATCGCGCCTTCGAGCGCGCCGGGCTGGGCGGGATCGAGTATGATCGCACGCGCACCATTGTCGGGCTGGAATTGACCGAAGCCATCCTGCGCCTGGCGCCACCGGATTATCCGGCCGAGCGCATTCCGCGCCTCGCCACCTATTACAAGGAAGCCTTCGTCGAGCAGCGCGCGGAGCCCGGCTTTGAAGAGCCCCTCTATGACGGTGCGCGCGAGACGATTGAGCGTCTGGTCGATGAGGGCTGGCTGATGGGCGTGGCGACCGGCAAGGCGCGGCGTGGGCTCGACATCGTCTTCGGGCATCACGATTTGCACCGCTATTTCGACACCTTCCAGACCGTCGATGGCGGGCTGGGCAAGCCGCATCCGCGCATGGTGCTCGATGCGATGAAGGAAACCGGCACGGACCCGATCCAGACCGTGATGATCGGCGATACCCGCTTTGACATGGAAATGGGCCGCAATGCCGGGGTGCATACGCTCGGCGTCAGCTGGGGCTTCCACACGCCGGACGAAATCCGCGAAGGCGGCGCGCATGACCTGCATGACGGGTTCGACACGCTCAACACCGCGCTCGATGCCTTCGGCGCGCGGGTAGAGGATATGGCATCATGAGTGAAGACTACGAAACCAAGCCCGGTGTGCGCATTCCCTCGCGCGAAGACAGCCTGCCCAAGCGTTTTTACGAAGCGGTGAGTGTCGACGAGGCCGAGGATGGCTGGCGCATCCTGCTCGACGGGCGCGCTATCAGGACGCCGGCGAAACAGACGGTGAGCCTGCCCAGCCAGGCCCTGGCGCAACTGATCGCCGATGAGTGGGCGGCGCAGGGCGAGCGTATCGATGCGCCCAACATGCCGGCCACCCGGCTGTGCTTCGTGGCCCTGGACCGGATGGCGGAGACGCGAGAGGCCACGGCCGCGGAAATCGTCAAATATGCCTCCACCGACCTGTTGTGCTTCCGCGCGCCGGAACCGGCCGAGCTGATCGCGGCGCAAAGCGCCGCCTGGGATCCGCTGCTGGCCTGGGCCAGGGATGAGCTGGGGATTGAGCTGGTCGCCTCGACGGGCCTTTTGCCGGTTGACCAGGATGCCGTGGCTCTGACCGTGCTGCATGGCCGCGCCCGCGATCTCGACCCGATCCGTCTGACCGCTCTGGCCCATTCAACGGCGCTTTGTGGCTCAGCGGTACTGGGCTTCGCCCTGCTTGAGGGGCGGATCGACGCGGAGCAGGCGTTTGCCCTGTCGACAATCGACGAGCATTTCCAGCTCAGCCAGTGGGGCGAGGATGCCGAGGCGCTTGAACGCCTCGAGCGATTGAAGACCGAAGTGGTCAGCGTCGGAAACGTGCTCGCAGCGCTTTAAATGCCGTAGATCGCGGTCATCCGGTCGAGCCGGCGCATCGCTTTGCCAGGCAGTTCCGACAGTGGTCCGATCGGCAGAGCCTGGGCCATGCGGTCGATCCCGCGTCCGATCCGCACAACGGCCCCGGTGAGCGACAGATTGCAGGCACAACCCTGGGCAATGTCGAAACTGGCATTGGCGAAACGCTTCTTGAAGTCATAGCTGCCGGGCCCGAGATGGGCCTCGCGTATCCCGTCCTGGCTGGTTTCGCGCAGCAGCTCGCGGAACAGCATCAGGCCCGGGCTGAACGTGGAATAGGCCGGGTCATAGACCGGGAACCAGTAGTGCAGGACGCTGGCCGAGCGCATGCCGAAATGGGCGGCCGCCATCTGACCGTCGATCTCCATCGTCGACAGGATGCCGCCCAGCGCATCGGAGCGGTCCATCATCAGCGAGTAGGCGAGGGTGCGGGCCCAGCGCGCCCTGAACACGTCCGTGGCACCGGTCGCAGCATATTGTGCGCGCTTCGTGGCCACGAGCCAGTCGAGCGCTTCGACGCGGCGATCATCGATGCGGTAGACAATGTCATGACCCGCCTCGGCAAGTTTGCGCTCGCGGGCCCGCAGATTGCGCATGGCCTTGGCCTCTGCCGCCTGGCGGCCGTCCCAATAGGTATCGAAACCGTCAGACATGTCACAGACCCAGGAAGGCTCTGATGTGTCGCTGAGGCGGGCGAAGCCGGCCTGGCTGGCCAGCGCGCCATTGAACGAGAAAACCCCGCCGAGTCCGGCCAGTTTCAGCGCCTGGGAAATATCGATATCGCCGTCAGCGGCGATCACTCCGTGATGGTCGCCCATCGGCCCGCCCAGCGGCCGGAACAGCCCGGTTCGGGACACATGCAGGGGCAAGAATCCGAAAGGTGTTCCGTTTTGGCTTATCGTCAGGACCCGCGTGTCACGGCGCGCGGCGGCACACAACTCGGCGAATTCCAGTGTGAAGTAGGGCGAGGCAAGCTCCGGGGTTTCTTCACAAAACCCTTGCCAATACTGGCGTTCGCGGGGGCTGAGCGCGTCGATCCTTGCGAGCTGGGCACTAAGAGTGGCACGAGCCATTGGCGTCTCCTTCTACCCCTGCCTGTGCAAGCCAGGGGCCGCCCCGGCCTCCATGGGTTTTCATTGCAGGGGTTTGCGGCGATAGTCAGGCGATATCGGGGAGAGTTTGTATGAAATACGCAGTTCTTGCCGCCGTCCTGGCCGCGGCACTTCCAGTGACAGCAAATGCCCAGGATCGCGTCCGCGGAGTTTATGACGGCCGCAATATCGAGGGCTGGAGCTATAGCGAGGAGGGCACGGAGGGCGCTGGCCTGCCGACCTGGATCCCGGAAGGCGGCGCTGTTGCCGGCGCCAATTGCAATGTCGAGGTGACCGAGGTTGAAGCCACCCGCGAGGAATGGCTGGAGGCTTTCAACGGTGCCGATCCGGCCGTGGTCGGTGCGCAATTGCGCGCCCAGGGCGTGGACTGGCGTCAGGGCTATCTCACTGAGGTCATCACCCTGCACGACCGCCCGGCCATGCGGAATTTGTGGGCCGGTGCCTATGAGAACCAGGGCTTTGAAGCCATGCAGGTGTCGATCTCCGGCCGCGAAAACCTGGTCCTGATCCGCTGTACAATCCAGACCGGCTATCTCCTGCCGGCCTTGTACGCCTTCTACCAGTTCGCCGAAGACATCGAGATCAATACGCGGCCGCCGCGCTAGGTGCGCCCGGTCAGTTCGGCTCGGATCGCCTCGAGCGCCGGGTCGCGGCCAGCCACATAGTCTGCCCAGTTGGGCGGGGCGGGAAGGTCTGGCGCCCACCAGATGTCGCGCATATGGCTTTGCTGGCCGAGATGCATGCGGCTCGAGGCGGACACGAACATCCCCGTATTCGGCAGCATGATCATATTGGTCTCGCCGACAAAATTCGGGCTTGAGCCGGACGGCTCTCCGACCAGGCGGGTGTCGGTAAAGCGCTTCATGTCCGAGATCAGGTTGATCGCGGCCGAAAAGGTGCGTCGTCCCATCACGGTATAGAGCCGTCCGGGAGCGTCGACCTCGCTGCCGGCGATGACATTGACGAGATCAGCGTTGAGATCGCTGTCGCCGCCGGAATTGTGACGCAGATCGAGCACCAGGGTTTGCGGACGGTGTTCGCGGAGCGCCGCCCCGACACGCGCTGCAAAATCGGCGAAGCTCTCCTGCGGCACATTACCGACTGCATTGACCTGGACAAAGAGCATGCTGTCCTGCGGCAAGTATTCGATATGGAAGCTGTCCCCCATATGAGCCAGGTGCAGCGGCGGCTGGCCGTTCACTCGCGCCGAGTAGTCCGGCAGAGCGCTGTTGAAGTCACGGTCTTCATAGGGGCGCGCCTCCACGATGCGTTCGAGGCGCTGTCCGGAGCGCGTTTCGATGACGAAGCGAACAGCATCGGTGTGGTCTGAGACGCCAAGCGCGGCGAGCACTTCCGGCGTGGAGAGCAGGCGCGGGCTCAGCCACGGGTAATTCATCTGATTGTCGACAGCGATGACCTGACGGACCGCGGCCTCGGCGTCGGCGACGGGCAGATTGCCGATTTCAACAACCCGTCCACCCAGAAGGTCGTGATCCCCTGCACCGGTACCGATTACGCGTAGCTCTTCGCCGAACCAGTAGGTTTGCAAAGGCGCGAAGCTGAAATGTGCCGGGACATCGACGATGCCGAACAGACTTTGCCCCATGGGGGCGATGGCGCGTGTGTGTCCATCACCGGCGAGGGCCATCAGGGCCATGAGACCAACCGACATCTCCGCCTCGCTGGCTGTTGCAGCCCGGGAGGTCAGCTCGGCGATCGCGGCTTCCCAGTTCGCTTCACTGACATGTCGGAAGGGGGCCATATGGGTCTGGCGATAGCGCCGGTCCAGGAATGCGATATCGGTGCGCCAGCGCTCGGCCTGGCTCGCATCCGGGCCGAGTAACGGGAAGAAGCGAGCCCGGAAACCGGCATCGGCCATGAGCAGCTGGATATCTGGGCGCTGTAGTGCAAAATATTCGAACTGGCCAAAGCCTTCATTGGCCGCTTGATCCAGCCAGCCCATCGCCAATTCGATATCGCCTTCGCGTGCGGCCAGCCCAGCCAGCTCCACGGCGGCCTGGGCGCTGTCATGGCCGAGTGCGCGCTGGTGCCGGAAGGCGGCGCGCGCGGTCGCAATATCACCAGCCTGCACAGCGGCTTCACCGCGGGCCTGCCAAACTGAACCGTTCCAGCTATCGGGGTCATTCGGCGATTGGGCGAGGGCGGCGGTGCTGAGGGCAAGTGCGCTGACAGCGGCGGCGAAGACCTGTTTCATCATGGCGGCGGGAACTCCAAGCCTGGTTTCTTTGTGGATTGGATGCGCATCGATACCCGATTGGATGCAGCGCGGACGCGGCTGCGAATTGCCTCGCCCACGCCGCCTCTGCTATCGAGCGGGGTAGAAGACTCAGTTTTACGGGGCGGACGCCATGAAAGACGTGCTGGAACAACTCGATGCGAAACGCGCCCAGGCGCGCCTCGGCGGGGGTGAGAAGCGTATCGAAAGCCAGCACGCCAAGGGCAAGCTGACCGCGCGTGAGCGGATCGAATTGCTGCTCGACGATGACTCCTTTGAAGAATGGGACATGTTCGTCGAGCATCGCTGCAATGATTTCGGCATGGCCGACAAGAAGATCCCGGGCGATGGCGTTGTCACCGGTCATGGCACGATCAATGGCCGCCTGGTCTATCTCTTCTCCAAGGATTTCACCGTCTTCGGCGGCTCGCTGTCGGAGACCCATGCCCAGAAGATCGTCAAGATCCAGAAGGCCGCGATCCAGAATGGCGCCCCGGTGATCGGTATCTTTGACGCCGGCGGGGCCCGCATCCAGGAAGGCGTCGCTTCTCTGGGGGGCTATGCCGATATCTTCCTGCAGAACACGCTGGCCTCCGGCGTGGTGCCGCAGATTTCCATGATCATGGGGCCCTGTGCCGGCGGTGATGTCTATTCGCCCGCTATCACCGATTTCATCTTCATGGTGAAGGACACCTCCTACATGTATGTGACCGGCCCGGACGTGGTCAAAACCGTCACCAATGAGGAAGTGACCCACGAAGAGCTTGGCGGCGCTTCCGTGCACGCCAAGAAATCCGGTGTCGCTGACGGCGCGTTCGAGAATGATCTTGAGGCCCTGGTGCAATTGCGCCGCCTGGTCGATTTCCTACCGCTCTCCAACCGCGAAAACCCGCCCAAGCGCCCGAGCTATGACAGTGCCGATCGTTCCGAGGCGAGCCTTGATACGCTGGTCCCGTCCAATCCGAACAAGCCCTATGACATCAAGGAGCTGATCGAGAAGGTGGCGGATGAGGGCGATTTCTTCGAGATCGCACCGGACTACGGCTCCAACATGGTGGTCGGGTTCGGCCGCCTCGATGGTCAGCCTGTCGGCTTTGTTGCCAACCAGCCGATGAGCCTGGCCGGCGTGCTCGACATCGATGCCAGCCGCAAGGCCGGCCGCTTCGTGCGCTTCTGTGACGCCTTCAACATTCCGCTGGTGACTTTCGTCGACGTGCCGGGCTTCCTGCCGGGCACCAAGCAGGAATATGGCGGCCTCATCAAGCACGGCGCCAAACTCCTCTTCGCCTATGCCGAAGCGACCGTGCCCAAGCTCACCGTCATCACCCGCAAGGCCTATGGCGGTGCTTACGATGTGATGAGCTCCAAGCATCTGCGCGGTGATGTGAACTACGCCTGGCCGACCGCCGAGATCGCGGTCATGGGCGCCAAGGGTGCGGCCGAGATCATTCACCGCAAGGATCTCGGTGATGCCGACAAGATGGCCGAGCATGTGAAGGAATACGAAGACCGTTTCGCCAACCCCTTCATTGCGGCCGGCCGCGGCTATATCGATGACGTCATAATGCCACGCAACACCCGCAAACGCCTGATCGCAGCGCTACGCACGCTGAAGAACAAGAAGGCGGAAAACCCCTGGAAGAAGCACGATAATATACCGCTCTAGGGGCGGGCGGAATTATCCCCGCACAGCCTTCCGCAGCATCGCCGGATACCCTTCCGTCACGCAGTCATACCCGTCATAATAACCCCGCTCGGCCAGCAGCCGATGCAGCCTGGGCAGGTGATAGGGCGGGACTGATGCGAACATGTGGTGCTCGAGATGGTAGTTCACATTGTTCGGCGCGACGGTAAGTACCTCCCACCAGCGGGCCCTTGTGGTGTGGGTATTGCGGCGTGGTTCGATGTCATAGCGGTCCAGGGCGACGCCGTGTTCACCGATATTTCGCATACGCATTATTGCCGGGAAGATGAAGATACGTGCCGCCCACCACAGGGCGTAGGTCCAGAGCGCGCCGGTCAGAGCTAAAAGGCCGACCAGTGCGAGGTGGAAGGCGAGGAAGGGCGCCTTGGCGGCAAAGGTGGGCGCGCGCCAGCTGCCCATGACTTCCTTGATCCCGGTTTGACCGGTCAGGTCGCGGATGAACTTGCGGCGCAGGCTGTCCGGGCTCACCGGATAATGCTTCACCAGGCCCTGGTCCGGGTCCTGGTCCGTGCCGGCATGCTTGTGATGTTCGAAATGATAGGCGCGATAGGCGAGGAAAGGCGCATCAATCGCGGCGCCGCCAATCCACTTGCCGGCAAACTCGTTGAGCCAGGGCGTACGGAACAGCGCCTTGTGAGCGCAGTCATGCATGACAATAGCGAAGGCCAGCTGCTGACCGGCGATCAGCAGGATGGAGAGCGGCGCGAAAAGCGGCTCCACGGCGCTAAGCGCCAGGGCCGCGGCGAGCATGACAAGATTGCCGCCCAGCATCAGGCCGCCGCGCCAGTTCGAGGCCTGCGACAGGGCGCGCAATTCCTCGCGAGACAGGGCATCAGACAGTTTCATGGCGGCAAGCTTACGCCTACTCGGAGCGCGCGCAAAGCCACACCAACTCCCTAGATAATATGTGGCCGGTAGGACACGGACAGGCTGTAAAGATCATTCTCAGTGACGGTTATCACACTCATGCCGTGAGGAAGCGGTATAAATCCGCCGCTGATCCCTCTTCTGCGCATGCAGTGGCGTGGGCATGTTGAGCCGGCTGGGCGGTCTTAACGCTTCGCCCATCCGAATCGCAAAGGTAATAGCCCGATGTGGCGACTGGTAACGGCATTCATTCTCGCGCCTGCGGCTGCGATCCTCACCCTGCTACCGATCAATGCGGTTGCGGCGGCGAGCGATCAGGCCGAGCCGGTGCGTGTGAATATCGCCACCGAACCAGTCCGTTATGGTCGCGATGACGGCCTGTCGCTCTGCGTGGCCAGCCAGTTTGCCCGTGACCCCGACCATGATCCGCGCAACGGGCCGCAAGTG
Source organism: Maricaulis sp. (assembly GCF_030149235.1). GTDB lineage: Bacteria > Pseudomonadota > Alphaproteobacteria > Caulobacterales > Maricaulaceae > Maricaulis. The sequence continues at coordinate 40,036 of NZ_JASBRW010000027.1, read as the reverse complement.
CATATTGTCTGGGCGGGGCCGGGGGCGTCCTACGCCCCGATCGACACGGCACTCGCCGGTGAAGCGGCCTATGCCTGCCGCCGGGCCAATCGACAGACCGAAGCGGTTCCGACCGACTGGGTCGGTGTTGTCTACGGCTTTGATCTCGACCAGTGCGCGCTGGATGTCGAGGCCGAGCGCATGCGGACCTATAATGGCGATTGCCGCTGGGGCTGGGTCGAGGACCATGCCATCCAGGCCCCGCCTGTCGACCTCCTGCTGGCCGATGCCGAGCCGGAAGGCGACTGAGTCCTGACCGCGCATCAGTGCTGTGCCTTTCCAAATGACCCGAGCGGCGTAATTCGCCGGCCAACAGTACGGGCTTTGACCTGCTGGTATCGCAAGATCGGGGAGGATAGCGATGACGACGCTGCAGAATTGGATGAGCACGAGCGCTTTGGTGCTGGCCCTGACGCTGGGTGCCGGGGCCCAGGCTCAAGACCGTCTGGTCGTGGTCAATAAGGCCGCCAATACGGTCTCCCTGGTCGACGCTGTGACGCTGGAAGAGGGGGCGGTTATCCCCACCCAGCCCAATCCGCATGAAGTGCATGTCTCACCCGATGCGCGGTTCGCCTATGTCTCCGATTATGGCGGGTCCTATGGCGACAGCCTGACGGTGATCGACCTGGAAACCGACAGCGCGATTGCGACCTGGTCGCTCGGGGAATATCGCGGTCCGCACGGCATCTGGACCAGTAATGATGGCGCCCATGTCTGGGTCACTGCGGAGCGTACCAACCGGATCGTTGAATTCGACACCGCCACGGGTGTGATCTCGCGCAGCTGGGATACCGGCCGGCCGGGCAGTCACCAGCTCGCCGTGGCGCCGGACAATAGCGCCATCTATGTCGCCAATCTCTCCGGCCAGTCGATCACCGTGATCGACCTGGTGCGCGATGAGGTTTCGATCATTGAAAGCGGCAATGGCCCGGAGGCCATTGATGTGTCGCCGGATGGCTCAGAACTCTGGGTCGGGATGAGGCAGGACAATGAGATTCGCGTCTACTCCACTGAAGACATGACTGAAATTGCTCGTCTGCCAAGTGGCGGCGAGCTCCCGATCCGGCTCAAATTCACGCCTGATGGCGCGCAGGTCTATGTCTCCAATGCGGCCTCAAACGCCGTCGCGGTGATTGATGCAGAGCGCCGTCAGACGATTGGATCAGTGGGGGTCGGAGCTGTCCCGGTCGGCATCTTGATGCAGCCGGATGGCAGCCGCGTCTTCGTCGCCAATACCCAGGATGACTTCGTCACCATTATCGACCCGGAGAGCCTCACCGTGAGCGGACGAGTCGTGGCCGGTGACGAGCCAGACGGGCTCGCCTGGGCTCCGGCCCGGGGCGAATAGGGTGCCCCATTTGCTATGAGAACTAACCGGCAGGTCGAAATAAAAACAATGCAATAGAGGGATGTCCTTGCAGTGGGCTTAAAGTCGGCTCTTCGTGGCGCCGACCCGTGCCCGCCCTGGGGTGGTCCGGCCGGGGCGTTGGCGGCTTATGCCCTAGGCCGACCCCGCTTTGTCGCTTAACCCGGTCTGATGTCGGGGCGGGCAGCATTCCGTAAGGTCAATGCATGCGGTTCAGGAGCATTTTGGCGGTCTAAACGGGGCGGTGGGGGATTGCGTTGTGTTTGGCGTCAGGTGGCAAAGGCCTAACAAACCAATGACCTGGGGCGGTGAGTGGTGAGCTCGGTTTAAAAGTTTCGGCATTTTCCGATACATCATCCGCCACGCCCATTCCGGGCGTCCAATAGCGTCGAGCCGGGCGGTCGGGGCTCAGAGTCGGTGTTTCAGCTGGCGCGACCCGTTGCCTTGGGCATGGCCCGCGCCTGGATTGCACCGGCGATCACGGCCCAGATTGGCAGGCTGGCCAGCAGCGCGTCCTGGCCTTCGGCGAGGGACGCGAACACGGCCAGCAGCGTGATCAGCCCGCCGGCGCGTATGCGGATGCGATCGAGCGGGGCCTCTGTGGCGTCGCCGACGCTCTCGACCGGCGGCAGGCTGAGCAGCATCAGGGCGTATATGGCAGCGACGATGCCGGTGGTGATCATCCATTCGATCTCCACCGCCGCCAGCCCGGCCTCGATCAGGGCCATCGGCTCTCCGCCGCGCTCGACCAGAACAAAAACCGACAAGCCAACCCCGAGGAAGGCGAAGATCAGACTGAGCACTCGCGTCCGATCGAGCATGACGTCGAATATGACGGCGAGGGCGAAAACCGCGCCCATCAGCCAGACTCCATCGCGGAACACCGCCGCTGCCGCGAGGCCAAGCACGAGGACCAGGTCTGATGCCTTGGCCGGCTGTCCCACGGTGCGGTTGACAATCCGCGTGGCCATCAGGGCGAGGGCCAGTGACCAGACCGCCGGCGACCAGCCGATCGCGACCACAGCAACCGCGAGGGCCATGCCGATGAAGGCGGCCTCATTGCGGTCGGGGTCGAGCTCGCGGCCCAACGCCCATGCGATGAAAGCGACGAGAGCGCCTTCGCCGCCTGTTGCGGCGGCTTCCAGCATGCTGGCATCGCGAAATTCCCAGGCGGCGGCCCCCACAATCAGGCCGGCGATCGGCAGCAGGATCAGCACGGCCAGATTGGTCGGGTATTTCGGCTCCAACGGACGTGCAATGGACGAGATCTTGTAGATCGGACGACTCATCTGATTCCCCTCAGTTCAGGCGCGACACTAACGCAGTCTTGCCGGAAGGCCAGATTCGCGCGATTTCCTTATTGTTGCTAAGGACAAAGATGCAGCCAGGAGGGGCATATGGGCGCGGCATTACTGGTATCCGGCCTGATGGCGGTCGGCACGGTGATCATACACATGCTCGGCCTGATGGTGCTGATGGGCATAATGCGAGCCCGGTCCAATCACCTGCATCCGCGCCGCAGCCTCTTGCGTCAGTCCGTCTTCATCCTGATAGTCGTGCTCGGTCTCTTCTTTATACACTCGATCGAAATGTGGGCCTATGCCGTGCTCTATTACGGCCTCGGCGAGTTCGCGACCTTCGAGGAGGCGTTGTATTTCTCGATCTCGACCTTCACCACGCTGGGCATGGGCGACGTCTATATCGAGAGCCAGTGGCGCCTTGTGGCGGCCATTGAGGGTTTTAACGGCTTCCTGCTGATCGGCTGGTCAACCGCCTTCCTGGTTACTGTGGTTGGGCGTTTGCGGGCGATCGAATTCGACTGGCTGGACCGGCTTCCCGATGAGGACGATTAGACGCGTAGTGGCAAAGACGCAGGCGCGCACTTGCTGCAGCGCGCGAAGCCACGCTAAACCCTGACACCAGCTGGACGTCCTGTCCGTTTCCGATTTGGGGCCTCAATGTTCAAAAAGATCCTGATCGCCAATCGCGGCGAGATCGCAGTCCGGGTTATCAAGACCTGCCGCCGCCTAGGTATTCCCACCGTGGCTGTCTATTCCGAGGCCGACGCTGATTCCATGGCGGTCGAGATGGCCGATGAGGCCGTCTTCATCGGCCCGCCGGCTCCTGGCGACAGCTATCTGCGCATGGACAAGATCCTCGAGGCGATCAAGGAAACCGGCGCTGACGCGGTTCACCCGGGTTTCGGCTTCCTGTCGGAAAACGCGGCTTTCCCGGCCGAACTGGAAAAGGCGGGCGTGGCCTGGATCGGGCCGAATGTGAACGCCATTGAGGCGATGGGCGACAAGATCCGCTCCAAACAGCTCGCCGCCAAATCCGGCGTTTCGACCATTCCGGGCGCGGATGGCGAGATCAATGATGCCGATACCGCCGTGGCAGCGGCCAAGGCGATCGGTTATCCGGTCATGCTCAAGGCCTCGGCCGGCGGTGGCGGCAAGGGCATGCGTATTGCCCACGACGAGACCGAGGTCCGCGAGGGTTTCGAGGCGGCCCGCAATGAGGCCCGCACCTCCTTTGGCGATGACCGCATCCTGATCGAGAAATTCATCGTCGAGCCGCGCCACATCGAGATCCAGGTGATGGGCGACAAACACGGCAATGTCATCCATCTCGACGAGCGTGAATGCTCAGTCCAGCGCCGTAATCAAAAAGTCCTGGAGGAAGCCCCGTCGCCCTTCCTCGACAAGAAGACCCGCGACGCCATGGGGGCCGAGGCCGTGGCACTGGCCAAGGCCGTGGACTACGACAGCGCCGGTACGGTCGAGTTCATCGTCGACAAGGACCGCAAATTCTACTTCCTGGAAATGAATACCCGCCTGCAGGTGGAGCACCCGGTCACCGAGATGACGCATGGGCTCGACCTGGTTGAACAGATGATCCGTTCGGCGGCCGGTGAGAAGCTGGAACTGACCCAGCGTGAGGTCAAGATCGACGGCTGGGCCGTGGAAGCGCGCCTTTACGCCGAGGACCCGTATCGCGGTTTCCTGCCGTCCATCGGTCGTCTCAAGCGCTTTACCGAGCCGGAAGAGGGCAATCTCGCCGGGGGCACGCTGCGCATCGACAGCGGTGTGCGCGAAGGCGATGAGATCTCGCTCTTCTACGATCCGATGATTGCCAAGGTGATTGGTTATGCCAAGACCCGCGAGGCCGCGATCGATACCCTGGCCGCGGCCCTCGATCGCCTGCATGTGGAAGGTCTGCAATCCAATGCCCCTTTCCTGTCGGCCGTTCTTGACGAGGCGGATTTCCGCTCCGGCCGGATCAATACCGGCTATATCGCCGAGCACTTCCCAGAGGGTTTCAACGGCACCGCGCCGCGAGAGGACCAGCTGGTCTACATCGCCGCCGCCGCGTCCTATGTGCACGAGGTGATGGAGCGGCGCGCGGCGCAGACCGACGGCCGCCTGGCCGATGCGCCGGTCGAGGTGACGCGCGAATGGGTTGTGCTGATGGATGGCCGGAATATTCCGGTCGAGGTGGAAATGTCCGCTCTGGGCAAGGCGAGCCTGTGGATCCCGTCGCTGCGTCCGGAACGCATCACGCTGGAAACGGCCTGGCTGCCTGGCAACGTTCTGTTCGAGGCGCGCATTGATAGTGAGGACTATGCCGTCGTCTTTTCCAATAAGACCGAGGGATATGCCCTGCGTCATCGCGGTTACTCCGTGACCGCGTTGGTCTGCACGCCGCGCTCGGCCGAGCTGCATGCCCTGCTGCCGGAAAAAGAAAAGGCCGATACCGCCAAGCTGGTGATCAGCCCGATGCCCGGACTGATCGTCAAGGTCGACGTCGAAGAGGGCCAGGAGGTCAAGGCTGGCGAGGCGCTGCTCGTGGTCGAGGCGATGAAGATGGAAAACGTCATCCGAGCGGAAAAGGACGGCACCATCAAATCGGTCAATGTTGAAGCGGGCGCTTCGGTCGCTGCAGATGAGCTGATGATCGAATTCGCCTAGTGGAGGGTGCGGGGATGACGGACTGGAAGACGCTGCTCTTCAATCTAAACGGCCGCATCGGCCAGAATGATTTCTGGAAAGGCGTGCTCGTCATTATCGGCGCCAACCTACTGCTCAGCTTCATTCCCCTGATCGGCGGGCTGATCTGGCTCGGCCTGATTTATGTCGGCTTCTGCGTTTACGGCAAACGCCTGCATGATGCCGGCCGCAGCGCCGTCCTGCACATTATCCCCTGGGTGATCCGGCTGATCGTCGGGGCCATTGTCGGCATGGTGATGGGCGGAACACTGCTCTCCATCATCCTGGGCAATGGCGATGTCGACCCCTGGGCCCTGGCCTCGGCCGGTGGCGCGGTGATGCTTCTGGGCCTGCTCGATACCTTCGTCTGGGTTGCCTACACGCTCTGGGTCGGGCTGGCCCAGGGTGATACCGGCGAGAATGCCTATGGTTCGGCCCCGGTGATCGAGGGCGAGGCCAAGCCGGTCGATCCGGCCTGAGACCCGTCTTCCCAATCACCCCGGTGAAATTGGCGTCTTCTGAGCGTTGACGCATCCCGGTCCTCTATGGGTAATACGCCAAGTATCCAGTTAAGGGGAATCGACATGAATCCGGGCGTGCTCTTCCTGCCGACCTTCCGTGCATCCACCACCGCCTACATCCTGGGCCTGGTTGTGCTGGCGATCTTTGATTTCTGGCGGATGAAGTCCGGTATCATGCATCTCAACGGCTGGGCCGGAGCACTGCTCGTCGGTTTCTTCGTCTTTTCCATTCACGCCAATCGCCGGGCCCATGCGGAACGGGGCCGGGCCCTGGGTCTTCTCCCGGTCGTTGTTGGCTGGGTCGTGAGTGGGATTGGCGCCATCGTCGCCTTCATGCCGGGCGTGATCTCCGCCATGCGTGATTTCGCGGCGGAAAACGGTGTCGATGTCGAAGATGACCAGGCCTTTGCAGAGGCCGTCCAGGATCCGGCTTTCACCGATGCCTTCACCGCGCATATCGAAGCCAATGAAGCCATTGGCGAGGCGATTGTCTCCAGCGCCCAGACTGGGCTCTATTTCGGCTTCTGGCTGACCATTGTGGCCTTCGGTATCTGGTTTGCGCAGATGAAGCGACGCGGCGGCGCGCTCGAGGGTATGGATGATACGCCGTCCTTGTACCAGCCTGCCGCTGTCGCACCGGCTGCGGCGCCGGAGCCCGCTGCCAGTGAGGAGGCCCCGGTTCAACCTGCAGAGGAATCCGCACCAGAGCCGGCAGAAGAACCCGCAGCGGAAGCCCCGGCCAAGCCTGAACCGGCTGATGAGGCACAGGACGCTGATGTGCCGGCTGCTGAAGCCGATACGGATGCGGATGCCGCCGCCGAAGACGAGCCGAAAAAGACCGACTAGGCGGCGCTTTCGCCTAGGACCGGCGGTTCGGCGCGGCTGACCGGTCCGAAAATCTCCTCAAAGCCGAGGTGAAGCTCGGCGTCGAAATCCTCCATCGTCACCGGTTTGGAGAGATCCTTCAGGCTGGTGACGCCATAGAGAGGGTTGGAGATGCCGCACGGGGTGATGCCGCCAAAGTGCGACAGGTCGGGTGCGACATTGAAGGCGATGCCATGAAAGCTGACCCAGCGGCGCAGGCGGATGCCGATGGCGGCGATCTTGTCCTCGCGCCCGCCGGAGCGATCCACCCAGACGCCGACCCGGCCCTTGCGCCGTTCTGCGGTGACGCCGAAGCCGGCGGCGGTACGTATCAGCCAGTCTTCCAGATTGCACACCAGCTTGCGTACATCGCGGCCGCGCTGGGTCAGATCCAGCATGACATAGGCCACGCGCTGTCCCGGGCCGTGATAGGTGTATTCCCCGCCGCGGCCCGTCTTATAGACAGGGAAGCGATCCGGATAGAGCAGGTCCTCCGGCTTGGAACTGGTGCCGGCCGTGTAGAGCGGCGGGTGTTCGAGCAGCCAGACCAGCTCGTCTGCCTCGCCGGCCGCAATTGCCGCGGCGCGCGCCTCCATAAAGGCGACAGCCTCAGGATAGGGCACATGGCCGGGCGAAACCGCCCATTCGGTCCGGGGTTTGTTCATTGTGTCTTGTCTTAACAGAGCTGAAACCGTATCGCGCAAACATCGTGGTACGAATCCCAAACGGCAAGTCCGGGAGTGAGTGTTGAGTCAGATCGGCGCAGTCGACGTTGAAATAGCTGTGCTGCTGGGGCGGTCCAAAATGCCGATCCAGCAATTCCTGCGCATGGGCCGGGGAGCCGTGATCCCGCTCGATTCGGGTGAGGACGAGGAAGTCTGGATTCTCGCCAACAACCATCCCATTGCCCGCGGTGAAGTCGTCATCCAGGGCGATCGCATCGCCGTGTCCATCACCGGGCCGGCCGACGCCAACGAATTCTTCGCCGCTGCATAAGCCACCGCATTTTCCGCTTCACAAGCCGCAGGGATATTGTTATCTCCCGCGCCTCCAACACGTGCGGTCGTGGCGGAATTGGTAGACGCGCAGCGTTGAGGTCGCTGTGGGGTAAAACCCGTGGAAGTTCGAGTCTTCTCGACCGCACCATTCTTCACCCGGCAAGCCCGGGTCTTGGATGGCAAGCCATCTGGCTCTCCTCAAAACCCCATTAAACTTCCGGCAGGGTGTGTAGCACCGCCGTCATATTCGCTTGCTAGCCAATCCCGGACAATTGGTTTGAGGGCGATATCATGATCCATTCGGTTTTGCGTTTCGGTGGGGTTTTCACCGTCTCTCTCTGTCTCGCCGGTCAGGCGCAGGCACAGGAAGAGGCGTATCTGGCTGACATCGAGGTGATTCCCGCCGAGCCGGGCGCGCAGGTGCGCGAGACGGTGACGGGGCGCGTTTTCAATGATCGCAATCGCGACGGAGTGCACCAGCGCCGCGAGCGCGGTGTTGCCGGAGTGATGGTGTCGAATGGCCGTGAGGTTGTGACCACAGACCGGCAGGGACGGTATGAGTTGCCGGTGCGAGACGACATGTCGGTCTTCGTCATCCAGCCCTCGGGCTGGCGGGTCCCGACCGACGAAAACTGGGTGCCGCAATTTGCCTATGAACACAAACCCGACGGCAGCCCGAAGCCCCTGCGTTTCGGCGGTTTGCCGCCGACCGGCCCACTGCCGGCAGCGATCAATTTCCCGCTGATCGAAAGCGCGGTCGATGAGGAATTCACCTGCGCCATACTCGGCGATGTGCAGACCTACGCCAATACCGAGGTCGGTTTCATGCGCGACAGTTCGGTCGACGATATTATCGACCGTGGCCCGGGAGCAGTCGATTGCCTACTCGCGGTCGGCGATGTGATGGGCGATGATCTTGGTCTCATTCCGCGCGTCGCGGAAATCTGGGGCGCGGTCGGAGTGCCGCAATGGTGGGCCCACGGCAATCATGATTATGATTTCGATGCCGATTTCGATGCCGACAGTGCCGACAGCTGGCGCAATCTCTATGGTCCGGCTTATTACGCCTTCCAGATGGGAGAGGTGACCTTCATCCTGCTCGACAATGTCGTCTATCCCTGCACCGGGATTGATGCACAGACGGCGGGCCGTGAGTTTTGCCTCGATGAGGAACGCAAGCGGTATAATGGCCGGATCACAGACGATCAGATGGCCTTCGTCGCGGGTGTGCTGAGCCATGCCGACGAGGATGATACCTTCGTCTTCGCCCACCACATCCCCTTTGTCTCCTTTGTTGACCAGACCGCAACGGCACACCAGACCGACAATGTCACAGATCTGTACACGCTGATCGGCGACCGCGAGGCCATCTCGCTCTCCGGGCACACGCATGCGATCGAAAACCTCACCGAGGGCGATCATTTCGAGGGCTGGACCGAGGCCGTCGGCGTCGACAGCCTGCCTTTCCGTCACATCATCGCCGGGGCGGTTTCAGGCGCCTGGTTCAGCGGTGATCTGGATGTGCATGGTACGCCGATGTCCCTCAGCCGTCTGGGAGCGCCGCGCGGCTGGGTCGAACTCGCCTTTGACGGGGAGGGCGAGTACTCCGAGCGCTATATCGCCTCGAATATGGGGCGCGATCGCGCCATGTGGCTGTCGGTCAACACACCGGGTTTTCGCCATTGGTATGAGACCATCAACGCCTGGCGCGCGGAAGATCGCGAAACCCGTGATCCGGTCCCGCCGCTGAATTTCTATGACCTGCCGGACGTCAAACTCCTCACGCCGGACGATCTCGCCGGGGGCAGCTTCATCACCGCCAATGTCTGGATCGGTGATAGCGATACCCAGGTCTCCCTGGTGATCAATGATGCTCCGGCTGAAGCCATGGTGCGGACCCAGGAGGCTGAAGGTGAAGCGGCCCGGATCGGTGCAGATTATGCCGATCCATTCGCCATCCAGCGCCAGTTCACCGTCGCCCGTCATGCGTTTGAAAGCCGGTCCGGCAACCCCAATGCTCAGGGTGTGACGCCCTATGCCCGCTATGCGTCAACCTTGGGCCCGGCCCAGCCGCAGCGCTCCATTGCCGACCGGAATATGCACCTCTGGCGCTACCGCTTGCCTGAAACTCTGCCCGAGGGTGTGCATGTGGCCACGGTCACGGCGACCGACCGGCATGGCGAAACCCGTGTCGATCGCATGATTTTCGAAGTTCGCGCCGAGCGTCCGGACCCTAACTGGCGGGCGGATGTCTGGGATGCCTTCGACAATGGTGCGCCGGTTCGCGACTAGCACCGTCAAACGCTGCGGATTGTCCTGGCGGGTTCGGGCGCTACTCTCTCTCGAAGCTGAGGGAGGGAGCCCGGCATGCGCAAGACTGCGGCTGATTTCGATCAACGTATTCTCGACCTGTTCGACGGCTATGTGCATGGCCGCGTGTCCAAGCGGGATTTTCTCAAATTGGCCGGGGCAGGCGGCGCGGTCGCGCTGGCCCAGCTGAGCCCGGACTATGCCATGGCTCAACAGGTCGCTCCGGATGATCCGGAGATCGTGACCGAGCGGATCAGCTATGCTTCGCTCGAAGGGCATGGCTCTGTCGATGGCTTGATGGCCTGGCCCGCGGGCATGACCGAACCCGTCGGTGCCGTGCTGGTCGTGCACGAGAATCGCGGCCTCAACCCCTATATCGAAGACGTTGTGCGGCGCGTCGCCAAAGCGGGCTACCTGGCGCTGGGGCCGGACGGGTTGACCTCGCTGGGCGGTTACCCGGGATCAGACGAGGAGGGGCGGACAATGCAGCGCTCGCTCGATCCGACGAGATTGCTCTCGGATTTCTTTGCCGGGTTTGAATGCGTCCGGGATCATGACCGCTCGAACGGCAAGGCTGGCGCCGTAGGTTTCTGCTATGGCGGCGGGGTCTGCAATGCGCGGGCTGTTGCCTATCCGGACATGGCCTGTTCCGTGCCTTTCTACGGCCGTCAGGCAGCGGTTGAGGATGTGCCGCAGATCCGCGCGCCCCTGATGCTGCACTTTGCGGAGAATGATGCGCGTATCAATGCGGGCTGGCCCGATTACGAGGCTGCACTGCAGGCGCACGGCGTCGAGCATGAGGCGCATTTTTATCCCGGCACCAATCACGGCTTCCATAATGACTCCACGCCGCGCTTTGACCGGGCGGCGGCGGAGCTGGCCTGGTCGCGGACATTGAGCTGGTTCGGCCGCTATCTGGCCTGACGGTCCCGTTCCTGAAATTTCTCTCCCTGGTCGCGTATCACGCTCTCGCCTTTGCGGCGCGGGCGTTTTAGGCTGGCGGCGAACCGATTGATTTGCCCGCAATAAACGCCAGGGAGGAGGCCATGAGCGAAGCCGCTTTTGAAGACGAACTCCTCACGGAAGCGCCGGCCCGGGCGGATACGGACCCGGCCTTCGTTGCCGACCTTAAGGATGCCATCGACGATAGCGATGAAGATCGTATCCGTCGTCTCGTTGCACCCCTGCACGAAGCGGATGCGGCGGACGTGTTCGAGCAGCTGTCTGCTTCCAGGCTGGAGCGCATCGCCGAGCTGACGCCGGATGTCTATACCGGCGAGGTTCTGGCCGAGATTACGCCGGACACCCGCGAGGTCGTCCTGGGGCATCTCGATTCCTCGCATCTCGCGGCGGCGATTACAGATCTCGACAGTGATGACGCCACCGAGGTCATCGAGGAACTCGATGTCGATACGCGTGAAGCGGTTCTGGCCGAGATTTCCGCTCCGGACCGTGAGGCTGTCGAACTCTCACTGGCCTTTGACGATGAGACCGCCGGCCGTCTCATGCAGCGCGAGTTTGTGGCTGCGCCGAGTTTCTGGACGGTCGGGCACGCGCTCGATCATATGCGGGCGACCGATGAGGAATTGCCGGACAAGTTCCACGACCTGTTTGTCATCGATGCCGGCTTCCGGCCGGTGGGCGAGATCCCGGTATGCCGTCTGCTCAGCGCTGCACGGGCTACGCGCCTGACCGAAATCATGGAACAGCCCCGGATCAAGGTCGATCCGGAAACCGACCAGGAAGAGGTCGCCTACCTGTTCCAGAAATACCACCTCGTCTCCGCCCCGGTGGTCGACGCCGCGGGCAGGCTGACCGGCATGCTGACCCTGGATGATATCGTCGATGTCATCCAGGACGAGAACAAGGAAGACATGCTGGCGCTCGCCGGCGTGAACGAAGCCGGTCTTGCCGATACCGTCCTGCAATCGGTTCGCTCGCGTGCGCCGTGGCTGCTGGTCAACCTGGCCACCGCCATCCTCGCCTCCGGCGTGATCGCCCTGTTCGAGGGCTCCATACAGCAGATCGTGGCCCTGGCCGTCTTGATGCCGATCGTGGCATCCATGGGCGGCAATGCCGGGACGCAATCGCTGGCTGTTGCCGTGCGATCTATTGCTGAGCGGGATCTGACCGCCGCCAACTCGGTCCGGGTGATCTGGCGTGAATTGGCGACAGGGACGCTCAATGGCTTGATCTTCGCCGTCGTGATGGGCGTGACAACCCTGCTCTGGTTTGGTGATCTGCAGCTGGCCGGAGTGATCGCGATTGCCATGGTGTTGAACCTGGCCTGCGCCGGATTGTCGGGCATTCTCATACCCTTGGGCTTGATGCGGGCCGGGGCAGACCCGGCCGTCGCCTCGTCTGTTTTCGTGACGACGGTCACTGATGTCGTCGGGTTTCTTGCATTCCTGGGGTTGGCGACACTCGTCCTTCTGTGATGATATCGGCGTCGCGCTGGGGTGCGATAGGTGGTGATATACGTGCGCAAACTTAGTCTCATGCTCGCCATGGCGGCGGGCCTGGCCTCGACGGTCATGGTCCCGGCCGGTGGTGTCGTGCCTGCTGCACAAGCAGACGGTCGCTGGGGCAGCGCTGCGCGCCTTGATGCGCCGCGCGCCGGCTTGGCCGTAGCCGTGCTTGAAGGCCGTCTCTATGCCGCCGGCGGCGCTGGCGTGACGGCACCGCGGGTGGAATTTGAAAGTTATGACGCCGAGATCGATCGCTGGTTCCCGGAAACCCCGTTGCCGCGCGGTCTAGAACGTTTCGGCATGGCTGCTGTGGCCGGGCGCATCTATGTCGCCGGCGGATATGCGGTCGGTGGATCGGTGCGCGGAGACGGCTGGAGCGGTGATCGCTGGTCAGATGGTCAGACGATTGGCGAGCAACGCGTCGCGCCCAGTGCCCGCATGTGGTCCTGGTCGGTGGAGGGCGGTGTCTGGCAGAGCGAGGTCGCCATGCCGGCCCCGAAAGCCGATTTCGACCTGGTGGCGCTGGATGACAAGCTCTATGCGGTCGGCGGGCAGCGCGATGCCGGCGAGATTTTCGTGTTCGACCCGGACGCGCGCAGCTGGGATGTGATGGCGACTCCGGAGGGGATCACCCGAAGCGCAGCTGCGACGATCGTCTTTGACGGACGGATTTACGTCATCGGCGGGTTTTCGGCCGGACGGCCGCTGGACCGGGTGGATGTGTTCGATCCGCAGTCAGGTGAATGGACGAACGGCGTGGCTCTGCCACAGCCCCGGGGCGGGCTGGCCGTCGCCGGAGACGGTGAGCGTATCCATGTCTTCGGCGGTCGCGGCGCGGATAATACAACGCTGGACCTGCACACCTCCTGGGCTCCTGGAGAGTCCGGCTGGCGTGATGAGGCGGCTCTTCCGAGCCCTCGGACCAATGCGGCCGCGGCGGCCTTGCAGGGGGCGCTCTACCTCGTGGGCGGCGGTTCGGGTGGTGGGTTTTTCTCGCCCTTCACGGCCATCGACAATACCGACATCTTCCGTGAAGACGCGAGCTGATCGCCGCGCGGCGTCAGGCTTGCAGGGACGCAGTCGGATCAAAAATCAGCGTGTCAAAACTGAACACTATGAAACCGCAACTGAAATCCACCAGCGCTGCGCGCGACCTCATCAAACGGTTTGAACCGTTTCGGGATACGGCCGTGCGCGCCGATAATGGCCGCTGGATTGTCGGCTATGGGCACCGCGCTGCTGCCAAAGAAGGCGCGAAGGTCAGCCAGGACGAGGCCGACCTGCTGCTTATCTACGACGTGCTCCAGGCCGAGCAGGCGATTGAAGATGTGGTGAACTCCCCGCTCAAACCGGCCCAGCGTGATGCGCTCGTGTCGTTTGTGCATGATATTGGCAATACTGCTTTCAAGCGCTCTGATGTCGCCCGCTACCTGTTCGAGGGGCGCACCATGGCGGCCGGAGAGGCGCTGGCGATTTATGGTGACAGCCGGCTCGACAGGCGTGAGGCGGAGAGCGCGCTGTTCATGACCTCCTTCGCGCCGCCGGCTTCGAAAAAGGCCGAGGAACGCGAGAACGCGACGGTTGAGCTGGTGATCAAGGTCGAACATCCCAGCGAGGCGCCCATGGCGCCGCCGGTAGAAGCGCCGGTACCGGTCCTGGAGACTGCGGATGCAGCTGGTTCAGCCCCCGGTAATGAGATCGCTCCGCCGCCCTCCGCACGCGAGATCGCAGCGCGCCGTGAAGCAGAAGACGAAATTGCCCGCATCCTCGCCGTCGTCGGTGAGATGCCGATCGAGATGCGCGCGCCCAAGGCCGCTCCCGAAATCACGCCTGAACCGGCACCGGTAGTCGCGCCGCAGCCGACTGTAGCGAAAGAGACCAACCCCGCTCTTGAAGCCGCTTTGGCACAAGTCGAGGCGGTGGAAGCCGCTGTGGCAGAGCCGCAGCTTGCCGCTGAAACGCTCGAGACGGAAACTCCGGAAGCCGAAGCCGAAGCCGAAGCCGAAGCCGAAGCCGAAGCCGAAGCCGAAGCCGAAGCCGAAGCCGAAGCCGAAGCCGAGCTTGAGGCGACGGTGGAGACGGTTGTCGACTTGAAGTCCGATGAGCCGGGGACACCGCAAGAGGACGCGCCGGCGGCGAATACCGAAATGCCGATCGGTGAGCCCCGCCCCCGCCCGGCACCGCGGCGCTTGGCGAACACCCATAATGGGTTCGTTTCCAACATTCCCACCGTTCCGCTCGATCTGGCCCGGCCGGCGGAGCCGGAGGCGACACCTTTGCCCGAAGCGCTCGACGCTGTGGCCGAGACGCCCGCCGATACGGTACGCAGTGAAGCCGCGGCGGCCCAGGTCGTGGCGCGCATGAGCCAGGAAATCGGGCATGTGCAGATGGATGCGGAAAGTCCGGTCACCGGCCGTGCCGCGATCCAGACCTATGACGAGTCCCTGCCGGAAGGCGCCACGCTGGGCTTCGTCCTGGCCGGTCAGTTGGCTGCACATTTTCCGCAGATCGATGAAGAGCCCGCCACCGAGGCTGTTGATGACACGGTGGAGGCCGAACTCGCCGAGCTGGCTGAGGCCATGGCCGATGTCGACGAGGACAGTGAGCCCCGGGCGCCTGTCCAGCTTGAGCCGTCTGAGGTTGACGCTGAGGCGGTCGAAGCGGAACCGGTGGAGGCTGAGGCCGAGCCTGAAACACAGCCGGTTGAAAGTGATGAGACTACCGATGATGTTGCCGAGGCCGTAACGGCCCGAGTGCATGATGTGGTCGAGAAAGTCATTGCTGCAGCTGATGACGACACGCCGCCGCCGCACCCGACTTTCGATCCGGTCGACGCGGCGGACGGCATGCTCGGCGAAGTCGAGGCGGACCCGTCGGTCGAGCGTGCAGCGGCTCACTTGGTCGATGATATTGCTGATGAACGCCGTGACCCGGTCATTGATGATGATTTCTCGCCGGAAGATCTGGCTGCGGGGGAAGATGTCTTCACCGGGACCGAACCGGCGGCGGCGCCCAAGGACCGTTCGACCATCATGTTTGTCCTGTCTCTGATTGCCGGGCTGGTGGTTGCGGGCATTGGCGGCGTGGCCGCATTCCCGAGCCTGGACCAGATCTGGGGCGAGCGTCAGCTCAACATGGAAGCGTGGATGTTTATCGGCGGCACGCTGGTCTTCCTTGCCTCTGCGGGGCAGCTGTTCTCCATCTGGATGGAAAAACAGCAGGATAAGGGTAATTCCTAAGGGTTTTCGCGCCGCGCCGGCGGCGTGCAGACCCGCCTTGCCTTGACGGGATTTGATGCCGTGATACATCGCGCGGCATGATACCGAACAGCTATCCCTCCTTGAATTTCCACCTGGGCGAAACCGCGGACATGATCCGCGACACTGTCCGTTCCTTCGCAGCCGACGAGATTGCGCCGCGCGCAGCCGAGATCGACCAAAGTGACGTCTTCCCGCCGGACCTCTGGCGGAAGATGGGTGATCTTGGCCTTCTGGGCATCACCGTCGGCGAGGAAGACGGCGGTTCTGGCCTGGGGTATCTCGAGCACGTCGTGGCGATGGAAGAGATCAGCCGCGCCTCGGCCTCGGTCGGCCTGTCCTATGGCGCTCACTCCAATCTCTGCGTCAACCAGATCCGCCGCTGGGCCACGCCCGAGCAGAAGACCCGCTACCTGCCCAAGCTGATCTCCGGTGAGCACGTCGGAGCGCTGGCCATGTCCGAGCCGGGCGCTGGTTCCGACGTTGTCGGCATGCGCCTGAAGGCCGAGAAGAAGGGCGATCGCTACGTCCTCAACGGCTCCAAGATGTGGATCACCAATGCGCCGGCTGCCGATACGCTCGTGGTTTACGCCAAGACCGATATGGAGGCGCATTCGCGCGGCATCACGGCCTTCCTGATCGAGAAGGGCTTCAAGGGCTTCTCTGTCGCGCAAAAGCTCGACAAGCTCGGTATGCGCGGGTCGGAAACCGGTGAGCTGGTGTTTGAAGACTGCGAAGTGCCCGAGGAGAACATAATGGGCCCGCTCAATCGCGGTGTCGAAGTTCTGATGTCCGGCCTCGACTATGAACGCGCGGTCCTGGCCTCCGGCCCGATCGGCATCATGCAGGCCTGCCTCGATGTGGTGCAGCCCTATGTCCGCGAGCGTCAGCAATTCGGCAAGTCGATCGGCGAGTTCCAGCTGGTCCAGGGCAAGCTGGCCGACATGTATGTGCAGACCAATGCGGCTCGCGCCTATGTCTATGCGGTGGCCCAGTCCTGTGACCGCGGTGAAACCACCCGCAAGGACGCCGCCGGTGCCATCCTGCTGGCCGCTGAAACCGCGACCAAGCTGGCGCTGGATGCGATCCAGCTGCTCGGCGGCAATGGCTATATTAA
Organism: Maricaulis sp.; assembly: GCF_030149235.1. Lineage (GTDB taxonomy): Bacteria > Pseudomonadota > Alphaproteobacteria > Caulobacterales > Maricaulaceae > Maricaulis. The sequence goes on along the minus strand of NZ_JASBRW010000027.1, from coordinate 23,110 downwards.
TGAATACCCGACCGGCCGCCTGCTGCGCGATGCTAAGCTGTACGAGATTGGCGCCGGCACGTCGGAGATTCGCCGCTGGCTGATTGGCCGCGAACTGTTCACCGAAACGGCGTAGCCGCCGGGGCAAAGAATTGAAAAAGGCCTCCTTGCCGAGCAGGGAGGCCTTTTTTGTTGCCTCGAGGCTGGCTAGGCTCCGACCGGTGTCAAACAGGAGACCGCCATGCTCGTCCTCGCCCTGAGCGCAGCTCTACTCGCAATCCAGCCCAAGCCGATGGGCTCGCCGGCGATGGATGTCCTGTCGGCACCGGACACGATCAGCACCTGTCTGCGCGCGCATCAGGGCTTGGCCGATCGACGCATGGAGTGTGTCGGCCAGTTCGCCGAGGCCTGCATGACCTATCGCGAGGGCGGTCAGACTACGGTCGGCATGATGCAGTGCTCGATGGAGGAGGCTGAGGCCTGGGATGCCCAGCTCAACCAGGCTTACCAGGTCTTGCGCAACCGTTATCAGGGACAAGCCGCGCATGACGCCATCCAGGAAGCCCAGCAGGCCTGGATCAGCTTCCGGGACAGCGATTGCGCCTATCTGGCCTCGGTCTATGAGGGGGGTTCAATCGCTCGCATCATCCATGCTGGCTGCATGCTCGACAAGACCGGGCACAGGGCGCTGGAACTGATTGAGCAGACGGACCTGCCGGACTAGCTACAGCATCACCTGCGACAGGTGCAGGCGGCGGCGCATCTTGTCTGACAGGCCGGCGAGCATGTCCTGGGCGGCGACATAGCCGGCCTCGATCACGCTCTCGAACTCGCCCCAGTCGCGGATATCCACCGGCGTATCGGGCAGGATCAGCATGTCTGCGGCGCTGCGGCCAACATCACGATGATCGGCCACACCGATTGTGGCGGCCCGCATCAGCAGCGAGGCAATCGGGGGCGGGGATTTCAGACCATTCTTGCGCACCCAGCCGAGAAAGCTGGGAGGGTCGATGAAATCGGCCGGGTTGAGGCCCTGGGCGCGGGTCACGTCGATGCCGACGACCGCGCCGCGATGATAGGCCCGCATCTGCTGGGCCGGGAAGTTGGTGAAGACCGCCCCGTCGACGAGGATGTCATTGCCATCGACCACTGGAGGCAACAGACCGGGTATGGCGATGGAGGCCCGCAAGGCCTCGCGCACCAGGCCGCTCCGGTGCACATGCGGGCGGCCGGTGGCGAGGTTGGAGGAGAGACAGAAGAAGGGGCGCTGAAGATCGGCGATTTCGACATCCCCGAAATGATTGAGCAGGCGCTGGTCTACCTTTTCGCCCTTGGCCAGGGAGACGACCGGCAGGGCCCAGTCATCGAGCGGATTGCTGTCGACAAAGGTTTTGCGAATACGCTCTTGGAGCTCGTCATCAGACCATTCCAGCCCGATGCCGGCAGCGATGATCGCGCCCATCGAGGCGCCGCCCACGAAGTCGATCGGCATGCCGGCTTCACGCAGGGCCCGGACCGCGCCCAAATGGGCATATGCGCGGGCGCCACCACCCGAAAGGATGATCCCGACCGACTGGCCGGCGAGGGTCCGCGCGAGCCGGTCAGAATCGGCACGGGCATGGTCCTGGCGCCAGTGGAACAGCCTCGAGGCATCGGCCGCATCGACCCATTCCTGCGGTTTCGCGGCTTGGCGGATGCCACCCATGTGCAGCAAGACAATATCGAGCAGTTTTAGCTTGGTGGCCGGTGAGGGATCGTCCGGCAGGAGCGGTGTGGAGGGCCGGGCATCAGCCCTCGCGAAGACCCACATGCGGTCTGCGCGCCCCATCGCGCGCCGGGCCCAGCCCGGATCGCTCATCTTGGCGATCAGAAGCACGATGTCGTGTTCGGCCTCAACCGCATCAAGTTTCTGGCCGGACCAGTCCGCGCAAGTCTCATCGCCGACGAAACAGGTCAGTCCCAGGCGCTTGAGGGCAGCGCTCAGCTCTCCGGCGCGAAAATCGAGATCGATGGTCGGGGAGGTGGAGACGAGGGCGAAGATCTTCGGCTCGGACCCGGTCTGACGGTTATAGCCACGCAGCCGCGCCAGCATCATGCGGGCAAGTTCGCGCATCAGGCTGGCATGCTTGCGGGTAAGGCGTTCAAAGCTGGCCTTGGGAAGGCGGACCAGTTCGGTGTCGCGCAGGGCGTAGACACTGGCGGAGTGCGGGCTTTCATCCAGCAAGGACATCTCGCCGACGGGTTCGCCGGCGCGGATATAGCCGATCAGATCCGACCGTCCGAGCGCACCATTGCGGAATGCTGCGAGGGCGCCGGAGCGCACCAGATAGAAGGCATCGGCATCATCGCCCTCGCGGAAGAGCATTTGTCCGGCCGGCAGGCAGAACCACTCCACTTCATGCTCGACCGCCTTGATGGCAGCCTTCTCGACGCGGCTGAGAAAGGGAAGAAAGGAAAGGTTGAGCGCCATGACCAGTGTGAAGCAGCTGAATTGGCACCGAGGTTAGGACGCTTCGCCGGTAAGGAGAAGGGGTGAGGTATGGTGATGTCTCCCTCATTCCGGTCCCCGAGCGGGGGACGAATCACCGGGCGAATGGGATCGCCTATTCGATTTGCGGGACGGAGTCGCGCTAACCTCTTGCGCGGCTAGAACCGCCGCCGGATCACCAGGTGTCCAACCGGCTTCACCGAGCGGGTATCGGTATTGCGGACCAAGCCGCTGTCCATGCTGTCGAGATCATCGAGCAGCAATACCCGTTCACCGGTATTGTCGTTGAGTAATTCCATGCGGGTCGAAGCTGTGTCCTGGAAATAGGCACCGCCCTCAACGGTCAAGGACCAGTCATCCAGCGTTCGCACGGTGAAGCCGGCGCCGAAATACCGGGTCAGCTCTTCCAGCCGGCCGGTCGTGTCGATCTCGCTCAGATGGGCGGTGGCATAGCGGTCCGCCGGTTCCATATCGACCAGCAGGGTCCAGTCCGGTGCCTCGCCTTCGATCAACAATTGGTGGGCGCCAGCGGACAGGTAGAACTCGTCACCAAAGGGGTGAAACTCGATTTGCCCGGTGACAGCGGCGAGTTCGCCTTCGTCGTCGTTTTCACGCAATAGAACACCGGTTGGGTCAATATACTCAGCGTTAACACGCCAGCGCAGATTCGTAGCTGTTTCGCTTTCCTCGGCGGCGGCCTGCCAGGCCAGGCTGTCGACGGATTGCGCGGCATGTGTAACCGGCGAGATTGCCAATATGGCAAGGGTTGCCGGTGCTAGACAGTGACGCATGAACACCTCCCAGTCGGGCCCGTTTCGGACCTCATCTCACGGGTCAGCGTGCGCCTCGGCTCTGAATCAGACGTTAACATCTGCGGCGCATTTCTCCTCAAATTCGCCTACTGCGACACGGCTTGTCAAACGTGGCAACTTCACGTCCCCGTCGCTAAGATTTTTCAGGAAAGTGGTCGGCGCCTTACCCGGTTGAGGATAAGGCGCCGGCCATCCCGCCCGGGCGCTGGGGAGGCTGGGCGGAATATTTTATTTACCGTGTCAGGTAATCGAGCGGATCGATCCAGGTGAGGTTGGGCGCCTCATCGACAAACTGGTCGAGCAGGTATTTGTGACCGGCGCCATAGATCACCAAGATCCGGTCGCCGGGTTCAGCCAGGCGGGCGATATTGGCGTAGATATGCATATTGCGGTTCCACCAATTGGTCATTTCCTCGACCCCTGAGGGGTTTTCCGCGCTGCCCATCTGGGCGAGGAGTAGATAGAGGGCGTGATCATCGCGCACCTGCTGGGTATTGCTATCGATCAGCCGGTCGAGGACTGACTGATGCATCACAGCGGGGTTCTCCAGGCGCGTCTGGAGGGGGCCGATATGAGCCTCCCAATCGGCTAGAAGCCGGGTCTGGCCGGCTTCGCTCGCGGCCTCCATCATGGCGCTGAAATCCATCCCGCCCTGGTGATCGACGGCCCAGAGGCGCTCATGTCCCAGCCGACCGGCCAGCCGCATTCCCAGCTGTTGGCGCTCATTCACGGTCAGCTGGCTCTCGCCGCGGCGAAAAGCCTGGTAGCGCTGAATGAACCGCTCCTCAAACTCGGGCCGAAGTTCCACGAAGATCTTCGTCGGCTGGTAGGCCTGGAGGCGATCGAGAACCTCGCCGATTTGCGCCTGCCGGGTATCGGACAGGAAGTCGTCTACCTCCGGATTGATCATGTCCTCGCCGCCGCCATTGAAATGAAATGTGCCCAGCACCATCACTTGTGGCGGGGCAGTGACGTCCTGGGCCAGGGCACTGGTCGTTATGGCGAAGGACAGCAGGAGGAGGGCGGTTTGTCGGATCATGTCGGTTCCCTTTGGTTACGATCCTTCGATGCGTGTCCGGCCGGCTTTGGATGCAAGATTGATTGCCTTTGCCCGGTGCGCCGGGTTAATCAGCGCCGCAACGCCCCATCCTCAACCGCTTTTTCCCAAGCAGGTTTTTCATGTCCCAGCTGACCAGCGCCATCGATACGAATTCCGACAGCTTCCGCGAGAACGCCGCCGCCATGGACGGTTTGCTCGAGGAGCTGCAAGCGAAGACCTCGCAGGCAGCACTGGGTGGGTCCGAGCGCTCGCGCGAGAAACACTTGTCCCGAGGCAAGCTGCTGCCGCGTGACCGCGTTGAGCGTCTGCTCGATCCGGGGGCGCCTTTCCTCGAGATCGGCGCCTTGGCCGCCAACGGCATGTATGAGGGTAATGTTCATGGTGCCGGCGTGATTGCCGGAATCGGCCGGGTCGAGGGCCGTGAGGTCATGGTCGTGTGTAACGATCCGACCATCAAGGGCGGCGCCTATTACCCTATGACGGTGAAGAAGCATCTGCGGGCACAGGAAATCGCAATGCAGAACCGTCTGCCCTGCGTCTATCTGGTCGATAGCGGTGGCGCCAACCTGCCGCATCAGGCCGAGGTCTTCCCTGACCGGGAGCATTTTGGCCGCATCTTCTACAACCAGGCCAATATGTCGGCGCAGGGCATTCCCCAGATCGCTGTTGTCATGGGCTCGTGCACGGCTGGCGGGGCCTACGTGCCGGCTATGTCGGATGAAACGATCATCGTGCGCAAACAGGGCACGATCTTCCTCGGCGGGCCGCCGCTGGTGAAGGCGGCGACAGGTGAAATCATTTCCGCTGAAGATCTCGGCGGGGCCGATGTTCACGCCCGCACCTCGGGCGTCGCTGACCATTACGCCGCCAATGATGAGCACGCGCTCTTTTTGGCGCGCCGCGCGGTCGCCAATCTCAACTCGGTCAAGTCGATTGATCTGGACGTCAAGGAAACCCGTGACCCGGCCTATGACCCCGATGAACTGGGCGGTGTGATCCCGGCCGATATTCGCGCGCCCTATGATGTGCGCGAAGTGATCGCCCGCATCGTCGACAATTCAGAGTTCGACGAGTTCAAGAAACTTTATGGCGAGACGCTGGTGACCGGCTTTGCCCGGCTTTACGGCATGCCGGTTGGGATTATCGCCAATAATGGGATCTTGTTTTCCGAAAGCGCCCAGAAAGGCGCGCACTTCATCGAGCTCTGTGCCCAGCGCGGTATTCCGCTCGTCTTCCTGCAAAACATCACCGGCTTCATGGTCGGCTCGAAATACGAGGCGGGCGGCATCGCCAAGGATGGCGCCAAGCTGGTGACTGCGGTGTCGACCTATGCCGGGCCAAAATTCACCGTCATCATCGGCGGCTCCTATGGTGCCGGTAATTACGGCATGTGCGGGCGCGCCTATAGCCCGCGCTTCCTGTTTATGTGGCCGAATGCTCGGATCTCCGTAATGGGCGGCGAGCAGGCGGCGTCGGTCCTGGCGACCGTGAAGCGCGATGCCATGGAGCACCGCGGCGAGGAGTGGTCGGCGGAGGAAGAGGTCGCCTTCAAGGAACCGATCCGCGAGCGCTATGAGGAGGAGGGCAATCCCTATTTCTCCACGGCGCGCCTGTGGGATGACGGCATTATCGCCCCGCGCGACACGCGCCGTGTTCTGGGGCTGTCGCTGTCGGCTGCCCTCAACGCCCCGATTGAGAAAACCAAGTTCGGCGTGTTCCGGATGTAATTTTGCCGTGAGCCTGACCCTGGCTGCGCCGAAACGGAGATTGATTGATGGATAACCAATCCGATGAGACCGGCGCAGAATCGGGCGGCGAGGCGGGCTCGATCCGCGACATGAATGATAACGATCGTGCAGGCCTTGAGCGTCTGCGCGGCGTGCTGCTCGAGGCGGCGGAACTCTCGGAGGGTGCCGCGCCCTGTTGGGCGGATATCGACCGGATTTTCTTTGGCGTGCTCGATAACGGCATTGACCCTGAGGCTCCGGAAGAGGCGATGCAGCTGCTGGAAAGCGTCTCCATCGGCATGGGCGATCTGATCGCCCGCGAGCATGGCTATGACTGGGTCGCGGTTGAGACGGATGGCGAGGTTCTGCCCGCTGTCGCGCGTGAGCAGGAAGAGGCCACGGCCGTGATTATCCCGCTGGAATGGATCAGCTTTCATATCGACGAGGGCGCTGAAGGCTCGCTCGAAGAGTTGATCTCCAGTGCCTTGGCGACCATGCATGGGGCCTAAGCCGGGCTGACCTGCGCGCTCCTGCCACACTGAAATCATCGCGAGTCTGCAATACCCTTACTTCGATAAAGGGTATTTGCGATGTCAAAGTCGATCTGCATTCTCAACGGGCATCCGGAAAACGGTGGCAAGCATTTCTGTGATGCCTTGTCCGACGCCTATGCGCGAGGTGCGCAATGGGAAGGCCACAGTGTCAGCCGGATCAATATCGGCCCCATGGATCTCGGTTTCCTGCGCACACCGGAGGAGTTTGATCGCGACCCGGCCGAGCCGGTCCTGAGTGAACGCAAGAAAATCGCCGCCGCCGATCATCTGGTGATGATCTATCCGCTCTGGCTGGGCGCCTTGCCGGCCAAGCTCAAGGCCTTCCTTGAAGCGGCGGCGGCGGGCGGGTTTTTTCTGGGCGAGATGGATGATCCCAACACGTTTCCGGTTGGCCGGATGAAAGGCAAGTCGGCCCGCCTGATCGTGACCATGGGCATGCCCGGCCTGGCCTATCGCTTCCTGTTCGGGGCGCATTCGCTCAAGGCGACGGAGCAGGGCATCATGAAGATCGCGGGTTTTAACCCGGTACGCCATACCATTATCGGCATGGTCGAAGGGCTGGGTGACAAGGGCCGGGCCCGCGTGCTGAAGCGCGTGGAAAAACTTGGCGAACGCGCACTCTAGCCTGATCCGTTCCAGGCCTGGCGGCGTACTCCTGTCATGATCCCAAGGAGCCCTGCCGATGATTCGCATAATTGCTGCTGTCCTTCTTCTGGTCTTCGGCGGTCCGACGGCCATGGCGGCTGACGAACCGCCGCACCGCATTCTGGGCCGGGACGGCAATATCGAGCTGCGGCTCTACGCCCCGATGATCCTGGCCGAGGTCGAAGTGACCGGTTCCATGCGGACCGCTGGCAATCGCGGTTTTCGACCTCTGGGCAATTACATATTCGGCGGCAATACAGCCCGCTCCGGCGACGGATCCAACGCCATCGCCATGACGACACCGGTCATGCAGCAGCGCTCGCAGGAAATCGCCATGACCACCCCTGTCATACAGCAGGCGACCAGCGATGAAAGCTGGCGGGTGGCTTTTGTGATGCCGCCGGAATGGACCATGGACACTTTGCCGATCCCGGACGATGCCCGCGTCGAGCTGGTTGAGCAGCCGGAACGCCTGGTCGCCGCCATCCGTTTTTCCGGCGGGGCCAATGAGGCGCGTTTCATGGCCAAGACCGAGGAGTTGCGCGACTACCTCACAGCCCAGGGATTCGAAATCGTCTCGACGGCGATGTATGCGCGTTATGATCCGCCCTGGGTGCCGACGCCCTTCCGTCGCAATGAGGTGATGTTTGAGGTCGCTCGCGTCGGCTAATCGCGGGTTTGCGCTCGAACAGCGCGCCCATTCGGCGTGAATCGCTCCGGTTTCTGGCGCGAATTCCTCTGCAACCGAGCCGGAACACCACCAAACCTCCCCGATTTGCGCGCCATTTCTGCCCGTGACGCAAATGTTAAAATCGGTTAATGGTTGAGTGGATCCCGGGCTGTTGTTCCGGGTAAGGGGGTAAATCCATGGAAGATGTGTTGCGTGACGCTCTCGATTTCGCTCGGGCGGGGTTCGATGAGGTCAATGCGGTCCAGGGGCTGGTGGTCGCCGTCGTCGCGGCTTTGGCTATGTCCAATTGGGGACGACTTTTTTTCGTCGCCGTGAGTGCCGTCGTCGCGCATGTCGCGCTCGATGTGCTGTCTCCGGTGTTTGCCGAAGTGGGCCCGCTGCGCCTTCCGGAAGTGCTTGAACCGTACTTCTGGCGCTATCTGGGGCTGCTTTTTGTCGGCTATCTGATCGCCGTGGGAATTCTCTTCGCCGTCAAGCGGGTAGTGATCAAAGGTTAAGAAAATTCGCCTGAGAGGAGAACTCGCTTTTCAACGCTGGATTTTCGAAGAAAGTTTTCATTAACGGTGTGTCTTGGGGTAAGGTGCACTGAGTTGTTATCTGCGGGAGGGGACCGCGAATGGAAATTCTGGATCAGATCATGGGCTACATCAACATGGCCCTCGAGTTCTTTATGCCGGGCCTGCTTGTGCACGCGGGTGACGGTGCGGCTGTCAATTGGATGCAGTTGGGCATTCAGCTGGGTGTAATCGCCCTGGTGCTGGCCCTGCTGATGCGCGAGTTTGGCGCCATCCTTATCTTCACCGTGGTCGGTGTTATCATCCACGTCATTGTCGACGTGGTCATGCCGATGGTGCGCGGTGGCGGTGCTGACGGTTTCGACGCTGCTGCTTTCGGCCAGCAATTCCTGGAGCAGGATTATCTCCTCTATCTCGGCGCACTGGCGGTTGGCTATTTCCTGGCCATCATCGTGCTGTCGATCGTCAAGGGCATCTTCTTCCGCGGCGACTAAGCCCGGGCGACTTGCTCTGACACAATTACCGAGACTGTCGGGGGCTGCGAGCGGATGTTCGCAGCCCTTTTCTTATTCACCCGGCGCAGGACCGCTCCGGGCATAAGCCGCGGCAACGCGCCTCTTGGCGACGGGGCGGGGGCAAGCTAAGCCTGTACTACCGTTCACGCTTCGCTTGAGAAGGGCCTCCCGCCATGTCCGATGATTCCGTACTCCTCGACGTGTCCCGCGCCGGTGTCGCCGTCGTCACTTTGAACCGCCCTGAAAAGCACAATGCGTTCAATGCCGACACGATCGCGCGCCTGTCGGATATTTTCGAGACCCTGCGCGGCAATCTCGATGAAGTCCGTGTCGTTTTCCTGCGCGGCAATGGTCCCAGCTTTTCCGCCGGTGCCGATCTGGAATGGATGAAGGCGGCCGCCCACTACACCGAAGACAATAATTTCGAGGATGCCTTCAACCTCGCCACCATGCTCAAGCGGCTCTACGACCTGCCGCAAATGACGGTGGCGCTGGTTCATGGTGCGGCCATGGGCGGCGGGGCTGGTCTGTTGGCGGCCTGCGATGTCGGTGTCGTCATGAAGGACACCAAGATCTCCTTCTCCGAGGTCAAGCTGGGCCTCACCCCGGCGACGATCTCTCCTTTCGTGGTGCGCGCCATCGGTCCGAAATGGGCCCGGGCCCTTTTTGCCACGGGTGAACGTTTCGATGGCGAGTTCGCGGTGAAGATCGGCCTGGCCCAGTATGATGTGGCCAGCCTAGACGAGATGCAGGAGCTGGAGGAATACCTGGCCAAGCTCGCCTTTGCCGGTGCGCCGGGCGCCATTCACGATGCCAAGGTCCTGGTCGATGATGTCTTCGGCCAGGAAATCGATCACAAGCTCATGACCCACACCGCCCGTGGCATTGCGCGCCGTCGCTCGTCGGACGAGGGCCGGGAAGGGCTGACAGCGTTCCTGGAACGCCGCAAGCCAGACTGGGCGGAGTAGGCCTCTGCTGAACGGTTTCGATCCCAAGACCGTCCTTCACGACCGCCGTGAAGCCTTGCGCGCCGCCTTTGTCCGCGGTCCCTGGACCCAGGGCGTGTTTGAGTTCTTGGCCTTCGGGATCAAGCAGGCCTGGGCCTGTCTGTTCGGCGGGTTGATGCTGGCCCTGCTGTTGCTGACCTATCTTTTCTACCCGGCCGATTTCGTGCTGGCGCGCTATGACTTCCTTACCCTGGCCGCCCTGGCCATCCAGATCACACTGATTGCGACCCGGCTGGAAAGCTGGGAAGAGGCCAAGGTGATCGCCGTGTTTCATGTGGTCGGCACGGTGATGGAGATTTTCAAGACGCAGGTCGGCAGTTGGGTCTATCCCGAGGCCAGCGTGTTGCAGATTGCTGGCGTGCCGCTGTTTTCCGGATTCATGTACGCCGCCGTCGGCTCCTATCTGGCTCGGGTCTGGCGCATTTTCGACTTCCGCTTCGTCGACTTTCCACCGCTCTGGCTACAGGGGGGGCTGGCGGCCGCGATCTATGTCAACTTCTTCGCCCATCATTATCTGGCCGATATCCGGCTTGCGCTGTTTGCCGCCACGGTCGCGATTTACGGGCGCTGCCTGGTCTGGTTCCGGCCGGACGAGGCGCACCGGCCGATGCCCCTGGTCATCGGTTTCGTCCTGGTGGCCCTGTTTATCTGGTTCGCCGAGAATATCGGCACATTCGCCCGGGCCTGGACCTATCCGGGCCAGGAGGCGGGCTGGCACATGGTGTCCCTGGCCAAGCTGGGCTCCTGGTACCTTTTGATGATTATCAGCTTCGTCCTCGTCGCGGCCGTCCAATACCGGCGCGAGAAAAACTGAACCTGCGCCGGGCCCGGCCGGGGACATTCCCTCACGGCCCGGAGTGTGCGATACGGGCGCCAACCACTCCAACGGATTGCAAGACCGACATGATCAAGACGCTTCTGATCGCCAATCGGGGCGAGATTGCCCGCCGTGTTATCCGCACCGCCCATCGCATGGGGATCCGCTGTATCGCGGTGTATTCCGATGCTGATGCCGATGCGCTGCATGTGCGCGAAGCTGATGATGCCGTCCATCTCGGACCGGCACCGGCAGCAGAGAGTTATCTGTTAGCTGACAAGATCATTGAAGCGGCCAAGGCCACCGGCGCGGATGCGATCCATCCGGGTTATGGCTTTCTGTCGGAAAATGCCGAGTTCGCCGAGGCCTGCGCGGCCAATGACATCATTTTCGTCGGCCCGCCGGCGCAGGCCATCCGGGCCATGGGGCTGAAGGACCAGGCCAAGACGCTGATGGAAGACGCCGGCGTTCCGGTGACGCCGGGCTATCATGGCGAGAATCAGGACCCGGCTGTGCTCAAACAGGCGGCCGACACGATCGGTTATCCGCTCCTGATCAAGGCGGTCGCCGGGGGTGGCGGCAAGGGCATGCGCAAGGTCGAAGCGGCAGAGGGGTTCGCTGATGCTCTGGAGAGCTGTCAGCGCGAGGCGGCCAAGAGCTTTGGCGATGACCGCGTCCTGATCGAAAAATTCATCACCAGCCCGCGCCATATCGAGGTTCAGGTCTTTGGCGACAGCCATGGGCGTGTCGTACACATGTATGAGCGCGATTGCTCGTTGCAGCGCCGGCATCAAAAAGTCATCGAGGAGGCTCCGGCACCCGGCATGACGCCTGATGTCCGGGCGGCCATGTGTTCCGCGGCGATCAATGCGGCCAAGGCGGTCAACTATACCGGTGCCGGCACGGTCGAGTTTATTGTCGACGGCTCCGGTGAGCTGCGCGAGGACGGCTTCTACTTCATGGAGATGAATACCCGTCTCCAGGTGGAACATCCGGTCACCGAAATGATCACCGGTCTGGATCTCGTCGAGCTGCAGCTGCACGTCGCGGCCGGCGGCTCCGTACCGCTGCAGGACCAGATCTCGATCCGTGGGCATGCCATGGAAGCGCGGCTGTATGCCGAGGACCCGGACGCCGGTTTCCTGCCATCCACCGGACCGCTCGACATCCTCCGCCTGCCGGAAGAAGACGCGCACACCCGGATTGATACAGGTGTTGCCGAAGGCGGCGAGGTGTCGCTTTTCTATGATCCGATGATCGCCAAGATCATCACCTTCGACGCGGATCGCGAGGGCGCGGCCTATATGATGGCTTATGCCCTGGATGAAGTGGGCGTCTACCCGGTCAAGACCAATGCCGGATTCATGCGTCGCGCGGTACTGGACGAGGATTTCCTCGCCGGCCGGGTCAATACCGGATTCATCGAGCAGCGCCTGGAAACCCTGGTTCCGGCGGGGCTCGATCTCAAGGGCCTGGGCTTTGCCGCTCTGGCCAGCATGATCGAGGCAGGCGAGGGCGATGATGTCGACCCCTTTGCCATCGCCGATGGCTGGCGCCTGAATGCGGCGCCGCGCTTGCGCAACCGTTTTGTCGTCGGCGAGGAGACGGTCGAGGTCGGTCTGCGCCTGGACGGTTCGGATATGCGGGTGTCTGCCGCGGACGCGGAGCTGCGCATCAACAGTGTTGAGGGCGATTTCGACGCGGCCCTGTATCATTTTGATGCCGAAGCCGAAGATGGCCCGCTGAGCGCCGATGTGCTGCGCATGGACGCCGGTTTCCTGGTGTCCTGCCGCGGCGACACCCGTCTCTACGCCTTCCCGCACCCCGAAGCGGATGCCGACGCGGCAGAGGCGGGCGGCGTCATCAAGGCGCCGATGCCGGGCAAGGTCCTGGCCGTCAATGTCAAAGCGGGCGCCACGGTCGCCAAGGGCGATGCCCTGGTTGTGCTGGAGGCGATGAAGATGGAACACGCCCTGACGGCACCGCGCGATGGCGTGATCGGTGAACTGGGAGCCGTCGCCGGCGCTCAGGTGGCCGAGGGTGATGTGCTGGTGATGCTGGCCGACGAGGCCGAGGACTAGCTTCCCGCCTCAGGGGAAAACGGCACGCGTCTTGCTCCGTGGACCGCGAACCATGCGGAGACGGATCAATGCGCGACACTTATATGGAACAGTTCTCCTCGACCTGGACCGAAACGGCACTGCAGGACTTCCGCAGCCGTCCGGTGGTCGTCCGGCACAACTACCATGAGCACCAGGCCTTTTCGGATATGGCTCTGGCGGCACTGATCGAGCGGCATCCGCGCGAACTGACCGATATCTGCACGATGGGGGATGATGCCACCGCCCGTGATAGCTGGCGTGCCGGCGAGGCGGGTGACTTGTCCGGGCTGGAACTGATCGATGCGGTACGCAATGGCAAGCTGTGGATCAATCTGCGTCACGCCATGGACCAGGACGAGCAATACCGCCCGATCTTCGAGGCGATGATGCGTGACATGCGCGCTGCTGATCCGAGCTTCCGGCCGCTGACCGCCGAGGCGGGCATCCTGATTTCCTCACCGTCGGCCCAGGTCTTCCTGCACTCCGACGTCTCCGAGACCATGCTCTGGCATATGCGCGGTGTGAAGCGCTTCCGCACCTATCCGGTGGAAGAGCCTTATCTGAAGTCTCAATACATGGAAGCCATCCTGCACCATGAGCAGACCGAGGATATTCCCTTCCAGACCGAGTGGGACGAGGCGGCCTTCACGGTCGATCTGCACCCGGGCATGGCCGCCAACTGGCCGTTGCACGGTCCGCACCGGATCGAGAACCAGTCCGGCGTGAATGTGTCCGTGCCGTTCGAAATTTCCACGCCGCAATCGCGCCGCCGCAATGCCATCCACTTCGCCAATGGCTTGATGCGTCGTCAGTTCGGCATGAACCCCACTTCGCTGGCCGAGACGGGTCTTGGCGCCGAAGCCAAGCTCTGGCTGACCCGTATGTGGAAGCTGAAGCAGAAGGTGCTGCCTGCGAAGGTCAAGCCGATGCCGAAATCGGAGCGCACGTTCGAGGTCGATCCGGCGGCGCAGGACGGTTTCGTGGACCGCGAGGCGGCCTAGGCCGGCTGGGGTTTGGGTCGGAAGTCCCAGGCCAGGAGAATGCCAGCCGGCACTTCGATCATGAAGATGAAGAAGCCGATCTCGCCGTGATAATACGGGTTGGTGGTATTGGACACCCAAACCGCGGCGTGCCCGACAACGGCCAGTGTGTAGGTCAGAAACACCCAGGCCGAGCGTTTCACCAACAGCACCAGGCTTAAAATCGTCAGCCCCAGAAGGACATAGACGCCGCCCAGCGTGAAGGGCGAGGCGTTGCGCACCATGTTCGCGCCATCCATCCCCATCAGGTTTTCTGGCCACAGGCCCGAAACCAATACGGGTATGGCAACACCGACATAAAGCAGGATGAAAGCCTGCGGCCCGAAGAACAGGGCGACGGCCCTTGTCGTGCGGCTGAATGGCGATATGGCGCTGCGGTCGAACACGAATGCGACCCCCGTTCCGAAAGGACCGGCACTAGGCGCCGAGTGTGAGCTGATTTAACAGTATTTTTATATAGATGCGGCCCCTAGGTGGTGGGGCGGCTTGCCGCTCTATCGCGTGCGCACCGCTTTGACCCGGACGCTGAGTCGGACTAACTCAGAGCCATGGTCATGAATCTCGTCAAACTCTGCGTTGGTATCAGCTCAATCGAGCAGCTCGAAGCCTGGCGTGAAAAGGAATGCGCCCGTCGCCGTGCCGCTGGCGAACCGGAGTTGATTGTCCATGTCACAAGGATGATGCCGGCCAAGAAGGACGAGGTTGAGAATGGCGGATCGCTCTACTGGGTGATCAATGGCTCGATCCAGTGCCGCTCCGAGATCGTCGCGCTGGAACAGGTCCAGGGTGATGACGGGATCAAGCGCTGCGCCATCATCATGTCGCCGGAATTGATCCGGACCTCGCCATCGCCCAAGCGCCCCTTCCAGGGCTGGCGCTATCTCAAACCCGAGGATGCACCGCGCGATCTCGGCGGGGCGGCAGCGGGTGGTGATGACTTGCCGGCAGATCTGCGTGCCAAGCTGATGGAAATCGGCGCCTGGTAGACTATTCGCTGCTGTCGGGCAGAGCGATTTCATACAGCACAGGCCAGCGTTTTCCCGTCAGGAAAGTGCGTCCGGTTTCCGGATCATGGGCGATGCCGTTGAGCACATTATCGCGCGGATTGCCGATATTGGCCGGGATGTGGTCGCGCATATTGATGACGCCCGTCACCGCGCCGCTGTCTGGATCGATGCGTAGGATCTGCGGCTGCTGCCAGACATTGGCCCAGATCTCTCCATTGACCCATTCCAGCTCATTGACCCGGCGTACCGGTCGGCCATTCAGCGTCACGGTCTGCTCGCGGACCAGGCTCATATCGCTGGGATCGAGATAGCGCAGCACAGCCGAACCATCACTCATGATCAGGTGCTCGCCATTATGCGTCAGGCCCCAGCCTTCACCGGGATAGGTGAAGGTGTCGACCAGCTCGAGTGTCTCGGCATTATAGATGTAGCCGGTCTGGGCCATCCAGGTGAGGACAAAGATCTCATCGCCCAGGCGCGTGCTGCCCTCGCCGAACACGTCATCCGGCAAGTCGCGCTGATCGAGTACGGCGCCGCTCTCGAGATCGACCCGGCGCAGGTTTGATTCACCGAATTGACCGGTCGACTCAAACAATTGACCATCGGAGATGAAGAGGCCCTGGGTGAAGGCGCCCGTATCATGCGGATAGGTCGCGACAATCTCCGGGCGGACGATATCGATCTGGGCCTGAGCTGGCAGTGCGCAGGCCAAGGGCAGCACCAGCAAAGTCAACCAACGCACCATCAACTCGTCTCCCCGGGATAAATTCTGTGGTCAGTCTAGCTCGGATTGGGGCCCTTGAAAGGCAGGGCAGCAATATTGTCGATCAACCGCGTCTCGCCTAGTCGCACAGCGGCGAGAATGCGGCCGGTTTGCTGTAATTGCCCCGGCTTCAGCTCCGCCAGGCTGGCCGCATCGCGAACCGTCAGATAGTCGACGCCATCAAAAGCCGCCTCGGCAGCGCTGCGGGCTTCGCTGATCGTGGTCTCAAGATCGCCGCCTGCGCTCAGCGCTTCGGCCAGAGCCTTGAGAATTTGCGGCAGGGCGGAGGCGCGCTTGCGATCGATCTCGCTGAGATAGGCATTGCGCGAGGACAAGGCGAGCCCGTCGCGGTCGCGCGCGGTTTCCCCGGCGATGATATCGATCGGCAAATCGAGGTCGCGTACGAGCTGCCGGATCACCAGCAATTGCTGATAATCCTTTTCACCGAACACGGCGATGTCGGGGCGGACCTGGTTGAAGAGTTTTGCCACAACAGTGGCGACGCCGGAGAAGAAATGCGGGCGGATATCGCTCTCCAGGCCTTCAGCCGGACCGGCCATGGCAATCGATGTCGAAAAGCCGTCCGGATACATGACGTCGCGCTCGGGCAGGTAGATCAGATCGCATTGCGCATTGGCCAGCTTTTCCGCATCGGCCAGGGTTTCGCGCGGATAGGTATCGAAATCTTCGCCCTCGGCGAACTGGGCCGGATTGACGAAAATACTGGCGACAACCCGATCGCTCTGGGCCTTGGCCAGGCGCACAAGCGAGAGGTGGCCATCATGCAAGGAGCCCATGGTGGGCACGAAACCGACCGTCAGCCCGTCCTCGCGCCAGGATTTAATGCGCGCGCGCAGCGCCGAAACAGTCGTGGCATGGGGTATTTGTAGATTGAGCATCTGGGGATCCGAAACAGCCGGGGCAGGCAAGATATCGGCTTACTCATAAGCGATGAGGGAGGCAAGCGGCACGACTCGCGCTAACAGCTATTGCCATGACACGCACTGGATTTACTCTGCTTCTTCTCCCGCTTGCGGGCTGCGCCACCCTGTCTTCGGCCGAAACCGAGCCGGTTGATGTGGCGATTGCACCGACGGCCAATGCCCGGCTCGCTGACGCCACCGCGCGCGAACTGGCGCATCTGGCCCGCTTTGATCCGCAGCAGATCGAAGAGGTCGGACCGGAACTCATGGCCCTGGCCGCGGCGCTGACGGCGCGTGGTGACGGGCCCGACCCGGCCGCTATGCCCGCCGCCGCCGAACCCGCAGCACCGCCTGCGGATATGGTTGACGCGCCGAGTCTGCAGCATGGTGTGCACATCGCTTCCTATCGTCTCGCCCACAATGCCGTGGCGGGCTGGCAGACGCTGCAGGCGCAGTATCCGGTCCTGGCGGAACTGCAGGCGCGTGTTGAGGCGCGCGAGATCGAGGGACGCGGGACATTTCTGCGTTTGAAGGCCGGGCCTTTCGATAATGCCGGCGACGCCCGACAGCTTTGTGCAGACATCGAAGCCGGCGGCGGCTATTGTCTGGCTGGCGATTTTACCGGGCAGGGGCTTGATCGTGTCGCTGGCGAGGCGCACGAATAACAGCCAATTATGCGTCCTCAGGCTATTGAAGCGGGCGCGTGCGAGATAATGTTCGGGACATGACCACCCACTCTGCATTCAAGCTTCCTTCACAACCCATCGGACGTGCGCGCGCCGGCACCAAGGCCGCCCATGTCATCGTCGTTGGCAATGAGAAGGGCGGGGCGGGAAAATCGACCGTCGCCATGCACCTGGCCGTAGCCCTGTTACGCATGGGCAAGACCGTCGGAGCGCTGGACCTCGATCTGCGCCAGCGAACATTCGGACGATATCTGTCCAACCGCCGCGACTGGTCCGACCGTCATGGTATCGAGCTGCCGCAACCGGCTGAAGTCCGGTTGGCGCCGAGTGCGCAGCGCGATCTGGACCTGGCCGAGATGGAAGAGACCGAGCGTTTCTCCGCTTTGCTGACCGATCTGAAGCAGCATTACGACTTTATCGTCATCGACTCGCCCGGTGCCGATACCCACTATTCGCGGCTCGCTCATGCGTCCGCCGACACCATCATCACCCCGGTCAATGACAGTTTCGTCGATTTTGACCTGCTCGCGGAGATCGACCCCGAGAGTTATGAGGTCGGAAAGCCGAGTATTTACAGCGAAATGGTCTGGGAATGCCGCAAGCGCAAAGCCTCGCTGGAGAAGCGTTCGATTGACTGGATCGTGATGCGAAACCGCATGTCCATGCTCGATGCGCGCAACAAGCGGCGGGTCGGGGAAGGGCTCAAACGCCTGTCCCAGCGTATCGGTTTCCGTCTGGCCCCGGGCTTTGCCGAGCGCGTGGTCTATCGTGAACTATTCCCGCTCGGCCTCACCCTGCTGGACCTGACCGAGGATGGCTCGACCATCGCTTTCACCATGAGCCATGTCGCGGCCCGCCAGGAATTGCGCGACCTGCTGATCGTGCTCAAATTGCCCGAACTTGAGGGCGCGACGATCCCGTTCTGATCATGAACATGCTTTTCAGCCTTTTCGCCGGCATGGCCCTGCTTGCTGCAGGATGGTGGTTCGCCCGCCAGAAAACCTCTGATGCGGTACGGGCGACACGGTGGGTCTTGATGGCTGGGGCCCTGATCGCCGGCGTGGTGCTCTCCCTTCGTGGCGTCCCCGCGCTGGGTATTCCCATTGGTCTGTTCGGCCTCGCGATGATGCGCGACATTGTGCGCCCGGCGTCTCGCGGGGGGGCTGGGCCGGGACCGCAGGGTGAGAGGAGTTCGGCCCGGAACGCAGGCCCGGTCATGACGCTCGCGCAGGCGCGCGAGGTCCTCGGCATCAGTGCCGGGGCGGACGAGAGTGAAATCCAGGCGGCTTACCGCGGCCTGATGAAGAAGCTGCATCCCGATACCGGGGAGGGCTCGGCCGAGCTGACACGTCAGGTGCAGACGGCCCGTGATCTCCTGCTCGAGCAACTCAGGAACAAATCCTGAAACGGGCGGGGATTGCTCTGCACACCAATAGGTAGTATTTTTCGGTGTGGGAGAGATCGAGATGAACCTTCGCCTACCCTTTACCAGCCGTTTTCGGCCCGTCCGGCCAAAGCCCGGCCATGACCTGTTCGGACAACCGCTTGATCCTGCGGTCCACGCCGAAGGTGACATGCTGGCGCTTGCGGAGCAGTTGCGCGCCTTGAGCGAAGAGGCCTATCACGCTGGGCTGGATCGCTGCTGTAGCCTGATTGAGGTCACGGCATTGATGGTGGAGCTTGAGGCGGGCGTCGGTGTCGTTGAAGGTGAGGCTCAGACACGCTGAACCCGGCCGCCGGGCAATTGCACGACCTCTCCCGCCGATTCGAGCTCCAGGATTTCCGCCTGTATCTGCCCGGCCGGTCTGCCGGCCTGACGGGCCAGTTCATCGACGAAGACCGGCACTGGTGAAATCAGATCCATCAGCGAGGAGCACTCGGGTTTCGCATTATCGGTTCCGCCAGCTGTTTCGACAGGCCGCGCCCTGGTGTCCGGATGGGCGAAGCTGTCGAAATCGAGTTCCTGATCGCGAACCGTATCGGGTGGAGAGGGCAAGCGTACCTGGCTCAGGATGTGGGAGACATCTTCGGCGCTTTCCACCAGGTGTGCGCCCTCGCGCAGCAAATGGTTGGTGCCCTTGGCTCTCGGATCCAGCGGCGAACCGGGTACAGCCATCACCTCGCGCCCCTGTTCGCCGGCCAATCGAGCGGTGATCAGGGAGCCTGATTTCATCGCCGCTTCCACCACCAGTATTCCCAGGGAGAGGCCCGAGATGATGCGGTTGCGACGCGGAAAATCCCGCGCGGTTGGTCGTGTCCCGAGGGCTGTTTCCGACAGGATCAGGCCGGTCTCGGCAATCGCCTGATGAAGGCCCGCGTGTTCGGGCGGATAGATGTGATCCACGCCGCCAGCGACAACCGCGATTGTCCCGGTGTCCAGCGCGCCCCGGTGGGCCGCGCCGTCAATGCCGCGCGCAAGGCCGGACACGATGGTAAAGCCCTGGGCGCTGAGGGGTGCACCGAGATCGCGAGCGAGCCGCAGACCGATGGCAGAGGCATTGCGCGAGCCGACGATGGCGCAGGCGGGGCGGTGCAGGAGTTCGATCCGGCCGAACGCGATCAATGCAGCCGGCGGATCGGCAATGAAGGTGAGGATTTCGGGATAGGAAGCCTCGCCGCAGAGAAAGAGCCGGGCATCGGCACGGTCTATCGCTGCGAGTTCGCGCTCGGCGGTGTCGCGGCGGATGATTTTGAGGTGTTTGGCGCCGGTCAGCGAAGGCAGCGCTTCAAGGGCGCTGACCGCATCGCCATAGCGTTGCAGCAGACGTCTGAAGTTGACCGGTCCGATCCCTTGGGTCCTCGCCAGTCTCAGGGCTGCGAGGCGAGCCTCGCCGGTGAAGTCCGGGCTGTTCAATCCGCCTCCGTTTCTGCCCCGTCTTCCGTCTCTTGCGCCTTTTTCTTGGCATCGATGCGTGGCTCCTCGCCCTTGAGGAGGCGGCCGATATTGGCGCGGTGCAGCCAGTAGATCAGCAGCGTCAGCGTCCCGGCCATGATGGCAACATCGGTGCGGCCAAAGCCCAGCGCCGCAAACGGCGCAGCCAGGGCAGCGACCAGCGCGCCCAGGGAGGAGACCCGGAATATGGCCGCGGTCGCCAGCCAGCTGCCGATCACAACGAGCCCCACCGGCCAGTAGACCACCAGCATAGTACCGACGAAGGTGGCAACGCCTTTGCCCCCCTTGAATCCGAGCCAGACCGGGAAGCAATGACCGGCAAAGGCCAGGGCTCCGGCAACCAGCCCCGGAACCGTGCCGAAGAGCGCTCCGAATATCGCGGCGGCAATACCGGCCTTGCCGGCGTCCAGCAGCAAGGTGGCGGCAGCAAGGTCCTTGCGGCCGGTGCGCAGGACATTGGTTGCACCGATATTGCCGGACCCGATGTCGCGGATATCACCCAACCCCGCCAGGCGCGTCAGCACCAGGCCGAAGGGAATGGAACCCAGAAAATAGCCGCCCAGGGCGGACAGGGTCAGAAACAGGATATCCATGGCGTTACTCGTTATAGTTGTAAATCGATTGCCCGTCGACAAAAGTTTGTATGGCCCGGCCGATGAAACGGCGGCCGGCCCAGGAGCTGTTGCCGCGCGGGGAGTGGAAGTCATCCGGGTTGCAGACCCAGGGCTTGTCGCCATCAATCAGGACCAGGTCAGCCGGGGCATTCTCCTTGATCCGGCCCTGCGGCAGGCCGAGCAGATCAGCCGGTCCGCAGGTTACGGGGCGCAGGGCCTCCAGCAGTGTCAGCTCGTCATCATGGACCAGGGCCAGAAGCGAGCCGAGCAGGGTTTCCAGAGCCATGGTGCCGGCGATGGCCATGGCGAAAGGTTCGCCCTTGTCATCAAACGGGGTCGGCCGGTGATCGGAAACGATGGCGTCGATCTCGCCGCGCGCTACCGCGTCGATCAGCGCGCACCGGTCTTCTTCCAGCCGTAGCGGCGGCAGCATGCGCATGGCGCTGTCGAGGGCGCCTGCGTCGACTTCATTGAGACTGAGATGGGCAATGGCCGTCGTGGCCGCAACCTCGATATCGCGCTTGCGTGCAGAGCGCAGGGCCTCGAGGCCGTCGCGCGTGGACAAGCGGTCGATCATCAGCTTGCCGCCGGACAGGGCAGCAATCGAGGCGTAGCGGTCAATCGCCATGCGCTCGGCCATGGTCGGCTCTGCCGGCAGGCCCATGCGCGCCGACCAGTCGCTCTCCGTGGCCACGGCCCCATGCGACAGCTCGGCATCTTCCGGGCGCAGGGCGAGCCAGAGATCGAACTGGCTGGCATAGCTCATCACCCGGCGCAGGGTGCGGCTATCGGCGATGGTGTGATCGCCCTGGCCGACATAGACCGCACCGGCCTTGGCCATCAGACCGATCTCGGCCATGGCTTCGCCTTGCAGGCGGTGGGTTGCCGCAGCGGCGGAATGAACCCGCACGCCATGCTGGCTGAGCGACCGCACCATGCCGGCGAAACCACCCGCCACATCCAGCGGTGAGGTCTCGTTGGGCGCGAGCACGACCGTACCAAAACCGCCTGCGGCGGCTCCAGCCGCCAAGCTGGACTGGGTTTCCCCATCGGAGGTGAGGGCGGGCTCTTTGGCCGCGCGCAGGTCGATCAGGGCCGGAGCGAGAATCTTGCCGCCGGCATCGATCACCGTCTCGGCTCCGCTCAGGTCCAGGCTCTCGCCGATCTGCGCAATGCGCCCGTTCTCGATCAAAACCCCGCCGGGGCCGTCATAGCCCGATGCCGGATCCACCAGACGCGCATTGGTGATGGCGAAGCTCGTCATGCCCGGTCCTCCTTGCGCAGATTGGCACCGATCAGCTCCAGCGCGGCCATGCGCACCGCAACCCCGTTTTCAACCTGGTCCATGATCACGGAATGCTCCGGGTCATCGGCGAGCCTGGAGTGGATTTCGACACCGCGATTCATCGGGCCGGGGTGCATGACCAGAACGTCCGGCTTGGCCCGCCGGATCCGGTCATGGGACAGGCCATACAGATGGAAGAATTCGCGCTCGGACGGCACGAAGCCGCCGGACATGCGCTCTTTCTGCTGGCGCAGCGCCATCACCGCGTCACAATCGGTCATGGCTTCATCAAGGTCATGGAAGACATCCACACCCCATTGATCGACATCGGTCGGTAGCAGGGTCGGCGGGGCGCAGAGGCGGATCTCGGCGCCGAGAATATTGAGCAGGCCGATATTCGAGCGGGCGACACGGGAATGCAGGATATCGCCGACAATCAAAATGCGCTTGCCGCCAACGCCGCCCCAATGCCGGGTCAGGGTGAAAACGTCGAGCAGGCCCTGTGTGGGATGTTCATGCATGCCGTCGCCGGCATTGAGCACCGCAAGATGGGTGCGATCGGCCAGGTATTGCGGTGCTCCCGTCGCGCTGTGGCGCACCACGAGAATGTCGGGCTGCATGGCCGCGAGGTTGCGCGCCGTATCAGACAGGCTCTCACCTTTCTTGGCGGAGGAGTGGGCAATCGCGAAATTGACCACATCGGCGCCGAGCCGCTTAGCCGCCATCTCGAAACTGCCCTGGGTCCGGGTCGAGGCTTCGAAGAAGAGGTTGAGCACCGTCATGCCCTTGAGGGCATCGGATGTCTTCTGCGTGGTCTTGTTGACTGCACGCCAATGCTCGGCGCGCTCGAAGATCATCTGGATGTCAACGGGATTGAGGTCAGCCACCGAAATCAGGTGGCGGTGGGGAAAGTCGTAGGTGAAGGCCGCGCGGCTCATCATCTCTCCCGGTGTTGAAAGGCCCTGGACAAGGTTTGCGGCGGTATAG
>NZ_JASBRW010000008.1 GCF_030149235.1 Maricaulis sp. | reverse complement strand
GCGGTTATCACCGCATCGAATAGCTGGATTAGATCGCAGGAGATTCGCGATGGCTGGGGATGCTGTTAAGCACGACTATCATCTGGTAGATCCGAGCCCGTGGCCGTTTGTCGGCTCGGTTGGGGCCTTCCTGCTGGGCGTAGGCGCCGTCGGCAATATGGCCGGTCTGGTGGACGCCGAGCATCCGCTGGCCTTCATGTATGCCGATGGCAGCTGGGGCGGTCTGATCCTCGGTTTCGCCATTGTCCTCTACACCATGTTCGGCTGGTGGGCTGACGTAATCAAAGAGTCGCGCCGCGGCGATCACACCCCGGTTGTCGATATCCACCTGCGCTACGGCATGATCATGTTCATCGCTTCGGAAGTGATGTTCTTCGTGGCCTGGTTCTGGATGTTCTTCGAATACGCCATCTTCCACGAGGTCCGAGCAGGCTGGGATGGCGGCACGCTGGGTGTCGATGTCGCCGGTCTGGCGACCTGGCCGCCGGTCGGTGTCGAAACCTTCGACCCTTGGCATATCCCGCTGATGAACACGCTGATCCTGCTGCTGTCCGGTACCACCGTGACCTGGGCGCACCACGCGCTGCAGCACGGTGATCGCAAGAGTGCCACGCTCGGCCTGATCGCGACGCTTGTTCTCGGTGTCTGCTTCACCTCGCTGCAGGTCTACGAGTACTCCGTCGCCCACTTCGCCTTCTCCATGCAGGACGGTGGCAATATCTATACGTCAGCCTTCTTCATGGCGACGGGCTTCCATGGCGCGCACGTTGTAATCGGTACGATCTTCCTGGCGGTCTGCCTGCTGCGTCTGCTCGCCGGTCACTTCACGCCGGAGAAGCATTTCGGTTTCGAAGCGGCCGCCTGGTATTGGCACTTCGTTGACGTGGTCTGGCTCTTCCTGTTCGCCTTCGTCTACGTCGTCTACCAGTAAAGCCGAGTTTGCATGGCTAAACCCTCTCCAATCCAGGCCGGCCTTCAAGGGCGATGTCCGGAGTGTGGAGAGGGGACCATGTTTGCAGGTCTGTTGAAATTAGCGCCGCGGTGTCATGCCTGCGGCGCTGATTTTGAGAAGGCCGATGTCGGCGATGGCGCGTCGGTCTTCGCCCTTTTTATTGTCGGCTTCCTGGCGATGGTGGTGTTCCTGCTTGTCGCCGTGGCCTTCAACAATCCACCGCTCTGGGTGCACGCTATTATCCAGATCCCGCTGATCTTCGGCGGCTCCATCGCGGTACTGCGTCCGATCAAAGGCGTGCTGTTCGCCCTGCAATGGCATCATGACGCGCAAGAGGCGCGCCTCGACGAGTAGACCCGTGCCTGTTTTCCGCCCGATCCCCATCCTCACCCTGTTCGCCATTCCCGCGCTGGTCCTGCTGATCATGCTGGGTAATTGGCAGGTGAGCCGGATGAACTGGAAAGCCGACCTCATCGAGCAGTATGAGGCGCGCGGCAGTGTCGGCAATTTCTCTGCGACCCTGTGTGAAACAGGCGAGGGCGCCTTCTCGCCGCGCGTGACCGCACCGGTGCCGCTGGGCGGCGAGAGCCTGCGCTATTACGCCCTGCGCGGCGCACCCGGCTGGATTCTCCTGACCCCGGTGGAAGTCCGCTCGTGCACGCCTGACGGGGAAGTGGTCACAATGCTGGTTGAAACCGGTTTCGAGACGCTCGGAGGCATGATCCTCAGTCGGCCGGAGGCCTGGCGCGTTCAGCCCATGAGTGAGCGCAATTTGTTCTCCTCCAGCAACGATCCTGATACCAATTCATGGTATCACTTCGACCGGATCGAGATGGCACGCGCGCTTGGCCTCGAAACGGAACGGCTCTCTCCCATGTGGGGCCGGACCGATGACGGCCTGCCCGCCAGCCTGGAGCGGACCCCGCCAGCCAAGCATCTGGGCTATGCCCTGACCTGGTACGGCCTCGCTCTGGCGCTCATCGCGGTCTACATCGCGCTGCACGTCGGTCAGGGACGTCTGCGCTGGACCTAAGCTCCGCGTCAGCGGATAAAAGAACAAGAGCGAGGTTTGCTCGCCGGAACTGGAGGGATTGCGTGGCTCTTTGGCGCGACGACCCGGAAGATGATGTCCTCGTTGGACAAGGTGTGAAGTTGCGAGCCCCGGTCCTGGAGGACTATGAGGGCTGGGCCAAGCTGCGCGGCGCCAGCCGTTCGCACACCGAACCGTGGGAGCCGGCCTGGACGCCGGACGAGCTGACCAAGGGGGCCTTCCGTCGCCGCATTGCTCGCTACCAGGCCGACCGCCAGTCCGGCACGGGTTTCCCGTTCTTTATCGTCCGGGCCCAGGACAATCTCCTCCTCGGGGCCTGTAATCTCAACAATGTCCGCCGCGGTGTGCTGCAAAGCGCCGATATCGGCTACTGGATCGGCGCGCCCTATGTGCGCCAGGGCTATACCCGCGCGGCCGTGCGCCGCGTGCTCGCCTTTGCCTTTGACCAGGTGGGCCTGCACAGGGTCGAGGCTGCGTGCCGGCCGGAAAACAAGGCGTCGCGGCTATTGCTCGAAAGCGTCGGTTTTGAATATGAGGGGCGCGCCCGCGCCTTCCTCAACATTGCCGGTGAGTGGCGCGATCATGACCGCTTCTCGCTCTTGTCAACCGACCCGCGCCGATGACGCTGGACGGGTTCGAGCGAGGGGCGCGTGCGGCCGGTGCTCTGGCCTTCGCGGTTGATGCGGAACGCAAGTCGATCGCCTTTTCTGGCGCTCTCGAGGCTTTTGGTCTGCCCGATAACGTCATGCCGCTGGCGGCGTTCATCGCCCGGCTCGGCCCGGTCGATGGCGAGGCGCTGCGCGCCAGCCTGGGCCATGGCGCAATGGATCTGAGGATCCGCCTGACCGGGGAGGCCGGGACGCTCGTCTATGCCCGCTTGCGCGGCGGTGCTGCCCCGGATGGCCGGATCGATGGCCTGATGACACCTGCAGGCCGCTCGAGCGATGCGGCCGGCCGCCTGGCCGAAGAACACGCCCTGGCCGAGGCGGTCGAGGCGGGTGACGTCCTGGCCTGGTACCAACCTGTCATCGCACTTGGCGATGAGAGCCTTGCCGGTTTCGAGGCGCTGGCGCGTTGGGACCGGCCCGGCTTCGGTGTGCTTTCCCCGCCCGATTTTCTCGGCATGGCCCGGCAACTCGATCTCCTCGGTCCGATCAGTGACCGCGTCCGCCATTCCGCCGTCACCGACCTGGCCAGCTGGCGCAAGGCGCTTCCAAACGCCGACACCCTGTTTGTCGCCGCCAATGTGTCGCTGGATGAGCTGATCTCGCCATCCTTCCAGGACGGCATCCTCGCCCATGTTGACCAGGCCGGATTGCCGGCCGGCCAATTCAAGCTTGAGGTGTCCGAGACCGATATCATGCGCGACCCCGAGCGCGCTGCAGAAGCGATGACCCGTCTCTCGGATGGTGGGGTCGCGCTGGCCCTGGATGATTTCGGGACCGGTTATTCCTCACTCGCTCGGCTCGACATGCTGCCCTTCGACGTCATCAAGATCGACCAGTATTTCGTGCGCGCCATGACGGCCAATGAAAGCGCGGCCACGGTGGTGCAATCCGTGCTTCAGCTGGCCCGGCATTTTGGCATGAAGGTCGTGGCGGAAGGGGTGGAGAGCCCGCTCGTCGCCGAGCAATTGCGCGATATGGGATGCGACTATGCCCAAGGCTATTGTTACTCAGGGGCCCTGGCTCCTGCGGATGCCGTCGCGCACATTTCATCCGGCCGGCTGACGGCCTAGGCGTGGCCGCTGAGGCTGGACAAGTGTTCCGGTGAGATCCCGATTATCGCCAGCGCCTTTTCCCACTTGTCGTCATTGGTGTCGCTGAAGATCAGGGCTTCGTCCGGGTCTGCGACCAGCCAAGCATTCGCGGTCAGTTCGTCTTCCAGCTGCCCCGGTCCCCAGCCGGCATAGCCCAGGGCCAGAACCGAGCGCCGCGGCGGGTGATCGGAGGCGATGGCTTCGAGAATATCCTTGGTGGCGGTCAGCCCGATCCCCTCGCTGACGGGAAGCGTGGATCCGTCAGCGGCAAAATCATTGGAGTGGAGGACAAAGCCGCGATCGCGTTCCACCGGGCCGCCGAGCAGAACCGCCCGGTCTGGTGCTGTGATGTCGGTCTCGATGCCGAGCTGATCGAAAAGCTCTGGCAGGCGCAGGCCGGAGACCGGCTTGTTGATAATGATCCCCATCGCGTGCTCGTCGGAATGGTCACACATCAGGATCACCGAGCGATCAAACCGCGGGTCGCCAATCATCGGTGTTGCAATCAAAAGCTTGCCGCCGAGGAATCTGTCAGCCACATGTGTATCATCGCTCAGGGTCATGACTGCATGTTCGCCCCAAAGAGGGGATGCGTCCAGCCATGATCCCGCTATCTTGCCTTGCGCGCTCGCGCCTATCTTTATTCACAGGAGAATAAATATGACGATTTCGGTTGGAGATCGCCTGCCTGAAGCCACCCTTATGACGATGACGGCCGACGGCCCGAATCAGCTCTCCACTGGCGATGTTTTCGCCGGCAAGACGGTGGCCCTGTTCGCACTTCCGGGCGCTTTCACCCCGACCTGTTCGGCCAAGCACCTGCCGGGCTTCATCGAGAAGGCTGCCGAGATCAAGGGCAAGGGCGTCGACACCATTGCCTGCCTGTCCGTCAATGACGTCTTCGTCATGGATGCCTGGGGCAAGTCCCAGGGCGCTGGTGATGATGTGGTGATGCTGGCGGACGGGAATGCCCAGTTCGCCAAGGCGATCGGTCTGGAATTCGACGGTAGCGGTTTCGGCATGGGCGTGCGCGCGCAGCGCTTCTCCATGATCGTCAAGGATGGCGTGGTCACGGAACTGAATGTGGAAGAGCCGGGCGCATTTGAAGTGTCCTCTGCCGACCACATTCTCGGCCAACTCTAGGGTTGGGCCGCTGAACTGGCGGCTTGAACAAGCAAAGCAAGCAATAAGGGGGTTCGCATGGATTTCGGACTGATCGGCATAGCCGTATTTTTCTTTCTCGCCCTGGTGATCGTCGCTTCGGTGGTGAAAACCGTCCCGCAAGGCAAGGAATTCACGGTCGAACGGTTTGGACGCTTCACGCGGACCCTCAAGCCAGGCCTTCACTTCATTACGCCGTTTGTCGATGGCATCGGTTACAAGATGAATATGCGCGAGCGTGTCCTCGACGTGCCCAACCAGGATGTCATCACCAAGGATAATGCCACCGTCTCTGTTGACGCCGTGGTGTTCATCCAGGTGCTCGATGCGCCGCGCGCTGCCTATGAAGTCGACAATCTTGACTTCGCCATCATCAATCTCTCCCTCACCAATGTGCGGACCGTGATCGGTGCCATGGACCTCGACGAAACGCTGTCCAAGAGAGACGAGATCAATGCGCGTCTCTTGTCGGTGATTGATGCCGCCACCAACCCCTGGGGCGTCAAGGTGACCCGGATCGAGATCCGTGACCTGTCGCCGCCGATGGATATTACTGAGGCCATGGCCCGGCAGATGAAGGCTGAGCGTCTCAAGCGTGCCGAAATCCTCGAGGCTGAGGGCTCCAAGCAATCATCCATCCTGATCGCCGAGGGTGAAAAGGAGGCGGCGATCCGTGAGGCCGAGGGCCGCCGCCAGGCCGCCTTCCTCGACGCCGAAGCCCGCGAGCGCGAAGCCGAGGCCGAAGCCAAGGCGACGGAAATGGTCTCCGAAGCCATCTCAAAAGGTGACGTCACTGCAATCAACTACTTCCTGGGTCAGAAATACGTCGAGGCCTTCGGGAAGCTGGCGACCAGCGACCAGCAGCGCACGGTCATTATCCCTGCAGAGTTTTCCAACATCATCGGCACGATTACCGGTGTCGGTGAGCTGGGCAAGGCGGCGCACGAGGCCGTCAGCGACGCAGCTCGCCGCCCGGCGCAGGATGAAAGCAAGTAGGAGGAGAGACCATGGACCTCATCACCTCGGTCTTGGACAAACTCAATATCTGGGCCTGGTGGGCGATCGCAGGCGTCATCCTGATCGCCGAGCTGCTCACCGGGACGACCCTGCTGTTGTGGCCGGCAGCGGCCGCTTTCCTGACCGGTTTCGTCGCGCTCGACATGTTCAATGCGAGCTGGTCGGTTCAGCTCGCTGTGTTCGCCGTCGCTTCCATGCTGCTGATCTGGGGCGGTGACCGCTGGGTCCGCCCCAAGCTCAAAGCGGGTGCAGATAGCGGTCTCAATGATCGTTCCATGCGCATGGTCGGACAGCGCGTCGTCGCCGTAGCGGATTTCCACGCCGGCCGCGGCCGGGTCCAGTTCGGCGATACCGAATGGGCTGCGGAGATGCAGGACGGAAGCGATGTCAAAGCCGAAACCGAGCTCGAGGTCTGTGCCGTCAATGGTGTAGTTCTGAGCGTCAAAGCCTGGGGCAACTGATCTTCTCATACGATATGCAGGATATCGATCAAATTTTAGGAAACTGAGTCAGGCGTTGAATATAATTTGCGCTTAAACGAACCCTCAACAGAACAAAAACAGAGGGTTTCCCCAATGAAAGCAAAATTTCTCTCCCTGATCGCCGCCGTTACCATGGTTTCCGCTCCGCTGGCTCTGGCTCCGGCCGCGCATGCGACCGCGACCACGCGTGATGCGATCACCCGCGCCGCTCCGGACTATCCGCGCTCGGCTGAGCGCCGCGGTATCGAAGGCTCTGTTGAAGTCCGCTACGACATCGCCGCCGACGGTACGGTGGAGAATGTTGAAGTTGTCGATACGACCCATCCGGGCATCTTTGATCGCGCTGCACTTCGTGCCGTTGAGAGCTGGCAGTATGAAGTTGCCGCAGAGCGCACCACGGGCCACACCTTCCGGCTCGAGTTCACGCTCGGCTAGGCCTGACGCGATACCCGATTGATCAAGGGCTGACCGGCTGGGCAGCCCTTTTTCTATGGCCAGCCTATCATGAATAAAAAATTCGGATGCTTGCAGGGGTGCCAGGATTGGCGCTCCTAATGGTCACTGTGGCGGACTGCAGTCAGCGTTCACAACTGGTAAAGGGTCGGTGCCGGACTTTGCCCGGTACGAGTCGCATTTAGAGACTCTTGGGCTGCCCAGTTAGCAGTATTGCGACCAGGGAATGGGATGAAGCTGGATCCAGAGCAAAAACGCCTCGCAGCGCTGCATGCGCTCGGCCTGCTCGATACCGAGTCGGAGTCCGAGTATGACGCTCTGACCGATTTGGCTGTCGGGATTACCGGCGCGCGGATGGCCGCCTTCTCTCTGGTTGATCATGACCGGCAGTGGTTCAAGTCCAATATCAACATCCCGGCGCCGGAAACGCCCCGCGATGTCGCCTTCTGTGATCACGCCATCCGCCAGGATGATATGCTCTACATTCCAGACGCGACCAAGGACGAGCGCTTCGCCGATAATCCTCTGGTGACGGGCGAACCCAATATCCGTGGCTATGCCGGCATGCCGATCAATACGCCGGACGGCTACAAGATCGGTACGCTGTGTGTCATTGACGACAAGCCCATGAATCTCGATGCGGAAGCGTTGGAGCGGTTAAAGGCGCTGGCTCGGATCGTTGAGTCGCGTCTGGCCGAACGCCTGCAGCATCTCACCGAGGTGCGTTCCAACCGCATGTTGAGCGTGGTGCGCTCGATCCAGACCGATTTTATCGCCAATCAGCGCAATATCTCCGCTGCATTCAATCGCTTGCTTGACAGTATGGTTGATTTCACCCAGAGCCAGGACGGCTTTATCGGCGAGGTCAAGGCGGACACGGAAGGGCGATATCTGGAGATCCATTCAGTCCAGATCAACAACAAGGACGAATACACCGAGGAATTCCGCAAAGCCCACGGGCATGAATTGCTGCGGTTCAGAAATACCAACAGCCTGCTCGGCCGGACTTTGAAAACCGAAGACCTGGTCATTGCCAATGAAGTCGCGACCGATGGCAGAGCCGCCGGCACCCCTGAAGGGCATTTCGATCTCGACAATTTCATGAGTATCCCGCTCATGGACGGCGAGGAGATGATCGCCATTGTCGGGGTCGCCAACCGGTTTGGCGGCTATGACCAGGGCGTGGTCGACAGCTGTACGCCGCTTCTCGTGACCATTGCCAACCTGATCCGGGCCCGCCGTCTTGAAGAGCGTGAGCAGGGCTCCGTGGAACGCTTGAGAGCGGTGACGGAATCCGGAGGAATTGGCTCCTGGGAAGTGGACCTCCTGACCGGTCATCCGGTCTGGGATGATATTACCAAGACTATCCATGACGTGCCGCTCGACTATGAGCCGGTCATGGAAACCGCGATCAACTTCTATGCCCCGGAAGCGCGCCAGACGATAACGGACCTCGTTCAGCGGGGAACGGAAACCGGTGAGGGCTGGGATGTTGAACTGCCGCTGATCACGGCCAAGGGCAATCGCATCTGGGTGCGTGCTGTGGGCCGGCCGATCGAGGTCAATGGTGCGGTCGTCAAGCTGGTCGGCTCCTTCCAGGATATTACTCAGCGCCGCCTCCGCGAGGAGGAGCTCAAAACCCTGTCGAGCCGTCTGGCCCTGGCTCTCGATACGTCCGGTGTCGGTGTCTGGGAGCATGATGTCGAGACCAACCAGCATTTCTGGGATGAGGAAACGGCACGCTTGTTCGGGCGTGCAGACCACAGCGGTGTGGTGGCCATCGATGACTGGCTAGAAACCGTGCACCCGGACGACATTGAAGGTCTCATGCGAGCCGTCAACAGGGCGCTTGAATCACGGCAGGACTACGAAGCCGAATACCGGGCGATCATGCCTGACGGCTCGATCCGCTATATCCGGTCGCGCGGCGTTTTCCGCCAGAAACTCGACGGTGGCTGGGTCATTACCGGCATCAATATGGATGTCAGCCGCGACGTCCAGACGGCTATGGAACTTGACCGCCGACGCAAGGATGCCGAGGCGGCCAGCGAGGCCAAGACCCAGTTCCTGGCCAATATGAGCCACGAAATCCGCACGCCGCTCAATGGCGTTCTGGGTATGGCGCAATTGCTGCGCATGACCGAACTTGATATGAAGCAGACAGGCTTCGTCGATACCCTGCAGACGTCCGGCCGGGCGCTGCTCGATGTTATCGAGGACATTCTCGATATTTCCAAGATCGAAGCGGGTATGATCGACATTGTCGAAGACCCGTTCGACTTGCCCGCGACGCTTCGGTCCGTGCTCGACATGGTCTGGGGCACGGCGCGCGAGAAAGATCTCGATCTGAGCCTGGATATCGGTGCATCGGTGCCGCAACAAGTGGTCGGTGACCAGAAGCGTCTACGCCAGGTATTGATCAATATTATCGGCAATGCGGTGAAATTCACCGACACGGGCTCGGTCAAGATACGCGCCCGTGATCTGAATGGTCGTGTGCGCTTTGAAGTGCGCGATACTGGTCCGGGTATCGCTAACGACCAGATCGACCGCATCTTTGACCGCTTTGCCCAGGTCGATGACAGCTCGACCCGTCGTCACGGTGGGACCGGTCTGGGGCTGGCGATTTGCCGCGAACTGGTCAGCCTGGCCGGTGGCGATATTGGTGTAACCAGCACGGTCGGGGTCGGAACCGAGTTCTGGTTCGAGCTGCCGCTGCCCGCGAGCGTGACCGAAGATGATGGGGCCGGCTTGCAGCTGCAGGTTGATGCAGGATCCGGCGCCCTGAGCCATGGCCGCCGTATCCTGGTGGTCGATGATGTGCCCACCAATCAAATGGTTGCCGCCGCCCTGTTGCGTAATGCCGGGCATGAGGTGGAGTTGGCCGGCAATGGCCGCGAGGCGATCGATGCCCTTGAACACAAGGATTTCGATGCGGTTCTGATGGACATACAGATGCCGGTCATGTCCGGCGAAGAGGCGATCAGGGAAATCCGCGGCTCCGATAAATCCTACGCGACGATACCGATATTCGCCGTGACGGCCGATGCGACCAAGGGGGCTGACCGCCGTTATGTTGCCGCAGGCGCGACCGGCTATTTGTCCAAGCCGCTGGATCTCAAGGCGGTCAGCGCGGCGCTCATCTCGGTATTTGACGAAGCAGCCTAATCCCGCAAATCCGCGATGCCTTCACGCGCCAGCTCGTCGGCGCGCTCATTGCCGGGGTCCCCGGCATGCCCCTTGACCCAGCGCCAATCGATGTCGTGACCCTTGGCCAGCTCGTCCAGCCGTTGCCACAGATCAACATTCTTGACCGGTTTCTTGTCAGCGGTTTTCCAGTCCCGCTTTTTCCAGCCATGGATCCATTTGGTGATGCCGTCACGCAGATAGACGCTGTCAGTGATCAGCACGATCTTGCGGCCGGGCTTTGTCAACGCTTCGAGTGCCTGGATAGCCGCCATCATCTCCATACGATTATTCGTGGTTTCAGCCTCGCCGCCCTTGAGCTCTTTGCGATGGCCATTCCATTCGAGAATAGCGCCCCATCCGCCCGGTCCGGGATTGCCGGAACAGGCGCCGTCAGTGTGAATTGTAATGGTACTCAAAGCGGATACTTCTTCGCCATGTCGTCAAGGCCGGCCTGGATGAGTTCTTCGAGCACGCTCATGTCCACATCTGCCAGCTTGTTGATGTAAAGGCAGGACTTGCCTTTCTTGTACTTGCCGATGCGATCCAGGATGGATCCGAAATCAGTATAGCCGGGCAGGATGTACACGACCAGATTGGCCTTGCGGGGCGAGAAGCCGACCCGCATGAAGTCATGCCATTTGCCATTCGCTGTCTGGTAGCGGTAGCTGCCATAACCGATGATGGAGGGGCCCCACATCTTGGGCTCCCAGCCCGTGAGCCGGGTCATCACGTCGAGCATGATCTCCGCATCAGCGCGGCGTGTCGGGTGTTCGACAGCAGCAATGAAATCGCTCGGATCGATCTCTGTGGGTTGGGTTTTCAACTCGGACACTTTGTGTCTCCTCAAGCGACCACCTTGGGCAGCTTAAAGATGACATCCTCATCCGTCACCCGGACTTCCTCAACCTGCGTTGCAAAACGTTCGCCAAACGCGTCGATAAGCCCCTGGACGAGATCCTCCGGCGCCGACGCTCCGGCTGTGATGCCGACGCGGGTCACATCGCCCAGCCCATCCCAGTCGACCTGCTCGGCAGAGGACACAAGCTGCGCCCGCTTGGCACCCGCCTTGAGCGCCACCTCCACCAGTCGCACCGAGTTGGATGAGTTCGGCGCACCGATCACAAAAACGATGTCGGAGCGGGGGGCCATCGCCTTGACCGCAGCCTGGCGATTGGTCGTGGCGTAGCAGATGTCTTCCTTGTGCGGGGCTGCAATCTGCGGGAAGCGCGCCTGCAGGGCGGCGACAATCTCGGACGTGTCATCCACCGACAGGGTCGTCTGGGTCGCGAAGGCGAGCCGGCTGGGGTCTTTCGGCTCGAAGGACTGCGCATCCTCGACCGTTTCGATCAGCGTGATCGCCCCGTCCGGCAATTGCCCCATCGTGCCGATCACTTCGGGATGGCCGGCATGGCCGATCAGGACGATTTCCTGGTCATTCTTGAAGTGACGCTCGGCCTCGACATGGACTTTGGAGACCAGGGGGCAGGTTGCGTCCACATAGATCATTTCGCGCCGCTCGGCCTCGGCCGGCACGTGTTTGGGTACGCCATGGGCAGAGAAAACGACCGGACGGTCATCGGGACACTGGTCCAGCTCCTCCACGAAAACGGCGCCGAGTTTCTCTAGCCGTTCGACCACATGACGGTTATGCACGATTTCGTGGCGCACATAGACCGGAGCGCCAAATTTCTCCAAGGCCCGTTCGACAATCTGGATGGCACGGTCCACACCGGCGCAAAAGCCCCGTGGCGCTGCCAGAATTAGCGTGATTTCCGGGCGTTCGTCGTTCATCTCTAGAAAAACTCCTTCAGCGAATGCGTTGCGGTCGGCCGCGGCACATCGTATGACCGTCCTAACAAACCGGCTGCGCGCCATCTAGGGGCAGGCCCGTCGTAAAGTCAGGTATTGCACAATGCGTTCTCTTGCTCTTCTCGCAGCCGTCACGGTCACGCTTTCGGGATGCTCCAGCGTCGGCGACGCTTTCGGAACACCGGAGAATAACATCGGCCCGTGTCCGACCGCGTTTGCCCTGCATGACGCTCATCGCCTGGTGCAGTTCAACGGTGATGAGATTGTCTATGACAGTATCGGTTTTACCGGCGAGATCACGGGCGTGCGAAGCCTGTGCAGCTATTATGACGAGCGCCCGATCCTGGCCAATCTCGAGATTGATTTCGGTTTCGGCCGCGGCCCGGCCGCGCAGGGGCGTGAGCATCAGTACCAGTATTTTGTCGCTGTCACCCGCCGCGATATCGGTGTTATTCATCGCGAGACCTTCCCGCTGAATGTCCGTTTCGACAGCGCCCAGGACCGCCGCTACTTCACCGACACGATCGATGCGATTTCGATCCCGCGTGCCGAAGCCGATACGTCCGGTGCCAACTTTGAGATTCTGGTCGGTTTCGAACTGACCGAGGAACAACTCGCCTATAATCGGAGCGGCCAGCGTTTCCGCGTTGCGGCCGGTCAGGACTAAAGCCATATGCCTTCAATTGCCGATCAGCTCAGCGCCGTGCTGGGCGACGCGTTTGCTTCCCTTGAGCTTCCGCGCGAACTGGGCCGTGTAAGCCCGTCCACACGCCCCGAACTGGGGCCGTTCCAGTGCAATGGCGCCATGCCGGCGGCCAAGCAGGCCAAAAAGAACCCACGCGAGCTGGCGCAGGCCGTCCTCGACACGATTTCCGGTCATGCCCTGATCGAGAAAGCTGATATTGCCGGCCCGGGTTTCATCAACCTGACGCCCGTGCAGAGTGCCTATGACGACCGTGCCGCCGAGATTGCGGCTGATGATCGTGCCGGTGCCTCAAAAACGTCAGCACCCAAAAAAGTACTGATTGACTTTGGCGGTCCAAACGTCGCCAAGCCGATGCATGTAGGTCATCTGCGCTCCTCCGTTCTCGGTGACAGCCTGCAGCGACTCCTGCGTTTCCGCGGGGATGACGTGGTGTCCGATATCCATCTCGGTGACTGGGGCCTGCAAATGGGCCATCTGATCACCGAGCTGCAGGATGAGCAGCCCGACCTCGTTTATTTTGATGCCGACTTCGCTGGCGAATACCCGACCGAGCCGCCGGTTGATATCGAGGACCTCGCACGGCTCTACCCGCTGGCCTCGCAGAAAGCCAAGTCCGATGCGGATCGCCTCGAACGCTCGCGCGCGGCAACAGCCGAGTTGCAAGGCGGCCGTCGCGGCTATCGCGTGCTACTGCACCATTTCATCAATGTCTCGGTCGCCGCGCTGAAAAAGGATTTCGGAGCGCTCGGCGTCCATTTCGACCTGTGGAAGGGTGAAAGCGATGTCGACCCGCTGATCGAGGACATGGTCGCGGACTTCAAGAACCGTGGCATTGCCGAGGAAAGCGAGGGCGCCTGGGTTGTTCGCGTGGCGCGCAAGGGCGACAAGAAAGAACTCGCTCCCCTGATTCTGGTGACCTCCAGCGGAGCCTCGCTCTATGGCACGACGGATCTGGCCACGATTCTCGATCGCAAGAATGAAGTTGGTCCCGATCTCACGCTCTATGTCGTCGATCTCGCCCAGTCAGACCATTTCGAACAGGTCTTCCGCGCCGCAGACAAAGCGGGTCTGGCGCCCGAAGGCTCCCTCGAGCACGTCAAGTTTGGCACCGTCAACGGCAAGGATGGCAAGCGCCTGCGCACGCGCGATGGCGGCACCTTCCGCCTGGCTGACCTGATTTCCAGCGCCATCGAGCGTGCCGATGAACGCCTCAAGGAGGCGGGGCTGGCCGCCGATGTCGGAGCGGAGGAACACGCCCGCGTCGCCCGCATGGTCGGCCTGGCCGCGATCAAGTTCGCCGATCTTCAGAATTACCGCACCACCAATTACGTCTTCGACCTGGACCGTTTCACCAGTTTCGAGGGCAAGACCGGGCCTTATCTGCTGTATGCCGCCGTGCGGGTGAAATCGCTCATGCGCAAGGCGGAGCGCGAAGGCGTTTCGGCTGGCGCAATCAAGGTGGAAGCGGCGGAGGAAACCGATCTTGTTCTGGCGCTAGATGCGTTCGGCGCCGCGCTCGACCAGGCTTGTGAGAACCGGGCACCGAACGCGCTCTGTGACCACGCCTTCTCGCTGGCCCAGGCCTTCTCCAAATTCTACTCCGCCTGCCCGATTCTCGCCGCTCCGGATGAGCCCACCAAGGCCTCGCGTCTGGCTTTGGCGCAGGCAACCTTGAAACAGCTGGAGCTCTGTCTCAACCTGCTGGGACTGGAAGCGCCGGAACGTATGTAGGCCAAGGCCGGGAAGCGCGATGAGTGAAAAAAACCCAAGTCCGAAGCCGGTCCCGCCGGGCAAGCTGATCGCCTACACCATGCCGGGTGCAGAGGTTGATATCGATCAGCACATCCGCCCGTGTCAGCCAACCCGGGGCTGGATGGACCAGGTGCCCGGCAAGTTCATCTATCGCTGTGTGCCCCTGACGGCGGCCAATACCCAGGGCTGGGAAATTCTCAACCCGGTGGATGCCGAGGTCGTCTGGAATGGCGGTGATGGCAATCTGGATCTGCGCGTGAACGGCACGCCGCACCAGCTGGGGCCGCAATCGCATTTCGGCTCCGGTATGGTGACCTGGTATCTGCCCTTCCTGTTCCGCACGCCGGAAGATTGCGGCCTCGTGGTCACCGGGCCTGCCAATCATGAGCATGACGACGCTGTGCCGCTGGACGCCTTTGTGCGCACCGACTGGCTGCCTTTCCCCTTCACCATGAATTGGCGCCTCACGCGCAAGAACGAGCCGGTCCGGTTCAAGGCTGGCGAGCCGATTTGCCGCGTTTTCCCGATGCCGCTCGCCCTGCTCAATGAGACCCAGCTTGAAGTGCGCCGGATCGAGGAAGACCCGGGTTTCCTGGCTGAGCTGGGGACCTGGCATCAGCGCCGCCAGGAGAATGCCGCCGCCGCGGCCAAGGCGGTTGCCGAATGGCAAAAGGGCGGTGCCAAGCCGACCGGCGAGGGCGCCTGGAACTCTGCCTACGTCAAGGCGACCAAGCCGGGCGAGGATGGCAAGTTCGAGAAACTGCAGACCGTCTTCAAATGCGCCGACCCGGTGGATGAGCGCTAGGAGTTCGCCTTTCCGGGTGGTGGTATTGGCGCTGGTGCGAGATCAATCGCCCCATCAGCGAAATTTTGTCGAAAATCGCCGTCCCGTTTGATTGACTCCGATCTTTGCAGGACTAGTATCCGCCGCTTGAAACGCCGGTGTGAGCCGGCGTGTCATTTCTCCTCGCGGGAGAGACCGGCGAATAAGCCGGCGCCGAAGGCGCAACCGCCCCGGAAACGCTCAGGCCAAGGGACCGCGCGGAGTATAAACGCTGGAAAGCGGGTGCTGTGTGTTTGACAAGGCGCCCCACCGACGGAGCAAGCGCCGTTCTCGTCCTATCGAGGGTCTGACGCGGAATCTCTCAGGTTATCGGGACAGCGGGGGCAGGGACGGCGGACACATGACGTGTCAGCTGCGTACTGCTCGCGAGGATAATACCGATGGCTGACACCGAACTTCTAGAAAAGACACCGCTGCACGCGCTCCATGTCGAACTTGGCGGCAAGATGGTGCCGTTTGCCGGCTATGACATGCCGGTCCAGTATCCGCTCGGCATTATGGGCGAGCACAAGCATTGCCGTGCCAAAGCGGGTCTGTTTGACGTCTCCCACATGGGTCAGGCGCGCTACACCGGCGACGAAGCGGCACTGGAGGCCCTGATCACGGCCGATCTTTCCGAGCTCGGCGCTGGCGAACAGAAATACACCCTGTTGCTCAATGAGCGCGGCGGCGTCCGTGATGACCTCATGGTTTCGCGCCCATTCAAGGGTGAAGAGACGCTCTTTCTCGTCGTCAACGCGGCGACCAAGGATGATGACTTCGCCCATATCGAAGCCAACACATCCGGCAAGGGCACGCTGACCCGTATCACTGACCGCGCGCTGCTGGCGCTGCAGGGACCGCAAGCCAAGGACGTCATGGCACGGCTCTGCCCGGCCGCCTGCGAAATGGTATTCATGCAAGCTGGCGTCTTCGAGCTTGATGGCGTTGAGGTCTACATTTCCCGCTCCGGCTATACCGGTGAAGACGGGTTCGAGATTTCCATTCCTGAAGCCGATGCGGTGCGCATTGCCAAACTCCTGCTGGCGCAGGACGAGGTCGAGGCCATCGGCCTTGGTGCCCGTGACAGCCTGCGCCTGGAAGCCGGTCTTTGCCTTTATGGCCACGACATGGACGAGAACCGCACCCCGGTTGAGGCCGCGCTGATTTGGGCTCTGGCCAAGACTCGCCGGGAGCGCGGGGATTTCCCGGGCGCTGACGTGATCGCGCAGCAGCTGGAAGAGAAGACCTGCCAGAAACGCATCGGGCTGACGCTGGAGGGCGCCCCGGCGCGTGAAGGTGCTGAGATCGCTGACAAGGACGGCAATGTGATTGGCGTGGTGACCTCCGGGGGCTTCGGCCCAACCGTCGAGGGCCCGGTCGCCATGGGTTATGTCGAACGCGGCTATGTCAAAGTGGGCACTGAGCTGGACATCCTGGTGCGCGGACGCGCCCGTCCGGCGGTTGTCACCAAAATGCCGTTCGTTCCGAACAATTTCTATCGCGGTTAATCCCAAGGGGCAGGAGATCAAGCCATGACCACGCGTTACACCGAAGACCATGAATGGATCACCGTCGACGGCGATGTCGCCACTGTCGGTATTACGGCCTATGCCGCCGAACAGCTCGGCGATGTGGTGTTCGTCGAACTGCCGGAAGTCGGCAAGACCTTCAAAAAGGGCGACGAGTTCGCTGTCGTTGAATCGGTGAAAGCCGCTTCCGAAGTCTACGCCCCGGTCGATGGCGAGATTGTCGGCGTCAATGACGACCTCGATGGCGAGCCAGCCAAGGTCAATGAAGATGCCACCGGCGGCGGCTGGTTTGCCAAGTTCAAACTGGCAGACGCCTCCCAGCTCGAAGGCCTGATGGACGAAGACGCCTACAAGGCGCACATCGCGTAAGGACAGGACCTCAATGCGTTACCTCCCCCACACAGACACAGACCGGAAAGCGATGCTCGATGCGATCGGCGTAGCTTCCATTGATGATCTGTTCACCGATGTGCCCGAAGCGGCGCGTCTGGATGGGCTGATCGATTTGCCGACCAAGCAGGGTGAGCTCCAAGTCGAGCGCGCCATGGCGGCGATGTCAAACCAGAATGTCTCGGCGTCGTCCGTGCCGTTCTTTGTGGGGGCGGGTGCCTATAAACACCATATCCCGGCGACGGTGGATCACCTGATCCAGCGTTCCGAGTTTCTGACGGCCTACACGCCGTACCAGCCGGAAATCTCGCAGGGCACCTTGCAGACCCTGTTCGAATTCCAGACCCAGGTGGCCCAGCTCACCGGCATGGATGTGGCCAACGCCTCCATGTATGACGGCTCGACCGCCTGTGCCGAAGCCGTGATGATGGCTGCCCGCGTGACCAAGCGCGACAAGGCGGTCATGGCCGGCACGGTGCACCCGCATTATGTCGAGGCGAGCAAGACGCTGGCGAAATACTCGTCCGTGTCCATCGAGGTGACCGAGCCGGAGCTGGACAGCCTCGACAAGGTCATCGCCGCGATCGACGAGAATACCGCCTGTGTCGTCGTGCAGACGCCGGACATTTTCGGCCAGTTGCATGATCTGCGCGAGATTTCCCGCATCGCCCACGAAAAGGGCGCGTTGGTCATCGCCGCCTTCACCGAAGTGGTCGCGCTCGGCCTCACCGAAGCGCCGGGCGCCATGGGCGCCGATATCGCGGTTGGTGAAGGCCAGTCCATCGGTGTCGGCCTCAATTTCGGTGGCCCCTATGTCGGCCTCTTCGCCTCTAAGGATGATCGCCGCTTTATCCGTCAGATGCCGGGTCGTCTGGCCGGTGAGACGGTAGATGCCGATGGCCGCCGCGGTTTCGTGCTGACCCTGTCGACGCGCGAGCAGCATATCCGCCGCGACAAGGCGACCTCGAACATCTGCACCAATTCCGGCCTTTGCGCTCTCGCCTTCACCATCCACATGACGCTGCTGGGTGAGAAAGGCTTCCGCCAGATGGCCCAGCTCAGCCATGAAAACGCCTGTGCCCTCGCAGACGCGCTCGACACGGTTGAGGGTGTCGATGTGGTCAATGACGCCTTTTTCAACGAGTTCGCCGTGCGTCTGCCGGGCAATGCGGCCGAGATCGTCGAGAAGCTCGCCAAGGTCGGCGTGCTCGGCGGTGTGCCGGCCAGCCGGCTATATCCCGGCCAGTTCGAGGACATCCTCCTCGTCGCGGCCACTGAAGTGAATACCGAGGCGGATATCGAGATCTTCGCCAAAGCGCTTGGGGGGGTCCTCTGATGCCGATGAATACGCAGGGACGTCCGACCCGTATCGCGGACAATATTGCCACTGGCGGCTATGCCGAGACGACCTCGGGCTCGAAAGGCCTGGAGCAGTCTGAAGCGCTGATCTATGAGCGCGGTTCGGTCGAGCAGTGTGGTGTGGACCTGCCGGAGCCGAAAGGCACGGCAACGCGTCTGGGGGGGCTGGAACGCAAGGCCGAGCTGGGCATGCCGGGTCTCTCCGAGCCGGAAACCATGCGCCACTACGTGCGCCTGTCTCGGAAGAATTACGCCATCGACCTGGGCCTTTACCCGCTCGGTTCGTGCACGATGAAGCACAATCCGCGTCTCAACGAGAAAATGGCGCGCCTGCCGGGCTTCGCCGATGTGCACCCGATGCAGCCGGCCTCCACCGTTCAGGGCGCCTATGCCGTGATCGGCGAGCTGGCCCATTGGCTGATGACGCTGTGCGGCATGCCCGGTGTGGCAATGTCACCCAAGGCCGGTGCCCATGGCGAGTTCTGCGGCATGATGGCGATCCGCGCCAAGCTGGATGCAGATGGCCTGACTCATCGCCGTCGCGTGCTGGTTCCGGAATCAGCGCATGGCACCAACCCGGCGACGGCGGTGCAGTGCGGCTTCACCGTTGACGAGATCCCGGCCGATGAAACCGGTCGTGTCGACATGGAGGCCTTCAAGGCCAAGCTCGGCGATGATGTCGCCGGCATCATGCTGACCAACCCGAACACGTGTGGCCTGTTCGAGCGCGACATCCGCGAGATCGCTGACCTGATCCACGAGGCGGGCGGTTATTTCTACTGTGACGGCGCCAACTTCAACGCCATTGTCGGACGCGTTCGCCCCGGGGATCTCGGTGTCGACGCCATGCACATCAACCTGCACAAGACCTTCTCCACCCCGCATGGCGGCGGTGGCCCCGGTTCCGGTCCGACGGTCCTGTCCGATGCGCTGGCCCCGTTCGCGCCGGTCCCCTATGTCGTCCTCAAGGACAAGCACTGGGAATTGGTCGAGCATGAAGCCGATGCCGAGGGCCAGCCCTTTGGCCGTATGGCGGCTTTCCACGGCCAGATGGGCATGTTTACCCGCGCCCTGACCTACATGATGAGCCATGGCTCGGATGGCCTCAAACAGGTCGCCGAGGATGCCGTACTCAACGCCAACTACATCCAGGCGCGTCTCAAGCACGTCATGACCCCGGCCTTTGACGGGATCTGCATGCACGAAGCCCTGTTTGACGATCGCTTCCTCAAGGATACCGGCGTCACCACGCTCGATTTCGCCAAGGCGATGATCGATGAGGGCTATCACCCGATGACCATGTATTTCCCGCTGGTCGTCCATGGCGCGATGCTGATCGAGCCGACCGAGACCGAGAGCAAGTCCGGCCTCGATCGCTTCATCGACACGCTGGAAGCCCTGTCCCTGGCCGCCAAGGCGGGTGAGGTCGAGCGTTTCCGGGCCGCACCGGTACACGCTCCGACCAGACGTCTCGATGAGACCAAGGCGGCGCGCCAGCCGGTCCTGCGCTGGACCGCTCCGGCCGCAGAAGAGCCGGTCGCCGCGGAGTAAGTCCCGGCCCGGTTTGATGAGAAAGGCGCTCACTTACTGGTGGGCGCCTTTTCTTTCGATTTTGGGCAAATACGCTCGAAATACACCGCTTCTCTACAAGCCGGAATTTACGCCGTAAGGCGAGTGGGCTTGATCGCATACCCCTCGCGCGTGTATCGCGTCATGACGATGCCTATCAAGCGCCCAGAAGCGGACATGATGGGCTGCTAGGGGACACGCATGCCATCTTCCATGTCCACCTCATCCCGTTTGAGCTTCCGGCGGCTCGGTTGGCGCGCGCGTGTGCGTTTGGTCCTGCTCGCCATCGCCGGCATCTATCTGACCCTGGCTGCAGCACTCTGGTTCAATCAGAAAGATATTCTCTATCACCCCTCCGAAGCGCAGCTCTTGCCGCGCGAGGCCTGGATTGCCCCGGTGCGGATTTCTACGCCGGATGGTGAAAGCCTCGTGGGCTGGTACAGCGAGCCGGAGGCGGGCTGCCCGACCATGCTGTTCTTTGACGGCAATGCGGGGCGACCGGAGATCCAGAGTGGCCGCTGGCGCCGCATGCAGGAACAGGGGGTGGGCTTCCTCGCGGTCTATTATCGCGGCTATTCCGGTTCCACGGGCTCGCCCTCAGAGGAGGGGCTGCATCTCGACGCCCAGGCCGGTCTCGCCTGGCTGATGCGGCGCGGGATCGATTCCACGGATGTAATCGTGCACGGCTTCTCCCTCGGCTCTGGCCCGGCGACCCGGCTTGCCGCCACCAATGCCGTCGGTGCGCTGGTACTGGAAGCCCCCTACAGCTCGATGAGCGCTCTGGTGGCTGAAAAGCTTCCGCTCTTTCCCTACGACCTGATCCTGCAGAACCGCTTTCGTTCCGATGAGTGGATTGAGGCGCTGGACGAACCGGTTTTGATGGTGCACGGCACCGAGGACCGGCTGGTCCCGATGCATCATTCCGATCGTCTGATGGCACAAGCGCCAGAGCCGAGCGAGCTTGTGCGGATTGACGGCGCTGACCACGCGACCCTGGTCCGCGATGGTCTCTATGAGGCGGTCTGGCCCTTCCTGGAGCGGCATTGGACGGGCTCGCGTGAGCCGGGCCGAAACTGCGCCATCATTCCCGGCGCCCAACGCCCAGAAATCCAGGTCGAAGCCCGCATCTCCCAGGCTCACGAGTAATTTATGAGCCCTTC
This sequence comes from Maricaulis sp., assembly GCF_030149235.1. Classification (GTDB taxonomy): domain Bacteria; phylum Pseudomonadota; class Alphaproteobacteria; order Caulobacterales; family Maricaulaceae; genus Maricaulis. Next base: position 2,112 of record NZ_JASBRW010000008.1, on the reverse strand, counting down.
GGCGCGATGGCTGCAGACCCGCCCTTTCCATTTGCCTCCAGCGCGCCCATATCTTTTGCCAGCAAAGGGGAATCGGCCAAACCGGTGCGCTTTTGCCACAGCGCGCGAACGACCTGCATGCGGCGCCCCAATTTGGGCGCTTTTATCTCGCATTCGGGGCTAGTTTACGAATTAAGTGTTAGCTGTCCTGCCGCGCGCACCAAGACGCGCCTTCGACAACAGGACGGGGTTGGAGATGGTCACGGCCATGAATGAGCAGCTAGACGGATTGGCACGTTCGAATGCACTCGGCGCGGTTATCGTGCTGGTCATTCGCGCCATTGCCGTGGCGCTCGGTCTCGGCCTGATGGCGATTGCTGTGCCGGTTGGCCTTTTGACGCCTATCCTGCCCATCGGCGCTATGATCGGCTTCCTCGGTCTCGTTCTCGTGGCCGCCGCGTCCAAAACCTTGCATGGCTGGATCACCAAAACGCTCCAGCGGTATCCTTGGCTTTGGAAGCGCGTGCGCTGGGCCTTCGGCGAGAAGGACAAACCGTCCGACGCCGAAACAGACGGCACCCGCCGTATCGGCTGACAAAAATTCTATCCAGCTGGCCAGAATAGACGCTGGTTTGCGCAAGCAATGACGCTCGCCTTTTGGTCTGATCGCTTCCCCGGTCGGCAAGACACTCCAAGCGGATCTTCAATCCACGGCGTTTCGGCGGATCGGCCGATGTCGCGACAACGCCATACTCGATGTGATCAAGGTGTCGGCGTTTCGGGCGGAAACAATTAAAAAAGCCCGAAGCGCTTGGCTCCGGGCTTTGATCAATGCCGCTGATCGCAGAAGCTAGTTCAGGCGATCACCTGCAAGCTTAATGTCGGCGTCGACGATCTTGTTGAGATCGGTCTTTTTCAGCTTGGTCTTGAGGATTTCCTCGGCCGCAGCGGCAGCCAGCTCGGCTGCAGCAGCTTTGACCTCCGCTGCCGCCTGGGCTTCCGCCTGGGCGATACGCTGTTCCGCCATGGCGGCACGGCGCTCGAGCCGATCGCTGAGCTCTTTGCGGCTTTCTTCCTTGAGGATCTTCGCCTCGGCCTTGGCCTGGGCGATGATGCTCTCGGCTTCCGCTTCCGCTTCGCGCTGTTTGCGCTGGTAGGATGCGAGCAGTTCAGCCGCTTCCTCGCGCAGACGCTTGGCGTCGTCGAGCTCGCTCTTGATCGCGTCAGCGCGGTCATCGAGCGTTTTGGTGATCGTCTTGAACACGCCCATATAGGTGAGCAGAACGAAGAAGGCGATCAGAGCCAGAAAAGCGTAGAAGGACGGGTCAACGAGAAGATAGGTGACCAGATCGGTTTCTGCGCCGTATCCGTCTTCAGAAGGTGCAATACGCATCTGCCTAAGCTCCCTTCATCGCGCCGTCGACGGCCTTGCCGGCATCGTCTTCGCTGATCTCGACATTGGCCAGAGCCGTGACAGCCGCAGCGGTCGCTGTTGCTGCGATGCCGCGGACTTCGGCAAAAGCCTTGTCCTTGGCAGCACGGATCGAGGCCTCGGCCGCAGCCTGCTTTTCAGCGAGCTCGGCCTCGACAGCCGCGCTTTCCTTGGCCAGCTCCTTGTCCAGGTCCGCACGGGTATCAGCAGCGATACCGTGAGCCTTGGCACGAGCTTCCGCCAGGGACTGCTCATAGGCTTCGCCGGCCGCTTCCGCGTCCGCCTTGGCCTTGGCTGCCTCGTCCAGATCGTCGGCGATGCGATCGCGACGGTCTTCAATCGTCGTTTTCAGCTTCGGCAGGATGAAACGATCCAGCGCGAAGTAGAGAACCACGAAGCTGATCGCCAGCCAGAAGAGCTGCGACGGGAAATATGTCGGGTCGAAGGGCGGGAATACGCCAGATGCAGCGTCCGCGCCTTCTTGTTCCGGTGCGAGCGTCATTGAACGCCTGCTCCTATGTCAAATGCCCCTGACGGGGCCAGTGTGCATGGCGGCCGCGATCGACCGCCACACGAACCTGATTTTAGCCGAACAGGGCCAGCAGGGCGATGAGCAGGGAGAAGATGCCCAGTGCCTCGGTCACGGCGAAGCCGAAGATCAGGTTACCGAACTGCTGCTGAGCAGCAGACGGGTTGCGCAT
>NZ_JASBRW010000076.1 GCF_030149235.1 Maricaulis sp. | reverse complement strand
CTGACGATCAGGGCCGCCAGGGCGCTGAACATCAGGATGATGCCGGCGGAACTCTCAAGTCGCAGAAATTCCTGAATTCGAACCAACGCGCGAGGCATGTGATCGTCCTTTGTTCTAAACCGCGTAAACAACAAAACCGGCTCGGCCAATTAGCGCGGGGACAACGTGCGAAGAGGCCGAGCCGGGGTTGGCGATGCGTTTTTGACGTCCGCGGGGATTAGGGGGGCACCGCTTGGGTCAGTCGCGTCATCGACCAAGAGCCGCTGATGTTTCGGATCGCTTGTCAGGCTTGACGTTGCGATCCCGGCGTATCGGATGAAAACCGTTTCCAAGGACGTGCTTGGATGGGAAGGAAGGGCAGTCCGCGAAAACGACTATCCTATGCGCCAATGGAATTAATCAGCTCTTTCGTGTGTTATTGTTGATGCGGGATACATAGACATGCGATAGAGTTAGGTAAAATATAAAGAACAAAAGTATCACTTAGGAAAAAACTATGAAACCGACCTTGCGGCAATTGGAGTATCTGGTGGCGATCGCGGATAGCGGCCGCTTCTCCGATGCGGCGAAGGCGATGAATGTCAGCCAGCCCAGCCTGTCGGCCCAAGTTGCCGATGCCGAGGCGCATCTGGGCGTGCCGGTATTCGAGCGCGGCCGGGCCGGGGCCATGCTGACGCCGATGGGTGACCAGATCGTCCGCCGGGCCCGCTATATCCTGCGCCAGGTCGCCGATATGAAGGCCATGGCCGAGCACGGGGCGGACGCGCTCTATGGCCGGATCCGAATGGGGGTGATCCCGACCATCGGCCCCTATCTCCTGCCCAGTATCACCCGGCAATTGCATGCCAGGTTCCCGGATCTGCGGCTCGGGATTCGCGATGAGCCAACCGACCGGCTGGCCGAGCAACTCGATGATGGCCGGCTCGATACCGTGATCTCGACCCGGGAAGACCATCCCGGCATGCAGGGCTCGGTCCTGTTCGAGGAGCGGTTATGGGTCGCTGTCGCGCCCGATGATGAGCTGGCGCAAAGCAATGCCCCGGTGACGCTGGGCGAGCTGAAGGGGTTGCCCTTCCTGACGCTGGGGCTGGGCCACCGTCTGACCTGGCAGGTGCGCCAGCTCGCCGTTCGCGCCGATGCCTATATCTCGACCGATTATGAGGGCACCTCGCTCGATGCCATCCGAAATATGGCGGCCCTTGGCGCAGGCGTGGCCATCCTTCCGGAGCTCTACATCAAGACCGAGGCCCGCCGCGACCGCTCGGTCGCGCTGCGTCCGATCGGGGACCTGACCGCGAAACGCGAAATTTCGCTGATCTGGCGGGAAACCTCGCCGCTGGCCGAGAATCTGCCGGCCCTAGCCCAGATGCTGGGCGCGGCAGCCGGCGCCATCCTCGCCAAGGCCTAGGCGTCGGTCTTTTCCTGCGGCTTGACCTTGTGAATGCCGAGCATGTCGAACACGGCGCGCTCATAGAAGGGCTCGCCGACACCGCTGCGGATCTTGCCGAGGAAGTATTTCTCAAAGGCGATCTTGCCGAGATGGACCCAGCCGCCATCGGCGGACCAGTTCACATTGCGCGGCGGGATTTGCGGCATAGCCACGAAGGCGACGCCTCCATCGCCGAAATCGGCCAGGCAGACGGCATTCCAGGTCGCTACATGGCGCGGATCCTTGCCGGCGAGCTCGTCGCGGATATTGCGCGCCGTTGCGATGACCATGCTTTCGATCATGAAACCGGTCTTGGGCACGCCGACGGGCACGGCGTAGTTCTCCATCGGCGGAATGGCGACGCAGACGCCGACCGAGAAGATGTTGGCGAAGTTCGGGTTGCGCTGGTGCTCATCGATGAGGATGAAGCCGCGCGGATTGACCAGGCCCTCGACATCGCGAACCGCGGGAATGCCGCGGAAGGCCGGCAGCATCATCGAATAGCCAAAGGGCAATTCATGCGTCTTCTTGACCGTGCCGTCCTCATTGACCTCCTCGACATGCATCAGGCCTTCTTCGACCTTGGTGACGCGGGCCGAGGTGATCCACTTGATGTGGCGGTTGCGCATTTCGCTTTCCAGCAGCCCCTTCGTGTCACCCACCCCGTCGAGACCGAGATGGCCGACATAGGGTTCGGAGGTGACGAAGGTCATCGGCACCTTGTCGCGGATCTTGCGCTTGCGCAGATCGGTTTCCAGGATCATGGCGAATTCATAGGCGGGACCAAAGCAGGACGCGCCCTGCACCGCGCCGACCACGATCGGGGCCGGGTTGTCGCAGAATTTTTGCCAGACTTCGTTCGAGGCGGCGGCATGATCGACATGGCAGACGCTCTCGGTATGACCGCCATGGGGCCCTAGCCCCTCAATCTCGTCAAAGGCGAGTTCCGGGCCAGTAGCGATGATCAGATAGTCATAGGTGACGTCTTCGCCGTTTTCGAGCGTAACGGCATTCTCTTCCGGCTTCACCTTTGTCGCCTTGGCGTGAATGAAATCGATGTTCTTTTTCTTGAACATCGGCGCCAGCTCGACCTTGATCTGGTCCGGCTCGCGCCAATTGACCGCCACCCAAGGGTTGGAGGGGGTGAAGTGAAAGGTCGCGCTGTCGGAGATCACAGTGATCTTGTGATCCTTGGGCAATTCCTTGCGCGCTTCCAGCGCCATGGGAACGCCGCCGAGGCCGGCGCCGAGTACAACGATATGAGCCATGTATTCCTCCCTTGGGGGCCGGAGCGCGCGCTTTTCGCGTCTTGTCATTCCGTTTATTCCGCCGCGCCGAGGCTGTCCGCGGCGGTGCAGAATTGCGATTTGAGATGCATGAGAATGCCGACACAGCGGTCGTCGGCGATGGAATAAAAGACCTGCAGACCGTCCTTGCGACCCGAGACCAGACCGTCTGCGCGCATCTTGGCGAGATGCTGTGACATGGCCGATTGCGACAGGCCGGCGACCTCGCAGAGCTCGCCCACACCGGCTTCTCCCGAGGCCAGGCGGCACAGGATCAAGAGCCGTTTCTCATTGGCAAGCTGTTTCAGGAAAGCCGCGGCATCACCGGCCTGGTGCTGGAGTTCCTCGATCTGGAAGTCGTGTTCGGCGTTCATTGGACTCAACTCATTAGTTGACACTAATATAGGATATGCTAATTTAGTAGTCAATGAAGTTTTTTTCCGCACTTCCATGAGGGATATTATGAGCCTGCAGGAACTTGACCCCAAAGACGTGTTTGACCGGGCCCAGAAGGGCGAGCTGGTCATTATCGATGTGCGCGAGCCGCGCGAATTTGCGACCGAGCGTCTGCACGGCGCCAGCCTGCATCCGCTGTCGACTTTCGATGCCAAGGCCCTGCCGGTCGACAAGACCCGCGAGGTCGTCCTGCATTGCGGTTCAGGTAAGCGCTCCATGGATGCGCTGAACCGCTGCACAGCTGCCGGAATGCCGGTGACCGCGCATATCAAGGGCGGGATGATGGCCTGGAAGGCGGCCGGTTTGCCGGTGATCACGCTGGATCCGGCTACCGGTGCCGTTATCGACCCCCAGGCTGTTTGAGGTAAGGCCATGCTGCGCGCTGCTCTGATCGTTTCTCTGCTTGCCGCCGCGCCCGCCTGGGCGCAGACCGGCGATGTTCATACCGTCGAGACGGTCCGGGTCAGCGACCGCAAGGCCGTCTTCGCCACGGTGGAGAGTGTCGACATCGTTACCGCTCGGGCCCGTTTGGGCGGTACGATCGGTGAGTTGCGCGTGGATGAGGGCGATGCGGTAGAGGCCGGCAGCGTGCTCGCCGTCGTGGTCAATGAACGCCTGGCGCCGCAAATCGGTTCGGTCAACGCCCAGGCCGCGGCGCTCAACGCCCAGCTGGCCCAGGCCCGGATCGATCTGGAACGGGCGCAGGACCTGTTCTCACGCGGGATTTTCCCGCAGGCGCGTCTCGACCAGGCCTCAACCCAGGTCGAGGTGCTGGAAGGCCAGTACGCCTCGGTGCGGCGCGAGCGCGATGTGCTGGTACAGCAGGCCCGAGAGGGTGATGTGCTGGCTCCGGCTGCCGGGCGCGTGCTGCAAGTGCCGGTCACGGCCGGTACGGTGGTCATGCCCGGCGAAGCGATCGCCATGATCGCTTCCGATCTTTACCTGCTGCGCCTGCGCCTGCCCGAACGCCATGCCCGCTCCATCGAGGAAGGCGATGCCATCGAGGTTGATGCCGCCGCGCTGAGCGGTGATGTCGCGGCGCAAGGCCAGATCCGTCAGGTTTATCCGCGCATCGAGGATGGCCGTGTCGTTGCCGATGCGCTGGTCGATGGGCTGGGTGGTTTCTTCGTGGGCGAGCGCGTCCGCGTCTATGTCAGTGTCGACGAGCGTGACGCCATCATCATCCCGGCCGACTATGTCTCGACCCGTTATGGTGTGGACTATGTCCACCTCGTCACCGAGTCCGGTGACACCGCGGAAGTCTCCGTCCTGCGCGGGCCCGCGACCGAGGCCGGTGTCGAGATTCTCAGCGGCATCTCTGCCGGCGACCAGGTGGTGCGGCCATGAAGCTGGGTATTTCCGGTCAGCTCACCAAGGCGTTCATCCGCTCCCCGCTGACACCGCTCATCCTGCTCGCCTCCCTCGCCGTCGGGCTGCTGGCCCTGATGGTCATTCCGCGCGAGGAAGAGCCGCAGATCTCCGTGCCCATGGTCGATATCATGGTGCGCGCTGACGGGCTGCAGGCCACTGATGCCGTCGAGCTGATCACTGAACCGCTAGAAGCGATCATCCGCTCCGTGGATGCGGTCGAACACGTCTATTCCCTGTCCGAGGACGACCAGGTCCTGGTCACCGCGCGTTTCGAGGTCGGCACCAGCCCGGACGCGGCCATTCTGCGCATCCATGAGCGCATTCGCGCCAATATGGACCGCATGCCGCTGGGTATTCCCGAGCCGCTAATCATCGGGCGCGGCATCAATGATGTGGCCATTGTCGCCCTGACGCTTTCGCCCCGCGCTGATGTCGCCGAGCACTGGGATGACCATGCCCTCCATGCCATTGCCGAAGAGCTGCGCGCCGCGATCATGTCGGTCGAGGATGTCGGGCTGAGCTATATCGTCGGCGGACGGGCGGACCAGATCCGCATCGAACCGGATCCCGAACGCCTGTCGCAATACGGCGTAACGCTGCAACAACTTGCCGGCCGCATCGCCGAAGCCAACCGCTCCTTCCCGGCTGGACAGGTCTCGGCCATGGACCGCACGCTCTCGGTCGCGGCCGGCCAGACGCTGCAGGGCAGCCAGGATATCGGGCTCTTACTGCTGACCACACGCGATGGCCGTCCGGTCTATGTCCGTGATGTCGCCGATGTCGTCGTCGGGTCCGAACCGTCCGAAGCGCGCGCTTGGATGCTCTCGCGCGAGGATCATCATGACAGCTGGGACAGCCGCCCGGCCGTCACACTCGCCATAGCCAAGCGCGAAGGCGCCAATGCGGTGGTCGTGTCCGAGCATATACTCGAGCGCCTGGAGCTGCTGCGCGGCAGCCTGATCCCTGAGGGCGTCGAGGTCACGGTGACCCGCAATTACGGTGAGACGGCCAATGAGAAGGCGGATGAGCTGCTCTTCCACCTCGCCCTGGCCACGGTCTCGATCGTTTTGCTGGTGACCTTCGTCATCGGCTGGCGCGAGGGTATTGTTGTCTTCGTCGTTATCCCGACGACCATCCTCCTGACACTCTTCGCCTCCAACCTGATGGGCTACACGATCAACCGCGTCTCCCTGTTCGCGCTGATCTTCTCCATCGGGATCCTGGTGGATGACGCCATTGTGGTGATCGAGAATATCGCCCGGCACTGGGCAATGAAGGATGGCCGGGACAAGATCACGGCGGCCATTGAAGCCGTCGCAGAAGTCGGCAATCCGACCATTGTTGCCACCCTGACCGTGGTCGCGGCGCTCTTGCCCATGCTCTTCGTCTCCGGCCTGATGGGCCCTTATATGGCGCCGATCCCGGTCAATGCCTCGGCGGCCATGATCTTCTCTTTCTTCGTTGCCGTCGTCCTGACGCCCTGGTTGATGAAAATCATCGCCGCAAAAGGCGGCGGGGCCTCTCACGGTCATGGTGAGGAGACCGAAGGCAAGCTGGGCGCGCTCTATCGCCGCGTCGCCGGTCCGGTCATTGCCAGCCGCCGTTCGGCCTGGACCCTGCTGCTTGTGGTCGGTGTTCTGACCCTGGGCTCGATGTCGCTGTTCGCGACCCGCACCGTGACGGTCAAACTCCTGCCCTTCGACAACAAGTCGGAATTCCAGGTCATTGTCGACATGCCCGAAGGCACGACGCTGGAGCGTACCGAGCGGGTGCTGATGGAGGCGGCCGACCGGCTCTCCGCCCTGCCCGAGGCGACTTCGATCCAGGCCTATACGGGCACGGCCGCGCCGTTCAACTTCAACGGTCTGGTGCGTCACTACTTCCTGCGCAACCGGCCCGAGCAGGGCGATCTCCAGGTCAATCTGGAAGCCAGGCACCACCGCGACCGGGCCAGCCATGACATTGCCCTGGAGGCGCGTGAGCTGCTCGCTGATATGGACCTGCCCGAGGGCGCCAGCGTGCGTATCGCGGAAATTCCGCCCGGCCCGCCCGTCATTGCCACCCTGCTGGCCGAGATCTACGGCCCTGACGCGGAAACCCGCCGAGCGGTCGCGAACGAGGTCCGCGAGGCCTTCGACAGCGTGCCCTATGTGGTCGATATCGATGACAGTTTCGGCACGCCACGGCCGCGCCTGCGCATCGCCATCGACCAGGACAGCCTGGAATATTTCCGCGTCCAGCAGAGCGATGTCTATGACACGGTGCGGGCCCTGATCGGCGGCATGCCGGTGGGCTATTCGCATCGCGGCGAGGGTCGTGACCCGGTCGAGATTTCCGTCGAGCTGCCGCGCGAGGACCGGCTCTGGTCCGAACGCCTCTCCTCAACCCCGGTACCGACCAATCTCATCCCCGGTGATCGCGGCATAGTCGAGCTCGGTGATGTGGTCTCGGTGTCGGAAGAACCGGGCTCCTACCCGATCTTCCGCCGCGATGGCCGCTATCTGGAAATGGTCATGGCCGAACTGGCCGGTGAATATGAAGCGCCGATCTACGGCATGTTCGCCGTCGAAGACGCGCTCGCCGGGCGGCCCTGGTCTGACACCGTCCCGCAGCCGCAGATCCGCATGTATGGCCAGCCGGACAGCGATGATGTCCCGGTCCTGCTCTGGGATGGCGAGTGGGAAATCACCTATGTGACCTTCCGCGATATGGGCGCGGCCTTCATGGTGGCCCTGCTGGGCATCTACGTCCTCGTCGTGGCCCAGTTCGGATCCTTCCGCGTGCCGCTCATCATCCTGACGCCGATCCCGCTGACCTTTATCGGCATCATCCTCGGCCACTGTATGTTCGGCGCCGCCTTCACCGCCACCTCAATGATCGGCTTCATCGCCCTGGCCGGGATTATCGTGCGCAACTCCATCCTCCTGGTGGACTTCATCCGCCATGGCGCGGAGGCGGGCGAGCCCCTGCGCGAGACCCTGCTGCGGGCCGGCGCGATCCGCTTCAAGCCGATCCTGTTGACCGCCATCGCCGCGATGATCGGGGCCTCGGTGATCCTTGGCGATCCGATCTTCCAGGGGCTGGCGATCTCGCTCCTGTTCGGCCTGGCGTCCTCGACGCTCCTGACCGTGCTCGTCATCCCGGCGATCTATGTGATCTTCAAGGATGGCGACCAGCCCTATACCCCCAAACTCCCCGAACCGCTTGAACTTGACGAAAGGACACAAGCATGACGATCGGACGCGCCGTGATGGCCCTCGCCGGGACTATGGTCCTCATCTCCCTGATTCTCGCTGTACAGGTCAGCCAGTGGTGGCTCCTGCTGGCGGCCTTTGTCGGCTTCAACCTGCTGCAGACCAGCTTCACGGGATTTTGCCCGGCGGCGATGATCTTCCGCGCGCTGGGACTGAAAGACGGAATGCAGTTCCGCTAAGCACTTTATGCATAAGGGAATATGAAAAGCCGGCGGGTGGCTGGCGCTGTTATCCGGCGGTTAACCCTGGCGGCTGAATGTCTCCCTCGAAATTGGGAGAATTGTTTCATGTTCAGCCGCTTGCCGCTTTCCTGGAAATTTGGCCTCGTATCCCTGATTGGTTGCACCATTCTCGGGCGGGCGGCGGTGCAACCGCTCATGCGCAGACGGTCGAAGGCAATGTCGCCTTGTCGTCCAACTACGTGTTCCGCGGTATTACACAGACGGATGATGGTCCGGCCATTTCCGGCGGATTTGATGTGAGTGGCGAGGGCGGCTGGTATGCCGGGACCTGGGCCTCGAACGTTGATTTCAACGACGGAACCAACCTGGAAATTGACGCCTATGGCGGCTACCAGTTTGCTGTATCGGGTTTCGATTTCGACCTTGGTGCGATCTATTACGCCTACCCGGACAGCCCGCAGGTTGGCGGCAATGACCAGGATTTTCTGGAATTCTATGCCGGTGCGGGCCGCAGTTTCGGGGCTTGGAGCGCGGACGCCAAGATTTCCTATTCTGACGATTTCTACGCCGGTACCGGTCAGGCCTGGTATTTCGAAACCGGCGCCGGAGTCGATTTCGGAAATGGCATTGGCATGGATGCGCGCGTGGGTTTCAACCGGTTCGACGACTTTTCAGGCGCCGATTATGAGGACTACCAGATCGGTATCAGCGGCAGCTTTGCCGGTGTGGGTTGGGACGCCCGGTTCCACGACACGTCTGACTTCTATGGTGACGCCGTGGTCTTGTCGATTTCCCAGAGCTTTGGCGGCTAGCGCCGGTGAATGCCTCTAGCAGCCAGACCGGCTGACAGCGTCAGATCATCACGATCGAGAGAGCGGGGCTTGGCAATCAGGTCCCGCTTTCCCATTTCTGGGCCACTGATCACTGGTACGTTGATGAAGGGAGCCCGTCATGACCAGGACCTACACCAAAGACGTTGACGCCATCGCCCGCCTGACCCCGGAGCAATACCGGGTGACCCAGCAGAACGGCACCGAACGTCCCTTCACCGGCGAACTGACCGATAACAAGGATGCCGGCCTCTATGTCGACATCGTCTCCGGCGAGCCGCTTTTCACCTCGATGGACAAGTATGACAGTGGCTGCGGCTGGCCCAGCTTCACCAAGCCGGTCGAAGGCGAGAACATCAACGAGCTGCGCGATACCACGCACGGCATGATCCGCACCGAAGTCCGCTCCAGCCACGGCGACAGCCATCTCGGCCACGTCTTCCCCGACGGCCCGCAAGAGGCCGGCGGCCTGCGCTATTGCATCAACTCGGCGTCGCTGAGGTTTATCCCGGTGGGTGAGCTCGAGGCGGAAGGCTATGGCGAGTATCGCAAGCTGTTCGGGGCGGAGGTTTAGGGGGGGCATCACCCTGCGGCCCCATAGCGCATCGCGTCTTATTCCCCTACGCATAATACTCCGGATTGAACGGAGGCCTTATGCCCGCAGCGACGCCCGAGACCCCGCCCTGTTTTGATATTCGCGGCCTGACCAAGGTCTATGGCTCCGGTGAGGCCGCCGTGCATGCGCTGCGCGGGGTGGATCTGAGTATTCCGGACGGGGATATGGTGGTGTTGCTGGGGCCGTCTGGGTCGGGCAAGTCGACGCTGTTGAACATTATCGGCGGGCTCGACCGGGCCACGGACGGGGTGTTCAAGTTTCGCGGTGAGGAGCTGACCCGGGCCTCGGTGCGCCAGCTCACCCTGTATCGCCGGCGCCATGTCGGTTTTGTCTTCCAGTTCTACAATCTCATGCCCTCGCTGACGGCGCGGGAGAATGTCGAGCTGGTCACCGAGATCGCCGACAATCCGCTCTCCGCCGCCGAGGCCCTGGCCATGGTCGGTCTGGACCATCGCATGGATCATTTCCCGGCCGAGATGTCCGGCGGCGAGCAGCAGCGCGTCGCCATTGCCCGCGCCATCGCCAAACGGCCAGAGGTCATGCTTTGCGACGAGCCGACCGGGGCGCTCGACAGTGCCACCGGGGTGCGGGTGCTGCAGGCCCTGCGCGACGTCAATGAACAGCTCGGCGCGACGACGCTGATCATCACCCATAATGCCGGTGTCGCCGATATGGCCCACCGCGTGGTGACCTTCTCCGATGGCCGGGTCGGTAATGTGCGGGTCAATGCGACCCGGATCGAGCCCGAGGCGCTGACATGGTGAATGATCCGCGCCATCCGCTGATCCCGGGCCTCAACAAGCTGGATCGCAAGCTGGTGCGCGATCTCTGGGCCATGCGGGTGCAGATCATCGCCATCGCCCTGGTGATCGCGGCGGGTGTGGCCGTGCATATCGTTGCGGCGGGCATGCTCGACAGCCTCAAACTGACCCGCGCCACTTATTATGACCGGCATCAATTCGCCGATATCTGGGCCCCGGTCGTGCGCGCCCCTGAAGCGCTTGCCATTGATGCCGGGGCCATCCCGGGCGTGCGGGCGGTGGAAAGCCGGGTGCGCTCGGCGGCGCAGTTCTCGCTCGACACGATGGAGGCGCCGGCCGCGGGGGAAGTGCTGTCCCTGCCGCAGGCCAATGGCAGCGCCATCAATCGCATCTTCCTGGTCGAGGGGCGGATGCCGCTGGCCGGGCAGCGCGATGAAATCCTCTTGCTGGAAACCTTCGCCATCGCCCACGGGCTGGAACCGGGCGACACGATCGAGGCGACCATCTACGGCGCCCGCGACCGGCTGCGCATAACCGGGCTCGCCCTGTCGCCGGAATATGTCTACGCCATCGCTCCGGGCCAGATCGTGCCCGATCCGCGCATGTTCGGTGTCGCCTGGATGGAGCGCGAGGCGCTCGCCCAGGCGGTGGATCGCGATGGCGCCTTCACCGAGCTGGTGGTGCAGCTCCAACCGGGGGCTCAAACCGCACCGGTCATTGCGGCGCTGGACCAGCTCCTCGAACCCTATGGCGCGCCGGGCGCCTATACCCGCGAAGACCAGATCTCCGACGCTTTTGTCTCCTCCGAGATCGACCAGCTTTCCACCATGGCCAGTTTTCTACCGCCGATCTTCCTCGCCGTGGCGGCGGTGCTGGTCAATGTCGTGCTGGCCCGGCTGGTGGCGCTGGAGCGCACCGAGATCGGTCTGATGAAGGCCTTCGGCTATCGCGACCGCGATGTGGTCATCCACTATCTCAAATTCGCCTCGATCATCGGCGCCATCGGCTTTATCACCGGCCTGGCGCTGGGGGTGTGGCTCGGTCGTTCCCTGGCCGAGCTCTATACCGAATACTATCGCTTCCCCTATCTGATATTCTCATTGCGGCCAGAGGTTTACGGCGTGGCAGCCCTGGTGACATTTGCTGCCATTGGCGGCGCCGGCATCCTCGCCGCCTGGAGCGCCGCGCGGCTTGACCCGGCCATCGCCATGCGTCCGCCGCCGCCGCCGGATTACTCCCAGGCGCTGGGGGCCGGGCTGACGCGCTGGAAGCGGATCGACCACCAGACGCGGATGATCCTGCGCCAGATCCTGCGCTGGCCGCAGCGCTCGGCGATCACCATTGGCGGCATCGCGGTCTCCGCCGGTCTGTTGATCTCGACGCTCTTCTTCCTCGATTCCATGGAAGTGATGATCGGATCCTATTTCGACGTCGCCAATCGCCAGGACATCACCGTCAGTTTCAACCAGCCGCGCTCGCGCGAGGCGCTCTATGCGCTGGAGCGCATGCCCGGGGTCCTCACGGCCGAGCCGGTGCGCCATGTCGCCGTCCGCCTGCGCAATGGTCCGGTCGAGGAGCGCGCCGCGCTGACCGGCCTGCCGCGTGAGGCCCAGCTCTCGCGCGCGGTGACAGCACAGGGCGAGGGCATTGAGCCGCCACCGGGCGGGCTGGTCCTGTCCCAGGACCTGGCCCAGCGGCTTGGCGTCAGCGCCGGCGAGACGATCGAGATCGAGGTTACCGAGGGACGCCGCCCGGTGCTGGAAATCCCCGTCTCGGGCGTCTCGACCAGCTATATCGGTTCCAGCCTCAACATGCAGATCGACGATCTCAACCGCATCATGGGCGAGGGCCGGGTCATCACCGGTGCGGCCCTGCGCATTGATCGCGACCAGGAAGCCCGCCTCTACAGCGCGCTCAAGGCCGCTCCGGGCGTGGCCGGTCTGTCGCTGCAGACCCAGGCGGAGGAAATGTTCATCGACATCATGGACCAGAGCCTGGGCACCTCGATCTTCATCTACACCCTGTTTGCCGGCCTGATCGCCGTCGGCGTGGTCTATAATTCGGTGCGGATCTCCTTTTCCGAGCGCGAGACCGAACTCGCGGTCCTGCGCGTGCTCGGCTTTACCCGCGGCGAGGTCGCCTATGTCCTGCTCGGCGAGATCGCGGTGCTGACCCTGACCGCCCTGCCGGTCGGAGCGCTGGCGGGGGCCGGGCTGGCCTTTGTCTTTGCCGAGGCGATGAGCTCGGATCTGTTCCGCCTGCCTTATGTCATCGAGGCACGGACCTTTGCATATGCCGCCGGGGTGGTGATCTTCGTCGCCATTTCCTCCGCCCTCATGGTGCGCTCGCGACTGGATAAGCTGGATATGGTGGCCGTGTTGAAAGCGGGAGAATAGGAACACGTCATGCGATTGAGTTTTCGAACCGTTTTCTGGGGCGCCGCGGCGGTCATGATCGTCCTGGCTCTGGTCTTCTCCCTGCGGCCGCAACCCGTCCTGGTCGATATCGGCACTGTCTCCCGTGGTGCCATGGTCCAGACCGTCAATGAAGAGGGTTATACCCGCATCCGCGATGTCTATGCCGTTGCTGCCCCGATCAGCGGCCAGCTCTTGCGCGTCGACCCGGAAGCGGGCGACGCCGTCGCGTCCGGCGATGTCATCGCCCAGCTTTTACCGGCCGAGCCGCAATTCCTCGATGCCCGCTCGCGCGGCGAGGCCGAGGCTGCCGTGCACATGGCCGAAGCCGCTCTCAGCGCCGCCATCGCCGACCAGGACAGCGCCAGCGCCGGCCGCGCCCTGGCCCGGGCCGAATATGACCGGCAGCTGCAGCTTTTTGAGTCGGATATCGCCTCCCAGGCCGCCCTCGACCGCGCTGCCGCGGAGCGCCGTTCGGCCAGCGCCGCCTTCGGTCATGCCCAGGCCGCGGTGCAATTGCGCCGGGCCGAGCTTGAAGCGGCCGAGGTGCGCCTGATCGGGCCGGGCAGCTCCAATGGCGAGCTGGGCGTGCTCGATATCCGCTCTCCGGTCGACGGCGTCGTCCTGCGGGTCATGCAGGAAAGCGCCGGCCCGGTCGCGTCGGGCACGGTTCTGCTTGAAACCGGCGATCCGGCCGGGCTGGAAATCGTCGTCGAGCTCCTGTCCTCCGACGCGGTCGAGGTTGAACCCGGAGCCACGGTGGAGATTTCCGGCTGGTCGGTGACGGGCGAGACCCTGCGCGGCCGTGTGCGCCGGGTCGAGCCGTTTGGCTTTCTCAAGGTCTCGGCGCTGGGCGTGGAAGAGCAGCGGGTCAATGTAATCATTGATTTTCTCGACCAGGCCGAGCGCTGGTCGCGCCTCGGCCACGGTTTCCGTATCGAGGCTGCGATCGCCATCTGGTCGGCCGAGGACACGCTGCAACTGCCCGTCTCGGCCCTGTTCCGACAGGACGGGGCCTGGGCCGTCTACCGGCTTGTCGATGGTCGCGCCGTCCTCACCCCGGTGGAGATCGGTCGCTCCAATGGAGAGATGGCCCAGCTCCTCTCGGACCTCGAAGCGGGTAGCGAGATCGTGCTCTACCCCGGCAACGAGGTCGCGGACGGCGTCGCCCTCGCGGTGCGTGAGGGTTAGGCCCTAGCCGCCCCGGTTCACCGGCACCAGCGCGCCGGTAATCGCCCGGCTCGCATCCGACGCCAGGAAGCCAATCGCCTCTGCCGCTGCTTCCGGCTTGACCCAGGCCGAGGTGTCCGCGTCGGGCATGTCGGCGCGGTTGGTGGGGGTGTCGAGGATGGTGGGGAGGATGGCGTTGACGCGGATGCTTTTGCTGGCCAGCTCATCGGCCAGGCTTTGCGTCAGCGCATGCACGCCGGCCTTGGAGGCCGCATAGGCGGCCATGCCCAGGCCCGGTGCGCTGACCGCATTGGCGCCGATATTGACGATTGCGCCGCCGCCGCTCATTAGCCCGATCGCGGCACGCGAGGCGAGGGTGGCGGTCTTCAGATTGATCGCGAACATTTTTTCAAAACTGGCGATGTCACCTCCTTCGACCGGCTCCCAGGTGAACCCGCCGGCGATATTGATCAGGCCGGTCAGCCCGCCCATGGCGTCAGAGGCGGATTTGAAGGCGGTTGCGACGGAGGTCTCATCGGTCAGATTGACGCCGCCGATGGCATGCTGGGCGCTGGAGGCGGAAACGTCTTCGGCCAGGTCAATGGCGGTGACGGTGGCGCCGCTGGCGACAAGATGATCGACGGTGGCCCGTCCGAGAATGCCCAGTGCTCCGGTTACGATGATCTTGCTCATGCCGCTCTCCCGTTTTTGCCCGCTTATGGATCAAGCAGGCGGATAGCATGGCCTGCGCCGGATGCAAGCCACGCCTGTGTGAGCGTCCGGGGGGCATCAGCCGGTCCTGGCGGATGCCGGGCCTGCAGGAAGAGGCTGGCCAGAGCGGGCCCGGGACCCCAATATCCCGGCCAAGTCACAAGAATCATCACGGATTGGTCTCATGACAACTGCTGACACTTCGGCCGAGGAACGCCGTCCCACCCAGGAGGAGGCGCCCGGTGCCCTGGTCAAACTCCTGACCGTGGAAGAGATCGATACCGATCTGTATCGCGGTCATCGCAATCCGGGCGGGCGCGGCCGGGTGTTCGGCGGCCAGGTCATCGCCCAGGCGCTGATGTCGGCGGTCGGGTCGGTCGATGCGGAACGCCAGGCGCATTCGCTGCATGCCTATTTCATGCGCCCCGGGGATGAACGCCTGCCAATCATCTACCGCGTCGAGCGCGATTATGATGGTGGCACCTTCTCCAACCGCCGCGTCATTGCCATCCAGCGCGGCAAGCCGATCCTCAACATGACCGCCTCCTTCCACAAGAAGGAGCAGGGTTTCGAACACCAGGCGGAGATGCCGGACGTACCCGGTCCGGAAGATCTTAAAAATGAGTCCGAGCTGGCGCAGGTACACCGCGACCGCCTGCCGGCGCCTTTCGTCGAGCACATGCTGCGTCCCCGTGCCATTGAGCTGCGGCCGCTGGAAAGCTGGTTCGCACCGGAAAAGGAAAAGCGTGATGCCGTGCGCTGTACCTGGGTGAGAACCACCGGCCCGGTCGGCGATGACCCGGTCATGCACCGCGCCATCCTCGCCTATGCCTCGGACATGACGCTCCTGGGCACCTCGATGAAGCCGCATGGCGTCAACTGGCTCTCGCCCAACATGCAGGTCGCCAGCCTCGACCATGCCCTCTGGCTGCATGATGATGTGCGCATGGATGAATGGCTGCTCTATGCCTGCGAAAGCCCCTGGTCGGGCGGCGGGCGCGGCTTTAACCGCGGCAGCCTCTTCACCCGCGAGGGCAAGCTGATCGCATCGGCGACCCAGGAAGGTCTGATCCGCTATCGCGACAATACCAAGACGGGGTCGTAATGCAGCCGAGTATCGAGCAGGAGGGCGAGTTCAAGGGCTGGCAATACTGGCCGGAAGAACCCTTCGAAAGCCGCGCCGGGCCGTTCTATCGCAAGGTCGACGACAAGGGCGTGATCGGCGCTTTCAGGGCTGAGCGGCGGCATATGAATGCCGGCGGGTCGGTGCATGGCGGCTGTTTGATGAGCTTTGCCGATTTCATGCTCTTCTCCATCGCCTGGGACAGTTTCACCGACGGCTCGATGGGCGTCACCCTGACGATGAATTCCGAATTCCTCGCGGCCGCTCGCGAGGGCGAATTGCTCACCAGCCGCGGTGAGGTCCTGCGGGCCGGGCGTTCGGTGCTTTTCGTGCGCGGGATGATCTATGCGGAAGAGCGGTCATGCTTTTCGTTTTCCGGCACGATCAAGAAGTTTTCGCCGCGCCCAGCCTAGTTCTACGCCCTCATCCCGGACTTGATCCGGGACCTATTGCGCGGTCTGAGCCATGGGTCCTGACTTGCGTCAGGATGAGGGCCTGAGAATTGGATAGAGCAAGCCCCTACCGCACCAGCCGTTTCGCATCGCCGGCATCGGTCATCTGGTGCTTGATGAAGGCAAACAGCAAATTCATCTGCCGCTTGGTCGCCTTGCCGTCGGCGAGGCGGATGATGTTGCGGTAGAAGAAGGCCATGTTGGCGAAGCCGTTCATCGCCCGCAGCGTGGCATTGGAGGAGGTCGGGCCGAACCAGCCCGGGCCGAGGGATTGGAGTTTTTCCCAGCTGGTCAGTTTGTCGATTTCACCCGCGATCAGCCGGTCCGGCAGGTCGGTATCGACGCAGAGGGGCCGGGCCAGGCCGATCATCTGGATGTCGTCCTCATTGAGGGCATTGAGCATGGCCGAGCGGGTGCGGAAACCGCCGGTGACCATGAGCGGGACCTGGCAATTCTTGCGGATCGCGGCGGCATAATTGAGGAAATAGGCCTCGCGGGCGCGGGTTGAGGCCTTGACCATGGCCTCGTCCTGATAGACCGGCTCCATGCCTTCAATACCCAGCAGGGCGGGCTGTTCGTAATTGCCGCCAGAGATCTCGATCAGATCAACCCCGGCCTTTTCCAACAAACCGACAACAGCGATCGAATCCTCGAGCGAGAAACCGCCCTTCTGGAAGTCCGAGGAGTTGAGCTTCACCCCGATCGGATATTCCGCCCCGACCGCCTCGCGGACAGCACCGATAATCTCCAGCAAGAGCCGGGCCCGGTTTTCCAGCGACCCGCCCCATTCATCCTCGCGCTGATTGATCAGCGGGTTGAGGAATTCCGACAGCAGATAACCATGGGCCGCGTGGACCTGCACGCCGGTAAAGCCGGTCTGTTTGGCGACAAAGGCGGTATGGGCGAAACGGCCGATAATCTCGTGGATTTCCTCGAGCGAGAGGGCGCGCGGCTTGGCGAACAGGCCGCCGGGCAAGGCGACTTCACCCGTGGCCGACGGGGCCACCGGCTCGGTGGCGACGGATTTTGGCGTCTGTCGGCCGGCATGGGAGATCTGCATCCAGATATGGCCATCGCGGACCCGCCCGGCCGCCGCATAGGCCTGCAGGGCGGCGAGTTGCTCGGGCGATTGCTCGCCATCAATGACCAGATTGGCCGGGCGCTCCAGATAGCGCTTGTCGACCATGACATTGCCGGTGATCGACAGGCCGATCCCGCCCTCGGCCCAGCGGCGATAGAGGGTGGCATGACGGCCGGTGGCGCGATTGTGTTCATCGGCGAGTCCCTCGGTCATCGCCGCCTTGCACAAACGGTTCGGCAAGGCCGCCCCGCAGGGCAGCGCCAGAGGATCGCCCAGACCGAGATCGGAAGTCGTCATGATGAATGTCCCCAAATGCCCAATTCTTCGATGCCCAGACTCAGTCTGAACCGATCTGGAATGGGTTTGCAAACCGCCAGATGCGCCCTAGCGTCAGAACAGGAAAAAAGCCAACCAGACGCACACAGGTCCGGCGCCGGGGGTAGAACCGAAATCACCCCGGAAATGCACCGGCTCGCAACCGCAATAGCGCAGATCTTCGAGGGGGAGATGATCATGAAAATCGAGATCGAGAATGCGGTCGAGCCGACCGAGGCGCAAGTCGCTGCCTTCCTCGCGGCCAGCGATGATGGTCCGGTTCACATGGTGAACCTGCTGAAATTCAAAGAGAAAGCCGAATATCTTGATGGCCGCGAAAGCGACCTCTCGGGGCGTGACGCCTATATGCTCTATGGCGGCCCGATGGCCGGACTGGTGATGGAGGCCGGCGGCGAGCTGAAATTCTCCGCCCAGCCCGATGCACTCCTGGTCGGAAGCGCCAGCGCGGACTGGGACCTGGTCGCGATCATGACTTATCCCTCGGCACAGGTGATGGTCGAGCTGACCCTGTCGGACGCGTTCAGGGACATTTCCATCCACCGCAAGGCGGGCCTGGCCGGTCAGCTTCTCATTCCCTGCTTTGCGTCGAAAACGGTGATCGGATGAGCGTGAAACTCCTGTTCCCGCAACTGATTACCTCGACCCGTATCCGTGGGTTTTCCCGTGGCTGGCATGCGGCCGGGCGGGCTCTGACCTTTTCCAAAAAGACGCTGCACGCCTTCCTCGAGCCGGGCGAGGCCTATTCCGCCCTGATCGATCCTATCCTCGACCGCCTCGGGGCGGCCTATGATGTCCAGGTCAAGCGCTACCGCGTATCGACGCCAGAGAAATCAGCCGCGCCGGAACCTGAAAAGCTCTCGGCCTATGGCCCGCTTGATGCGGCGCGCCTGGCTGAGGCTTTCGGGCTTGACGTACCGGCAGCGGATTATGATCCCGGGGACCTGCCAAATGGCGATAACTTAAGAAAGAAATGGGGTCATTACGGTTCCGGAATGATCTATTTTGAGGGCGAGTGGTTCTGGGGGCTCGACCGTATCCACCATCTCGAGACACGCCTCGGTGCCGCCGAGCCGATCTTCATGCCGATTGCCGAACCGGACACGGCCAAGGGCGGCGAATTCGAGATGTTCTACTCCTTCCGCAGCCCCTACAGCTATCTCGCCGTGATGCGGGTGTTCGAGCTGGCCAGGTGCTGGAATGCGACGGTGAAGCTGCGCCCGGTCCTGCCCATGGTCATGCGCGCCCTGCCGGTGCCGTGGCCGAAACGCTTTTATATTCTGCGCGATACCCTGCGTGAGGCCGAGCGCTATGAGCTGCCCTTCGGCAAGATCTGTGACCCGGTCGGGCCCGGTATCGAGCGTGGCCTCGCCATTCTGGTCAAGGAGATCGAGGCGGGCCGGGGCGAGGTTCTCTCCCAGGCCTTCCTGCGCGGCGTGTTCGCCGAGGGTCTCGATGCAGCGACCGACAAGGGCCTGCAGGAGATTTGCCTGAAAGGCGGTGTCAGCTGGGCCGATGCCAAGGCCGCCATGGCGGACGAGAGCTGGCGCGATGTGGTCGAAGCCAATCGCCAAGAGCTCTTTGCCCACGGACATTGGGGCGTGCCGACCTTCAAGGTCGGCGACAACTGGACCTTTGGCCAGGACCGTTTGTGGCAGGTCGGCCGCTGGCTTGGCGGGTAAGGTCGGGCTCAGCTGCCAGCCTTGGCCGCAGCATCAGACGCTGCGGACCTTGCCGCTGCCGACTAGTCGCGCTTGGGCTTGCGCTTGACCTTTTTTAGGCTGTGCCCTGTCTCGGCGGGCTGTGACGGATTGCGGCGCCTGGGACGGTCATCTGGCCCCGGCGCGCCGGATTTGGGTTTGTGGCCCGGCTTGCCGAAGGTTTTGCCGCCCGCCTTGCCGGCCGGTTTGCCCTTCGGCTTGTTGCCATAGGGCTTGTTCCGCTTCGGCCGGTCTTCACGGGTCTCCGGCGCGGGACGTGCCTCGTCCCAATGCGGTTTGGCGCCGCCTTCGTGAGCGTCATGGGCATCGGGCTTGCGATCGCGTGCTGCCGGTTTCGCTGGGCGCTCATCCTTCCCGGGTGCGCCTTTCTTGCGCGGGCCGTCCTCTTTCCAGGGACGGTCCTTGCCTTTGGCCGGCCCGCCCTCGCGCTTCTTGAATGGGCGGTCGCCATCGGGACGATCCGGGCGCGCGCGCCGGGGTTTGCGGTCGCCTCGGTCATCATCACGATCATCGCGGCCATAGGCCGGCTTGCCGCGTGCGGGAACCGGAACATCGCCCACGACCCGCTCGATGCGGATATTCTTCTCGCCGCCACCCGCGCGAGCCAGGGCCTGTTCGAAGACCTCCAGAACACGTCCGGTCACCTCGAAATAGCTTTCGTCCTCATCAATGCGAATGGCACCGATCTCGCGCCGGGTGACATCACCGACGCGACAGATCAGCGGCAGCAGCCAGCGCGGTTCGGCGCGATGCTTGCGCCCGGCGGTCAGCTTGAACCAGACACCATCATCGAAATCGGCTCGCTCCGCCACCTTCGCCGCTGGCGCCGGGGACAGGTCCTCGGCCGCCGGCAGGGCGGCGATATGGCTTTTGAGGAAGGCCGCGGCGACAGTCTCTGCGCCATAGGTCTCGATCAGGATGCGCGCGTCGGTGAGGGTTTCCTCATCGCTTTCCGCGGTCAGGGCTGGATCGGCAAAGATCCGCTCGCGGTCGCGTTCCCGGATCGCTTCCTGGCTGGGCGGGGATTGCCACTCTGCCGTTACGCCGGCCTCTCGCAGAAGCCGGTTTGCCTTGCCTTTGCGCGGAACCGGCGCGATCAGCACGCAAGTGCCCTTCTGACCGGCGCGCCCGGTGCGGCCGGATCGGTGCAGAAGGGTTTCGGCCTTGCCCGGCAGGTCAGCGTGAATGACCAGTTCCAGCCCGGGCAGATCGATGCCTCGGGCGGCGACATCTGTGGCCACGCAGACACGGGCGCGTCCATCCCGGATCGCCTGCAGGGCGTGCGTGCGCTCGCTCTGGCTCAGCTCGCCAGACAGGGCGACGGTCGAAAAACCGCGATTGCCCAGGCGGCTTGTCAGACGGCTGACCGCCTCACGGGTCGAGCAGAAAACAATCGCGCGCTCGGCATCATAGAAGCGCAGCGTGTTGATGATGGCGTGCTCGCGGTCGCGCGGAGCGACCGGGAAAATCCGGTAGTCGATATCGACGTGTTGTTCGCGCTCACCGATGGTGGAGATGCGTTGGGCGTCTTTCTGGAACTCGCGGGCCAGGGATGCGATGGCCGGCGGCACCGTGGCCGAGAACATCAGCGTGCGGCGCTCTTCCGGGGCCTTGGACAGAATGAATTCGAGATCTTCTTTGAAGCCGAAATCGAGCATCTCGTCCGCTTCATCCAGTACGATGGCGCGGATATTCGACATGTCCAGCGCACGGCGCTCGATATGGTCGCGCAAACGGCCCGGCGTGCCGACAACGATGTGACAGCCGCGCTCCAGGGCCCGGCGCTCTGCGCGCGGGTCCATGCCGCCAACACAAGAGGCAATCCGGCCACGCGCCTCGTCATAGAGCCAGGCGAGCTCGCGCTGGACCTGGAGCGCCAACTCCCGCGTCGGCGCAATGATCAGGGCCAGGGGCTCTGCCGCGAAGCCAAGCTGGTCGGTTTCGCCGAGAATACCGGGGGCGATGGCGAGGCCAAAGGCGACGGTCTTGCCTGAACCGGTTTGGGCGGAAACAAGCAGGTCAGCGGCATCTCCGGCCTGGCTCAGCACGGCCTCCTGAACTTCGGTCAGGGCGGTGTAGCCTCGCGCTTCGAGGGCACGTGCCAAGGGCGGCGCGATGCGGTCCGATCCGGTCATTTAAAAGACAATCCTTTCGCGCCGGTCATTCACTCTGGCGCGCTGCCCCGGTCATCCGGGCGGGTTGAGGAAAGCGGGGGCTGTATCACGTTCAGAACGGCTTGGCTGCAGCGAATCTGCAAAAGATGCCTGTTCAGTGGATTCCGGCGACCGATTCGCGCCCGTTTCCGGCCTCGATCAACCGCTGCGCGCAGTTGGTGAAACTTCGAGTCGACTTTCTTGCGTTTGTGGCGAATGGGCGATGCAGTCGCATTGGGTGGTATGAAAGGGAGAAAAGCATGCCCAGAACCAGGATGAGCTGAGCAGTATTGCTCCGCTCAGCGGTTTGCGACATTCGAGCAAGCTTCGAAAAGTACACGTTAAAATTGGTTCAGAGAGTTCTGAAAAATACACGCGGAGCAGGTGGGTCCGGGAGTTGAGCCAAACTTGGTTGCGGGGTTGTTCGCCGGGTGATGGCGCTAAATTCCCTATTCAAATCGGCCGGTGTGTCGCGCTTAGTCTCTTGTATTTCATGTATTTCAAGCACAGGTTTACGGGATGGAACCTGCGAGAAATAGCGTGAACGAACAAGCTGCCCAAGACCCTGTTGACCTGCAACGTCGGGTGGCGCCCAGACAAAAGCGGTCGCAAGAGCGCATCGAGGTCATCATAGAGGCGACCAAGCGTTTGCTTGAGCGTGGAGAGGCGGATTCCATAACCACGAGCACCGTTGCCGCTGAAGCCAATGTGCCGGTCAGCTCGGTCTACCGCTACTTCCCCAATATTTATTCGATCCACCTGACCATCCTGGAGGCGTTCAAGGCGCAAACGGATGGCATCATTCATGGTATTCTCTCCGACCCGGATATCCAGGACTGGCGCGTCAGTCTGACCGGGATGATCCAGGGGCTGCGCCAACTGGTTCATGACACGCCTTCATTCGGCGCTGTTTTCCGCCTGACCCTGACCACGCCTGAGCTGCGCGGGGTCCGTGAGGAGTGGAACCGCCGGTTTGCCGACATGCTGGCCGACCGCTGGCGTGCGGGGCGTGACAATTTCAATGGCGGTGATCCGGAGCTGGTCGCCCGCATGATTGTCGAGATCTATTGCGCCGCCGAGGTGATTGCCTTTGAAAGGCGTGCCGACCCGGAGGTCGCCGATCGCTATTTCGCTGAAGCGATGCGGGTGGTCGAGCGCTACATCGCGCCCTATCTTGACTAACCGCAGCTTCCGTCCATCTGCGCGATCCAGTCACGGATCAGTTCGACCGCTTCCGTGTGAATAGTGGAGCGGCCGATTTCCGGCATCATCACATCCGCTTCCACCGACGCCATGCGATACAGCAAGATGGATAGGTCGGGTTCGCCCGGCACGATATCGTAAGGGCGGTCGCCGGTGCCGCCGCCGGCTGCAATCGGAAGCTTGCATAATCCCAATTGTGGTCCCGCCGGGGTGTCCGGTTCGAGAAAAAGGCCCGACGTGTCGGCAGGCCCGACCGGGCTGTGACAATGGCTGCAATTGATGTCGAGATATGCGCGGGCGCGGGCGTCCAGCGTGACCGCCTGGTCATTCCAGTCGGCATTGCGCGGTGCCGCCTCGGGCAGGGGGAAATTCATCAACAGGCCGAGTTCTGCCATGTGGGTCAGCTGGTTCACCGGGCCTGAGCCGTGATCGAAATCCCGGTTCAGATGGCGTGGTTTGGGGCCGATCGGTGCGATCTCGCGGGTGTTGGAGTCCGGCGCATGGCAACTGGCGCACTGATTGACGTTCGGCATGATGTAGTTGAACGCCAGTTGCTGGCCGTCATGGTCCAGCTGCATCGGGATGATGTCGCCGATACGATTGAGAGCGGCCTCGCTCTGGTTCGCATCCCAGCGATAGGGGATCGCATCCCAGCCGGTTTCGCGCCGCACCAGTATGCGGGTCTCGATCAGCTCGACCTGGCCTAGGTCAAGTCGGGCCGGCTGTGCTTCGCCGTCGCCAGGATAGGTGCTCGACAGAACACCCGCCTCTTCGCCGCGCGGATAGTAGAAAGTCTTGGTGATGACCGTTCCGACCGGGAAATCGAGCACATCGCCGTCGCGGTAGACCGCCTGGCGACCTTCGGGAATCCAGATGGTCCGCAGCTTGTGAGCGTAGTCCGTGAACAGCGGCGATGTCAGGTCATAGGCAATCACGCCCTCTGCCGGTTCCAGCACCCCGCCACGGATCTGCAGCTGCCCCCATTGCGAAAGCTGGGCCGGATTGCCGCTCTCGATATAGCGCGGGGTTACCGTTTCAGCGCCGCAGGCCGTAACCAGCAGCGCAAGGACGGTGGCGAAAACACGACAAACGGTCATGAGTGTGTCAGTCTAGGAAGTCCAGCGTTGCGGCCGGCAGGCTGTCGAGCGTGCAGCGATAGTTTTCCGTTTCAACGCGCGGATTCTCAAACCCGTTCGGGCCGTCCGCATTCAGGACATCCACTTCATCATCGACGCAGATGCGTAGTGCGGCGGGCAGGGCGCCATCGACCAATTTGTCAGCATCCACATAGCCGTCAAACAGCACGTCGGGCAGGCTGCCATTAAGGCCGAACAGAACGACTTTGAGGGCGGTCAGATCGAGCCCGTCAGGCGAGCTGCCGCCGCCGGAGAACGTGTTGGAGTGGATCCAGATGGTTTCCGGATACGGGTCGAAGTCGGGCTGCACGGCATAATCCGAATAGCCGGTCGAATGCAGGCTGGAGATGATGATATTGGCGGTATTGTTATCGGAGATCCGGTTGTTGAAGATTTCGACCTCGTCATTGGAATTGATGACGATGCCCGAGCCGGCCGGAACGCTCGCGACCGGAGTGCCGGCATGGCCGAAATTCTCGGTATTGTTGGCGAATACGTCATTGTCATAGACGCGGGTGCGGTGGCCGCGCTGGGGCAGGTTGGGCATGTTGAAGACGAGGATGCCGCCCGTATTGTTGGTCGCGGTATTGCCGTAGACATCGGCGCCGACGGAGTTCTCGACCTCAATGCCGGCTACATTGTATTCGGCGCGGTTATTGCGCACCGTGATATTGCGCGACTGGCCGACATAAATACCGGCATCTGAT
Organism: Maricaulis sp.; assembly: GCF_030149235.1. Lineage (GTDB taxonomy): Bacteria > Pseudomonadota > Alphaproteobacteria > Caulobacterales > Maricaulaceae > Maricaulis. Next base: position 117,286 of record NZ_JASBRW010000076.1, on the reverse strand, counting down.
GCGCCGATTGCGACACTGTCTTCGATCAGCACGTTTTCGGTCTGCACCGGGTAAAGCCCGTAAGCCCCGTTCTCGGTCGCATAACCGCCAGTCCATTCCACTCGAACCCCGCGAATGACGATATTGCGGCCGCCATTGACCTTCACGGCGTCGCCGATCGTGTCCTCAATGGCCAGGTTTTCCAGGGTGAAATCATTTGCGGTAACCAGCAGGCCCTCGGCGCCGGCGATCTGGTTCTGAAAGTTGAGCACGGTCTCGTCCATGCCCTCACCACGTATGGTCACACCATCGACGGTGAGCATCAAGGAGCGGTCGAATTGATAAACGCCGGCCGGGATGGTGATCACATCGCCGGGCTGGGCATCGATAAGCTGTTCCAGGAGGACGCTTTGATAGTTGGTATCGGCACCGCTCAGATCACGTCCGGACTGGCCGCCCTGGCCACATGCGGCCAGTATTGATGCTGTAGCGGTTAGCGTGACAAACATTCTGATCATTATGGGCCCTCCTCGCCACAGCAATCGGTTTGCTCGTCGATGACCATTCCATTGCCGTTCGGCAGGGTCAAACCCCAGACATGAATAAAACTCCGGTTATTATTGCTGCCCTATTCTGATTTGATGGGTGACCCAGGCGATCAACCAATCAGTGGGCTCTGGCTCGCCGTGCTGGTTGCAGCAAAGCTGGCGACAATGGCGAAAATGGCGGTCGCGACGATCAATCCGGTCCAGTGCATGGCGTTCTCCTCAATTGCCCCATGGGATATAATTGAGAGTCCCAGCCGCATTAATAGCGCATTTGGAAGCAATGAACTTCCGGCTGAGCGTGCATGCAGGTAGGTGGTGTCCGCCCCGCTTGGATTGTGGTTCCGAGTGCCGCCCTGTATTTGTTAAATCTTTCGGCGGACCCATAAGTATCTGATCCGAAAATGAAATATATATATTACAAGTCAGAGGCAATTCGGAAGATTTAATGAAAATTCGCTCCTAGTGCTTTCAACTCATCAGTCCATGTGGTTATGTTCTGCCACTGTGGGGAGTGCCGCCCAGCCTGGGCGGTGCAAATCTATATGAGCGTCAGCCCGAGAATGGGCGGTGTTCAGGGGGAGGCATTCGTGTCCAGCAAAGTAAAAGTGTCCGCGACTCGTGCGCGCCGTGCAGCTCGTCTGTTGGGTGGATCGTCCATGCATGCCATGGGGGCTGCGCTTGCAACCATGGCGGTGGCTTCGATCGTCGCGCCGAGTGCGTACGCGCAGACTGTCGGGTCTACGGTCACCAACCCGGTAACCGGGGCGTCGGAAACCGTTGAGGCGGTTCTCGGAACGAATGTGGTCTTCACCAGCGCCCTGAACATTATTGTTCTGGCCGACGCGGTGGGCGAGACCTTTATCGACCCGACTGCGACGACCGAGAACCCCGGGACAGGCACGATCTACACGGTCACCAAGATCAACAAGGATACGAATGGCCGTATCATTTCGATCGAAGGTGAAGACAGTGGCGGCACCAAGGTCACCTTCGCCTCCGTGACCTCGCGTGCAAGCCAGATCAATGGTGCGTCCTCCGGCATCACCGGTGCGCCCGGCTCCCCCGGCGCCAATATCAGCCCGACCATCCCCGCGGGCAATGTCAACGTCTATTCCGAGTGGCTCACCGGCACCAATGGCTCCGGCGGCAGCAATGCCTGGGGTGCCCGGATCTGTATCATCAAGTGTTTCACTATCGGCGCGAATGGTTCGGCCGGTGAAGATGGCGGCGACGGGCCGGACATCACTCGGACCATTACGGTCGTCAATAATGGCAATGTGCAATCCGTAACGGACGGTCTGTCCGGCATTTCCGCGATTTCCATCGGCGGTAATGGCGGCAAGGGTGGTAACGCGGCCGGCTTTGGTTTCCAGGGCTATGAAGGTGGCGCGTCTGGCGCCGGTGGTGATGTCGATCTTACCAGCTATGTCGATGTGTCGACATCCGGTACGGGTGCCCACGGTATCTTTGCCCAGTCCCGCGCAGGCCGCGGTGGCAATGGCGGATCCGGCTTTATCTGGTCCGATGGGGGGTCTTCGGGGCCGGCGGCTGAGGGCGGAACGGTCCGCGTCGTCAACCATGGTGCGATTTCGACCACAGGCACGGATTCAAACGGTATTCTGGCCCAGTCCATGGGCGGCAACTCCGGTACCGGTGGCTCGAGCATTGGCATCGTCGGCGATGCCGATAGCGGCTCGACCGGTGGTAATGGTTCGACGGTCACCGTCGACAACTATGGCTCGATCATCACGACCGGTCTGAACGCGGCCGGGATCTTTGCTCAGTCTGTCGGCGGTTCCGGCGGCGATGCGGGTGCGTCCGGTGGTCTGTTTGCCTCTGGTGGTGGCGGTGGCGGCGCCGGTAATGGCGGCAATGTCTTTGTTTACAACCGCGCGAGCGGCAATATTGCCACTCGCAATGACGATGCCCCGGGAATTTTTGCCCAGTCTATCGGTGGTGGCGGCGGTCGCTCCGGTGCTGCAGGCGGTATCGCCGCGATTGGCGGCGGTTCGGGCAGTGGCGGCAATGCCGGCACGGTCTCTGTCTATAACTATGGCTCCATCGACACCGGTATCACCGGCGGAACGGGTGCACGGTCCTACGGCATCATCGCCCAGTCCATCGGTGGCGGCGGCGGTTCCGGCCGCGGCACGGGCGGTCTTGTTGCTGTGGGTGGCTCCGGCGGTAATGGCGGTGTCTCCAGCGCCGTTCTGGCCCATCATGATGGCCTGATCACCACGCGTGGTGAGGGTGCTATTGGTATCATCGTCCAGTCCATTGGTGGCGGCGGCGGTAACGGGTCGTCTTCCGGCGGCCTTGCAGCCATTGGCGGCTCGGGTTCGACTGGTGGCAGCGCCAATACGGTCACCGTGAGCGGCAACGGCACCATTGCGACCTTTGGCGATGATGCGCACGGCATCCTGGCCCAAGCGATCGGCGGCGGCGGTGGTAATGGCGGCACGGGTGCCGGCATTGTCGGTATTGGCGGTTCTGCCGACAGCGGCGGCAATGGCGCAGCCGTCAGTGTGACGACGGGCAGCGTTCTGACCGAGGGTGTGCGCGCATTTGGTGTGCTGGCGCAATCCATCGGCGGCGGTGGCGGTAATGGCGGTGCCGGTGGTGACATCGGCGCGATCGGCGGCACGGGTGGTGCTGGCGGTCTGGGCGGTACGGTCAATGTCACGACCTCCGGCCTGATCCAGACCCAGGGCGTCAATTCAACCGGTATCGTGGCTCAGTCCATCGGTGGCGGTGGTGGTAATGGCGGCGGCGCCGGCGGCATGATCACCGTTGGTGGTTCCGGCGGTAATGGCCAGAACGCCGACAATGTTACCGTCAATGTGAACGGGAATGTCCTGACCACGAATGCAAACTCCGGCGGTTTGATCGCTCAGTCCATCGGTGGCGGCGGCGGTAATGGCGGTAATGCCGTGTCCGATGGCCGGTTTGCCTCAGTGGCAATCGGTGGTGACGCCGGCTCTGGCAGCCAGGGCGGTACGGTCACGGTCAATTCCAGTTCCGATGGTGACATCGAAACCCGCGGTGACAACTCGGCGGGTATTCTGGCCCAGTCCGTTGGCGGCGGCGGTGGTAATGGTGGCTATTCGGTCGCCGGCTCCATTGGCGCCTTCGGCTCTGTCAGCGTCGCGGTCGGCGGTGAGGGCGGTGCCGGTGGTAATGGTGGTATCGTCAATATCACTACCGACGGCTCGGTCACGACGTTTGGTGCCAACTCGCACGGTATTATCGCCCAGGCTGTTGGTGGCGGTGGCGGTAATGGCGGTCAGAGCTTTGCCGGTGCGGTCAGCGCTGGTCTCGGTGCCTCCGCGTCTGTCTCCGTTGCCATTGGTGGCGATGGCGGATCGGGCGGCGATGGCGGGGTGGTCAGTGTCACGACAGATGGTGCGCTGCAGACCCGGGGCGACAACTCCTTTGGTGTCCTGGCGCAATCTGTCGGCGGCGGCGGCGGTAATGGCGGTTGGTCCGGTACGGCAACCCTGGCCATTTCCGATGGTGCGGCGGTCGGTGTGGGCGTTTCGCTGGGCGGTGACGGCGCGACCGGCGGCTTCGGCAGCACGGTTTCGTTGAACTCCACGAGTGACGTCTCGACAACCGGCTCCAATTCCCACGGTCTGGTCGCTCAGTCGATCGGTGGTGCCGGTGGTAATGGCGGCTTCTCCTTCTCTGGCTCGCTGACGGCGGGCGGTGCAGCCGGTATCGGTGTTGATGTCGCGCTCGGCGGTGATGGCGGCGCAGGTTCCTATTCCAGCGCGGTCACGCTCAACAGCGATGGCCAGATCACGACCACGGGCAGCAATTCGCATGGTCTGTTCGCCCAGTCTGTTGGCGGCGGTGGCGGTAATGGCGGCTGGTCCGCGACCGGTTCCATCTCCATCGGTGGCACGGCCGGGGTTGGCGTCGGCGTATCGCTCGGCGGTGACGGTGGCAGCGGCGGTATCGTCAATGGCGATATCCTGGTGACCTCCGACAATGGCATCTTCACCTTCGGCGATATTTCCCACGGTATCCTCGCCCAATCCATCGGCGGCGGCGGCGGTAATGGAGGCTTCGCTGTTTCCGGTACGCTCGGTGTCGGTGGCACGGCGGGGGGTGCGGTCAATGTCGCTCTCGGCGGCGCTGCGGGCGCGGGCTCGAATGCCGACGATGTGACGGTACTGTCCACGGCTGTGGTCGAAACCTCCGGCGACGGGTCTCACGGTATCGCGGCTCAGTCCATCGGTGGCGGTGGTGGTAATGGCGGCTGGTCTGCGACCGGCAACATCACCGCAGGCGGTACCGGCGGTGTCGGTGTCGGCGTTTCCATTGGTGGCGGCGGCGGCGCCGGCTCGTTCGCACGCACGGTTACGGTTTCGCAGACCGAGCACATCATCACCCAGGGCGATGACGCCCACGGTGTCCTGGCCCAGTCCATTGGTGGCGGTGGCGGTAATGGTGGCTTTGCTATCTCCGCTGGGGCCGGCTTCGGTGGAACGGTTGGCGGCTCGGTCAATGTCGCGCTTGGCGGCACGGGTGCTGTTGGCGGCAATGCCAGCAATGTCACGGTTACGGTTGATGACGTCCAGACCATGGGCGAAGGCGCGATCGGCGTCATGGCCCAGTCCATCGGCGGCGGTGGCGGTAATGGCGGCTTCTCGTTGTCAGCCGGTGTCGGCGGCGGCGGCACGGTTGGCGGATCTGTCGGCGTCTCGATCGGCGGCGGTGCCGGTGATGGCGGCGTGGCCGGTGCGGTCTCCGTAACAGCCGACGAAGTCTACACGGTCAGCGATGATGCAATCGGCATCCTGGCCCAGTCCATCGGTGGCGGTGGTGGTAATGGCGGCTTCGCCATCTCTGCCGGCGCAGGCCTGGGCGGTACGGTCGGCGGCGCGCTGAACGTCGCGATTGGCGGTGGCGCCGGCTCAGGCGGCCAGGCGGATAATGTCACGGTCATTGCCGACATCGTCAGCACGCAGGGCGATGGCGCCCACGGTATCTCGGCCCAGTCGCTCGGCGGCGGTGGCGGTAATGGCGGCATGTCCATTGCCGGTGGCCTCAGCTTCGGCCAACAGGCAGTTACGCTCGGCGTTTCCATCGGCGGCGCTGGCGGAACCGGCGATACGCCGGGTGTCGTCTCGGTCACGACGAACGAAACCGTCAGCACGGTCGGCGACGATGCGCACGGCATTCTGGCCCAGTCCATCGGTGGCGGCGGCGGTGATGGCGGTCTTGCCGTTTCCGGCTCGATCACCGCAGGCAGCTCCAACGCTATGGGCATTAATTTCGCCCTGGGCGGTGCTGGCGGTGCCGGTGCCAATGGCAATGACGTCAATGTTACGACCGAGGACCTGGTTTATACCCAGGGCGATCGGTCTCACGGTATCCTCGCCCAGTCCATCGGTGGCGGTGGCGGTAATGGCGGCATGTCCATCACCGGTTCCATCACCCTGGCCGGCTCCAATGGCGGCTCGATTGGCGTGTCGATCGGTGGCGGTGCAGGCGCAGCCAGCGATGCCGGCAATGTGACCACGGTCTCCAATGGCGCTGTTGTGACCCTTGGCGATGAGTCGACCGGTATCTTCGCGCAGTCAATTGGCGGCGGCGGCGGTAATGGCGGCTCCTCGATCTCTGGCTCCATCAACGGCACAGGATCGAACTCTATTGGTCTTGACCTCGCCTTTGGTGCAAGCGGCGCGATTGGCGGCAATGCCGGCACGGTTTCGCTGACCTCGACGGATTGGGTCGCGACCAGCGGCGACCGCTCCCACGGCATGTTCGCGCAGTCTGTCGGCGGCGGTGGCGGCGCCGGTGGCTTTGCTATCTCCGGCAACGTGAATGCGGCCGGTTCCAAAGCCCTTGGCGGTGCCCTGGCGCTCGGTGGTGACGGCGGCAATGGCGGCAATGCCGGGGCCGTAACGCTCAACAATTCTGGTGATTTCGTTACCACGGCAGGCGACGCAGCCCACGCGATCTTCGCCCAGTCTCTCGGTGGCGGTGGCGGTGATGCCGGCTTTGCTGTCTCCGGCTCGGCAACCTTCGCAGGGTCCTCGACCTCCTTCGCAGTGCCCTATTCTATTGGTGGTACCAGCTCCGACGGCGGCGACGGCTCGACCGTCGGCGTCACCAACAGCTCCTACCTGGAGACGTATGGCGACGCGGCCATGGGTATTCTCGCCCAGTCCATCGGCGGCGGTGGCGGTAACGGCGCCTTCTCGGCGACCGGTTCTGTTGGTGTGGGTTCAAAAGGCGTTGCCGGTTCCTTCGGGATCGGTGGCCTGGACGGCGGCTCCGGCGGCGTTGCTGGCGCAGTAACCGTAGATAACTCGGGTGAAATCCTGACCGCGGGTGATTCTGCGATCGCGCTCGCGGCCCAGTCCATTGGCGGCGGTGGTGGTAATGGCCACTTTGGTCTCAAAGTTGGCGTGGGAGCTGGCAGCTCGTCTTTCCCGACCATCGGCTTTGCGATGGGCGGCGATGGTGGCACGGGTGGTGCGGCCTCGACGGTAAATGTCACCAACTCTGCGATCATCAATACCGGCGGCAATAGCGCTCACGGTATCTTCGCCCAGTCGGTCGGCGGTGGCGGCGGTAATGGCGGCTGGGCTGGCGCGGTGGCGCTGTCCGGTGGCTCCAATTCCTATGCCGCATCGGTTGCCATGGGCGGCGATGGGGGCAGCGGCGGCACGTCTGCAGCTGTGACGGTCGGCAATACCGCGGGCGTTGCCACGCTTGGCGACAATGCGCACGGCATCCTGGCCCAGTCGGTCGGTGGCGGTGGCGGCAATGGCGGCTTCTCCTTTGCCGCATCCGGTTCTGCCGGTTCGTCCTCCGGCTCTCTCGCGCTCAGCATGGGTGGCGATGCGGGCAGCGGTAACAATGCCGGTACAGTTGATGTGACCAACACCGCGACCATCACCACGACGGGCGTCAATGCGTCGGGTATCGTGGCCCAGTCTGTTGGTGGCGGCGGCGGTAATGGCGGCTTCTCCGTCTCCGGTGCAATCGCTGTCGGCTCGACCGCGAATGCGGCCTCGGTCTCGCTTGGCGGTGACGGCGGCACGGGCGGTCTCGGTAACAACGTCTCCGTGACCAATTCCGGCGCCATCGGCACTTCGGCAAATGGCGGTGTCGGTATTCTGGCCCAGTCGGTTGGCGGTGGCGGCGGTGCCGGTGGCTTCTCGCTTTCCGGTTCCGCGGCAGTGGCCGGATCGGGCAGCCCGCTCTCAGCTTCTGTGAGCCTTGGCGGCGATGGGGGCGATGGCGCCACCAGCGGGACTGTCACGGTCGACAACTCCAACATCATTGTGACCGAAGGCGACCAGGCTCAGGGCATCCTGGCGCAGTCCATCGCTGGCGGCGGTGGCCGCGGCGGCTGGTCTGGCTCCCTGGCCTTTGCAATCGGCAATTCAACGACGACGGCTTCGGTCAGCCTCGGCGGTGACGGCGGTACCGGCAATGATGCCAGCTCCGTCTCGGTTACCAATTCGGCTCTGATCTCGACGCTCGGAAACGACTCCTCCGGCGTGCAGGCGCAATCGGTCGGCGGCGGTGGCGGTACCGGCGGCTTCTCGCTTTCCGGTTCCGGCGGCGGTGCCAGCCAGTCGGCCAATACGGCCAGTGTCTCCATCGGTGGCACCGGTGGTGGCGCCGGCAATGCCGATGCCGTGACCATCGCCTCTACCGAAGGCGTTCTGACCGAAGGGGATCGCTCGCACGGCCTGTTCGGCCAGTCTGTCGGCGGCGGCGGCGGTAATGGCGGCTGGTCCGGAAATCTGGCAGCGGCTTATTCCGGCTCGACCAATCGCTCGATTGGCGTTTCGCTCGGCGGATCCGGTGGCGGCGGCGGCGATGCCGGCGACGTCTCGATTTCGCAGCAGGTTGGCGTCTCTACGCTCGGCGATGCGGCACATGGTATCTTCGCCCAGTCGCTTGGCGGCGGCGGCGGTAATGGCGGCTTCTCGGTCGCCGGTTCGCTCACCGGCGGTTCGGCGGGCACTTCGCTCAACGTCTCGCTTGGCGGCTCCGGCGGGACCGCTGGTCAGGCGGGTGCAGCGAGCATTGCGTCTGATGGCGTTGTGACCACGGCAGGTTCCGGTTCGCATGGCTTGTTTGCCCAGTCGATCGGCGGCGGCGGCGGTAATGGCGGCTTCTCCGGAACCTTCTCCGGTGCGCTGACCTCTTCCAACACGACCTCGCTGGGTGTCGCCATTGGCGGCAGCGGCGCGGGTGGCGGTGACGGCAACACGGTTTCCATCACCTCGACGACGGATATTGGAACCCTTGGCGATGCCTCTCACGGTATTTTCGCCCAGTCGATCGGCGGCGGCGGCGGTAATGGCGGCTCGACCTTCTCGGGTTCCTTCTCGCTGTCCAATTCCAATTCGCTCAACGTCTCCATCGGGGGTAGCGGCGGTATTGGTGGTACGGGTGGATCGGTCTCGGTCAACCAGACCGGTACGATTACGACCTCCGGTGCGTCCTCCTACGGTATCTTCGCAGAATCCGTGGGCGGCGGCGGCGGCCAGGGCGGTTATGCTGGCAATCTGTCGCTGACCGGCTCCAACTCCAACACGATCGACCTGTCGATTGGCGGCGCTGCCGGCGATGGCAGCACCGGTGGTGCGGTCTCGGTGACGGCCGACGGTATTGTCCAGACGACGGGCGAGGCCTCGCACGCGATTTTCGCTCAGTCGATTGGCGGCGGCGGCGGCCAGGGCGGCATGGTCGGTGTTGATGAAGACACGTTCGGCGCCTTCCTGACGGGCTCGACCTCGGGCAGCACGGGCACCAATTCCAACAGCCTCAATGTCTCCATCGGTGGCTCCGGCGGTGCCGGTAACTCCGGTGGTTCGGTGACGGTCGATACCAATGCGGCGATCCTGACCCTCGGTAACCAGGCCGTCGGCGTCTACGCCCAGTCCATCGGCGGCGGCGGCGGTGACGGCGGCGTTGGCTTCGCCACGTCGGGTTCCTTCGGCAAGGGCAATAACGGCAATTACGCCATCGGCATTGGTGGTTCCGGCGGTACGGGCAGCGTTGGCGGTTCGGTCGACGTGACCAATACCGGCGCCATTCTCACGCTCGGCGGCGCGGCGCATGGCGTTTTCGCCCAGTCGGTTGGCGGCGGCGGTGGCCGCGGCGGTGATGCCGGCGGTTTCGTCACCTCCTATAACTCCACGGACCAGGCCGGGACGCGTGACACCCAGGTGTCTGTCTCGATGGGTGGTTCCGGTGGCACCGGCGGTGATGGCGGCGCGGTCAGCGTCGATAACCAGGGCGCGATCGGCGTCAGCGGCGAACAATCCAACGGTATTTTCGCCCAGTCCGTCGGTGGCGGCGGTGGTGAAGGCGGTCTGGTTTCCCAGTCCGGCGAGCTGGTGAAAACCTGGCTCGGCTTCATCTCCAACGATGAAAACCGCGCAGCCTCTATCAATATCGGTGGTTCCGGTGGCGCAGCGGGTGATGGCGGCAGTGTTGTCGTCACCAATAGCGGTGTCATCGTCGCGGATAATGCCCGCAGCGGTTACGGCATCTTCGCCCAATCCATCGGCGGCGGCGGCGGTGTCGGCGGCTCCGGCCTGGCCGGCAATGTCGCGGTCGGCGGTGCAGGCGGTGCAGCTGGTGATGGCGGCAATGTCACGGTCGACAACAGCGGCTCGGTCTCCACGAGCGGCTCCAACGCGCACGGCATCTTCGCCCAGTCGGTTGGTGGCGGTGGCGGTGTCGGCGGCGCTACGGACTATGATGACAGCAATGACAGCCGCACGGCTCTCGGCGCAGCCATCCAGACCGCGGCCGACCTGACCGAGTTCTACCAGCTGCTCGACAGTTTCGAGAATCCGTCCCTGACGCTGAATATCGGCGGTAAGGGCGGAGCGGCCGGTGACGGTGGCGATATCAACATCACCAATTTCGGATCGATCTTCACGTATGGTGATGGTGCCCACGGCATCATGGCCCAGTCGATCGGTGGCGGCGGCGGTGTCGGCGGTGCCGGCTCGGTCGGTGCCTGGGGCGATGTGACGATTTCCGGTATCGGCGGTTCGGCCGGTGATGGCGGTGACATCAACATCACCCATACCGGTGACATCACCACGGAAGGCTTCGGTGCCTACGGCATCTTTGCCCAGTCCATCGGTGGCGGCGGCGGGGCAGCCGGCGACTACTCCTTCGGCTTCGGCACCTACACCACCAATGTCGGCCTCAACCCGTTCTCGGGCGGCGATGGCGATGGCGGTGACATCACCATCCGCACTAATGGTAATATCAATATCCGCGGCTTCGGCGCGACGGGCATCTTCGCCCAGTCGGTCGGCGGCGGTGGTGGTCTGCTCGGGAATTTCGGCTCCTCGCTGGGCTCCCTGGGCAGCTTCCTCGGTGCCGGTGTTGCCGGTGAAGTGAACATCATCCACTCCGGTGATGTGATTGCACCGGACGTCAATGCCGTTGCGGTCCTGTCTCAGTCCGATGCGCGTGACGGCACGGATGACATGATCATCACCCTGGACAGCGATATCCGCGGTGGATCGCTGTTCGGCATGGGCGTGTTCTATGACGGTGGCAGCAACAACATCCTCAACACCTCCGGCACGGTGTCTGCCGTCTCCGGTTGGGCGATGAACATGACCACCGGTAATGACACGGTGAACAATACCGGTCTCGTCGTCGGCAATATCGATCTGGGTTCCGGTATCAACCGGTTCAACAACCAGATCGGTTCGACCTTCATGGCCTTCAACACGATTGATCTGCGTGACCCGTCCGGTGCACCGCAAACGCCTCTGGTAGCGGGTAACCGCGCCGGTAGCCGATCGTTGGCGCAGCGTATGGTGATTGCACCCACGGCGAGCCAGGGTGCTCTGGGTCTGGTGACGACGGTGTCGACGGACCTGAAGGCACCGGTGTCGGATACGGCCCCGGGCTCTGAGGTGACGGTCTCGTCTGAGCCGTCCACGCCGATCAAGCTAGCAACGTCGGATACGGCGCTGAACGCACCGGCTCCGGCTTCGACGCCTGTCACTCTGGACACGTCGGCGTCTGGTCCGGTTGAGACCGATAACTCGGCCTCTGGCCAGTTCGCCTTCTTCCAACCCGGCAGCGGTCAGGGCGAGGCCTTTGGCCCGATGTCCGGCGGCACGGCGACCAATGCGACGGCCAACGGCCTCGTGGGTGTGGCCACGCCGGCAGCTTCGGCTCCGGTACGCGGTCAGTCGGGTCTGATGGGTCCGGTGGAAGCGACCTCGGACGAGACGGCGATCTCCAGCGATGATGCTGCAAGCGAGATCGTTCTGGCCTCCGCTGATCCGGTGGCGGCTCCGGCTCCGAAGCTGGCGGTCCAAAATGATCTGGCCCCGCAAGTCCAGACCTCGATCGCTCCGGTGATCTCGGTCATGGATGCTGCTCCGGTAACGCCGCTGGATGCGGCTCCGGGTGATCCGGCGACCTTCACCAATGAAGGTAATTTCCTGATGGGTCTGGCGGCAACGACGCTGCCGATCGACCTGCAGGATCCGTCGGCGGAGTTCTACAACCTGGATGGTGAAGGCGATCCGCTGTTCAACATCTATTACGGTGCCCGGGTCATCAATGACGTCCAGCTGGACGGTAATTATGTTCAGACTGATACCGGTTATCTCAACTTCGACGTCGCCTTCGGCCCGTATGAGTATGACCTGGTCACGCTGACCGGAGATACCGATGTCGACGGCACCGGTGATGTCACCTTCATCTGGCTGTCCGACGCGGAGGCAACGCCGCTGTTCACGTCTGCAACGGGAACGGCGACAGATAATGGTCTTGAGATCACGGATACGCTGGCGGTGGACTTCTCCATCACCACGCAGGCCGGTGATGTCCTGCTCAATATCGATACCGACTTCGGCGGTGTGAACGGCCTCAACCGCAATGAGCGGGAGATGGGCTATCACATGGACTCCAACCTGCTGGTTGGTGGTGCGGAGGGGACCGGCCGTCTGCTGGCATGGCTCGGCAATCTTCAGGACGAAGCGCTCTACAACGTCCTCATGACGGAACTGAATCCGGAGCCGCATATCGCTCCGCTTCAGGGCCTGCTCAACACGGCGTCCAGCTTCAGCGATGATCTGCAGGGCTGCGGTACGGATACGATGTTGAGCCTCGATGAGGAATGCAGCTTCTTCCGTCTGGATGCGGGTACGGCCGATCGTGACTCAAGCTTCGAGCGCTTCGGCACGCAGACCCATACGACCTCTCTGCGGGCGGGCTATCAGCGTCCGATCAACGAGGAGTGGCGCGTGGGTATGGCGATCGGTATCGAGTCGATCAACATCCACTCCATCGATGGGGTGCGGGCCAACACCAATGGTGATGGTGTGACCGTGGGTGCGACCCTGCAGCGTCACTGGGCTGACGGCGGAGTAATCAGCGGCTCGCTGACCGGCGGCTGGATGAAGTATGAGACCGTCCGTCTGATGCAGCTGTGGGAGCAGTTCACGATCGAGAGCGAGCCGGAAGCGGGTTATGTCGATCTGCGCTTCGAGGCTGGCCATCGCATCGAGTCCGATGACGGCAATGCCTACATCCTTCCCTCCATCGAGTTCGCGGCGACCTCGCTGATCCATGACGGTCTCTTCGAGATGGGTGCAGACGGCAATGGCGTTCGCTCCGATGGTCACACGCAGTACATCACGTCGGCGGCGCCGAATGTGGAGTTCGGCTATATCCATGACCGTGAGGAAAATGGCTATGCCCGTCTGTCCTTCGGCATTGGTGCGCGGTTCACGGCACAGGATCATGTGGGTCTGCCGATCAGCTTCCGTGATGCTCCGGCGGGTGTTGTTCCGGCCGATATCATCACCGAGATTGATCAGGAGATGATCACCTTCGATGCCGCGGTCGACCTGTCCAATGGCGACAATCTGCGCGTCTCGCTCGGCTATAATGGCGAGTACGGCGAGACGACCGAGAACCACAGCGCCGGCTTCGAGATCGGCTTTAAGTTCTAGGCCCGATCAAACCAATAAACGCAAAACGGGCGCCCCTAGGGGCGCCCGTTCTTGTTTTGGTCGTCGGATAAAAGGGCTAAACAGCGACGCTGTGGCGCTGGGCCCCGGTGACGAAAGCCGGGTCGAGGCGGGCGGCGATATTGCGCACATAGGGGCGTCCGGCCGGGGTCACAGTCAGGCCTTCGCCATTATCCTCGACCAGTCCAAGCGCGTTGAGTTCGTTCAATGCGGCGCGGTCCTGTGCATCGACAACATCGGCAGGCAGGCGAAAGTCGCACAGCAGGCGCTCGATACGCGCACCGGCCTGCCGCTCCTCGTCGTTGCGGGCACGCCCGCGGATCATGGCACTGGCCTTGTTTTCCAATGCCTGTGCATAGAGCGCCGGGTCCGGCTGGTTCTGGATATAGCCGCCGGGCGCTTCACTGATTGCCGAAGCCCCCAGGCCGATGAGGACGTCATAGCGGTCATCGGTATAGCCCTGAAAGTTCCGGTTCAGCGTGCCCTCCCGGGCCGCGATGGCCAGCGGATCATCCGGCTTGGCGAAGTGATCGAAGCCGACCGGTTCATAACCCGCCAGCTCCAGTACGCCAGACGCCGTGAACATCTGGTCGAAGCGTGCCTGGGCACCGGGTAACCGGTCTTCCGGAATGGCGCGTTGATGTTTCTTGAACCAGGGCACATGGGCATAGCCGAACAGGGCAATACGGTCCGGCTTGAGCATGGCGGCGCAGCGTGCCGTTCGCGCCACCCGCTCGCGGGTCTGGGCGGGAAGGCCATACATGATGTCGAGATTGATCGCCGGGATGCCGGCAGAGCGCAGCGTTTCGACCGCCTTCTCGACAGTCGCGAGAGGCTGGATCCGGTGGATCAGGGTCTGAACCTCCTCCGAAAGGTCCTGGACCCCCAAGCTTGCCCGGTTGAACCCGTTCTCGACCAAGCTTGCTGCCAGTTCAGGGGTGACCCCACGCGGGTCGAGTTCTGCAGCGATTTCTGCGTCCGGTGCCAGGGTAAAGCACTCACGGATCCGGCCCAGAATGCGTCCGAATTCGACTGTGTCCAGCATGTCCGGAGAGCCGCCGCCAAAATGCACATGGTGCACGCTGTGGCCGCTCGGCAATTGCGCTGCCCGCTGGTCGAACTCAAGCAGCAGAGCCTCGACATATCGCTCGATCCGATCGCGCCGGTTGGGAATTGTTGTGTGACAGCCACAATACCAGCACATGGATTTGCAGAACGGGATGTGCAGGTAGAGCGAGACGGCCGGGTTGTCCGGCAGGGCGTGCATCCAGCGGCTCCAGCTTTGCGCCCCGGTGTCCGCCTCAAAGCCTGTTGCCGGCGGATAGGAGGTATAGCGGGGTACGGTTTCGCAGGCCAATTGGGGCAGGAAGCGCGGTGCGGGCGGATCGGTGGCGGTCATCGGTATTCCCTGAATTTTTTGGGACTATAGGCAGGCAAGAGGGGGCCCACGATGTGCCCAAATCGCGCAGCAGCAATTTGTCGCGGCTCAAGGTCAGAGCGATGCCAGGGAGGCGGTCTTGATCAAGGCGAGAACCGGGTCACCGGGCTCCAGCGAGAGCTCTTGCACAGCGGCCCGGGTCAAACGGGCGGTGAGGCCGGTCCCGCCGGCAAGCTGCAGCCGGACGAGGCAGAATGCCGGGGCGAGGTCTGCATCGATCGCCGTGATCGTCGCCTTCAGCCGGTTGCGAATGCTCAACCCTTGGGGCTCGTTGCGAGCCAGGATTACATCGCGGGCGGCTATGCGCAGGCGTACCGGGGCGCCGGGCGGCCGGTCGAGCAGATCGGGCAGGTAGATTACCCCGCCTGCAATCGCGACCCGACTCAGAGCCAGGCCGTGATCATGGGCTTCAATCTGCCCGCTGAGCACACCGGCGGCCTGTTCGCCCTGATCGGTCTGCACGAGATAGTTGGAGAGCCCGTCAGAGGTGTCACCTTGGTACCGGATGGATCCATGTTCGAGCAGGAGCACCCGGTCCGTCAGGGCCAGCATCTCGTCCAGGTCATGGCTAACATAAAGCACTGGCCCGGGGAACCCGGCGAGGCTGTTGCGGATATAGGCAATCAATTTCTGGCGCCGTCCCCGGTCGAGGGCCGAAAGAGGTTCGTCCAGCATCAGGAGTTTGGGATCGCTCATCAGTGCCCGCGCCAGGGCGACGCGTTGCTTTTCGCCGCCCGATAGCTGGCCCGTCCGCCGCCCGAGCAGGGTGTCGAGCTCAAGGGCTTCGATAATGCCGTCCTGCCGGTCGACCGGAAGACCAGAGCGCCGGGCAGCAAAGTCGAGATTGCCGCGCACATCGAGATGCTCGAACAGGTCGGCATGCTGGGTCACATAGCCGATCCGCCGTTTGTGGGGGGGCAGACTATTGCCTCCGCCGGTTTTGGACCAATCCGTTCCGCCAAGACGGATAACCCCTGCGCCAGAGGTCTCGAATCCGGCGATCAGGCGGAGCAATGAGGTCTTGCCGCTACCGCTCGCTCCGAACACGCCGGTCACACCCTGAGCCGGGATCACGGTGTCGACCCGCAGGGTGAAACCGGGCCGGCTCCACCGGAGGTCGAGGGTCAGGTCTTCAGCGGACATGGACAGGGAAACGGCGATTGAGAGCGAACACGGCAAGCAAGGTTACAAACGCGAAGAGGATGAGACCGGCGGCGAGCGTATGAGCGGTGTCGTAGTCGAGGGTCTCAACGGCTTCGAAAAGGGCGATGGACACAACGCGTGTCTCGCCCGGAATGGATCCGCCCATCATCAGGACAATGCCGAATTCTCCCAGCGTGTGGGAAAAGCTGAGTACGGCCGCGGTGATATAGCCACGGATCGAGTGCGGGATGACAATGTGCAGGAAACGGTCAAGCGGGCCTGCGCCCAGGCTGGTCGCCGCCTCCAACTGACCACGGCCGACACTGGCGAAAGCCGTTTGCAGTGGCTGTACGGCAAAGGGCAAGGAGTACACGATGGAAGCGACGACCAGACCGGCAAAAGAGAAGGTCAGCGACCCGCCGGTCCATTCGCGCCAGAACGACCCGATCGGTGATTGCGGATTGAGCAGGATAAGCAGGTAGAAGCCGAGTACGGTCGGCGGCAGGACGAGCGGTAACGCCGTCAGGGCCTCGACGACCGGCCGCAGCGGGTCCCGGGACCGGGCCAGCCACCAAGCCAGAGGTGTCGCGATGACCAGAAGCATGACGGTCACCAGTCCTGCCAGCCGCAGGCTGAGAAAAATGCTCTCCCACTCCGCGCTCATGGTGCCACGCTTGAATATCCAGCCGATTCGATGAGGGCGCGCGCGGGGGGTGAACGCAGAAAGTCGAGAAAGCGCCGTGCGGCGATCGGGTCGGAGGCGCCAGACAGGAGGATTGCATCCTGGTGCACGGGCGCATGTAACTCGGTGGGCACGTCAATCACCCGGAAGTCTGCCGGTACAACGTTCTGATGCGTCGCCGCACGGGCGACAAAGCCGGCATCGGCATTACCCGTGATCACAACGGCATAGACCTGCGCCACGTTGAGACCATAGACGCGCCGGTGTGCCGTCTCATCATCCAGTCCGAGTGCTGTGAGGGCCTGTTCCGCAGCCAAGCCATAGGGCGCAAGGGCCGGTTGGGCCATGGCGATGCGGCGGGCCTGTTGCAGCACCTGGCCGAGCTCGTTTGCATCACCCTGTCTGCCCGGCACGAGCAGGCTGAGCTGGCCGGCCGCATAAGTGAAGCGCGAGCCGGCAACACCTAACCCGGCTTCCTCCAGGCTTTCAGGCCGGACCTGGTCGGCGGCCAGAAGAAGATCGAAAGGCGCACCCTGAACGATCTGGGCATAAAGCAGGCCTGTGGAGCCCGCGATCAGGGTGACTTCGTGGTCGTGTTCGGCCTCGAATGCCGTTTCCAGTTGCCGCGCGGTCGCAAGGAAATTTGCCGCTACGGCGACGCGGATCTCATCCGCCCGCGCAGAGGCGCTGGAAACGGCCATTAGACCGAGCAGAAGCAGGAGTTTGAGCCCGTCACGCATGCACGGACTATGGCGCGCGAGCCGCTGGGTCGTCCAGCGGGCTTGGCGGTTAGGTTCCGGTGTGCCGGTAGTCGCGGAGATGCTGGCGCAGCGCCGAGGCGGTCAAAGGTCGGCCGAAATGCCAGCCTTGCAGATAGCGGAAGCCGAGCAGGCGCAGCATGGAGGCCTGCGCTTCGGTTTCCACCCCTTCGGCGACGAGGTCCTTCTGCAGGGCGTCGCCCAGGAGTGACATCGCCTGCAGCATTTTGTTGGAACCATCGCCCTTGCCGATCGAGCGGACAAAGCTCTTGTCGATCTTGATCTTGTTGAAGGGGATCTGGTGCAGATAGCCCATCCCGGCAAAGCCGGTGCCGAAATCATCCAGGTTGAGACGGAAGCCGGCCGCAGCGAATTGCAGCAGGCGCTCCCGCGCGCGCTCGAAATCGTCGACCAGGACCGCTTCGGTCAGCTCGATCTCGATCAGATCGGGTGACAGACCGGCGGCCTCGAGCTTGGCAACATAGCGCTGGCAGACATCGGGACTGTTGAGCTGAGCCGGCGAGAGATTGATCGATACGGTATGTTCGGAGCAGGCGGCGAAGTCCTGGCACACCGTGTCGAGGACGAAATCGCCCAGTTTCTGGATCAGTTTTGAGCGCTCGGCGATCGGGATAAACACGTCCGGCGGCACAGCGCCACGGGTCGGGTGTTCCCAGCGGGCCAGGGCCTCGACAGAGCGGATAGAACCGTCGGCCGCATCGACGATGGGCTGGTAGACGACATAGAATTCGCCACGCTCCAGACCGGCTTCCATGTCCGCCTCGAGATCGCGGCGTCGATTGTGCTCAATGCCGAGCGAGCAATCATAGGTCAGTGGCTGATCGAGCTGTTCTGCCTTGGCCCGGTACATGGCCATATCGGCCTCTTCCACCAGGTCCTTGAAGGCGCGCGGCTGATCATAGGTCGACCAGCTCACACCGATTGCCCCGCCGATATCATAATCGCGGCCGTCGACCTGAACCGGGTCGGCCAGGAAATCTGAGATCGTCCGCGCCAATTCCAGCGCTTGGTGGGACGCATTGGAGCCCAGCACGACACAGGCGAATTCATCGCCGCCGATCCGGGCTGTGTGCACATTCAACGGCATGTTCTTGCGGAACCGTCCAGCAACCGTTTTCAGCACGGTATCGCCGGCCTGGTGCCCGGCCTTGTCATTGACCGCCTTGAAGCCATTGAGGTCGATGTAGATCACCGCGGCTTCTCCATCGCGGGCCGCGCGAAGGGATTCGGGGCGGGCGATGTACTGGTTGAAACCCTGGCGGTTGGACAGGCCTGTCAGGGCATCGCGTGCCGCGGCGCGGCGAGCCCGGCGCTCATTGGCCTCCGAGCGGCGTGCCAGTCGGCGGACACGCCGGCGCATAACGTGGAAGGCGAGCATGAAGACGAGAATATAGCCGACGATCGGCACCATCGCGACGCGCAGGGTATCAATGCCTGGGGTCGACTGGGTCCAGACCAGTTCGCCAATAACCTCCCCTGCCTGGTTGGTAAGCTGTACCGCACCCGGAACAGGCATGCGGTCTTCCTCGACCAGACGTATGTTCTCAATCAGGAAGTTCTGCTCGATCTGGTCGATGAAGGATTTGTCGATCCGCGTACCGATGACAATGATGGGTGCTGACATCTCGTCTATTGATGCCCGGTCGTCACTGTCTCCGAGCGTCGTGACCGAGAGGAGATACAGAATGCCGTCACGGTCCGCGAATTGACTGGTGACAAACCGGCCGTCATCGACACTTTGCTGCAGGCCCCTGCGCAGGCCCGTCAGGATTTCCGGGTCGAGCGGGCGCGGACGGACTTTCAGTCCGGTGTCGCGATGCCAGCCAAAGGAGCGTCCGCCTGCTTCCGACAACACAACGAGATCGAAGCCGTCGTGATCGTCAAACGGGGACGCCATGGCCGAGCTCAGCACGGTAGTACTGCCGGCATCAAAGAGAAACAGGGCTTCTTCCCACCAGCCATAGTCAGCTGCCCAGGCCTCGGTTTGGCGTGCCGCAGACTCAATCCCCGCGGTGATCAGCCGGCGATCGGTGTCCGCCGCGTTCCGGTTCAGTGTCCCGACGAAGAAGTAGATCGTCAGCACCGACGCAATCAGCGAAAGGATCGCCGCGGCGCTGAGATACAAGGCCAGTCTTTTCTCGAGCGGCTTACGCATCACCCATCCCGTTTTTTCTTTGGGAGGGACGCTAGCAAGCAGAAGTAAAAACTCCGCTTCCAGCCACTGCGCTTCTTCACCATGAGCGCAGTAGGACGGTAATTTATTATGAGCCTAGGGTTTGCGGTAGACGAATTGGCCGACATCGATGCGGCCCGTATCGAAACCGGCTTCGCAATAAGCCAGATAATATTTCCAGATCCGGCGGAAGCGCTGATCAAAGCCGAGGGGTTCGATACGGTCCCAGTCGGAATCGAAATCCTCATGCCAGCGCCGCAGCGTCTCTGCATAGCTAGATGCGAACATGGAGACGTTGTCTTCCTCCAGCCCCGCTTCGCCGGCCAGTTCTGTCAGTTTCACTGGCGGTGGCAGCATGCCGCCCGGGAAGATGTATTTCTGGATGAAGTCGACCGCGTGGCGATAACCCTCGAAATCTTGTTCCCGGATGGTGATGATCTGCAGCGCAGCCTTGCCCCCCGGTTTCAGGCAGGACTGAAGCTTCTTGAAATAGATCGGCCAATGTTCTTCGCCGACGGCCTCGAACATTTCGATCGAGGCGATGGCGTCAAAGGTCTCCGGAATATCGCGGTAATCCTGCAGCCGCAGATCAACCTTGTCAGCCAGGCCGAGCCGAAGCATGCGCTGCTGCGCAAAATCGAGCTGTTCCTTGGACAGGGTTACACCGGTGACGCGGGCGCCGTATTCGCCGGCTGCGACTTCAGCAAAACCGCCCCAGCCGCAACCGATCTCAAGCACGGTCTGGTCTTCTTTGAGCTCGAGCTGGTCGCAAATACGGCGATACTTGCGGCGCTGGGCGTCGGCGAGGGGTTCGTCAAGCTGTTCGAATACGGCCGAGGAATAGGTCATCGTTTCGTCCAGCCAATGGCTGTAGAACGTGTTTCCGAGGTCGTAATGGAAAGAGATATTGCGGCGGCTGCCCTTGCGGGTGTTGGCGTTGCGCAGGTGCTTCAGGCGCGCCAGAAGCCGGCTCGGTCCGCTGCGGCGCTGAGCCGTCTGGATCTTGTCGAGTTCTGCAGAAAGGGTGGTCAGCAGAGCCTGCAGGTCCGGCGTATCCCATTCGTCATTGATATAGCCTTCGGCAAAGCCCAGCGCGCCGCTCGACGCGATCCGCATCACCGCATTCCAGCGCTTCAGCGACCATTCAATATCGCGCGTCGCATCCGGGTGTCCGCAGACAAAGCGATAGCCTGACGGCAGCTGTACCATCAGGCGTACATCCTCGACGCGGGCCATGGCCTTGCTGAGCCAGGATTTGACAAGTCGATCGATCGGTCCGGCGGACGGCTGGCGGGGTTCGCCCTGCATGTGTTCTGAAGTCAGGTCCATTACAGGCTCCGGGATTGTGTATCGATTGTTCCGCGCCGGGGGGCGTGGGTGGCAAGTCCTTTCAGGCGCAATTTTAGCGCTTCGATCAGGATTGCACCAACAATCGACAAGGTATTGAAAGGGTGTTGAAATTTTGTGGTCAGAACTGTTCTGGCGTTGAGCGGTTGGCGTTCGGCACAATGCACCGCGCTCATTTCGATCGTCCCATTTCGGACGAGTTGGATGCCAAGCCGGTAGCGGTTTTCATCCCGGTCGAGGCGGAAGCTGTACTCCCCATCCACCGGGTTGAAGGGCGACACGAAGAATTCCTTCGGACAGGAAAAACGCAGGGTGCGTGCTTTCGGGTCATCCACGGCAAAGGCATAGGCGCAGCGTCCGGAATGAAAATTATTGACCTCGAAGATCATGCCGACGAGGTGATCCCGAACGTCATGGCAGAAGTAGACGGACAGCGGATTGAAGTTGAGGCCGAATGTGCGCGGGGCGGTGAGCAGCTGTATGCGCCCGAGGGATTGTTCCACCCCTGCGGCTGCCAGCTTCTCCTCAACCCATACCCGCAAATCCGCGTCACCGCGGCCATGGTCACGGGTGGTAAAGCTGATGGCGTTAAAGGCGCCGATCGAAAAAAGTGGCCCGGCCTTGGGTTGTGCGCTCGGGCCGTCGATATCGACCAGGATTGAGTACATTTTGTAGCGCAAGGCATGATGACGCGGGCGTAGCCGTGTGTGCCCGACTTCGCCGGTATATATGGAAGCCGGAAGCGGCTTCATTGCGCGGCCACACCGAGGGTTTGCGGGCGCTCGAAGACCGGCTTGTTCCCGACATGGTTGGGCCAGGGGATGCGCGAGGTGCTGCCGGCCAGTCCCCACGGGCGGATCGGTGCGCCAAGCGCCTCGGCAACAGCGAGGCCGGCCTGGAGCCCATCTTCATGAAAACCGGAGCCCATCCAGGCGCCGCAATACCAGATACCGCCTCGTCCCTGGATCTCCGGCATACGGTGCTGTGCGACAATCGCGGCTTCATCAAATACCGGGTGGGCGTATGTCTCAGTTTTAAGCACGGTTTCAGGAGCTGGTGCGCGGTCCGGGTTGAGCGTGACCAGGACCGGTTTTTCGGTATTGAGCGGCTGCAGCGCGTTCATCCAATAGGTCAGGCTGATTTCGCTCTGACCGGCGCCGCCGCGCGTCTCGATATAATTCCAGCTGGCCCAGGCACCGCGGCGTTTCGGCATCAGGCGAGTATCGGTGTGCAGCACGGCCGTATTCGGCTTGTAGGCGATGGAGCCGAGGATCTCGCGTTCCTGCCCGTCAGCGTCGGAGAGCAGGGCGAGCGCCTGGTCGCTATGACAAGCGAGAACGACTTCATCGAACCGCATTGGCTCCTCACCGGCCAGGTAGACCAGTACGCCATCGACCGTCCGGTCAATGCGTTGGATATCGGCTTCGCAATGAATTTCGCCCTTGATCGCCTCGCTGAGCGGTTTGACGTAATTCTGGCTACCGCCGCGGACCGTGCGCCACATGGGACGGTCGCGCAGCTGCACCAGCCCATGATTGCGGAAGAATTCAAAAAAGGTCCGCGCCGGGTATTGCTTCATCTGCACGGCGGGCGACGACCAGATCGCGGCGCACATCGGCAGGATGTGATCATTGCGGAAGATGTCGGAATACCCCTCCTCGCGCAGGAACTCGTCCAGCGAGCGCGGATCCTTGGTCAGTGATCCGTCCTGCGCAGCGCGATAGAGGCGTAGCAGGTCCGAGATCATCATCCACATGCGCGGACGCAGCAGGTTTCGTTTCTGCGCGAACAGGCCGTGAGAATTGGACGAGTATTCGAAATCGCCATCATCAATCGATGCCGCAAACGACATGTCGCTCTGCGCGCTCTCGACCCCGAGCTGCTCGAGCATCGGGGTGAAGTTCGGATAATTCTTGGGATTGTAGACGATGAAGCCGGTATCAACCGCGACATCGGCTCCATCGATCTGAACGTGTTGGGTGTTGGCGTGTCCGCCAAGACGCCCATCCTTCTCGAACACGGTCACATCATGCGTTTCGCTGAGCCGCCAAGCGGCGGACAGGCCTGATATGCCCGAGCCGATTACGGCTACGCTTTTCCGTGTCGAATGCGTCATAGAAATCCTCGATGGTTTCCCGAAACCCCGGGAAGTCCTACGGGTTATGACGCAGGGCGGATCACATTAGTTTTTTTGATGATCCAATTCTCTGATGGATTCGTATTTGAAAACATGTACGTTGCCGCTCAATTAGATAGGCGTCGGAAAGACGCTCCGATTGACGACCCCGGAAAGGGCCGGATGGCTTCGACCGTCAATTTTCCAGGCACGGCGTTAAGCGCAGCTGATTTGTCTGACTTGCTGGAGCAAGTTGGCCAAGAGCGTGATCGCGCCGCCTTTCGCCAAATCTTCCAGCATTTCGCCCCCCGGATCCGGACATTTCTGGTCCAGCGGCGATTGTCCGGTGCTCAGGCGGATGACCTGACGCAAGACGTCATGCTGACGATTTGGCGTCGCGCGGAAAGCTATGACCGGTCGAAGGCCTCACCCTCGACCTGGATTTACACGATCGCGCGCAACCAGCACATCGACTATTTCCGGAAAACGGCGCGGGCTCAGCAACTTGACGAGAACGATCCGCATTTCCACCTCAATGATGACCCGGCCCCGGATGCGCTCGTATCGCGGGCCGAGGACGTTTCAACTGTAATTGAAGCCTTGTCTACGCTGCCCGATGATCAACGTCTTGTCGTGGATCTCGCGTTCAAGGAGGGCCGGTCGCACCGAGATATTGCCGATCAGCTCGACTTGCCGCTGGGTACTGTCAAATCCCGGATTCGACTGGCCATGGATAAACTGCGCGTGTGTATTGGAGAACAGGAATGACCGAGCGCGGCCAAATGATGGATGACGCCTGGTATATGGACTATGCCGCCGGATCGCTTGATAGCGTCGGTGAGGAAGTCCTGATTGCGTCGCATCTGGAGCTGTCCGGCACCGCGAGTGAGCGTGTGGCCGAGCTTGAGCGTATCGGCGCGGCCCTCTTGATGGTCGCCGGCGACGAAACCGAATTGAGTTTTTCTGCAGACGATATCTTTGACATGGATGCGCCGGCATCGGCGCCGACTCCGCTTGCGGCCAACGATATCGACAGCGAGATCATCCTGCCGGAAGCGCTCAAGAGCTTCCTGACGGGCATTGAACGGGACGTGAAGTGGGAGTTTCTCGGCCCTGGCTTGCAGAAAGCCATGCTCTGGGATGGGCCCGAGCAGGAGAAGCTTTGGCTGCTGAAGGCCAAGCCGGGCGTTGCCATCCCGCATCATGGGCATAACGGCTCCGAGCTAACTCTGGTTCTCAAGGGCAGTTTCCATGATGGCGAGCAGCAATACTCCCGTGGCGATGTCGAGGAAGCTGGCCCGGATACCGAACATGATATTCGTATCGATGAGGGCGAAGAGTGCATCTGCCTGGCCCTGACGCGCGGCAAGCTGCGCTATGACAGCCCACTGTTGAAGCTGTTCCAGGTCTTCACCGGCCTCTGATTTTTCACGTCCTATGTCCGAGACACATTGACGGCGTGCGATTGGACTGATCCGATCGCCGGCAATGAGAACGCGTGCAAACAAGCAATCTGGAGCGACCATCAAGGATGTCGCGGACCTCGCGGGTGTTTCGGCGATGACCGTGTCGCGTGTGCTCAATTCCGGGCATCGTGTTCGGCCCGCCACCCAGGAGCGGGTTGAGGCGGCGATCCGCGAGCTCAACTACCGGCCCAATCTGTCAGCGCGGAGCCTGGCCAAGGCACGCAGTCTTTTCATCGGCCTGCTCTATAACAACCCGAACCCGGGCTATGTCAGCGAGCTTCTGATTGGCCTGATGAACCGCTGCCGGCAGGTCGGCTATCATCTGGTGATCGAGAATTTCGGCAGTACCGACGAGGAATGGGCCGCCGACATCGATGGCCTGTTGTCCAGCTCAAACTTCGATGGTCTGATCGTGGCGCCGCCGGTTAGTGATTTCGACAGTGTTATCAGCGCGATCGAGCGCGCCGATCTACCGTGTGTGCGGATCGCGCCAGAGCAGGAGCCGGACCTGTTTGCTAGTGTGAGGACTGATGACCGGGACGCCGCCCGGCGCATGACCCGGCACCTGCTTGATCTCGGACACCGGCGCTTGGGCTTCATCGCCGGTGATGCCGGGCATGGCGCCAGCCGTCAGCGAATGAGCGGGTTCTGCGCGGCGCTCGAAGATGCAGGGATCGAGCTTGAAGACGCGCTGATCGTAGAGGGGCGATTTACCTATCGCTCGGGCCTGGCAGCCGCCGAGAAGCTATTATCCATGCCCGAACCGCCGACGGCCATCTTCGCGTCCAATGACGACATGGCGGCAGCCGTGGTCGGCGTGGCGGCTCGCAAGGGGATTGATGTGCCCGGCCAGTTGAGCGTCGCCGGTTTTGACGACACACACACGGCCACGACGCTTTGGCCGCAACTGACCACGGTTCGCCAACCCATCGCCGATATGGCCGGCGCTGCCGTCGATCTGCTTACGGCAGCGATAAACGCTGAACCCGATCAGGATGTCGCCCAGACCCAGCGCTTGCTGCCATGCGAAGTGATCATCCGCGACAGTTCCTGTCCGGTCGCACCGGACCGCGGTTAAGGCGCACACTGCACCGGGCAAGTTACCGGTGTGCATATTTTATGCATCGCTAATGAAGGCGCGCCTGACCGCCTCGACACCGGCGATATGGTAAACAGCCTTATATTTTACAACTACTTATAGCGAGAACTCGGGGCTGGAGCCGATTTGAGTCCGGCTTCCGGAATATGTGCTAAGTATCTGTAATATATTTCTAAAATACAGAATAACTATACCCATAACAAGGCTGGGGCCGTTAGGTTTTGGTTAGAAGAATCATTTAGTTTCAACTCACAATAGGTCCTCTTGTCACCACACGTCTGAGTGGTGCGTTTCAGTATTTGCAGGATAAACACATGTCCGACTGGCGTTCCAAGCCTGACCTCGATGACCAGATCGTCTCCACCCTGATCGCTGCTGTGGGGTCAGATGCGTTCATGGAAATGCGCGGGCAATTCATTGATGACCTGAAAAACCTGCATCAGGCCTACAAGGAAGAAGCCGGTCGTGGTGATGCCGGAGCTGCATCGCAGACCGCACACGCATTGAAGGGCGCTGCAGCCAATATCGGATTGGTACGCCTGTCCGGGCTCGCGGCCATGCTGGAGTCCGGAGATACCAGTGTCGCGGCGGATCTCGATGCGGTGTTTGAAACGGCAGTCGGTTCCCTCGAGGGCGCCAGCTGATGGTCGCCGCGGCTGAATCAGAACCGCTGGAACTGGCAGCCCGGCTCGACCTGATCGCGGCAGAGGCCCTGCGCAGCGACCTGCTCGACCGCCGGGAAGGCGTGGAGGTCCTGACGATTAGCGGTCGCGAGGTCAGCCTGATCGACACGCCTGCGATCCAGGTCCTGCTTTCGGCTGCGAATGACCAAGCCGCGCGAGGCGGCCGTTTTGTTTTACGTGAGCCCAGCCCGGCCATCTCTGAAGCCATGGCCATACTCGGGCTGAAAGACGTTCTGGAGAGTTGGAGAGACAGCGATGGGTAAACGGGTATTGGCCGTGGATGATTCCAAGACCATGCGTGACATGGTCTCCTTCACGCTCAAGCGGGAGGGGTTTGACGTCGTTGAAGCCGAGGACGGCGTCGCGGCGATCGAAAAATCAGCCGATGGCGCTTTTGATCTGGTGATCTCGGACGTCAACATGCCGCGCATGGATGGCATTACCCTGGTCGGAAAGCTGCGCCAGGACCCGAAATTCCGCGCCACGCCAATCCTGATTCTCACCACGGAGGCTGACCAGGCAAAGAAAGCCGCCGGCAAAGCTGCCGGTGCCACAGGATGGATCGTCAAACCCTTTGATCCCGATCAATTGATCGGGGTTGTGAACCGGGTCTGCCGCTAGGCGGTCAGGAGGCCTTTCCCGTGAACGATTTCGAACAGTTTAAGCAGACCTTCTTCGATGAATGCGAAGAATTGCTGCAACAGTTTGAAGATGTCGCCGGGACGCTCAAGGCTGGCAGCAACGATCCGGCCGGGCTGGATGACATGTTCCGCTCGGTCCACTCCATCAAGGCCGGCGCCGGTGCGTTCAAGTTCGACCGCCTGGTCAAGTTCGCCCATGAGCTCGAAAACGTCATGGACCGGGTTCGTTCCGGTCGCATGGAGCTGTCTGAGGGCGATCCGGAATTTATCATTGAAGCCGGCGACGTTCTGCAGGACCTTGTTGCTGCGGCCCGCAGGGGTGTCGAGGCGGCAGCAGGCCTTGAAGACGAGGCCCTTGGGCGTCTCCAAGCCATGCTGGCCGGAGGATCAGTTGACGCCGTTGCGGCCGACGTCGAAAATGTGTGTGACAAGGGCGGAGCGGGCGATTTCCGTATCGACTTCCGTCCTCACCGGGCGATGTATGAGACCGCCAACGAGCCGCAACTCCTGTTTCATGCGCTGGTGGCGCTGGGTGAATTGTCGGTTGTCGCGGATCTCACCAAATTGCCGGATCTGGCCAAGATGCAGCCCGATGAAGGGTATGTCTCCTGGCAGATCGAAGTGCGCGGCGTGCCGGATCGTGCCGCCGTCGAGGAAGTCTTCGAATTTGTCGATGGGGATTGTGATCTGACCATCGAGCCACTGAGCTCGGTCGCAGCCTCACCCGCCGAAGTGGTTGTCGAGCCCGAGGTCGAAGCGCCAGACGCCAAGCCCGTCGCAAAAGCGGAAAACTCCGGCCCGGCCGGAGTCCAGTCGACCTCTATCCGTGTCGAGCTGGAACGCGTTGATCAGCTGGTCGACATGGTCGGTGAGCTGGTGATCGCCCAGGCCATGGCGCTCGATAGCCTGTCCGAGCTGGTGGATATCCGGCACGTCAAACAATTGCAGGCGCTTGAAGACCTGACCATGCGGACGCGGCAGTTGCAGGAAGGTGTAATGGCGGTCCGGATGCAACCGCTCAAAGCGCTGTTTCAGCGCTTCCCGCGCATTGTTCGCGACCTCTCCCGCAAGCTGGGCAAGTCCGTACGTCTTGAGCTCGATGGCGAGGCGACCGAAGTCGACAAGACCATTATCGAAGAGCTCAGCGACCCGCTCACCCATATGATCCGGAACTGTATGGATCATGGGTTGGAAACGCCGGAGGAGCGCCAGGCAGCCGGCAAGCCGGAGCAGGGTGTCGTGCGTCTGTCGGCCGAGCACCGCAATGGTCGCATCCTGATCCGTGTCAGCGATGACGGGCGCGGGCTCAACCCGGAAAAAGTCTTCAACAAGGCGGTCGAAAACGGCCTCGTCGATGCGGATGCGGAGCTCAACAAGGAAGAGATTGAAGCGCTCATCTTCATGCCGGGTTTCTCGACCGCTGCGGAGATCAGCGATGTATCTGGCCGCGGTGTCGGAATGGACGTGGTTCGCCGCAATATCCAGAAACTCGGCGGCCGCGTGACGGTTGAATCAAACGAGGGCGAAGGCTCGACCTTTACTCTGGCCCTGCCCCTGACCTTGGCGGTGCTCGACGGCATGCTCGTATCCGTCGCGGGTGAGCGTTACGTCGTTCCGCTTTCGGCCATTGTGGAAACGGTCTGCCCGGACGCCTCGGTCATCCGAGCCTTGCCCGATGGCGGGACGGTCATGCCCCTACGCGGCGAAGCGATCCGGCTGATCGATTTGTGCCAGTCCATGAACCTGTCCCGGCATGGCCAGGCGGAACCGTTGCGCAAGCTCGCCGTTATCGTCGAAACCGAGTTTGGCCGGCGGGTCGGGCTTGTGGTCGACGAACTCCTTGGCCAGCAGCAAGTCGTGATCAAGAGCCTTGAGGCGAATTATCGGCGGATCGAAGGCGTCGCCGGAACCGCAATTCTGGGCGATGGCCGGGTTCGCCTCATCCTCGATATTGACGGGCTCGCCGCGATGGCCGGCCGCAATCCCGACATCAGCCCCAAGGGCGGCGAAATAGCCAAACCCGAAGAAGCGACCGGAGGCCTGAGCGCATGAATGCAGAAGAAGCCGTGCTTGCGACCGTGGAGGCCATAGCGGCCGGCCGCGAGACCAGTTCCGACGCGAAGCAATATGTCAGCTTCGCCGCCGGCGACGAGCAATATGCCGTGGACATTATCTCGGTCCGCGAAATCAAGGGCTGGACCGATGTGACCAGCCTGCCCAACCAGCCGGACCATGTCCGCGGCGTGCTCAATCTGCGCGGTGCGGTTCTGCCGATCATTGATCTGCAATGCCGGCTCGGCGGGGGGCTCACCGAGACGAGCCCACGTCATGTCATTGTCATCGTTGCCGTGGATGACCGCCAGGTCGGGCTCCTCGTGGACGCCGTCTCGGACATTCTCAGTACGTCGGATGAGCGCATTCAGCCGGTACCGGAAACCTCCGGCCGCGAGGATGCGCGCGTTTTCTCCGGCTTCCTCACCGAGGAAGACCAGATGGTTGCCATGCTCGACCTGCCTCGCCTGCTCGGCAGCGAGGTGCTCGACAGCGCCCTGCACGAACAAACCGAACTTCAGTGACAACACGACCAAAGGACTCACTGCTATGAATTACGCTCAAGCACATACCCAGAACCGGACCGCCGGTGACTTTGGTCGCCGCAAGGACCTTCTCACCACAGCTGCCGTTTTCGCTGGTGGCGCCGTGGCTTTCACTGCTGTCAGTTTCGTCGCGGCCAATGCTGGTGTCGGTCTCGCCTTGGTCGCGGGCTTGCCCGTCGCCGGGCTCTTCGCTGCGTGGCAATTCCTCAAGGGTGGCGGTGCAGGCCAGCCCGAAGATGATCGCATTCGTCAGGCCCTCGACACGTGTCAGCAGAACGTGATGATTGCCGATGCCGACTACAACATCGTCTACATGAATGACACGATGCAGACGATGATGCAGGAGGCGGAAGCCGATATCCGCTCGGATCTTCCGACGTTCAATGCCCGGGGCCTCATTGGCCAGAGCATCGACACCTTCCACAAGAACCCGGTCTATCAGCGCTCAATTCTCGATCGGCTGACCCAGACCCATAAAACCAAGCTGACAATCGGCGAGCGGACGTTCAGCCTCATCGTCAGCCCGGTATTCGACGCGCAACATCAGCGATCCGGCACGGTGGTCGAGTGGGAAGACCGTACAGCGCAGGAAAAGGAACTCGCAGACCAGGCGCGTTCCTTCGCCGAGGGTGAGGCCAAGCTGGAAGCCATCAACCGCTCCCAGGCCATTATCGAGTTCGAACTTGATGGCACGATCATCACCGCCAACGAGAATTTCTGTAATGCAGTGGGCTATACGCTCGAGGAGATCAAAGGCCGCCATCACTCGATCTTTGTCGACCGGGACTACGCAGCCTCGGTTGAATACAAGGCCTTCTGGGAGAAATTCCGCACGGGCGAGTTCTGGTCTGGCGAATACCAGCGCTTTGGTCGAGATGGCCGGGAAATCTGGATCAACGCCAGCTACAATCCGGTTTTCGACCAGCACGGCAAGGTCGTGAAAGTCGTCAAATTCGCCAGTGATATAACCGAAGAGAAGCTCCGCAATGCGGACATGAGCAGCCAGATCGATGCGATTCACAAGTCGCAGGCTGTGATCGAGTTCAAGCTGGATGGCACGATCCTCACCGCCAACGAGAATTTCTGCAAAACGATGGGCTATGCCCTCGAGGAGATCAAAGGCCGTCATCACTCGATGTTCGCCGAGACCGGCTATGCATCGAGCGCTGAGTATCGGGCTTTCTGGGAGGCTCTCGGTCGCGGTGAGTATCAGACCGGTGAATATGAGCGGATTGCCAATGGTGGCCGCAAAGTCGTGCTCCAAGCCTCCTATAATCCGATCTATGACGTCAACGGGAACCCGGTAAAAGTCGTCAAATACGCGACCGACCTCTCGGCAAGTGAGCGGATGAAGGAAAATGCCCGCATCCGCGCGGCCCTCGACAACACCTCGACCAATGTCATGGTCGCCGATGCTGACCTAAACATCGTCTATATGAACGCCTCCCAGGAAAAGATGATGCGCGCCGCGGAATCTGATTTGCGCAAGGATCTCAGCTCCTTTGATGCCAATAATCTGCTCGGTCAGAATATCGACGTCTTCCACAAGAACCCGGCCCACCAGCGCAATATGCTGGCCCATCTGACCGCTGCATTTGAAACCGACATCAGCGTCGGCGGCCGCAGTTTCCATCTCATTGCCAGCCCGGTGTCGGACGATCAGAACCAACGCATTGGTACCGTCGTGGAGTGGAAAGACCAGACTGCCGAAAAAGCCATTGAACGCGAGATCGAAGGCGTGGTTTCGGCCGTATCCCGCGGTGATTTCACCCGCACTCTGTCGCTCGAGGGCAAGGACGGTTTCTTCCTCAACCTCTCCCAGAGCGTCAACAGTCTCGCATCGACGGTCGATGGCGTTCTCGGCTCGCTGGGCGACATGCTCCAGGCCATGGCGCAGGGCGACCTCACCCAACGCATCTCCCAGGACTATGAAGGCGTCTATGACGAGCTGAAGGAAAGCGCCAATTCGATGGCGTCGACCTTGCAGGAGACCGTACGCACGATTTCGCTGGCCTCGGAAGAAGTGGCCTCTGCATCGCAGCAGATCTCCACAGGTGCCTCCGACCTGTCCCAGCGCACCGAGCAGCAGGCGGCCAATCTCGAGGAAACCGCGGCATCGATGGAAGAGATGGCTTCCACCATCAAGCAGAATGCCGATAATTCCCAGCAGGCCAGTCAGTTGGCGGTTACCGCTCGCGACAGCGCCGACAAGGGTGGCGAGGTTGTGTCCAATGCGGTCGAGGCCATGGGCAAGATCGAGGATAGCTCCCGCCGCATCTCCGATATTATCGGCGTAATCGACGAGATTGCCTTCCAGACCAATCTCCTGGCGCTCAATGCTGCTGTCGAGGCAGCCCGGGCGGGCGATGCCGGCCGCGGCTTCGCGGTTGTTGCCTCCGAAGTGCGGTCCCTGGCGCAGCGCTCGGCGCAGGCCGCCAAGGATATCAAGGATCTCATCGTCGACTCCACCGAACAGGTGCAGAGCGGGGTCGATCTGGTCAATGAGACTGGCGAGGCGCTCACCGAGATCGTCGACTCGATCAAGAAGGTCGCCGACATCGTCGCCGAGATCAGTGCTGCGTCCCGTGAACAGGCGACCGGTGCCGATGAAATCAACACGGCCGTAACCCAGATGGATGAGATGACGCAGCAGAACTCGGCTCTGGTCGAGGAGAATGCCGCGGCGGCCAAGACGATGAACGACCAAGCGTTGCGCATGCGTCAGCGCATGAGCTTCTTCAATGCGGGCGCCGATACGAAACAGCACATCCAGCCGGTCACGCAGGCGACCCCGGTGCGGGCGACCGGAACCGGTGGGGCCCGCGGTCTCCAGGTCCAACTCGCCGAGACGGTCGTTGATGATGAGGACGACTGGAGCGAGTTCTAGGAACCAGGCCCCAGGGAGCGGGTTGCATGCGAACGGCGACAGATCTTGACCGCGGAGAGCGTGAGTTCTCAATGCGGGATGCGGACTTCCGCATCATAGCCCAGGCGATCTACGATCACGCCGGGATCGTCATCGGTGATCATAAGCGCGAGCTGGTTTACTCCCGGCTCGCGCGCCGCTTGCGTGAACTGGGTTTGCCCGATTTCAAAGCCTATCTGGATCGTCTGGAAGGCGCTTTCGGGGATGCCGAGCGCAATCACCTGATCAACGCCCTCACGACCAATCACACGAATTTCTTCCGCGAGTCCCACCACTTCGATTATGTGCGCAGTCATCTCGTGCCGCACTGGAAGCGGCGGGCGCAAAGTGACGGCAATCGCAAACTGCGCATCTGGTCTGCCGGATGTTCCACCGGAGAAGAGCCATATACGCTGGCCATGACGATGGCGGAGGCGATGGACGGGCTGGGCGGCTGGGACTGGAAAATTCTGGCGACCGACATTGATACCAATGTGCTCAACCATTGCCGCGAGGGGCGCTATGAACGCGAAGCGGTCAAGGCGATTCCGGCGCAATACCGGACCAAATTCTTCCGCTCTTCCAGCCGGGATGACGGCCATATGTCGGTGTCGGCTTCGTTGAAATCCCACCTGGTATTCAATCGCCTCAACCTTCATGCGGCCTGGCCGATGAAGGTCAAGTTCGACGCTATTTTCTGCCGCAACGTGACCATCTATTTCGATGCAGAGTCGAAGCGAACTTTGATTCAGCGCTTCCGCGGTATGATGAAGGAGGATGCCTGTCTCTTCCTTGGGCATTCAGAGTCATTGCTCGGCGATTCCGGCCATCTGAAGTCGGTGGGGCGCACCATCTATGCCCGTGAAGGCGGTGTGCATGATGGCGCGTAGTTCTGCAGTCCGGCAGGAAAGTCCCGCCAATGGCCGCTATCACGACCGCGCGTCGGACCGGTGGGTGGTCAAGGTCCTGCCCGGGTCACAGCATGTGTCTGCCGACCCCGATGGCCAGGAACTGATTTCCACGGTTCTGGGCTCTTGCGTGGCGGCCTGCGTGCACGACCCGCTATTGGGTGTTGGCGGCATGAACCATTTCATGTTGCCGCATGATGATGAGGGACTTTGGAGTGGGGCCAGTCTCGCGCTGCGCTATGGCAATCACGCCATGGACGCGCTGATCAATGGCCTGCTCGCCGCCGGGGCAGACAAGAGACGCCTGGAATGCAAGATTTTCGGTGGCGGCAATGTCGTCAACGGGATGAGCGGCGTCGGTGACGGTAATGCAGAATTCGCCCGCGAATATGCCCAGGCCGAAGGCTTGAATGTAGTCGCCTTCGATCTGGGTGGTGATCGCGGTCGCCGGATAGTCTTCGACCCCTATACCGGTCAGGCTTGGCGGCGCTTCCTGTCCAGGAAACTCGTTGATGATGTCGCGCGGGCTGAGCGCAAGCTGCGCCAGCCACCGCCACTGCGCGCGCGCGATACATCCATCGAGTTGTTCTAGGGGTAGAGGGCATGGCGCAGAAAATCAGAGCTTTGGTCGTCGATGACAGCGCGCTGATGCGGATGCTGATCCCCAGCATGCTGGAGAGTAGTGGCGAGATCGAAGTCGTCGGTGCGGCCTCCAACCCGCATGCGGCACGCGCCATGATCAAGGAATTGAGCCCGGACGTGATCACCCTCGATGTGGAGATGCCGCGCATGGATGGCATTTCCTTTCTCGAGAAGATCATGACGCTGCGCCCGACCCCAGTCGTGATGGTCTCTTCGCTGACCCAGGAAGGCGCGGATGTCACCCTCCGGGCGCTTGAACTCGGCGCGATAGACTTCATTGGCAAGCCGGTGATGGACCTCGAGCGCAACATGCCGGCCTTGTCCGGTGAGTTGATCGATAAGGTGAAAACCGCTGCAGCTTCGCAAGTGCGTGCCGCTAATCGCCGGGTCGCCGTGCAGAAAGCGGCGCCGGTCAGTTTCGACACGACCGAATGTATCGTGGCGATGGGCGCCTCCACGGGCGGGGTCGAGACGCTCGGCCGGCTGCTTGCGGCTCTGCCTCCGAATGCGCCTGGAACCGTGATCGCGCAACACATGCCGCCGCAGTTCACCAAGCAGTTTGCCGACCGTTTGAACCGGAATTGCGCCATTACCGTCAGCGAGGCGAGTGACGGCCAACGGATCCGGACCGGGCATGTCTTTATTGCTCCGGGTGATCGCCACCTCACGGTCAAGCGATCGGGTGCCGATTATGTCTGCCGCCTGACGGATGACCCGCCGGTATCAGGTCACAGGCCATCGGTTGACGTGCTGTTCGAGTCTGTTGCCAAGGCGTGCCGTGGTGCGGCGATCGGCGTCATTCTGACCGGAATGGGCAAGGATGGCGCCACCGGGCTCAAGGCCATGCGCGACGCCGGTGCCGATACGCTGGGTCAGGACGAGGCCTCAAGCCTTGTCTATGGCATGCCCAAGGCAGCATTCGATATCGGCGGCGTCGAGCGGCAGTTACCGGAAGCTAAGATTCCAGAGGCTATACTCAGAATTGTATCCGAGCGTGGCAATGTGTTGCGTATTTAAACTAGGCGGTTCGGAAGGCCGGACGGGCTGCTGGAGTGGATGATGACAGGAATGGCAATAAATCAATCTGAGGTCGAGATGGCGCCGGTCGCCATGAAATCTCCTTTTGCGAAACTCCTGCTCGCAGCGCTTGGCTCGGCCGAATCCATCCTCGCCGAATCGACGCGGGATGTGGAGGAGCAGACCCAGCGACTGAGCGGACTGTTCACCAGCCTGACGGAGAAATCCTCTGAGCAGACAGAGCGGCTGAGCGAGCTCTTTGCCCAGATTACGACGGTCGATCATGACGGCCAGTCTTTCGACCTCGTGACGCTGCCTCGTATTTTGCAGGAGTCCCTGCAGGAAGTCACCGAACGAATACTCGTCTTGTCCAAGCAGGGCGTCGGGCTGATCTACTCGCTCGACGAAATCCTCGAGGAAATCGAAGAGGTTGCCAGCTGTATCGGCGAGATCGAGGCGATTAACCGGCAGACCCGCCTGTTGTCGCTCAACGCCCAGATCGAAGCCGGCCGCGCGGGTGCCGCGGGTGTCGGCTTCCAGGTCGTGTCAATGGAAATGCAGTCGTTGTCGCGGCGCATTGATGCCCTGTCGGAGAAGATGCGCGGCAGTGTCGGCAAGGTCACCGCCAGTATCCGCGACGTGATCGGCTCCATCCGTAGCGAGTACCAGGAGCTCAGCGAGATCGGCGCCATGGACCTGTCGAGCCAGATTGACGCCAAGGAACAACTCGAAGTCCTGCTGAACGCTTTGGTCGCGCGCAATAGCGAGATCCAGAAGGAACTCGGGAACTCAACCGATGCCAGCCGGATAATGGCCGAGGAGATCCATGATGTGGTCATGGCGATGCAGTTCCAGGACCGCATGAAGCAGCGAACT
Organism: Maricaulis sp.; assembly: GCF_030149235.1. Taxonomy (GTDB): domain Bacteria; phylum Pseudomonadota; class Alphaproteobacteria; order Caulobacterales; family Maricaulaceae; genus Maricaulis. The sequence goes on along the minus strand of NZ_JASBRW010000076.1, from coordinate 81,249 downwards.
GAAGCCGTTATCGGTGCTTTTGATCAAATAGTAAGCTTCATGGGCGAACTCGATGATCTCGCCATGGACCAGGACGCGTGTGAAGCTCTGACCACGGCCATTCTGGGTTCGATTACGCTCTCGGACGTCCGGCGCGAGTTTCAGCGTTCTCTTTCCGGTTCGGAGGCTGAGGAATCGGAAGACAGTGACGATATGTCGAATATCGAACTCTTCTAGGGGGACGACCAATGGACTACAAAATTGAACAAGGCGGAGACGCCCTCAAAGTATACATTTCCGGTGTGCTGACCTTTGACGATCATGAGCGCTTCAAGAGTGTGGTCAAAGCGATCAGCGCCAGCGCCAGTGCCACCGCCGAGATCGACCTGACTGAAACCAAGATGATCGACTCTGCTGGCATCGGCATGCTCCTGCTGGCCAATGACCGAGCCAAGAAGGCCGGCAAGGAAGTGCGCCTGACCGGTGCAAGCGGGCATGTTCTCAAGGTTATTCAATTGTCCAAGGTGGACGAGATCATTCCGGTCGCGTCCTGACACCCAACATGGTTGCACAACCTGCCCACACGCCGGCTCCGGCCCCCGTCGACTTCGATAATGCCCGTATTCTGGTGGTCGATGATCTGCGCTCATCGCGCATGCTCATCGGCTCGGTGCTGAAGTCTGCGGGGTTCAGCAATATCGATTATGCCGGCGACGGTATTGAGGCGCTCGAGCGTTTCGAGGCGCACGAGCCCGACATCATCCTGCTGGATATCGTTATGCCGCGCATGGATGGATTCGAGGTCAGCGACGCCATTCGTAACCGCTTCAAGAGCGATGTGCCGATCCTGGTGCAATCCGGCGTTCAGGAAGCGGAGCAGCGTGTCCGCGCTTTTGACATGGGGGCCACGGACCTCGTTTCCAAGCCGATCAATGCGGGCGAGCTGATCTCGCGTCTGCGCCTGCACATTGAACGCCGCCGCCTGATCGCGCGCCTGCAGAGCTATCAAAAGCGGATGGAGGAGGAGCTCCATTCGGCTGAGGGCATGCAGATGTCCTTGATGAAGGAGACCGCTGAGGTCGAGGCCATTACGCTGCCACGCCAGGCGCGTATGGAGACATTCTACCGGCCGTCCTACAAGCTGGGTGGTGATCTCTGGGATGTGTTCGAGATCGATGAGCATCGCTTCGGCGTTCTCATGGTCGACCTGTCCGGTCACGGGGTGTCGGCTGCGATCAATGCCTTCCGCCTGCATATGCTGGCCGAACGCAGTGAGGTCGATACAACTGATCCCGGCCAATGGCTGGCCCGGCTCAGTGACGAATTGTATGAAATCCTCCCCATAGAGCACTTCGCGACGGCCTTCTATGGGGTGTTCGATACCCGCGATCTCAGCCTGACCTTTGCCGGTGCCGGTGCGCCGACGCCCGTGCTGCGCCGCGCCAACGGCAATGTCGAGCATCTCGATGCCAGCGGGTTAATCATGGGTTGCCGGTCAAACGGTCATTATGAGAACCAGCGCTTAATGCTTCAGCCGGGGGACCGTCTGTGCCTCTACAGCGACGCCCTGTACGAGAATTTCGATACCCCGGACGGCGCCCTAAGCGTCGAGGAATTGTCCGCCCTGATCGTCGCCACCATGGAGGCGGATGCCGAGGACGGGTTCACGATCGATCTGATCAAGCGGGTCTTTGGCTCGGTTCCGGAAAGCTTCCCTGACGATCTGACGATCTTGATGCTTGAGGTTCTCCGCTCCTGATGCTCGACTCTGCGAGACATGTTGTTTGCATGCAGCTTGCAGACGCGGGCCTGGCCGAAGTGGTCGGCGAAGCTTTGGCGGGGCGTCTTCTCGGTGTCAGCGACACGTTGCCGCCCGACGGCGAGGCCTTGGCTATCATGGTCGTTGATGCGTCTCATATCGGTCTGCTGGACGGTCTCGCCGAAACGACCCAGACTATTCTGATCGCCGACAATGTGGCCGATGACCGGGCCGATTTCGTTCTGCCGGCAGACGTTGACCACACCATTCTCAAGTCGGTGGTTACAGCTGCCGCGGAGTTCTGCGAACAGGTCCAGACGCTTCGTTCTGACGTCGCGCGCCGGCAGTCCGCAGTGGGCAATATCATCAGCGGTCAGTTCGCCATTCGCACCCTGGACGAAGCCCGCAATCTCGCGACCATGCTCGCCCTGGCATGCCCGAACTCCGACCTGGTCGTGATCGGTTTGCAGGAATTGCTTATCAATGCGGTCGAGCATGGCAATCTGGAAATCACCGGCGAGGAAAAACAGGACCTCATCATGGAGGGTCGCTGGCGCGACGAGGTCGAGCGCCGCCTGGCCTCCGAGGAGTATGCCGACCGGCTGGTGCAGGTCTCCTTCCAGCGCGGCGCCCGCCTGATCGCCATAACCATCCAGGATGATGGAATGGGGTTCGACTACGAGCGCCATGAAAAGGAGAAGGGCCCGGTGGAAGGCTATCGCGGCCGGGGTATCGCGCTGGCCCGGGACATGTCGTTTTCCAGCGTGGCCTATCTCGGGCGCGGCAATCTTGTCGAAGCCACCATTCTGCTCGAGGCCGAATGACAGATTTTGATGGATTGACGCAAACCCGTCACTAGCCAATGCAATGGGACTTGGATATGTCACGCCCACGATTGTGGAGGATAGTCCCGTGCGTGCATCGTTTGCCGTTTCCAGCCTTGTGATTGCCACCGCGCTGAGCGCGTGCCAGCAACGTCCTGAAGCTGTTGAGTCTGAAACCGATCCGGTTACCCAGCCGCAAGTCGAAACCCGTCTCGCCGATGAGACGTGGGACCGCGGTGCCGAAGAGGCGCTCCGGCGTCTGAATTTGCGGGCCCGTGAAGGGCAGGCTCGAAATGTCATTCTCTTCGTGGCTGACGGTATGAGCATTCCGACCATCGCTGCGGCGCGCATTTATGACGGCCAGACCGGTGGCAATACCAATGGTGTCGAGAACCTCCTGACTTTCGAGACCTTCCCGAATACCGCGCTTGTGCGGACCTATTCGACCGACTCCCAGGTGCCCGACAGCGCCAATACCGCAACCGCCCTGATGACCGGTATCAAAACCCGCAATGGCGCGATCAGCATCGGGTCGCAACAAGGTCTGGAAGTGTGCGGGGACGAGAGCATTGCGCCGTCGACCCTGGCCGAGATTGCAGAAGGCCGTGGACTGGCAACCGGTATCGTGACGACGACCCGCATCACTCACGCGACGCCAGCGACGACCTACGCCCACTCGGTCTCACGCCAGTGGGAAGCCGATGGCGATCTGCCGGCGGATGCCGTCGCTGCGGGCTGCGAGGATATTGCCGCGCAACTCCTGTCTTTCGATCATGGCGACGGTATTGACGTGATGATGGGCGGCGGCCGCGCGAATTTCCTGCCCGATGATGACGGTGGACGGCGTCAGGACGGTCGCAATCTCGTTGCCGAATGGGTGGAGCGTGGTGGTGTTTCCGTCATGGATGCGTCGGCATTCCGTGCTCTGGACGCGGGCGCAGAGGCTCCCGTGCTCGGCCTTTTCTCCAACAGCCACCTGGCTTTCTCGGCCGATCGCAATGCCGATGAAGAACCGTCCCTAGCGGAGATGACGGGTTTTGCCATCGACCGTTTGAGCCAGGATGAAGATGGCTATTTCCTGCTGGTTGAGGCCGGTCGCGTCGACCATGCCCACCACGCCACCAACGCCTATCGTGCCCTGACCGATATGCAAGCCTTCGAGGCTGCGATTGAAGCAGCCCTGGCGCGTGTCGATCTGGATGAGACGCTTATTGTCGTCACCGCTGACCATGGTCACACCATGACCTTCTCGGGTTATCCGGCCCGCGGGACCTCCATTCTGGGCCTGGTGCGCCGTGCGGTGGCCGGCAGCATTGATGGCGAGACGGCGCTGACGCTCGACCGGACCGGTCGCCCCTACACGACGCTGAGCTACGCCAATGGCCCGAACCCGCGTGGCCAGGACGATGAGGCGTTGAGCGAAGAAGAAGTCCTCGATCCCAACTATCGCCAGCAGGCGACTGTGGCGCTGCCCAGCCAGACCCACTCCGGTGACGATGTGGCCCTGTTCGCGGCCGGAGCCCGGGCGCATTACTTTGGCGGATCGATGGAACAGAACACCGTCTTCCATCTGGTCACCCACGCCCTGGGCTGGAACGAGCCGGCGCAGGACGACTAGGCCAAGTGCCCGAGCTTGCCCCTTTGTGTCGACCCGGTTCATGATCGGCGCAAAGGGAGGACGGCATGGTCCGCATTATTGTAATTGTTCTGGCGGCTGTCATGGCTGTCGCCGCTGCCGCCTTTTTCTGGGTGGTCCCGGTAAGGGTTGATGCGGCAATGAATGTGGTGCGGCCGCACGACCCCTATGTGATTTCCCCGCAGGCGCGTGACCTGCATGCCAGTCTGCGTGTCGCTGACCTGCATTCCGACATGCTGCTTTGGATGCGCGATCCTGAGAATTGGAATGACCGCGGGCACACCGATTTGCCGCGTCTGCGCGCGGGCGGGGTCGCGTTTCAGGTCTTCTCTGCCGTTACCAAATCGCCGTCCGGCCAGAATTACGACAGCAATAGCGGGGACAGCGACCGCATCACGGCCCTTGCGGTCGCACAAAGATGGCCGGTTGATAGCTGGAGCTCGCTCTATGCCCGGGCCCGCTACCAGGCCCGCCGGCTGACACGGCTGGAGGCACGCTCGGACGGCCGGCTGGTCATCGCCCGAGACCGCGAACAGATGCGGCAGGCTCTCATCGCCCGTGAGCAGGATGCAGAGCTTATGGTGACGGTGCTCGCCACAGAAGGCGCGCATCCGTTGGAAGGCGACCTAGCCAATATCGACGGCCTGTTTGACGAAGGCTATCGCCTAATCGGGCTGCACCACTTCTTTGATAACGCCCTGGGTGGCTCCCTGCATGGCCTGTCCAATGCCGGGCTCACCGAATTTGGCCGCGCTGCTGTGGCACGCATGCTCGAGCGCGGCATGATTATCGATCTCGCCCACTCCTCCTACGCTGTGGTTGAGGATGTGCTGGCAATGACAGACCGGCCGCTCGTTGTCTCGCATACCGGCATTTACAGCCATTGCGAGGTGCGCCGGAACATACCGGATCGCCTGATGCAGGAGATCGCCTCGGAGGGCGGTCTGATCGGTGTCGGGTTCTGGGGGGATGTGACCTGCGACGACACCCCGCGCGGCGTTGCGCAGACCATCGTCGCAGCGGTCGAGCTGGTGGGTGTCGAGCATGTGGCGCTGGGGTCCGATTTTGACGGCACGGTCACGACCACATTCGACGGTTCCCAGTTCGAGGTTCTGACCCAGGAGCTGTTGGTACTGGGCATGAGCGAAGCCGATATTCGCCTGGTGATGGGCGAGAATGCGATCCGCTTCTTCCTGGAAAACCTGCCGGCCGCATCGAGCGGATGATTATTCGATGGCTCTGGCTGGCACTGGGGTGGATCGCTGTCGGCCTTGCCGTCGCCGGTGCGGCCCTGCCCCTATTGCCGACCACGCCCTTCCTGCTGGTCGCGGCCTATGCTTTCGCGCGCAGCTCCAAGCGGTTTCACACCTGGCTGATGGAGCACAAGCATTTCGGTCCCCTGATCCGCAATTGGCGTGAGCATGGCGCAATCGACCCCTGGTCCAAATTCTGGTCCATGGTCGCGATCGGCCTCACTTTTGGCCTGTCCGTGGCGATGCAGCTGCGCCCGTCCATCCTGGTTGTCCAGGCGATCACGTTGAGCGGGGTGACCTATTTCATCCTGACCCGGCCAAACGGGCCCAGGGGCGGGGCCTAGCGCCCCAGCCCCATGAGTTCGGCACTGTCACAATGCCAGCACGTCGCCGCACCGATCGGGCTGCCCGGCGGTACGGTCGTTCCGGTCGCGGCCGGGGCTTCGCCCTCATCGATGCGATCGAGACTGCTTTCGATATGCCGCGCCAGCCAGACCCGGTGGCTGCGCCGCCCGGCACGGCCATAGCGACCCGTCGGCAAGCCACGGGCGAGGCTTTCCAGACGGTCATAGGCCCAGCTTGACGCAACCGGCCGGTCGTCTGCCGCCACGCGTAGCAATTGCGCGGCGTATTCGGTCTGGATGGCCTCGCGAACCGGACCCAGGCGCGCTTCTTCGCCGCGCGGTGCTTCGAACAGGGCGGTCTCGAAGGCGGTGAAGGCGTCCAGCGGAGACAGCTGGGTGGCGTCGCGGGCGGACTGGTCCGTCATCCGGTCGATCCGAGCGGGCGACAGTGCAGCGGCCAGGGTGATGCGGGCGGCTGCGGCCGCTGCATCGCGGCGGCTGAAGGCCGGATACTGACCGCTTTGGAACAATTCGCGGGTGACCGCTTCATCATAGTCAGCAAAGGGCGCCGGAGCGAGCAGGGCAAGCGTGGCGTCAGGGATGTCGAGCCGGGCCGGGTCGAGCGTTGCGACCAGGGCGGCCAGCGCTGCTTGCTGATCGGTGGCGGGTGCCGGGCTCAGGCCCTGTGCGTCCTGGCCGTTCAGCTCATAATCAAAATAGACACCACCCAGCGTCTTGGCCGCGGCCTCGACCTGGTATCGGTGATAGAGATAGATCGGCGCGAAGACCCCGCGCAGACTGCTCAGCGGCTGATCCTCGCGCAGCACATGCGGGCCGAAGCCAGCCAGGGCCGTGTCGCGGACCTGCAGCGTTTCCATTAGCTCGGCCACCGGATCAGGGCCATTATCCCATAGATTGGCCAGCGGATGGGCTGAGCCGGTACCGCGGGCATGGCGGTCTGTGATGTAAAGCAGGCCGTCCTCCCGGGCGTCAGCGAGGACGCCCTCGATCAGCTGGGCTTCTGCTTCGGGCGTTTCCGCCTGACCATAGAGCCAGGAGATAGCGGCCGTATCCCACTCGCCGATACCGGTGTCGTAGGCGTTGGAAATGTCGATCTCACCGGCGGCATCGACCCGGACCCAGGGCGCGGGATAATCCATCACCGAGGCGCGGTCATTGATGCTGGCGGCAAAATTGTGAGCCAGGCCGATCGTATGTCCGATTTCATGGGCGGAGAGCTGACGGATTCGGGCCAGGGCAATTTCGAGCGGATCGTCCGGCGATCCCGTGCCTGTTCCGTCAACGCCAAGCAGGCCTTCAAAGATCATCCGGTCCTGGCGCACGCGCTGGCTGCCCAGCGTGACATGACCTTTCAGGATCTCGCCCGTGCGCGGGTCAATAACCGATGCGCCATAGGACCAGCCGCGGGTCTGGCGGTGCACCCACTGGATAACATTGTAGCGGACATCGAGGGGGTGAACGCCTTCCGGCAGGAGTTCGACGCGATAGGCATCTTCGAACCCAGCCGCCTCAAAACTGTCGGCCCACCACTGGCCCCCCTCGATCAGGGCGTCACGAATAACGTCAGGTGCGCCCCGGTCGACATAATAGATGATAGGCTCTTCCACCGGCCCGCTCTCGGCCGCCGGATCAACCCGGTTGAGCCGGTGGCGCAGGGCGAAGACGCGGCGCAGCGGTTCGTCGAGTGGGGCCGCCATGTCGTAAAAGGCCGAAGTGATCGAACCGGCGCGCTGGTCCGCGTAGCGCGGCGTGTAGCCGGGCTCGGGCAGGGCGACGAAGGAATGGTGGACGGTGAGGGTCACAGCGGTCGGATAGGGCGTCACAGCGCGTACTTCCGATCCCGGCGAGGAGGATTGCAGGGTCAGAAGCGCATCGATCTCGACATTTTCCGGGAAGGCGAGAGCGGTGTCGGTGAGAGGGGCACTGCGGCCGCTATCGATGGAGAAACTGCCCTGGTTGGTACCGGAGAGATAACCGATTGCCCCGACCGGATCGCGCTTGAGGAAGTCCGTCAGGTCGATAACAACGCGGCCATTCGACTGGCCGGCAATTTCCGTCTGCCAGACAATCGAGCGGGCAAAGGATTGCTGCGTCGCGCGCGCCTCGTCCTCGCCGGCGCCCAGCGCGACATAGGTCGTGTTTTCGAACTCCGCGAAAACCTGATTGGCAACGCGGAAAAAGCGCAGGATGTGCGAGCTGGTTCCGCGGCCGCGATCCAGGCCGACCGGGTTGGACCCCAGGCCAGAGGTGAGACGGGCGGTGTAGATCATCCGGCCCAGCGACCCGTCATCCTGCGGGGTGAGCTCAGCCAGGATACGTCCGCTCTCACCATCGACATAGAGCGGCAGGAAGCCCTCGCGTCGCTCCATGCCAGCGACCGTTTCGCTCAGGCTGGCGATGTCGGATTGGGCCAGGGCCGGAGCGGCCATGCCGGCGCCGGCCAGCGTCAGTGCGGCGGCGATTGCGCGTACGAAGCTCATGAATGTCTCCCCATCAATTCGGCGCAACGCTATCCCTGTCCGTTCAACCTGTCACCTTCGCGAGCAGAACGCCGAAGGGAGTTGTTTGTCGAAGCAATTGATGATCGAGTGCCGGCCTCGGACATTCAGGAGGGTGATATGGCCACGGTTAACTGGCGCGGTGTATTTCCGGCCGCGACGACCCAATTCGCAGAAGACTTCAGCATCGATCACGAGGCTACGGCCCGCGTCGTCGATAATCTCGTCACCGATGGCGTGCACGGGATCGTCGCCATGGGAACCGTCGGCGAGAACAATTCGCTGAAGGCGGATGAAAAGCGCGCCACCCTCCGTTCGATTGTTGATGCCGTTGCCGGGCGCGTCCCGGTCATTACCGGCGTGTCCGAACTCAGCACCGAGCTGGCGGCTGACTATGCGCGTGACGCCGCGGAGATCGGGGCGGATGGGCTGATGCTGCTTCCGGCCATGGTCTATGTGCCCCAGGAGCACGAGCTCGAGGCGCATATCCGCACGGTGGCCGCTGCGACCCATCTGCCGATCATGCTCTACAACAACCCGCCCGCCTACCGGGTCTCCATTTCCGTTGATCTGCTGAAAAAGCTGAGCGATGTCGAAACGCTTGTGTCGATCAAGGAAAGCGCGCCGGATCCGCGCCGTATCACCGATATCATCAATGCCTGTGGTGATCGCTATGTCGTGTTCGCGGGTCTCGACGATGTCGCGCTGGAAGAATTGCTGCTTGGGGCCAAGGGCTGGGTTTCCGGCCTGACCAATGCCTTCCCGAAGGAATCCATCGCGCTCTGGGATGCATTCGAAGCCGGCGATCTCGACGCAGCCCGGGTCATCTATCGCTGGTTTATGCCCCTGCTTCATCTCGATGCCGAGCATGACCTGGTCCAGTCCATCAAGCTGGCCGAAGCGGTCATGGAACGCGGTTCCGAGCGCGTGCGCATGCCGCGTATGGCACTGCAGGGCGAGCGCCGGGCCGAAGTGGTGGCCATGGTCGAGCGGGCCCGGGACACCCGTCCGCTCATTCTCAAGGACACGGTTATCGCGCACTAGGTCGAGCTCGATGCGGCACACATTCTCCTGCCTTGACGGGCATACCTGCGGCAATCCGGTGCGCTTGATCATGGGTGGCATGCCGGAGCTGAAGGGCACTGACATGAGCGCCAAGCGGCTCGATTTCATGGCGCGCCATGACTGGATCCGCACCGCGCTCATGTTCGAGCCGCGCGGCCATGACATGATGTCCGGTGCCATATTCTACCCGCCGCATTCGGCTGATGCGGATGCGTCGATCCTGTTTGTCGAGACCACGGGATGTCTGCCCATGTGTGGCCATGGCACGATCGGCGCCATCACCATGGGGCTGGAGAATGGCATCCTCAAACCGCGCTCGCGCGACGAGGTCGTGCTGGATGCGCCCGCGGGCCGGGTTCGGGCCGAGATTGAGTGGGATGGTGAGCGTGTCGCCGGCGTGCGGATTTTCAATGTCGCCAGCTATCTGGCCTGCCGTGATGTCGAACTGCACTGCCCGGAACTGGGCAAGCTGAGCGTCGACATCGCCTATGGCGGCAATTACTACGCGATTGTCGAACCGCAGGGCGGTTATGAGGGAATTGATGCGCTGGGTGTGGACCGCATCATCGCGCTCAGCCCCAAATTGCGCGAACTGGCTGATGCGGCCGTCGATGTCATCCATCCGGAAAATCCGAGTGTGCGCGGGGTCAGTCACGTCATGTGGACCGATGCGCCCAAGTCTGCCGAGGCCGATGCCCGCAATGCCGTCTTCTATGGCAAACGCGCCATCGACCGGTCGCCCTGCGGCACCGGCACCAGTGCCCGCATGGCCCAGCTGGCTGCGCGGGGGCGCTTGCAGCCTGGCGACACATTTGTGCACGAAAGCATTATCGGCAGCCTCTTCCACGGACGTGTGGAAAGCGCGACGCGGCTCGGCGAGTTCGACGCCATCATGCCCAGTATCCGCGGCTGGGCGCTGCAGACCGGGATCAACACGATCTTTGTCGATGAGCGTGACCCGTTCGCGCACGGCTTTTCGGTCACCGGCTAGTCCAGGGCAATAAATTCCACCAGATCGCCGGCTTTGCCCTCTGGCGCGCCGATCTCGCGACGGATCAGCGCATTGGATCGCACCAGCGCTGACAGGGCTGAGGAATCCTGGTTTGCGTCGGGCGCGATCTGATTCCGGGCTGGATCGAAATGGGCGCGGACAAAGGTCTCGCGATCACCGTTTGCGCCCAGGGCTTGCGACAGGCTGGCCGTCCGGAACAGGGTTGTGTGCTCGGTGCCGCCAAGCCGGGCGAGGGCAGGCCTCAAGAGCAGGCGGGCCATCACCAGAGCGGATACCGGATTGCCGGGCAGGCCGAGCACCGGGCCACTCTCCATTTCGCCAAACCAGGTCGGTTTGCCCGGTTTTACCGCAACTTTCTCGAAGACCAGCTGGCCGCCCCGTTCGCCGAACACACGGCGCAAGTGATCATGGTCGCCAACAGAGGCGCCGCCGATCGTGACCAGGAGGTCGCATTCTGCCGCGCTATCCAGTTTCATTGCGACGTCGTTTTCATTGTCTCGTGCGATGCCGAGATAACGGGCCTGACCACCCCAGGTTTCCACCAGACCGCGTAGAGCGTGGGAGACAGAATTATAGATCTGGTCGGCGGCCGGAACCTGACCGGGTTCCACCAGTTCATCGCCGGTCGACAAAATGCCGACGACAGGCTGTTTGAACACCTCGAAGCCGGAGACAGCGGCGCCCACGGCCAGCGCCAGCCGCTCGGCGGTCATCTGGATGCCGGCGTTCAGCAGGGTGTCGCCCGCTTGAAAATCCAGTCCGGCCCGGCGGATATGTCGGCCCGGTGCGGGCGTGTCAGTCAGTGTCACGCGGTCATTTGCGCGGGTCGTATTTTCCTGGATGACGACCTGGTCGGCGCCCGCAGGGATGGCCGCACCGGTCGAGATGCGCAGGCACCGGCCCTCGATGAGCATCTCTGCAAAGGCATGGCCGGCGGCACTTTCACCGGCGAGTGTCAGTTCGGCCGGTTGGGTCGTCAGGTCAGCGGCCCTTACAGCATAGCCATCCATGGCCGAAACATCGACCGGCGGCTGGGTGCGCACGGCGATGACCGGAACGGCAAGCCGGCGGTTCAGCGCCTGCTCATGGCCGATTTGCTCTGCTCCCAGCGGAGATAGGTGGTCCAGCACCCGTCGCTGGGCCTCTGTCAGGCTGATCATGAGCCCGGCCGCTGATAATCGCCGGACTTGCCGCCCGTCTTGCTGACCAGGCGAAGGCCGGAGATCTCCATGGATTTATCCAGCGCCTTGGCCATGTCATAGACCGTCAGGGCTGCGGCAGAGGCGGCGGTCAGCGCCTCCATCTCAACCCCGGTCTTGCCGTCTGTCTGGGCTTCCGCGGTGATGTGGAACCCCGCTCCGGACGGGAGCGCTTCAATGGCGACTTTCAGCTTGGTAAGCGGGAGGGGATGGCAGAGCGGGATCAGGTCGCTGGTTTTCTTGGCGGCCATGATACCGGCAATTTCCGCTGTCTTGAGCACATCGCCTTTCGGGCCCTGCCCGTCGCGCACGGCGGTGAAGGCCTCGGCGTTCATGGTGATCTGCGCCTCGGCCACGGCCCGGCGCCGGGTCACGGCCTTGTCGCCGACATCGACCATGCGAATGCGTCCATCGCTGTCCTGGTGTGTCAGTGCGGACATGTCAGACCTCTTTCAAGCGCGGGATCAACTCGACCAGGTTACAGGGCCGGTGGGACCGATCGAACTCGTCGCGCAGAACATGGTTCCAGGCATCCTTGCAACCGCCCATGGAGCCTGGAATAGCGAAAATATAGGTGCCGTCGGCGATCCCCGCGAGCGCACGGGACTGGATCGTCGAGACGCCGACGGATCGGTAGCTGACCTGATGAAACACCACAGCAAACCCGTCCAGCTCCTTGTCGAACAGCGGGCGCACAGCTTCCGGCGTCACGTCCCGTCCGGTCAGTCCGGTCCCGCCAGTGGTAATGATGGCATGAATTCGCCCATCGCCGAGCCAGGACCGGATCTGGGCACGGATCGCCTCGATATCGTCGGCAATAATCGCGTGGTCGATCACGGCATGGTTCTCGGCCTCGATTTGTTCGCGCAGCCATGGACCGGTCCGGTCGGATGTCTCGTCGCGGGTATCGGAGACGGTCATGACGGCGAAGCCTACGGTTTCGGGAATGTCGCTCATACAGCCTGATCCTGTGTGCTACGCAGCCAGCCCTCGGCTGCCGCGTGATCCTCGTCCCGGGGCTCGATCCAGTGCGAGCCGGTACGGGTATATTCTTTTTTCCAGAACGGGGCCTGGGTCTTGAGGACATCGATCATGAACTCGACCGCTGCGAGGGCGGCGCGGCGGTGCGGCGCAGCCGCGGCGACCAGCACGATGGGCTCGCCGACCTCCATCCGGCCAACGCGGTGGATGATGCGGGCCTCGGTCAGGGACCAGCGTTGCATCGCAGCCTGCGCGATGCCCTCAAGCGCGGCCTCGGTGACGCCGGGATAGTGTTCAAGCTCGAGGGCTATGAGGTCATCGCCGCTCCGGACCTGGCCGATGAAGCTGCTGATCGCGCCGGCCTCACTGTCACGTCCGCACAGCTCGGCCAAGCTGGCGGCGGGGTCCATGGCCTCTGGGAGGATGCGCACTTGAATACTCATCCGACTAACCCCCGGAAAAGGGCGGGCAGAAGGCAATCTCATCACCATCCGCCACCGGTGTCTCGGCATGAGCCACAACACCGTTGACGATGATCCGCACGAAGGGTTCCGCCAGAACCCATCCCTTTTCATCGCGATCCTTGAGATGGGCGATAATGCCGGAGACCTGGTTAGCCACCGCGGCGTCGAGAGCGTCCTGCGAGCGGCCCATTTCATCGCGAAGCGAGGCGAAATAGCGGATATTCAAGGTCATCCTAGCCTCCCGTATGCGCCATGGTGCGCGGGACGGCGGGGGCAGCCCCGGGCGATACGTCAAAATCATGTGCTTCCGGCTTGGCCCGCATGGCTTCATCAAGCGCCTGGTCGAGAGCCTCCGGTCCGCCTTCGCGCAGCGCCGTGCGCAGGTCGACCCGGCCAGACTGACCCAGGCACATGTAAAGCTGGCCTGTGCAGGTCAGGCGGACGCGGTTGCAGCCGGCACAGAAATTTTCCGTCAATGGCGTGATGAAGCCGACCCGGCCGCCGGTCTCCTCAACCCGCACATAGCGCGCCGGGCCTCCGGTGCGGTCCGGCAGGTCGTTGAGCGTCCAGATCTGCTCAAAACGCTCCCTTACGGCTGACAGGGGCAGGAATTGATCAGCCCGGTCGAAGCCGACATCACCGACCGGCATGACTTCGATGAAGGTGATGTCGTGGCCATGCCGGTGTGACCAGCTGACCAAATGATCGAGCTCGTCGGCATTGCCGGACTTCAGGGCGACCGTGTTGATTTTAATCTTCAGGCCAGCGGCAGCGGCCGCTTCGATACCGTCGAGTGTATCCGACAGTCGTCCGCCGCGGGTCAGACGGTCAAAGCGGTCCGGGTCCAGCGTGTCGAGCGAGACATTGATCCGCTTGATGCCGGCGGCAGCGATCTGTTTGGCAAAGCGCGGCAATTGGGTGGCATTCGTGGTCAGGCAGACTTCCTCGAGGCCGGTCGAGCCGATCCGGGCGCCCAGATTTTCGATCAGGGTGAGAATGTCCCGGCGCACCAGGGGCTCGCCACCGGTGATGCGGATCTTGCTGACACCGCGGCGAATGAAGGCATCCGCGACATGCGTGAGTTCTTCCAGGGTCAGCAATTCCGATTTTGGCAGAAATTCCGGCCGGGCCTTCATGCAATACACGCATCGCAGGTCACACCGGTCGGTGACGGACAGGCGCAGATAGGTGATCGATCGCCCGAAAGCATCGATCAGAGGTGTCGCCATGTCGGAAAAGCCTGTCCGGTCCAAATCAACCCCTAGTGTCGCTGGACGCTAATCTAGCGCCTTATCGAGCGCTGCGAAGTCCTCAGGTGTGTTGATATTGGCAAAGTGATCAGCGCGTGATCGCGGAAGCTCGAGCCAGTCGACCTCGTAAGCTTCAAGCAGCATTCGCATCGAGAAGTGCTGCGGCGGCTCGAACTTGGTGTGCAGGCGGGCCGGGAAAAAGGCGGGCAGGGGGTGGTCCCGGTACGCCCGGGCGCGTGCGGCGCCGATCAGCGCCGAGAGGTCGCTGGCGTCGATCAGAGGCATGTCGACGGGCAAGGCGAGGAAGGCCCGCTTGCTGTCGAGCGCGTTCATGACGTCGTAGAGTGCGTGGGCTGGTCCCTTTTGGCCTTGCTTGTCGGGAAAATCACCCTTCGGACCGAGTACATGGACCGCGCTGCAGCCCGCCGCCTGAAGGCAGGATTGTGCCTGTTCGAGAAGGGTCTGGCCGCGCCAGCGCATCCCGGCCTTGTCGCGGCCCATGCGCCGGCTTTGACCACCAGCCAGAACAAGGCCGACCAACTCGGAATTTTCGTGTTCGCTCATGGCGCGACCATGCCCGTTTTCGCCCCTGGCGTGCAAATGCCAGGCGGATTAATTGATTGAGCGCGGATTTTTCATAGTGCAGCGCAGCAAGGCCATTGGCGCAGCCCGGGGAAGCGCGTATGAGGGTCGCCAATTTTCAGTCCTGCAAGGAGCCCGCCCCATGCGCCTTGATAAAATCCCTGCCGGCGTCAATCCGCCGGAAGACATCAATGTCATCATCGAAGTTCCGGTCGGCGGTCAGCCGGTCAAATACGAGATGGACAAGGATGCCGGTACCGTCTTCGTCGATCGCTTCCTGCACACGCCGATGATGTATCCGTGTAATTACGGCTTCACCCCGCACACCCTGTCCGATGATGGTGACCCGATTGACGTCATGGTGCTGGGCCAGACGACGCTCATGCCGGGCTGCGTTGTGCGCGCGCGCCCGGTCGGTGTGCTGCTGATGGAAGACGAGAGCGGCCTGGACGAAAAAATTCTCGCTGCGCCGCATACCAAGCTGACGCCCTTCTACGACGATGTGAAGAATTTCACCGACGTCCAGAAGCCGCTGCTGGCGCGCATCACGCACTTCTTCGAGCACTACAAGGATCTCGAGCCCAATAAATGGGTGAAGGTCCAGGGCTGGGGCGATGCCGACAAGGCTCAGCAGCTCATCCGCGAGGCGATTGAGCGCGCTTGATTGCGAAAGCTGTGCTGCAAAACAAGAGGGGCGAGCGGTCTATGTGACAGCTCGCCCCTTTTCTGTTTGGGATAGGCGCCGCTAGCAGCGACCATATCCTGCGCGGTCCGCATTGCTGCCACCATCGCTGTCGGTACAGCCGGTGCGACGTTGGCGCCCGTACCCGGCGCGGTCGGCGTTGACCCCGCTATCCCGGTCAGTATTGCCGGTACGCGTTTGTCGGCCATAGCCTGCGCGGTCTGCGTAAGAGCCGCTGTCATTATCGGTGTTGCCGGTGCGCGATTGGCGGCCATAACCCGCACGGTCGGCATAGGAGCCGCTGTCATTGTCGGTATTGCCAGTCCGGCTTTGCCGGCCATAACCAGCGCGATCGGCGTTCGAACCGCTATCATTATCGGTGTTACCGGTACGGCTTTGACGGCCATAGCCGGCACGGTCGGCATTCGAGCCACTGTCATTATCCGTATTGCCGGTCCGCCGCTGGGTGCCATAACCCGCACGGTCGGCATAGGTGCCGCTGTCATTGTCGGTATTGCCCGTGCGCGACTGGCGCCCATAGCCGGCCCGGTCTGCACCGCTTCCGCTATCATTATCGGTATTGCCGGTTCGCCGCTGGCGGCCATAGCCTGCGCGATCCGCATAGCTGCCGGAGTCGTTATCCGTCTCGCCGGTATATTGCTGCAAAGCTTCGGCCTGACCCGTCACCGAAGCCATAGCGCCGACGGAAACGATGCCCCCGGACACATTCAACAAGAAAGAGCGGCGGCTCAGCTTGCCCTTCTTCGCCATGCTCCTATCCCCCTTTAAATACTCAGGAATAGTGTTCTAGCTTTGAGCTGGAGCGGGACGCAACCAAAAATCCGATAAGTTATAGCTATATGCGCCGGGCTCTGACGTCCTTGAGAATTTCCCGTGCTGCATTGTGTCCCGGGGCACCGGTGACGCCGCCGCCCGGATGCGTACCGGACCCGCATTGGTAAAGCCGTTTGAGCGGGCTGCGGTGATCGGCATGACCCAGAACCGGGCGGGCCGAGAAGAGCTGGTCCAGGCTCAGCGCACCATGGAAGATATCGCCACCGACGAGGCCGAATGTGCGTTCCAGGTCGAGCGGCGAAAGCACCTCGCGTCCCAGAACCGACGCCTTGAAGCCCGGTGCCCATTTCTCGACGGTGTCGATCATCAGATCGGCGACCGTGTCGCGGTGATCATCCCAGCTGTCGCCATTCGGAAGGACAGGGGCGACGTGCTGGCAGAACAGGCTGGCGACATGCTGGCCCTCGGGCGCGAGCGTGTCATCGAGCGTGGACGGGATCAGCATCTCGATAATGGGTTCGCGCGACCAGCCATGGCGCCGCGCATCGCTATAGGCCTGTTCCATATAGGCAAGGCTGGGAGCGATAATGATGCCAGCTGTCAGGTGATCACCCGGTTCCGGCAGACAGGAAAAGCGCGGCAATTCCGACAGTGCGACATTCATCCGGAATGTGCCTGACCCGCAGCGATAGCGGGCGATCCTGTCGTTGAAGTCGTCCGGCAGGGCGTCATTGTCGACCAGTGAACCGAACAAGAGCTTGGGATTGAGATTGGAGACCACGGCGCGGCCATGCAGGACTTCACCGCTCTCCAGGACAATGCCCGTTGCTGAGCCGTTGTCTGTCAGCACTTCGGCGACGCGGCAGCCGGTACGGATGTCCACGCCGCGGTCCTCGCAGCAGCGGGCCATGGCCTGGGTGATCGCGCCCATGCCGCCAATGGCGTGGCCCCAGCTGCCCTTCTTGCCATTGACCTCACCGAAGACGTGGTGGAGCAGTACATAGGCTGAGCCGGGCGTGTAGGGGCTGGCATAATTACCGACCACGCTGTCAAAGCCGAGCAGGGCCTTTATCGGCTCGCTGTCGAACCACCCATCAAGCCAGTCGCCGGCCGATTTGGAGAACAGGTCCAGCAGGTCGCGCTTGGTCCCCATGGGCATGCCGCTGAGGCGCCCGCCCAGGCCGGCTACCTTGATCAGTTCGGGCAGAGCCGACAGCCAGCCGCCTTCACGCAGATTGGGCGGGGTTTCCAGTACCAGCTGCCGCAGCGTGTCGGCGATGGCGTCGAGCCGGGTGTTGAACGCGTCCAGCTTGGCAGCATCGGCCTTGGAAAACTTGGCGACCTGGTCGTGCGTCAGGCCCTCTCCCGCGAGCAGGTAGCCATCATCCAGGGGCAGGAAATTGCTCACCTTTCGCTCGACGATCTTCAGGCCGTAATGATGCAGATCGAGGTCCGCGATCACTTTCGGATTGAGCAGCGACACCGTGTAGGAGGCCACGGAATTGCGAAATCCCGGGTGAAATTCCTCGGTGACCGCAGCGCCGCCGACGACGTCGCGCTGTTCCAGCACGGTGACCTTGAGGCCGGCTTCAGCGAGGTAGGCGGCGCAGACGAGGCCGTTGTGACCGCCGCCGATGATGATCGCGTCGCGGGTCTCGACGGCGGATTTGGGAGCAAGTGCCAACATGGCGCGGCAGTTTCCATAGCTGGGCCCAATTGGCAATAACCCCTTGGTTGCACTAGCCCCAGGCGCCGTCCACATCCTTGGCCAGAACCAATGCCCGGCCGCTGGCGAGCGGGGTTCCGTTGGCCAGGCGGCAGGTGGTGGACAGGTCGACCAGATGCTTGTCCGGACGCAGGCGGATGATCTCGATCTCGGCGATGATGTCCTGGTCAAGCGGTACTGCGGCGAGGAATTCTGTTTCCTGTTTCAGGTAGTTGGTACCGCGTCCGGGCAAGTCGACGCCAAGCAGGTCGGAAAACAGGGCATTGATCAGAGCCTCGGGCACCGCGCCCGCCGGGGTGGCAGCACCGGTGATTTGGCGCAGGGTTTCGGCGTCCGTGGTGTTGAAACGGCGCCGGCGTTCGGCGCGCTGTCCGAGTTCCAGCTGTGTCATCCGCGCGCGATCTCCGTCTGTCCTGTGCAAGTCGTCTCGCCATCGGCGACGCGCTGGACCAGCAGGTCGATGACGACGCGGTTTTCGTCTTCCGCCGTGATCTCCGCCTGGAAACGCAGGACCTCATCAACCGGGGAGGGGGCCGGGTACATGGTCGACTGGCGAAGCTGCCGGCCACCGGGCACAAGCTGGTCGACGAGGCCGCGCAGGACCGCGCACAGCATGGCGCCATGCGCCACGGTCTTGCCGAACCGGGTGCGGGCGGCGAAGTCCGGATCGGTGTGGATGGCATTGTCGTCGCCGGACAGGGCGGCGAACGCATCAAAGTCGCTTTGCCGGAAAGAGCGGATCAGCGACGCCTGTTTCACTGCGCCGTCTCCGGAACCGGGAGCAGGTGTTTTTGCACCTTGCCGGCGGCTGTGCGCGGGAAATCGGCGGCAAAGTGCACGTATTTCGGGACCTTGTAGGCGGCGAGGCGTTCGCGGCACCAGGCGCGCAGATCGTCTTCCGTCGCCGTCTGGTTCGGGCGGAGCATGATGTGGGCACATCCCACCTCGCCCCACTTCTCGTCGGCGATACCGGTAATGGCGGCTTCGAGCACGGCGGGGTGCTCATGCAGGATATTCTCGACTTCCGCCGGATACACATTCTCACCGCCGGAAATATACATCTCCTTGATCCGGCCGGCGACGAAGCAATAGCCATCGGCGTCGAACCGGCCCAGATCGCCGCTTTTCAGCCAGCCGTCCGGAGTAAAGAGTTTCTCGGTTTCCTCCGGCCGGTTCCAATAGCCCGGCGTCAGGCCCGGTCCGAAGAACTGGATCTCCCCGGTCTCGCCCTGGGGCACGGGTTTGCCGTCATCCGAGGCGATCCGTGCATCGATCATCACCTGGGGTTTGCCGACCGAGCCGATTTTCTCCAGCGCCCGTTCGGGGTCGACGAGGAAGGCGGTCGGGCCGGTTTCGGTCATGCCGAAGCCATTGCAGACCACGGCACCACGCTCGGCGAATTGCTCGACGAGGATATCGGGCAGCGGGGCCCCGCCGCAGGCCCAGTGGCGCAGCCGGGTCAGATCGGTCTTGGCAAAGTCCTCATGCAGGATGAGGCCGCGATAACAGGCGGGCACGCCGATGAAGACGTCCAGCGCGCCCTCATCGATCAGTTTGAGCATCGGGCCCGGCTCGAAGCCGGGCAGGATATGCACCAGCCCGCCGGCGATCAGCACCGGCAGGGTGTGCAGATTGATCCCGGCGGTATGGAAGAGCGGCAGGAAGTTGAGCGTCGCATCCTCACCGCGCAGGCCGATGGCCTGGCCGATATTGATGTAGTTGATCATCGCCATGCCATAGGTCTGGATGACGCCCTTGGGCCGCCCCGTCGTGCCGGAGGTATAGATCAGGTACCAGGTTTCATCCTCGGGCCAGCCGGTGCGGCCCGGATGCGGCGCGGCGCTGTCGCGCTGTTGCGCATAGTCCGCGTCGAGATCAAGGATCGGGGTGGCACGTCCCGCGATGGCGATAGCGGCCGCTTCACGGTCTTCCGCACCGGTCACCATGAGCGCCGGGGTACAATCCTCGATCAGGCCCTTGAGTTCGGCTCCGGGCATGCGCCAGTTCAGCGGCACCAGGATGGCGCCGAGCTTGGCGCAGGCAAACATGAGTTCGAAGAACTCGACCCGGTTGCGGCACAGGATGGAGACCCGGTCGCCATGACGGACGCCGAGGCCGGCGATCAGGCTGGCGGCGCGGGCGCTTCGCTCTTCCAGTTGCGCATAGCTGACCCGCTCACCGGTTTCGACTGTGTGGAAGGCCGTCCGGTCCGGCCCGAGTGCAGCGCGGCGGCGGACAATATCAGTGATCATCGGAATGAACCTCCCGGAGCGTATCGCTGTCGCGGTGTTTGCCGCCGGCAAAGGCGCGCATCCGGCTCAGTGTTGACGGGCGTGCAATGAGATCGAGGAAGGCGCGCTTTTCGCGTTCGAGCTTGTTCTCGAGGGCGTCACGGTCGGCATTGAGCATGCGACGGGACGCCTGGATGACCGCCCGGTCCATGACAGCGAGCCGCTCCATGGCTTCACGGACCGTGGTGCCGAATTCGTCCGCCGCGGCGACCTCGTGTGCCAGACCGATATGCAGCGCGGTGATGGCGTCATAGCGCACATCGGTGGCGATCCAGTTGCGGGTCTGCGCCGCGCCGATGACATCGGGCAGCATGGCAGTCCAGCCGCCATCGGGCGCGAAGCCGATCTGGCCATAATAGGGTTGCACGAAGGCGGTCTCGGCGAACACCGCATGATCGGCGGCGAGGACAAGTCCGAGAGATCCGCCGGTTACGGGACCATTGACTGCCGCCAGCACCAGGCCCTCGCTTTCCACCAGGGCAAGGATAAAGGCGTTGAGCAGCCCCACGAGCCGGTCGGAATAGCCGAGCAGGGCCTCGGTGGTTTCGGCATGTTCGAGGAAGCCGCCGAGATCGCCGCCGGCTGAAAAGGCGCGACCGGCACCGGTCAGGACAATTGTGTGGGCGTCGCTGTGTTCGTGCAGGGCGTTGAGACCCGTTTCGAGAAGCTCGGGGGTCAGGCTGTTGGCACGCCCCGGCCGGTTGAGCTGGAGCGTCAGCACATCATGATCGAAATGCGAGATCAGGGGGGGGTGCTCCAGCGTCTCCGTCATGGCTTCAGGCCTCCGGAGATCATGTCGATTGCATCGCGGGCAATGGCTTCCGGACTGCGCTCGGTATCCCAGATGCCAAATTTGAGCCCGAGGAAGACGCTCATCCCGATTAGGGCCCAGGCGCGGGTATCGGCATCGCCGGAGCGAAGCTCACCGCGCTCTTCAGCCTCGCGCAGATTGCGCTGATAGCCCTCGGCGAAGCGCTCATAGTGTGCCTTGTATGCATCAGGGGCGACGAATTGCGCCTCCTCAATGATGCGGTAGAGATTGCGGTGTGCACGGGCGAATTCGATATAGGCCACCAGCCCCTTGAACTCGGCATCGAGGCGGTCCGTGGCACCGGCAACGCGCTCGGCAATCCAACTTCGGACCATATGCCCCATATGGGCAACAAGTGCCCGGAATATCTCATCTTTTGAGTCAAAATAGACGTAGAAAGTTCCCAGTGCGACCTGCGCCCGGCCGGTGATGTCGCCGATCGATGTGGCGTGGAAACCCTCTTCCCCGAAAGCGATTTCCGCTGCGTCGAGCAGCTTGTTCCGGGTGCGCTGGCCGCGTGCGGTCTTCGGATTTTTCGAAGCGCTGGCTTTTTGCAAAGTTGACATATGATTCAGTTTTCACAAAATTGGTCCTAAGGCAATATGGCACGAAACGAGAAAAACGCCCGTGCCAAGGGGAGTGCGATAAAAATGTTGAGCGCAAAGGTCGCGCATAACGATCCATCGCACCGTCGCGAACTGGTTTTGCGCGACGGCAATCCGCTTTGCTATTTCGATTATGGTCAGGGGCCCGCCATCCTGCTGGTTCACGGCTGGGCGGCGTCGTCCGTTTTCTTCGAAGATCTCAGCGCCGCCCTGGCACGCGACCACCGGGTGATCATTCCCGACCTGCGCGGCCATGGCGAAACGCCGGCCGGGCCGAGCCCGCTCTCGATCGAGCTCCTCGCCGCCGATATCGCTGAACTGGTCGCTCATCTGGAGCTCGATCATGTTGTTGCTCTCGGCTGGTCCATGGGCGCCATGGTGCTCTGGCAAAGCCTGCTGGCTGACAGCGGCAATGCGTTTGCCGGCATGATTGTCGAAGATATGAGCCCGCGCATTCTCAATAATGCCGACTGGTCGCTGGGCATGGTCAATGGTCTAGACGCCGCCTCCAGCGCCCGGGCGCTCGATGTCATGCGCAAGGACTGGCCCGCCTATGTCCGCGCCTTCACCCCGCACATGTTCGCTCGCGACACAGCCCGGGGTAATCCCGATCTCGTGGCGCGCACCAGCGATCGCATGCGCCATCTCGATTCAGACGCCATGGCCTGCCTCTGGGCTTCCATGGCGCAACAGGATCTGCGTCCCCAACTGCCGGCGATCCGCGTCCCCACGCTGATTGCCTATGGCGGCCGCAGTGATGCCTATGGCCCGGAAACGAGCCGGTATCTCGTTGAAACCCTGCCCGAAGCGTCACGACAGGAGTTCGCGCGCTCGGGCCACGCACCGCATCTGGAAGAACCGACAGAGTTCGAACATGCGGTCCGCGACTTCGCCAGCCGGGTGCAGACGGCAGCGAGCCCAGTCCAGAAATTTGAGGGGAGTACCTAATGAAACCGCTTTTCAAGATTACCCGGTCGGCCCTGCTTGCAGGCAGCGTCCTGGCGACCCTGCCCATGGCTGCGCCGGCAGCTCTGGCGCAGGATGGCGACCAGATCGACGACGTCGTCACTGTGACGGCGCGTCGCCGCGAGGAGTCGCTGCAGGATGTGCCGCTCTCCGTGACCGCCTATTCCGGCGAGCAGCTGGAAACGCTCGGCGCTGTCGACATCACCTCGGTCGGTGAAACCACGCCGAACGTGACGCTGGAAGTGTCCCGCGGCACCAATTCGACCCTGACCGCCTTCATCCGCGGCGTTGGCCAGCAGGACCCGGTGGCCGGGTTCGAGGCCGGTGTCGGCATCTATGTTGATGATGTCTATCTCAACCGCCCGCAATCGGCTGTGCTGGATATCTTCGACGTCGAGCGCATCGAAGTCCTGCGCGGCCCGCAGGGCACGCTGTATGGCCGCAATACCATCGGTGGCGCGATCAAATACGTCACCCGCCGCCTCGATCCGACCGATCCGACCTTCAATGCCCGCGTCAATATCGGCAGCTATGGTCAGCTCGATCAGATCCTCACCGCCAGCATGCCGCTGAGCGACACCTTCCGGATCGGTGGCGCCATCGCCAATTACGACCGTGACGGTTTCGGCACCAATCTGACCCTTGGCACCGAGAACTATGACAAGGACATCCTGGCCGGTCGCGTATCTCTGGAATGGGAGCCGAGCGACAGCTTCTTCCTCCGCCTGAGCTATGACACGTCGGAAGATAATTCGAACGCCCGTGGCGGTCATCGCCTGATCCCGGGCCAACTCTCCGGTGCACCGGTTCTCGACGATGTCTTCGATTCCCGCGGGGGGCTTAATGTCGTTGACCAGCAGGTTGAAACCGAAGGTCTCTCCCTGTCTGCCGACTGGACCATCAATGATCGCTGGACGATGCGCAGCATCACCTCCCAGCGTGAGGATTCCAGCACCACGCCGATCGATTTCGACGCCCTGCCGTCCGGCGACTTCGATGTGCCGGCCATCTATGACAACGAGCAGTTCTCGCAGGAATTCCAGGTCCTCTATGAAGGTGACCGTCTCGCGGGTGTCTTCGGCTACTACTATCTCGACGCCTCGGCGCTGACCGTGTTCGATGTGTTGTTGGACAATGTTATCGCCGGTCTGAACGCTCAGACCTTCGGCGAAGTGGATACTGAGACCTATTCCTTCTTCGGTAACTTCACCTATGACGTGACGGACCAGTTCTCGGTCACGCTCGGTGGCCGCTACACGTCTGATGAGCGCACCTCGCGCGTCCTGCGCCGGACCTATTTTGGTGGTTTCTCGGAGTTCTTCGGCGGGACCGGTGCCCCGGTCGCGACGACGTCGGACTTCCAGGGCACCAATGACTGGACGGACTTCAGCCCGACCGTCTCCCTCGCTTATGAGGCCGATGACCGGAACAATCTCTACTTCACCTATTCCCAGGGCTTCAAAGGCGGCGGTTTCGACCCGCGGGCACAAACCACTGGTGCGCCGGACTTTGACCAGAGTGGTACGGTGACGGATGCCGAGATCTTCCGCTTCATGTCCTTCGAGCCGGAAACCGTGGACAGCTATGAGATCGGCTGGAAATTCACCGGCGACAACTACCGCCACTCCCTGGCCTGGTTCTTTGCTGACTACCAGGATGTCCAGATCCCGGGTTCCGTGGGTATCGATACCAATAATGACGGCATTGCCGACGACTTCACCGGTGTTACCACCAATGCCGCTTCGGCCGAGATCTGGGGCATCGAGTATGAAGGCTTCTGGACCCTCGGCGAGGGCGTTGCCAACGCCGGTGACAGCCTCGATCTGAGCTGGGCCATTGGCTATCTCGATGGCGAGTACCAGGAATTCATCAATGCCTTCGGTGTCGATGTTTCCAACGATGTCGTCATCCAGAACACGCCGGACCTGACCGCCAGCGCGACGCTGAGCTATGTCACGCCGCTGCATGGTGGTGATCTGACGATGCTGGGTACGGTGTCCCACCGCGGTGACTCCAGCCAGTTCGAATTCCCCTTCGCGGAACTCGATCAGGAGGCCTACACGCTGTTCAACGCTTCGGCGGTCTGGGACAGCGAGGACGGCCGCTACCAGGTTGGCCTGCATGGCCGCAACCTCACCGACGAGGAATACCGGGTCTCCGGCTATGACTTCGTCAACAACGACACGCTCGCCTCCGAGCTTGGCGCTGAAGGTGTGCTGACGGCCTATTACGGCAATCCGCGCACCTTCACGGCGACCTTCGCCGTGCGCTACTAGTCTGCACCTTGGCGGGGCGGTCTGCGGACCGCCCCGTCATCTTTTCTTTCAACTCTCTGACGGGCAGGACAGGCCGCCATGCGCAATCTCGTTTTCATTGCTATCGCCCTTGTCCTGATTGCGCTGACCGCCTGGGTCCTCCTCGGCAATCGCGACACCGTCGAGCCGACTTTCGAACTGTCCGCTTCCGAGCGACCCATTCCCGACAGTCCCTATTGGAGCGAGGCGGACCGCTGGGTTGATGTCGATGGCGTCACCGCGCGGGTTCGCATTGAAGGGCCATCGGATGCGCCGGTCCTGGTCCTTATCCATGGTTTCTCCTACTCGCTGGAAAGCTGGGAGGCCTGGGCCACAGATCTCGCCGCAGATTATCGCGTCGTCCGTTTCGACCTGCCCGGTCACGCCCTGACTGGTCCGGATCCGCAAGCCCGTTACAGCGTCGATGAAACGGTCGAATTCACCCGCGTCTTGCTTGATGTCCTGGCCATTGAACAGGCGAGCCTGGTGGGCAATTCCCTTGGCGGGCTTGTCGCCTGGCGCCTGGCCGCGAACTATCCCGACCGGGTCGAGCGGCTGGTGCTGCTGGCGCCTGGCGGGTTTTCCATCAATGGCGTGACCGAGGACCCGGTGCCGGTGCCCGCTGCCGTCGCCTTTTTCCTGACCCAGGGGCCGGAATTCGGCGTTGCCGCGGCCTCACAGGCCCTGTTCGGTGACCCTGAGCGCATGCCCGAAGACCTGCCCGGCCGCGTGCACAGCCTGATGCGTCAGCCCGGTGTCGGCGCGGCGCTGGTGGAGCGACTGGAAGTCTTTACCCTGCCGGACCCGCGCGCCGATCTGGCCCGGGTTGAGGCTCCGGCCCTGATTGTCTGGGGCGAGCGCGATGTCATGGTTCCGTCGGCCCATGCGCAGGAATTTGCGGCGCACATGCCCGATGCGCGTATCCTGACCTATGCCGATCTGGGCCATGTGCCGCACGAGGAAGCCCCGGCGCGAACCCTGGTCGATGTGCGGGCATTCCTCGACGCGAACTAGCGCGCGGCCCTGCGGGCCTTGCGCTCGGCGATTTCCGCCTGCAGATCGGCCCAGTCCTGCGGGTCGAGATCGCCTTCAGACAGTACGACCATGCTGGTCAGTCCCGAATTCTCCATGGCGAGCCCGGACAGGGCCCGGCCGAGCTTGTGCGTGCGGGCCGTCTCGCGATTGAGCAGCGGGCGGTAGACGATGTCCTGGCCCTGGCGCCGGCGCGCGACGGCGCCCTTATTGACCAGGCGGCGCAGGGTCTGCAGCGTCTTGCCTGCGGGGGAGCGCGTCGCCAGGGCGAGCTCGTCCAGCGAGGCCGAGCCCCGGTCCCAGAGGGCGGACAGGGTCTGATTCTCGATCTCGTTCAGCATCTCGGCCATTCTTGAAACTCACGCCATATCCAGTCTGACCCAAAGCGTAACACCGCGCTGTGGGGTTAACAAAGTCTTGCAAAATCGGCGCCGTCCGGGCTAGCCGCCGCCGCGGATTGTCCCCGGGTGAGGCGGAGCGTCGCAGGGCGCCTTGTCGCATACCTGCAGCGAAAATAGGGCGATAGCCTGAGGGCAGGACTGAAGGGAGGCTCCGGCCATGAATCATAAACATCGCAAGACGCTGCACGCCATTTTCCACCACCCCGAGCCGGCCAATCTGGCCCCGGCCGATGTCGAGCACGTGCTGACCGATCTCGGCGCCGAGCTGCATGAGCGCAGCGGTGCCAAATTCGCGGTCACCCTCAACGGGCACACGGCGAACTTCCACCACGCCCACCACTCCCTGCCGAAGGAAGAAGTCCGCGCCGTGCGCAAATTCCTTGAAACCGCCGGTGTCGACCCGGAACGGGATTACGCGCTCTAGCGCTGGCTGGGCGGGATGGGCTTGGCCTCAGCCCTCACGCACCTTGGCGACGAAGTCGCTGACTTCACTTTCCAGCGCGAGGGCCTGATGCGCCAGTTGCGAGGACGCTCCGTGGACCTGGGTCGCTGATCCGGCGGCGTTGGCGACCGACATGGACAGGCTTTCCATGGCATCGGACACCACTCCGGCGCCGGCGGCGGCCTCGGTGATATGCTTGGCGATATCAGCTGTGGCTTCGCCCTGCTGTGTCACGGCCCGGCCGACCTCACGTGAAACTTCGGTCAGCGTGTTGATCGTCTCGGTCATGGTGTCGATGGATGTGACGGCTGTGCCGGTCTTGTCGCGGATATCTGTGATCCGGGTGCGGATGTCCACGGTCGCCTGCTCAGTCTGGTTGGCAAGGGCTTTGACCTCTGCGGCGACCACGGCGAAGCCCTTGCCGGCTTCCCCGGCCCGGGCCGCCTCGATTGTCGCATTGAGAGCCAGGAGGTTGGTCTGCTCAGCAACCTGCTGGATCAGGGTAATGACCTCGCCGATTTCCTCGACAGCACTGGCCAGCTCGCCAATGCTCTCACGTGATTTCAGGCTCTCCGCATTGGCCTTGTCGGAACTGAGTGCTGCTGATTCGACCTGACGCAGGATTTCCCGCACCGACCCATTCAGTTCCTCGGTTGCCGTGGCCACCGCTTGAGCATTGGCAGAGGTTTGCTGGGCTGCGGCGACGACCTCCGCCGTCGTCTTGCCGGCATCGTCAGCGGAGGCTTGGAGCTGTTCGGCCGTTTGCGACAGCGCGCCGGCGGACTCCGATTGTTTCTTCACGATTTCGCCGACAGACCGGTCGAATTCGTCCGCCAGGGCCAGCCTTTGCTGGTGGCGTTCCTTGCGCGTCGCATCTTCCTGGGCGCGCTGGTTCTCACGCAGTGTCTCGGCGGCGCGCATTTCGCGCTGGAAGACATCCAATGTGCGGGCCATGTCCCCGATTTCGTCGATCCGGGTTTGACCGGTTACGGTCACATTTTTTCCGTTCGCAAGGTCAGCCATGAGCTGGGTGACTTCCTTGATCGGGCGCGTCACTGAAGAGCCGATGGCCCAACTCAGTCCGGCTGCGATAAGAGCGATCGCTGTGATCAGCGCAATTGCCATGCGCTGGGCGTCGGCTTTGGTTCTCGCCAGTGTTGCAATAGCTTGGCTCCGCCCCTCCATTGCCCTTGCGGCGATCGCCATGAAGAGCGGGGCGAGTTCATTGTAGCGGTTGCGCAGGTTTGCGGTCGCTGTTTCCAGTTCCAGCCGGGCACGGGTCCAGTTGTGGAACCCGGTCTGGTAGGACTGCATCAGGCCGAACACTTCCTCGGTTACGGCCGGGTCGTATCCGCGGCTGTTCCAGATGTCGTAGAATTCTTCGATACGGCTATCGAGACGCGCAATATAGCGCTCCTCAACGCGCATCATGAAGTCTTTCTCATGGCGCCGCATCATCAGCATTTTCACCGTGAGTTCGGCATCATTGTATTCGGCTAGGCGTGTTTCGACCGCATGCACAGCACCGCGTAGCTCGCCCTCAAGGCCCTCGCTCGGGGTCAAGCCCATGCGCTGGCGGACGGCGACAACGGCGCTGAAAGCGTCAGCGAATGCGCTCACCTGTTGTCGGGCCCGGCTGAGGTCAGTCGCCAGCTCGTCGGCCTGGCGCAGGCTCGCGGCGTTGTTGAGCAGGGTGTTGAGCGTATCGAGTTCGCTATTGAAGGCTTCGACATGCTGCATGTCTGCTGAAAGCAGAAAATCATTCTCTCGGGCGCGCAGCGTCAGCGCGTGGGTTTGCAGCTGGCTGGATAGCGTTGCCATGGCGGCATAGCCTTGTTCTTCGGCTACCGCAGCCGCTGTTGTCCGGCTATTCCAGAAGAATAGAGCAGACATTGTCGCAACGGCTATGAGCGCAATGGCACCCAGGGTCGCAATGCGGCTGGAAATCTTGAAGCGGTTCAGAAAAGCAAGCATGGCCACACACGTTTTTCTCGTCTAGCGGCTTCGCCGCCCGTCGTGTGCGATGTCATCTCTGTTCGTTTAACAGGCCTTAAACGAAAGGTTTTCCGACAAGACTTTCATCGAAATTTCAAAAAAGTGTCACATCCCGATCCGCCTAGTGAAAATCCCGGCTGTTGGGCAGGATATCGCTGAGCCGTTCGCCCTGCATGGCCTTGCGGTAGAGCGCCACGGTGCGCGGATCGACCTGGGGGCGGTGGACCTCATCGGCATGGGCCAGGGCCTCCTCGAAAGCGGCACCGCCGGCCAGGGCGGCTAGGCGCCAGCTTTGGTCATCGAGCCGGTGTGAGACGATGTGGATGACCTCGCCCTCCTTTTGCAGCCGGCCGGTCACTGTCATCAGCTTTGCGCTCATCACCGTCTTGCGATGGCGTTCGAACGTTTTCGGCCAGACGATGACATTGGCGACCCCGGTCTCATCCTCCAGCGTGGCGAAGATGACGCCGCTGGCCGAGCCGGGCCGCTGCCGCACCAGGACCAGGCCGGCGATGCTGACCCATTGCCCGTCGCGCATCTGGCCTAGTTGTTCGGCCCGCAGGAAGCCGCGTTCATTGAGCTCAGGGCGGAAAAAGGATAGCGGGTGGGCCTTCAGGGACAGGCGCAAGCTGGCATAATCCTGGGCGACATTCTCCCCGCCGCTCAAGGCGGGCAGGACGATGGGACTCTCGGCACCATAATCATCAAGCCGGTCGAACAGGGGCAGGGGGTTGCCGGCCTCGGCGAGGGCCGACCAGCCGGCCTTGCGCCGGTCCAGGTCAATCGAGCCGAAAGCGTCGGCCTGGGCCAGGCGGTCGATCGTACCGCGGTCGAGTCGCGCCCGGCGGGTCAGATCGGCGACGCTGGCAAAACGGCCCTCGGCCTCACGCGCGGCGACCAGGCGGGCCGCCATGGGCTCCTTCATCCCCTTGATCTGGCGCAGTCCCAGCCGCACGGCGAAACGCCCGCCGCCCTCGCCGGTCGGCATGTCGAAGGGCAGGCGCCGCTCCGGCGGCGGGCCCTTGCAAGCCTCCAGCGTGGCATCCCAGTCGGAATGATTGACGTCGGGCGGGCGCACCTCGACGCCGTGATCGCGGGCATCGCGGACCAGTTGCGCCGGGGCGTAAAACCCCATCGGCTGGGCGTTGAGCAGGGCGGCGAGGAAGACGTCGGGGAAATAGCGTTTCAGCCAGCAGGAAATATAGACGATGAGGGCGAAACTGGCCGCATGGCTTTCCGGGAAGCCGTATTCGCCAAACCCCTCGAGCTGTTTGAAGCAGCGCTCGGCAAAGTCCGGCTCATAGCCATTGGCGACCATGCCCTGTTTCAGCTTCATGCCCATTTCGTGGATCGTGCCGGCGCGGCGGAAGGCGGCCATGGAGCGACGCAGGCGATCCGCCTCCGATGGCGAGAAACCGGCTGCGACAATGGCGATGCGCATGGCCTGTTCCTGGAACAGGGGCACGCCGAGCGTCTTGCCGAGCACGTCTTCGAGTTCCTTTGAGGGAAATTCAACGGGCTCGCGTCCGTCGCGGCGGCGCAGATAGGGGTGCACCATATCGCCCTGGATCGGTCCGGGCCGGACAATCGCGACCTCGATGACCAGATCATAGAAATTGCGCGGTTTGAGACGCGGCAGCATGGTCATCTGGGCCCGGCTTTCGATCTGGAAAACGCCGATCGTGTCGGCCTGGCAGATCATGTCATAGACAGCCGGGTCTTCCGGCGGGATGTCGGCGGCGCGCAGCGGGCGCCGGTAATGCTCGCGGATCAGGCTCATCGCCCGGGCCACGCAGCTGAGCATGCCCAGACCGAGCACATCGACCTTCATCAGGCCGAGGGCATCAATGTCTTCCTTGTCCCATTCCAGAACCGTGCGGTCGGGCATGGCGGCATTGTGCAGCGGACCGATCTCGTCGAGCCGGCCCTGGGTCATGACAAACCCGCCCGGGTGCTGCGACAAGTGCCGGGGAAAGCCCATCAGCTCGCGCGCATAGCGCAGCGTCATGGCAATTTCCGGGGCCTGCGGATCAAGGCCCAACTCGGTGCGGATGCGGTCATCGCTCAGATCATCACTGCGCCAGCCCCAAAGCGTCTTGGACAGGGCGGCGATGACATCCCCGGACAGGCCGAACACCTTGCCGGTTTCCCGGATGGCCCCGCGCGGGCGATAGCAATTCACCGTCGCCGTCATGGCGGCGCGGCGGCGGCCATATTTCTCGTAGACATACTGGATCACCTCCTCGCGCCGCTGATGCTCGAAATCGACATCGATATCGGGGGGCTCGCCGCGTTCGGCGGAGACGAAGCGTTCGAACAGGAGGTCAATCCGGGCCGGGTCGACCTCGGTGATACCGATAATGTAGCAGACGGCGGAATTGGCCGCCGAGCCGCGGCCCTGGCACAGAATGTCCTGGCTGCGGGCAAAGCGGACGATGTCGTAGACGGTGAGGAAATAGGCGGCGTAGTCGAGCTCTTCGATGAGTGTCAGCTCATGGGAAACAGCGCGCCTGATCTTGTCCGGCGGGCCGGAAGGATAGCGCCGCTCCATGCCCTCGGCGGTCAGTCTCCGCAGCGTCTGCATCGGGGTCTCATCCGCCCCGATCACCTCGTCGGGATATTGATAGACCAGCTCATCGAGCGAGAAAGTGATCTGGCCGGCCAGGTCGAGCGAGCGGGCCACGGCGGCCTCATAGCCCTGGAACAGGCGGTAGAGCTCATGCGGTGGCTTGAGATGGCGCTCGCCATTGGCGGCGAGATGGAAGCCGGCGCGTTTCAGCGTCACATGTTCGCGGATACAGGTCACCACATCGGCCAGGGCTTTGCGCTCAGGCGTGTGAAAACGGGCATCGGTGGTCGCCACCGTGTCGATGTCCAGCTCCTGGGCGATGGCGTCGAGCTGATACAGACGGCGACCGTCCCGGCCATCGAACCAGCGGGTCAGGGCGAGGGCGTGGTGCGCCTGTGACCGGGTCAGGACATGGGCCGCTCGTTCGCGCCAGGCTTCGCTGACATGTTGTGGCGGTAGCAGGATGAAGACCTGTCCCGGGGAGGCGTCGATGATGTCCTCCAGCCAGAGATCGCGCTGACCTTTCACCGAGCGGAAATTGGCATCGGTGAGCATGCGGCAGAGCCGGCCATAAGCCTCGCGATCGGTGGGATAGGCCGCGATCTCGAAGCCGCAGCGGGCTTTCAGCCGCACACCGACGAGAAGCTTGATCCCGACCTCCTTGGCGGCGAGATGCGCGCGCACCATGCCGGCAAAGGAATTGGTGTCGGCAATGCCAATCGCACTGAGCCCGAGCCCGGCGGCCTGGGCTACCATTTCATCGGGATGCGAGGCCCCGGTCAGGAAGGAGAAATTCGTCGCGGCGACGAGTTCGGCGGCGTGGTGCATCTAATCTTCGCCGAATGTGTCGCCCTGAGGAGGCTTTGCTGCGTGCAGAGCCTGCCCTCGCTTCCCTCCTCCGTCCCTTCGGGACACCTCCCCCGTCCCTAAAAACGGATCTTGGGGAGGCCGGAGTTTATGTTCTTCGGTTTTAGAGGCGTCTCTCCGGGCTCCCCCGCGGGCGGGGGAACTGGGCTTGAGCCCGGCAGGGCTCAAGGTCTGAGGGGGGCTTGGCCAGGTAAGATGCCTGTCCTCACTTCCCCCCTCCGTCCCTTCGGGACACCTCCCCCGTCCACGGGGGAGGCCGGGGCGCTGGCCTATGGTTTCAGCGATCTGATCCATGACGTTGTCGAGATCGTCATAGATCCAGATGTTCTGGATGCGGACGACTTGCCAGCCGCTCTGCTCCAGCCAGGTGGTGCGTTTCCGGTCGTGTGCTTGCCGGGCTTCGGTCACATGTGTTGCGCCATCAACCTCGATGGCGAGACGGATCGAGAGGCAGGCGAAGTCGACGATATAAGGGCCGATCGGGTGTTGCCGACGGAATTTGAGGCCGCGCAATTGCCGTCGCCGCAAGCGTAGCCAGAGGCGAATTTCGGCTTCTGTCATGCGTTTGCGCAGAGCCCGGGCCTGGGACTTAGAGCGCTGTCTTGTCGTCCTCATCTCACGATGCCCCGTGCACGAACCAGTTCGGGGTGCGGGTTTCCAGGCCGAACAGGCCCTCGCGGTAGAGCCAGAAGCGGCGGCCTTCGCGGGTTTCGACGCGGAAATAGTCGCGGGTGCGGGCGCTGAGCTGGTCGCGCCACCATTCCGGGGCCAGGCGTTCCGGGCCCTCGGCGCGATGCACGAGATGGCGGACGCGGCGCCAGATGAAGCTGCGCGGCGGGCCATCAGGGATTTCCGCGACGGCCTGGGCCGGTTCCGGGTGGGCCAGGATCAGGAGCGGGCGGTCAGGGTCCGGCGGGGTGAAATCGGCCGGCGCCTGGTCGGTTTCGCGGACAGACAGGGCGGTGCCCGCAAGGGCCGGGCCGGGGCGCCAGCCGGCGGCGCGTTCCGGGATATGGCTTTCGCGTCGCCCGGCCCGGCGCACCTGTTCATCACCCAGCCGCACCACGAGCCGGTCGGTCAGCTGGTCGAGATCGTCCGGGTCCGGTTCCCCGGTGTGCAAGAGCCCGGCCTGCCGTCCGCCCAGCGGCGCGGTTTCACGCGCGCGCAATTCCACGACATCAATGCCAAAGCCGATATCGATCTCGGCCCGGTCCAGCTTCTCGTGTAGCAGGCGGGCGATATGGGCCGGATCGCGTGCGGGGGCGGCCGTGCCGATGCCGAGCAGGATGAGTTTGCCATCAATACGGTAGAGGTTGAGCTCAACCCGGCGCAGGCCCAGCCCCCGGGGTTCGAGCTGTCCGCACAGGCCCCTGGCGGTTTCGTCGACACATTGCTTGAGACTGTCGAGCAAGAGAAGCGGCTCGGGAAAGCGCAGCCGGGCACGGTACTCCATGACCGGCTGCAAGGGGTTGAGGCTTTCCTCGACGCGTCCCGCGGCCTGATCGAGCCGGGTCAGCAGGTCGGTTCCGAAACGCCGTGTCAGGCTGGCGCGGGGCAGGGCGAGGAGATCACCGGCCTGCTTCAGCCCGAAACGGCGCAATTGTCCGGCTGTTTCACCGATGCGCAGGCCCTCAACCGGCAGGTCGGTGAGGGCGGTTTCAAGCGTGTCGGCCCGTACCCAGCCGGTCTCGCTCTGGCGTGCCTTGAAGCGGGCCAGGCCCCAGGCCAGGCCGATGCTTGGTGCGGTGGCGGCATAGGCGGTCAGGCCGCGTTCGCGACTGGCCTGGAGCGTGGCCTCGATCAGCTTGTCCTCGCCGCCGAACAGGCGGGCGCAGCCGGTAATGTCGAGCAGGATGCCATCCTCGCCCGGCGCGCCGGGGTCCGGCGCGACATAGGGAGACCAGCGTCCGCAGGCACGGGCATAGGCCTGCAGGAGGCGCTTGTCCGCATCCGGCCGGGCCGGGGCGGTCTGCATCAGCGGCTCGAGGGCCTTGGCATCGGCCACGGCCTGGCCGCGCCTGAGACCGGCCCGGGCCGCGGTGGCATTGAGCGCATAAAGCCGTTCGCCGCCGGTCGTTGTATGGACCAGGGCAAAGGGTTTGCGATCAGGCGCGCTGGCGCGCTGGCTTGCTCCGGGGGTGAGGCCAAGCCGGTCTGTCGGCCAGCGGGGCAGGCTCAAGGACATGAAACGCCGCATGTTTCCACTCAATATCGAATTGTCTCGGCGGGCCGCCCCGAACCCGTTCCAAATGCGCCCGGAAGCGGGGAGACCCCAGCCCGGGCAAACCTGTCGCCCCGCGCCAGTCCTGCGCCGGCGAAGGCCGGGCCGACAGGCGCCATCGTGTCAGGGCCGCACTGGCCCCGATCATTGCATGATGCCGCAGCACCAAAACCAGTCCGCCGCGGGCCTGTGCGGCCATGTGCAGGCGCTTGGTCGCGGTCAGATCATAACGCGAAGATGTGCCGGCCTCGCCCATCACCCAGGCCCCGGCCCGCAAGCCGTCCTCCATGGCCCAGAGCGCATCGGCGAGTGTCTCGGTCTCGGCGAAGATGATGCGTTCGGGCGGCAGCCCCCATTGCTTCAGGCCCAGCGGGTAGGGCTGGCCGAAATCCTGGCTATCATTGCGCGCGCGGACCCAGAGCAGCGGCGCCGGTGAGTGGGCGCGGCGCAGGGCCTGGGCCATGAAACCGCTTTGCACGGCTAGAGCGGCGGGGGTGTCGAGATAGTCCTGCGGGCAAAACTCGTGCAGGCCCGCGCCCAGGTGAAGCTGTGACCCGGTTTCTTCCAGCGGGGCCGAAGCGGCTTGCACACCGTCCGTGCCCGGCGCCGCAGTCAGCGCGGCCGCCGGCATCAAATCCCTGATTTTGGCGCGCAGCTTCTCCAGCTGCGCCGGTCCGTCTGGACGTGAAGACGCAGATCCCATGATCTATCCCATAGCCGATGTTCTTCTTATGTTCTCATTTGAAAACGAAGAGTCAAGGCCGGAATCCGGGTCTCTATTGTCTCTGGTAAAGGCGTCTTTGAATCAGTCGGTTGCGACGAAGGCCTTCTCGACGACGAAGTCGGCCGGGGCGGCATTGGAGCCCTCGACGAAGCCGCGGTCGATACAGATCTGACGGGTGTCCTTGAGCAGGCCTTCCGAGCCGCAGATCATCACCCGGTCCACCTCGGGATCGAGCGCCGGCACGCCAAGATGCGCGAACAACTCGCCGGAATTGATCATGTCGGTGACGCGGCCCTTGACCGGTCCGTCCTCGCGCGTGACCGAGGTGAAGTGGACGAGTTTGTCCTGGGCCATTTCGCCGATCAGCTCGTCCTGCTTGGTCGCCTCGACCAGTTCATGGCCATAGGTCAGCTCGGCGGCTTCGCGGCAGGTATGGGTCAGGATGACCTGGTCGAATTTCTCATAGGTCTCCGGGTCGCGTACCAGGCTGGCAAACGGAGCGATGCCGGTGCCGGTGGAGACGAGGTAGAGCCGCTTGCCCGGCTTCAGCGCATCGAGCACCAGCGTGCCGGTCGGCTTCTTGCCCAGAAGCACTTCATCGCCCGGCTGGATGTGTTGCAGGCGCGAGGTCAGCGGGCCGTCCGGCACCTTGATGGAATAGAAGTCGAGTGCCTCATCCCAGAACGGGCTGGCGACGGAATAGGCGCGCAAGAGCGGCTTGCCGTCTTCCTTGGGCAGGCCGATCATGACGAACTCACCGGAGCGGAACCGAAAGCTCGAAGGCCGGGTAATGCGGAAATAGAACAGCCGGTCGGTGAAGTGCTTGACCTCAAGCACGGTCTCGATCGTGTAGGGGCCGGGCTTGGCCGAGATCTTGTTCTTTTCGCGAGCAGGCGATGTTGTCATGACGGTCATTTCATCAGTCTCGTACAAAGGGCCTCAAGCCTAGGCAGGGGCCCGTGGCGCTTCGTTAAGCGTCCAGGGCGGCACGGGCAAGCCCCGGCTCATCAGGAATTCAGGATTGAACAGTTTGGCGGCATAGCGCGCACCCGGATCACACAGCATGGTGACGATGGTCTTGCCCGGGCCGATATCGCCGGCCAGGCGGATGGCACCGGCGACATTAATGCCCGCCGAGCCGCCCAGTGACAGGCCTTCATGTTCGATCAGATCATACAGGACCGGCAGCATTTCCCGGTCTTCGATGCGATAGGCATGGTCGACTGTGAGGCCTTCCAGATTGCCGGTGATGCGGCCCACGCCGATGCCTTCGGTGATCGATGATCCCTCACCCTTGAGCTCGCCCGTGGTGAAATAGCTGTGCAGCGCGGCCCCGGCCGGATCGGCCAGGGCGATCTTGATGTCCGGGTTATGACGATGCAGGCCCGCGGCGACGCCGGTCAGCGTGCCGCCACTGCCGACGGCAGAGATGAAGGCATCGACCCGGCCGCCGGTCTGTTCCCAGATTTCCGGCGCGGTCGTTTTCTCGTGCGCCCGGCGATTGGCGAGATTGTCGAACTGGTTGGCCCAGATCGCGCCGGCCGGGTGGCTGTCATTGAGCTCCTCGGCCAGGCGCTTGGAATAATGCACGAAATGGTTGGGGCTGGAGAAGGGCGCTGCGTCGACCTCAATCAGGCGTGCACCAAAGGAGCGGACCGCCGATTTCTTCTCTTCCGACTGGGTGCGCGGCATGACGATGGTGACGGGATAGCCCAGTGCGGCGCCGACCAGGGCCAGACCGATGCCGGTATTGCCCGCGGTGCCCTCGACAATGGCGCCGCCCGGCTTGAGCGTACCGTCGGCCGCCGCTTCACGCACGATATTCAGCGCGGCGCGATCCTTGATGGAACCGCCCGGATTGAGAAACTCGGCCTTGCCGAGGATCTCGCAGCCGGTGGCCTCGGACGGACCATCGAGCCGGATCAGCGGCGTATTGCCGATCAGGTCCAAGACGTGAGCGTAGGACACCCAAAGCTTCCTTTTGTGTGGCGCGAATGCGCTATTCGGCGGCTACCGGGAGCGGGCGATGAATGCCGCACTCGGACTTGTCCTGACCGACCCAGCGTCCGGACCGGACATCGTCGTTATGGGCCGGGGCGGTGCACGTCCAGCAGCCGATGGAGGCATAGCCCATATCGGTCAGCGGATGTCGCGGCAAATCGTAGCGCCGGAAATAGGCCTGGACCTCTTCGGCAGACCAGCGCGCCAGCGGATTGACCCGCATCGTGCCATTGACGCGTTCCACTACAGGCAGCTTCATCCGCTCGCCGCCATGGAAGCGTTTGCGGCCGGTGATCAGAGCGTCGTAATCCCCGATCACCCCGTCCAGCGGCTGCACCTTGCGCATGGCGCAACAGGCATCGCTGTCGCGGCTCCACAGTTTTCCGTCCGCGTCCTCGCGCGAGACCTCACTGGTATTGGGCTGGAGGATACGGATATGGGTCAGGCCGAGCTTGTCGGTCAGCTCGCGCTGGTATTGCTCGGTCTGGGCGAACAGCCGGCCGGTATCGAGGAAGAGCACCGGCGTCGACGGGTCGACCCGCGCCAGAAGGTGCAGGCTGACCGCGGCTTCCGCCCCGAAGGAGGACATCAGGGCGATGCGGCCGCGCCAGGTCCGGGTGACCGCGTCGCGCAGAATGTCGAGTGCATCGGCCTCGCTGTAACGCGCGTTCAGCACGGCCAGATCGGCACCGCTCTCGATGCGCTTGGCCGGCACAGCAAGCGGGCCGCGCAGGGCTGGCTGATAGACGACCGAGAAACGGGCCTCGGCCCGGGCCCAGTCGGCGGCAAGGTCGGTGCGGTCCGGCGCGACTGCATCAAATCCGACGCGCTTGAGGAATTGCGCCTGGTCCGGGATCAGCGCACCGACGGCTCGCAAATGTCCCTTGAAGCCGGCGCGTTCGCGCAGGTGAGCGGCCAGGGTGAAGCCCCGGCCATCATTGAATTTGGGAAAGCGGATATCGACCTGGACGGCGCCGGCAATGGCGTCGCGGGCTTCGCGCCAGTCGCTCTCGCCGGGCAGTTCGACGATGTGGCCGCCGCCGCTTTCCAGCTGGGCGTCGGTGTCACTGCGGGTCGCGTGATCAAGCTGCGAGGTCAGCATAGATAGCCTCCTTGAAGGCGTCGCTCCCCAGGCGGCGCAGAGTGTCGATGAAGCGTTCGTCCTCATCGCGGAAATCGAGATAGGCGCGCAGGATGCGGGCAATCGCAGGCGGGACATCGTCCGCCGCCAGACCCTTGCCGACGATCTCGCCGATCGCCGCGTCCTCGCCGAAGGCGCCGCCCAGGTTGATCTGGTAGAACTCCTCGCCGCGCTTATCGACGCCGAGCACGCCGATATGGGCGACATGGTGGTGGCCGCAGGCATTGATGCAGCCGGAAATCTTGATCGTCACCTCGCCGGCGGCCTGGGCCAGGCCTTCCGCATCCAGCGTCTCACTGATCGCCTGGGCGACCGGGATGGAACGGGCATTGGCGAGGTTGCAGTAATCCAGCCCCGGGCAGGCGACGATATCGCTCGCCAGACCGGCATTGGCGGTCGCGAGTCCCGCTTCACGCAGGGCCGACCAGACCGGGAAGAGGTCTTCATGGCGCACATGCGGCAGGACCAGGTTCTGGTCCGGTGTGACGCGCACTTCGCCAAAGCCATAGCGTTCGGTCATATCGGCGATGAGGTCCATCTGCTCGGCCGTGGCATCGCCGGGCGTGCCGCCGATCGGCTTGAGCGAGATCACCGCGCTCGACAGGCCATCGATCTGGTGCGGGCGGATATTCGTGTCGAGCCAGGCCCGGAAGGCCGCCGGTCCGGCTTCCGGAAGGGGTGCCGGATCGCTGATCGAGGGGCGGGAGAAAAAGCTGCGGATGCGGGCGATCTCGCCGGCCGGCAGTTTCAGCTCGCCGTCGCGGATATAGCTCCACTCCTCCGCGACCTCGGCGGCATAGCCGTCAATGCCGAGCGCATCGACCAGGATCTTGATGCGGGCCTTGTAGAGATTATCGCGGCGCCCATGGGCGTTGTAGACGCGCAGGGCCGCGGTCAGATAGCTCAGCAGGTCCTGCGGCTCGAGGAAGTCCTTGAGCTTGCGGGCGAGGCGCGGCGTACGGCCCTGGCCGCCCCCCACCCAGACCTCGAAGCCCACCTGGCCTTGCGCATTCTGGACGATCTGCAGGCCGATATCATGGACGCGGATACCGGCGCGATCTTCACCGGCACCATTGACCGCGATCTTGAACTTGCGTGGCAGGAAGGTGAATTCCGGGTGCAGCGAGGACCATTGCCGGATGATCTCGGCCCAGGGGCGGCTGTCCTCCAGCTCGTCACGGGCGGCACCAGCAAACGGGTCGGCGGTGACATTGCGGATGCAATTGCCCGAGGTCTGGATGGCATGCATCTCCACCGCGGCCAGATCCTCCAGCATGGCCGGAATATCAGTCAGGGCCGGCCAGTTGTACTGGATGTTCTGGCGCGTGGTGAAATGCCCGTAACCGCGATCATAGGTGCGGGCAAGATGAGCGAGGACGCGCATTTGCTCCGAGCGCAGCGAGCCATAGGGAATGGCGACGCGGAGCATGTAGGCGTGCAGCTGCAGATAGACGCCATTCATCAGCCGCAGTGGCTTGAATTCCGCCTCGCTGAGGCGGCCGTCCATGCGGCGTTCGATCTGGTCGCGGAATTCCTCGATACGCTCGCGCACCAGGGTCGTGTCATGCTCGTCATAGTGATACATCAGGCCGCTCCCAGCACGTGGGTCGTGCCCGTCGTCGGGCCGGCCAGGCGAATGCTCTCGCGGCGCCATTTCTGGCCTGCCGGACCGGCTTCATCGAGATCGATGATGTAGGGCCCCACAGCGATGCCGAACTCGGCCTCTGCAACGGGGAGAAGCTCGGCGGCCTCTTCGGGGCTCAGGCGCTGGGCTTCATCAAGCTGCGTTGTCCACTGACCATCGGCAGTGCGATAGATGACGCGGCCATCGGTGAGGCGGTTGGCGGTCAGGGTCTTCATGCGAAATTCTCCACGGCCTCGACCGGCTGTGCCGCCGCAAGGGAGGCGGTCTCGCCCACAATGATGATGGCGGGTCCCTTGACGCCGGCGCGATCGACCAACCCGGCGAGGTCGCCAAGGATGCCCGTCAGGGTGCGCTCATTATCGCTGGAGCCGTTTTCGATAATGGCGATCGGCGTGGCCCCCGCGCGGCCGGCGCTGAGCAATTTGCTCTGGATCTCGGGGGCTGCACCGACGCCCATGTAGAAAACCGCGGTGGCGTTGGGGGTGGCCAGGGCTTGGTAATTCACGTCGGGACCCTCCTTCTTGACCACACCGGAGGCGAAGGTGACGCTCTGGGCGTGGTCGCGATGCGTAAGCGGAATGCCGGAAGAGGCGGCGCAGGCCAGCGCCGCCGAGATGCCCGGCGTGACTGCGGCTTCGATGCCGGCAGCCCGAACGGCTTCAAGCTCCTCGCCGCCTCGCCCGAAGATGAAGGGATCACCGCCCTTGAGACGAACCACGCGCTGCCCCTTGCGGGCTTCGCGAATGAGGATGTCGGCAATGGCGTCCTGGGGCACCGGGTGGTGGCCCTTGGTCTTGCCGACATCGATACGCAGGGCATCCCGGCGAGCTAGGTCGAGGACGCCGTCTCCGACGAGGCGGTCGTGAACGATGACATCCGCTTCGCGCAGCAGGCGGGCGGCCTTGATTGTCAGCAAGTCAGGATCGCCGGGTCCGGCGCCGACGAGATGGACAATACCGCTGGGGGCAGGGCCGTCGGCATTAAGTTCGCGCAGCATTTCGCGCCGGGCGCCCG
This sequence comes from Maricaulis sp., assembly GCF_030149235.1. Lineage (GTDB taxonomy): Bacteria > Pseudomonadota > Alphaproteobacteria > Caulobacterales > Maricaulaceae > Maricaulis. Next base: position 40,160 of record NZ_JASBRW010000076.1, on the reverse strand, counting down.
CCTTGTCGCCGGACAGGGCCAGATCGCGGGCCTTGCCGCGCAGGGCGCGTTCCCAGAAGGCGCGGCGGTCATCGAACTTGTCGAGGACGGATTTGACGGTGTCGCGCAGTTCGCGGGCGAGGTCGGCGAGAATGCCGACACGCGGCGGAACCAGCCGCTCGATCTGCGAGCGGATATCCACGGACAGGACCGGGGCAGCACCGCCCGAGGCAATCGAGATCACCATGGCGTCGCGATCGACCAGGGCCGGGGTCTGGAAGTCTGAGCCTTTCGGGCTGTCGACGATATTGACCAGGGCGCCTTTGGCGCGCGCTTCGCGGGCCTGGCGGGCGATGACGTGGTCCCTGCCGCCAGCAATGAAAACCAGGTTCGCGCCACGGAAGTCACGCCGCGTCGGCTCACGGCGTATGACTTCGGCATGCTGGGCGATATCCGAAGCCACAGGATCTGTGTCGGTCCCGGTGAACCACTTCAACCGGGCCGGACTGCCGACGAAAAGACGCGCCTTGGCCTCGGCCATAAAGCCGGCACCCGAAACGATAACCGTTCGCCCATCCAGGGGAATTGATGCTGGAAAAACACGCATTCTGGCAATCCTGATCCTGCGCCTCCGTGGCGCGAGGAGGTAAATATTTCTATTGGGACTGCCGCATTCAAACGAAGTTTTTTGCGTTTATCTGTTAGAAAAACTAAATTGTTGGCATGAGTGATCGTCGCCTTCCCCCGTTAAATGCCCTGCGCGCCTTCGAAGCGGCAGCCAGGCTTGAAAGTTTCTCTCGCGCGGCCGACGAACTGGCGGTGACGCCGGGCGCGGTGAGCCAGCAAATCCGGCAACTGGAAGACCAGGTCGGGGTTCAACTTTTCGTGCGAGAGGGGCGGGCCATGCGCCTGACCGAGGCCGGGAAGGTGGCGGCTGGGGTGACGACAGAGGCGTTTTCAGGTCTGGCGCATGCGGTGGAGCTGATGCGGCGGCCGGCTCAGCGTCGTCGTTTGACGGTCTCGGTTGCCCCCTCCTTCGCCGGCAAATGGTTGGCGCCCCGCCTGGCCTTCTTCCAGGAGGCGCATCCCGGTATCGAGGTCTGGATTTCCGCCGACCGGGAACGGGCAGACCTGGCCGCCGGGGCGGCTGATCTCGCCATACGCTATGGCCCGGGCGGCGATCGAACGTTGAACGAGGATCTGCTCCTGAGCGAGGACGTGCTGCCAGTCTGTGCGCCTGCACTCCTGGAGCATCACCTTCCGCTCCGGCGCCCGGCCGATCTGGTCCATCACACCCTGCTGCACGACAGCTCTCCGGAAACCGAGGTTGATGGCGCTGACTGGGCGTCCTGGTTCAAGTCGCATGGCGTGGCTTCGGTCCCCCTCGACAGCGGTGTGCGTTTCAACCAGTCCGCCCTGGTCATAGATGCGGCTGTAGCCGGTCGCGGCATCGCCCTGGCGAAGCGGGCTCTGGCCCAGAATGACCTGGCCGCGGGGCGCCTCGTTTCGCTCTTCGCTGACGGTGCCGTTGCGGTGCGCTCGGCCTATCACATCGTCACGGCGCGCAATCGACCGGTCGATGCCGACACGCAAGTCTTCATCGCCTGGCTGAAAAGCGAAGCGAGCCGCCATGTCGACAGTGTGGATGAGCTCTAGCGCGCCAAGTGTGCCGTCTTCAGCAGGGCCGGGGCGAACTCGGTCAGCACGCCCGGCTCCGGGTGCTTTGTGTCCGGCATGTCGTCCGGCCGTGGCAGGCGCCGCACCAGATCGCGCATGACATGGATGCGGGCGGTCATCTTGTCGTCGGCCTTGACCACATGCCAGGGCGCATGCGGCAGTGAGGTGCGCTGGAGCATGATGTCGCGCGCCTCGGTATACTCGTCATAACGCTCGAGAGCGGCTTCATCGATGGCGGAAATCTTCCAGGATTTTAGTGGGTTGGTGCGCCGTGACTCGAGCCGCTTGGCCTGCTCTTCGCGGGTAATGTCGAGATAGTATTTGATCAGATGCGCCCCGGCACTGACGACCATGCCCTCAAAGCTCGGCACCATGTCGAAAAAGCTCTCGCGCTGGTCCGGGGTGCAGAAATCCATCACATATTCAACGCCGGCTCGATTGTACCAGGAGCGGTCGAACAGGACGATCTCGCCGGCGGCCGGCATGTGGGTGACATAGCGCTGGAAATACCAGGAGCGCTTTTCCCGGTCGGAGGGTTTGTCGAGGGCGATGACGCGGGTCTGGCGCGGCGCGGCGTGTTCGACGATGCGCCGGATGGTTCCGCCCTTGCCGGCGCTGTCGCGGCCTTCGAAAATAATGATGGCGCTCTTGCCGGTATCAATCATGTGGCGCTGGATATGCACCAGGGCGATCTGCAATTGGCGCAGTTCGCTGCGATAGCTGGCCTCGTCCATGTCCGCTCCCTATGCCTGTTTGTATTTAGAGCCGCGCCTGCACGGCTTGTCAAAAAACCATGCTGCCAGTGTGGTTTATCGCTGTCGCTGATTTGTCTCAGCAAATTCATTGCTTCAGCTCAACAAACCGTCCTAATCCCGCCAAATCCGCTTGACCCCTGCCCAAGGTGCGGGGTCAGATGCGGGAACGGTTCCAATCAGAGAACGTGCATCAGCGACGTTCCGCCGTTCGGGGGAGAGCAGTTTGAAGCCGACGAATACCCAGGATCCCGACTATTATCACAAGGTCGTCGATTGCCAGTGGGCCTGCCCGGCACACACGCCGGTGCCGGAATATATCCGCCTGATTGCGCAGGGGCGCTTTACTGACGCCTATCTGGTCAATCGGCGCTCGAATGTCTTCCCGGGCATTCTGGGCCGGGTCTGCGACCGCCCGTGCGAACCGGCCTGCCGCCGGGGCCGGGTCGAGGAAGAACCGGTCGCCATCTGCCGCCTGAAACGCGTCGCGGCGGATCATCGCGATGAGGTCGCGCATCTGATCCCGCAAAAGCCCGATACCACCAATGGCAAGAAGATCGCCCTGATCGGTGCCGGCCCGGCTTCGTTGACCGTGGCCAATGATCTTGCCCCGCTGGGTTATGAATGCACCGTTTTTGAAGCCCTGCACCGGGCTGGCGGGCTGATGATCTCCAATATCCCCTCCTTCCGCTTGCCGGAAGAAGTGCTCGATGAGGAGATCGGCTATATCGAGAATATGGGCGTCGAGATTAAGTACAATTCGCGTATCGACAGCCTTAAGGACCTGCTCGCCGAGGGCTATGACGCGGTCTTTGTCGGGTCCGGCGCCCCCAAGGGCAAGGACCTCAATATCGAGGGCCGTGAAGAAGCCTCGGCCAATATCCATATCGGTATTGAATGGCTGGAAAACGTCGCCTTCGAACACACCAAGGAGATTGGCAAGAAAGTGCTGATCATCGGTGTCGGCAATACGGCGATGGATTGCTGCCGCTCTTCCCTGCGTCTCGGGGCAGACGATGTGAAAGTGATGGCGCGCAAGCCGCGTGAATTCTTCAAGGCCTCGCCCTGGGAGCTGGAAGACGCCGAGGACGAGAATGTCGAAATCCTCGTCAACCATTCACCCAAGCGGTTTGTCATGGAGAATGGCAAGCTGGTCGGCATGGAATTCGAGCTGATGGAATACGAGCTCGACGAGCGCGGCCGTATCACCGACCAGCGCGTGAGCGGTTCCAAGATCATCCCCTGTGACGATGTCATCCTGGCGATTGGCCAGGAAAACGCCTTCCCCTGGATCGAGCGCGATATCGGTATCGAGTTTGACAAATGGGGCGTGCCGGTGGTCGACGAGACCACGCACGAATCCACTCTCAAGGGCGTCTTCTTCGGGGGCGATAGCGCTTTCGGGCCGAAGAATATCATCTGGGCCGTCGAGCATGGCCACCAGGCTGCGATTTCGATCCACAAGCATTGCGAGAACCAGCCCGTGACCGAGCGCATGCCGCGCGGGCTGAACCTGCAATCGGCCAAGATGGGCGTGAATGAGTGGATGTATTCCAACACGTTCGAGGGCGCCCATCGCCGCGAAATGCCGCTGGAGGATCTGCGCAGCCGTCTGAAGGATCGCAAGCTCGAGGTCGAGCTCGGCTTTACCGAGGAGCAGATCGTCACCGAGGTGCAGCGCTGTCTCAACTGCGATGTCCAGACGGTGTTCGATCCGCCGCTCTGCAAGGAGTGTGATGCCTGTATCGATATCTGTCCGGTCGATTGCCTGTCCATCGTGCCGAATGCGGAAGAGGCAGAGCTGCGGCAGAGCCTGAAAGTGCCGGCCCAAAATCTCGAGCAGGACCTTTATGTGTCCGAACCGCTCAAGGATACCGGCCGCGTCATGGTCAAGGATGAGGATTTGTGCCTGCATTGCGGCCTGTGCGCCGAACGTTGCCCGACCTCGGCCTGGGACATGCAGGATGCGGACATTTTCATTCCGCACGCACTTGAAGAAGTTAAGGGAGTAGCGGCCGAATGAATGTTGTCGCCGATATCCAAGCCGATGTGCGTGTGAACGACTTCGTCATCAAGATCGCCAATGTGAACGGGACCGGGTCGGCCTCGGCCAATGGTCTCCTGATGAAGGCGATCTTCCGCATGGGCGTGCCCGTGGTGGGCAAGAACCTGTTCCCGTCCAACATCCAGGGCCTGCCGACCTGGTATGAAATCCGCCTGACCAAGGACAGCCATATGGCGCGCTCCGGGTCGACAGAATTCATGGTCGCCATGAATGCCGAGACCTATGCGCAGGATCTCAAGGAAGTCGCCCCGGGCGGCTATCTCCTCTACGACAATACCTGGCCGCGTCCGGACCTGCATGCGCGCTCCGACATCAGTGCCATTGGCGTGCCGCTGGCCCGTCTGTGCAACGCCGAGTTCGACAATGCGCGCACCCGTGTGTTGATGAAGAACATGGCCTATGTCGGCGCCGTGGCCGGGCTGACCGGGCTCGATGTCGGTGTCATCCGCGGTCTCGTCGAGGAAATGTTCGGCACCAAGGCGCACCTGATCGAAGCCAATATGAAGGCCATCCAGATCGGTCTCGACGCTATTGCCGAGGTCCACAAGGAGCCGGTCAGTCTCAAGATCGAGGCGATGGACAAGACGGCCGGCCATGTAATGATTGACGGCAATACGGCCGCTGCACTGGGCTGTCTCTACGCTGGGGCAACCTTCGGGGCCTGGTATCCGATCACCCCGTCCACCTCGCTGATGGACGGGTTCAAAATGGTCTGCGAGAAATATCGGGTCGACAAGGAAACCGGCCGCAAGAATTACTGCATCATCCAGGCCGAGGATGAGCTGGCCTCGGTCGGCATGGCCATCGGCGCCAGCTGGAACGGTGCCCGATCCTTCACCCCGACCTCCGGGCCGGGCATTTCCCTGATGAGCGAGTTCATCGGCTTTGCCTATTACGGCGAGGTGCCGCTGGTCCTGTTCGACGTCCAGCGTGCCGGCCCGTCCACCGGCCTGCCGACGCGGACGCAGCAGTGCGACCTGCAGCTGGCCGCCTATGCCAGCCATGGCGATACCAAGCATATCTGTGTCTATCCGGCCGATCCGAAGGAGTGCTTCGAGATGGCGGTGCAGGCCTTTGATCTCGCCGACCGGTTCCAGACGCCGGTCTTCTTCATGACCGATCTCGATATCGGCATGAATGACTGGATGGTGCCCGAGTTCGACTGGGACGATAGCTTCCAGCCGGATCGCGGCAAGGTTCTGGGCAAGGACGAGCTCGAGAAGATCGAGAAATACTATCGCTATGAAGACCGCGATGGTGACGCCATTCCATACCGGACCATTCCGGGTGAGCATCCCAAGGGTGCCTATTTCACCCGCGGATCCGGTCATAACTGGAAGGGCGGCTATACCGAGGATGGCGGCGAGTACAAGGAAGTGCTCGATCGCCTGACCCGCAAATGGGAAAGCGCCGCCGAAGTGGTGCCGGGGCCGATCATCGTCGAGGCGGCCGAGCCGACCAAGCGGGCGATCATCTCCATCGGTGGCTGCGACGGCGCCGTGCGCGAAGCCATGACGCGACTGCAGAAGGACGGCGTGCACGTCAATTATCTGCGTGTCCGCGGCTTCCCCTTCTCGGCCGAGATCGAGAGCTTCATCGACGCCCATGAAGAGGTCTATGTCGTTGAACAGAACCGCGATGCCCAGCTTCGCGGAATGTTGATCGGCGAGACCAATGTCGAGAAGTCCAAGCTCGTCCCGCTGCTGGATTATGCCGGAATGCCGGCCGATCCGACTTTCATCTATGAGGGCGTCAAAGCCCATTGCCTGAACGCGGAGGCCTGACATGACCTCGATGGTGAAACCCAAGATTTCCAAGCATTTGCCGACCAATGAGCTCGGTCTGACAATCCGCAATTATGAAGGCTCGATGTCGACCCTGTGTGCCGGTTGCGGCCATGACAGTGTGACTGCAGCCCTGGTGCAGGCCTTCTGGGAGCTGTCGCTGGCGCCGGAGAGCGCGGCCAAGGTTTCTGGCATTGGCTGCTCGTCCAAGACCACGGCTTATTTCATGGGCCAGTCGCACGGCATCAATACGGTTCACGGCCGCATGCCGTCGGTGGCGACCGGGGCCAATGCGGTCAATGGCGATCTCCACTATATCGGCATTTCCGGCGATGGGGACTCGCTGTCGATCGGTTTCGGCCAGTTCGCTCATGCTATCCGTCGCAATCTCAACATGCTCTACATCATTGAGAATAATGGTGTTTATGGTCTCACCAAGGGCCAGTTCTCGGCTTCGGCAGATATCGGTTCGACGACCAAGCGCGGTATTCCCAACGAGCAGACGCCGATCGATCCCTGCGTCCAGGCGCTCACCCTTGGCGCCGGTTTCGTGGCGCGTGGCTTTTCTGGCGACAAGTCGCAGCTGGTGCCGCTGATCAAGGCGGGCCTGATGCATCGCGGCTTTGCCCTCATCGACGTCGTCTCGCCCTGCGTGACCTTCAATGACCACAAGGGTTCGACCAAGAGCTACGCTCATACCTACAAGTATTATCATCCGCTGGTGCATACCGATTTTGTTGCCGATGCCGACGAGATTACCGGTGAGTATGAGGCAGATGGCGGTATGAGCGTGACACTGCACGATGGCGGCATCCTCAATCTGCGCAAGACGGCAAGCGATTATGATCCGCGCGACAAGGCGCAGGCGATCGATACGCTGATGCAGCCGCGCGAGAATGGCGAGATCCGAACCGGCCTGCTTTATGTCGACGAAAACATGGCCGACATGCATGAGGCCAATGCCCTGCCGGACCAGCCCCTGAACAAGGTTGCTTACAAGGACCTCTGCCCCGGAAGCGATGCGCTCGGCGGTTTCCTTAAGGGCTATTGCTGATCGGGATTGTAGCTGACGATGTCAAGGGCGTATTGGCCCTTGTCCTCGACGTGTGCATCAAAATCGCCCTGTTCGATCGCGATCAGCGTGACATAGGCGTACCAGGATTCAGCCCCGTCGCGCATGGGTGTGTATAGCGCGCGCCAAAAGGATGGCGTCTTGCGGCCATCGTTCCAGACGCCGACCCCGCATTCGATCCGGCCTTCGGCAAATCCATGCGTGACCAGGTGCTGGACATGCATGCGCAGGGTTTCAGCGCCTGGGTTGTCCAGTGTAGCTGGCAGGTGTGCGAAATACCGTTCCCGGGCTGGCGGGCTGGCCGCTTCGACGCTCAATACATCCATGTCGATCTGTAACAGAAAGCAGACATAGGGGCTGTGTTCGATCGACGCGAGGAAGTCGTCAAATACGCTCCGGGTCTTCGGATTGGAGCGGAGTTTCAGAATCGCCTCACCGACTTTCGGTGCTGGAACAGCAAACCCGGACTCGATCCGGGAGATCGAAGTCTGGCTCATGCCGACGAGTTCCGCGAAGGCGCCCTGCTTGAGGCGTAAACGTTGTCGTATCGACCTGACGGTCTTGGCCCAGTCCATCTGCACTTTTCGCAAACACTCGAGAAGGTGAGATGATCTTGTAGGCGGGCCCGAAAATCTCCGGCACTCATAGAATATGAATACCCACCGGATTCATTTGACAGGCGCCAAGCGGCTAAAAAGAAAAAGGTTTCTTATCAAAACAGGCCGGTCACCTGTCCGATCTCATCCAGCCCGATGACCTCCGCTGCGGGATGCCGCGGCAGGCCCGGCATGGTCATGATCGCCCCGCAAATGACCACGATAAATCCAGCTCCCGCGGCCAGCCGCACCTCGCGTATCGGCAGTTCATGACCGTCCGGCGCTCCAAGAAGTGCCGGGTCCGCGGAGAAGCTGTACTGGGTCTTGGCCATGCAGACCGGCAAATGGCCGTGCCCCTCCGTTTCCCAGGCCTCGAGCTGGCGCAGGATCTTGCTGTCGGCCTGCACACTGTCGGCGCCATAGATCTCGCGGGCGATAGTCTCGATCTTGGCCATCAGCGGCATCTCATCCGGATAGAGCGGGCTGAAATCGGCTTCGCCGGCCTCGATCACGGACACGACGCGCCGGGCCAGCGCCTCTGTGCCCTGACTGCCTTGTGCCCAGTGCTTGCAGATAATCGCTTCGCTGCCCTGGTCCTCGACATAGGCCTCCAGCGCCGCGATCTCGGCATCGGTATCGGATATGAAGTGATTGATCGCGACGAGGGTCGGCACGCCGAAGCGTTTGAGGTTTTCGATATGGCGGCCGAGATTGGCGCAGCCATGCTGCAGCGCCTCGACATTCTCCTCGCCCAGTTCGGCCTTGGCCACGCCCCCATTCATCTTCAAAGCCCGCACTGTCGCGACGATGACCACCGCCGCCGGATTGAGGCCGGCCTTGCGGCATTTGATATCGAAGAATTTCTCGGCCCCCAGATCGGCTCCGAAACCGGCCTCGGTCACGACGTAGTCGGAGAGTTTGAGCGCCGTCTTCGTCGCCATGACCGAGTTGCAGCCATGCGCGATATTGGCGAACGGACCGCCATGGATGAAGGCGGGGGTGTGTTCCAGGGTTTGCACCAGATTGGGCTGCAGCGCGGTCTTGAGCAGGACTGTCATGGCTCCGTCGGCCTTGAGATCGCGACAGGTCACAGGCGATTTGTCGCGACGTTGCGCGACGATGATATCACCGAGGCGTTGCTGCAAGTCCTCCAGGTTTCGCGCCAGGCAGAGAATGGCCATGATCTCGGAGGCCACGGTGATATCGAAGCCGGACTGACCCGGGAATCCGTTATTGACCCCGCCCAGCGAGGTCACGACATCGCGCAGGGCGCGGTCATTCATATCCATCACCCGGCGCCAGCGGATGCGGCGCTGGTCGATCTCCAGCGCATTACCCCAGAAGATGTGATTGTCGATCATCGCCGCGAGCAGATTGTGGGCCGAGGTGATGGCATGGAAATCCCCGGTGAAATGGAGGTTGATATCCTCCATCGGGATGACCTGGGCATAGCCGCCGCCAGCGGCGCCACCCTTCATGCCGAAGCACGGACCCAGCGAGGGTTCGCGGATGCAGATGCTGGCGCGCTTGCCGATCTTGCTGAGGGCATCGCCCAGACCAACGGTCGTAGTCGTCTTGCCTTCCCCGGCCGGGGTCGGATTGACCGCCGTCACCAGGATGAGATTCCCGTCCGGGCGGTCGCCGAGGCTGTCGGTGAAGCTCGCATCGATCTTTGCCTTGTCCGGTCCGAACTGCATCAGCGCATCGGCGCCGATGTCCAGCTTGGCGGCGATCTGGCCGATCGGAAGCGGGCTCGCCTCGCGGGCGATCTCGATATCAGATTTCATTGTCTGTCCCCCGGATGATGGGCGTCAGCGCAGTCGCGCCACGGCCGCCTGTACCGCTGGTTTGAGATGGTCGGGTTGTTTGGAAAGGATTTCAATCAGGCTGGAGCGCATGCGCGGATCCCAGAAATTGCGCAGGTGCGCCTCCACGCCATCAATCGCCTCATCCTCGCTATAGGGTTGAAAGAAATCAGCTATCTGGTTCGCCATCCGGATCAGCTCGGTCTCGCTCATGATCCTCGCTCCGGCTCGAAACGGATAATGCTGCCGCCCGGGCCCCGGGCCAGGACCGGCAGGTTCAGCGCGGCTGCCAGGTCGAGGGCACGACCGGTCGGGGCAGACAGGCAGGCGATGGCGCTGGCGCCAATCCGCGCGGCCTTGAAGATCAGCTCGAAGCTGCAGCGGCTAGACATCAGGACGAAGCCAGGTGTCTCGATCTCGCCCTGCCTCAGCAGCGAACCGGCGACCTTGTCCAGGGCATTATGGCGGCCGACATCTTCGCGGACCGTGAGGATCTCACCCTCCGGACTGCACCAGGCCGCAGCGTGGACCGAATGGGTTTCACGGTTCAGCGTCTGGTGCTGATCGAGTGCGGACATGGCACGTTTTATGGCGCGATCCGGCGGGCTTTCGGTCGAATAGGTGCGGGCTTGCGGGGTGTGCAGCGCGGCGAGGCTCTCAATGCCGCAAAGACCGCAACCGGTTCGGCCCGAGAGTGTCCGGCGGCCCCGGCGGGCCTCGATAATGGCTCCAGGGTCGACCTCGATATTGGCGCTGACGCCTTCAGGGTAAGCCTTGATATCAACATTTTGGACTTGGTCGCCCGCCGTGATCACCCCCTCGGTCAGGGCCAGTCCGATTGCGAGGTCTTCCAGGTCAGCAGGTGTGGCCAGCATGACGCTCCAGGCTTCGCCATTGAAGCCGACCTCGACCGGGACCTCCTCGGCAATCGACCAGATCTCACCGGAATCGGCTTGGATCCGGCGCGCTTCCGGAGGGATTTGCGGGTGTTTCTCGCGCTTATTCTGCGGTGATTGCATCGTGTTTGCGCTGACTTTCCGCGCGGTTTCGTTGCCAGTCGGAAGGCATGTTGACGGGCGCGACCTGAACCGCCGTGACCTTGTACTCGGGACAATTGGTGGCCCAGTCGGAAAGCTCGGTCGTGACGACATTGGCGCCGGAATCGGGATGATGGAATGTGGTGTAGACGACGCCGGGCGGGACCCGCTCGCTGATGGTCGCACGGATGCTGACGGCGCCCTTGCGGCTGGAGAGCGAGACCATGTCGCCCTCTTTCAGGCCCCGGGTTTCCGCATCGACCGGGTGGATCTGCAGCACGTCCTCTTCATGCCAGCGGCTGTTCTCGGTGCGGCGGGTCTGGGCGCCGACATTGTACTGGCTGAGGATGCGGCCCGTGGTCAGCAGCAGCGGGAAGCGGCGCGACGCCTTTTCCTCGGTCGGAATGAACTGGGTCAGCATGAAGCGCCCCTTGCCGCGCACGAAACCGTCGACATGCATGATCGGCGTGCCCTGCGGGGCGCTGTCATTACACGGCCATTGCACCGAACCTTCGCGGTCGAGCCGGTCGAAGCTGACCCCGGCAAAACTCGGGGTGAGAGCGGCGATCTCGTCCATGATGGCAGCCGCATCCGGGTAGGCCATGTGATAGCCCATCGCGCGGGCAAGGCGGCAGACGGTTTCCCATTCCGACAGGCCCTGTTTTTCCGGCATGGCCGGGCGGACGCGGTTGATGCGGCGTTCGGCATTGATGAAAGTGCCGTCCTTTTCCAGGAAGGCGGTGCCGGGCAGGAAGACATGGGCAAAGGCGGCGGTCTCGTTGAGGAAGAGATCTTGAACGATGACGCAGTCCATGGCCCGCAGGGCAGCCTGGACATTCTGGGTGTCCGGATCGGACTGGGCGATATCTTCGCCCTGTACGAACAGCCCCTTGAAGCTGCCATCGAGCGCGGCGGAGAGCATGTTGGGGATGCGCAGGCCCGGCTCTTCGGACAGATCCTGTGACCAGGCTTCGGCGAAGAGCGCCCGGGTGGCCTCGTCGGAGACATGGCGATAACCGGGGAATTCGTGCGGGAAGGAGCCCATATCGCACGAGCCCTGGACATTGTTCTGGCCGCGCAGCGGGTTCACGCCGACACCATTGCGCCCGATATTGCCGGTCGCCATGGCCAGATTGGCCATACCCATCACCATGGACGAGCCCTGGCTGTGTTCGGTGACGCCAAGCCCGTAATAGATCGCGCCATTGCTGCCGCCGGCATAGAGCCGTGCCGCCTGGCGCAGGGTTTCGGCGGGCACGCCGGAAATAGCTTCGACCGCTTCGGGGCTGTTCTCCTCGCCGGCGATGAATTCGGCCCAGCGGGCAAAGCTCTCATCCTCGCAGCGCTCCGCCACGAAACGCGTGTTGACCCGCTCTTCGGTGACGATGACATGGGCCAGCGCGTTGACCACGGCGACATTGGTGCCGGGGCGCAGCTGGAGATGATGATCGGCCTGGATATGCGGCGAGCGTACGAGATCGGTTGCGCGCGGGTCGATGACGATGAGTTTCGCTCCCGTACGAAGCCGTTGCTTCATACGCGAGGCGAAGACCGGGTGCGCATCGGTCGGATTGGCACCGATGACGAGGATAACATCGGCCTCGTCGACCGAGCGGAAATCCTGGGTGCCGGCCGAGGTGCCGAACGTGTTCTTCAGCCCGTATCCGGTCGGCGAATGGCAGACCCGGGCACAGGTGTCTACATTGTTGTTGCCGAAGGCGGCCCGGACCATTTTCTGGACGACATAGACTTCCTCATTGGTGCAGCGCGAGGAGGTAATGCCGCCAATGGCGCCGGTGCCATGCTCGGACTGGATCGCCTTGAAACGTGTCGCCGCAAAGGCGATGGCTTCATCCCACTCGACCTCGCGCCAGGCATCGGTGATGGCCTCGCGTACCATGGGTTTCAGTACCCGGTCAGGATGGCTGGCATAGCCCCAGGCGAAGCGGCCCTTGACGCAGGAATGACCTTCATTGGCCCCGCCCTCGGTGTCGGGTGTCATGCGCACGACTTCATCGCCCTGCAGTTCGGCGATGAAGGAACAGCCGACCCCGCAATAGGCGCAGGTGGTCTTCACCGAACGTCGCGGCTGGCCGTGCTCGACGACCGATTTCTCCATCAAGGTGGCGGTCGGACAGACCTGGACACAGGCCCCGCAGGACACGCATTCGCTGTCGAAGAAGCCTTCATCCAGGCTGGCGGAAATCTTCGAGTCGAACCCACGGCTATCGACGGTCAGGGCCAGCGTGCCCTGGATCTCGTCGCAGGCCCTCACGCATCGCGAGCAGACGATGCATTTCGAGCCGTCGAACTGGAAATAGGGGTTGGAGGTGTCGACCGGTTCAGCGAGGTGGTTTTCGCCCTCAAACCCGTAGCGCACCTCGCGCAGCCCGACTTCTCCCGCCGTATCCTGCAGCTCGCAATCGCCATTGGCCGAACAGGTCAGGCAGTCGAGCGGATGGTCGGAAATATAGAGCTCCATCACCCCGCGGCGCAGGGCTTCCAGTCGCGGTGTCTGGGTCGAGACGGCCATGCCCGCCTCCACCGGGGTGGTGCAGGAGGCCGGTGTGCCCTTGCGGCCTTCAATCTCGACCAGGCACATGCGACAGGAGCCGAAAGCCTCGAGCCGGTCGGTGGCGCAGAGCTTGGGGATGCGGGTGTCGATCGAGGCCGCAGCCCGCATGACGGATGTGCCGGACGGTACGCTGACGGGCTGGCCATCAATGGTCAGCTGGACCGTTTCCGGGCCGTGTTTCGGCGGTGTGCCGAGATCATTGTCGCGTCGGCTGGCCATGGCGCTAGTCTACCCTGTCGGCCGCTGACGCCTCGGCGCGCGGCTTGAAATCTTCGGGAAACTCACGGATCGCGCTCATCACCGGCATCGGCGTCAGACCGCCCATGGCGCACAGCGAGGCGTCGCTCATCAGGGTGCACAGGTCCTCGACCAGGTCGAGATTGGCGCTGACATCTTCGCCCTGGCGGATCTTGGCCAGGGTTTCGCGGCCGCGCACCGCGCCAATGCGGCAGGGCGTGCACTTGCCGCAGCTTTCCTCGGCGCAAAAGGCCATGGCGAATTCGGCCTGGGCAGCCATGTCGACCGTGTCGTCAAAGACCACGATGCCGCCATGACCGAGCATGGCGCCGTGGGCGGCGAGGCTTTCATAATCCATGGCCACATCGAGCCGGTCAGCGCGAATATAGGCGCCGAGCGGTCCACCGAGCTGGGCCGCCCGCAGGGGGCGACCACTCAGCGTGCCGCCGCCGAACTCCTCGACGAGCCGTTTCAGGCTGATGCCGAAATCAAGCTCCAGCAATCCGCCCTGCGCGATATTGCCGGCCAGCTGGAAGGCTTGGGTTCCGGTCGAGTGGTCGTGGCCGCGAGCGGCATAGGCGTCGCCACCATGCTCCAAGATCCAGGGCATGGAGGCGAGGGTGAGGACATTGTTGATGATGGTGGGCTTTCCGAACAGGCCGGATATGGCCGGTATGGGGGGCTTGGCACGGACCTGGCCGCGCTTGCCTTCCAGGCTCTCCAGCATGGCGCTTTCCTCGCCGCAGACATAGGAGCCCGCCCCACGGCGCAGGTGTATGTCGAAGCGCTGGCCGGAGCCGAGAATATTCTCGCCAAGCCAGCCCTGGGCCCGCCAGATATCCAGCGCCTTGCTGACGATGCGGATGGCATCGGGGTATTCCGAGCGCAGATAGATGTAACCGGTCTCCGCCCCGATGGCGCGGCCGGCGATGATGATGCCGGCAATAAGCTGGCCCGGATCGCCTTCCATCAGCATGCGGTCGGCAAAGGTGCCGCTATCGCCCTCATCCGCATTGGCGCAGATATATTTCACCGGGCCGGGCTGGGCCGCCGCGGTCCTGAGCTTGATCCCGGCCGGAAAGCCGGCCCCGCCGCGACCGCGCAGGCCGGACCGGGTCAGGGTGTCGATAATGGCGTCGGGCTGCAGGGCCAGTGCGGTCTTGAGACCGTTCAGTCCGCCCTCGGCCTCGAACATGTCCGGATCCAGCGGGTCGATCAGACCGCAACGGGCAAAGATCAGCCGCGATTGGGCCTGCATCCATGGCAGGGCCTCAACCGGTCCGAGGGCCTTGGCGTGTGTGTCCGGAAAGTCCATGGCGGCGAGTCCTGCGGCGTCGTCCGGTGTCAGCGGACCAAAGCCATGGCGCACGCCATCGCGCTCGACTTCCACCATCGGCTCCAGCCAGAGCATGCCGCGCGAACCTGTGGTGACGAGCTCACAGCCGGCGCGACTGAGCGCTGAGGCGATATCATCGGCGCCCACCGAGCGGGCGGCGGCATCCATGGAGAGGTAGACACGATCAGTCATCCAGCGCCTCCGCCCGGGCGCGTTCCAGGCTGTCCACACTGGCGCGTCCGATCAGGCGCTGCTGGATCATGGCCGCCGGGCCGAGAGCGCAATTTCCGAGGCAGTAAACGGTCTCGGTTTCGATGCCGCGGGCTTCCAGCGCCGTCGCGAGCTGTTCGCTGCCGACCGCCTGGCAGGCTTCGGCACGGCACAGCTTGATCCGCACCGGTTCGGTCGGAACGGTGGTGAAGTCGTGGTAAAAACTGCGCACGCCGTGGATATCCGCGCGGGTGATGTTCAGCCGCGCGGCAATCTCGCGGGCCGCCTCATCGCTGACATGACCGAAGCGCGCCTGCACATCGTGCAGGATCTCGATCAGGGCGGACGGTTCGTCCCTGTGGTGTGTGCAGATTTCCGCTATCCCATCGCCATGATGCGACACGGTCTGCTCCCCGGTATCATATTCTTATACCGGGGAGTTTACCGACAAAGCGGCGAAAGGAAACGACTTTGTTGACGTCTACGTCAGGCTCTAGAAGCCGAGCACGTTGGTCAGATATCCCGGGAAGTCGGACAGGACCACGCCGAGCTCGCCCTTGGCCATGGCCGGCAGGAAGATGGCGAGAATGACCGAGATCACAAGGCCGATGAAGGCGCGGATGATGTCGGTGAGAACGTCACCAAGTGCAGCCAGCTTGCCGCGCAGGCCCGCGATATAGGAAATCGCAATCTCGCGGCCGGCGAGCATGCCGAGGAAGACCCAGGTCGTCGACATCGGGATGTCGTTGAGCTCTTTGAAATAAAGCAGGATCAGACCGTAGATAAAGTCGACTAGGGTGGCTGCACGGACATCTGTCGTATTGGTCTTGGTCAAGACGATCTTCTGGATCTCACCACCGCGGGTTTTGAAGATATAGGCGTGCAGCACGAGCATCACGAGCGTGGCAAAGACCAGCAGGTATGGCGTGAAGCTGACGGCTGTACCGGCGTCGGTGATCACGGTTTCGCGCGGCAGGAAGACGAAGATGTTGGCCAGGTCCTGCATCAGCCATTGCGACCACAGGAAGGCCGTCGAGGCCCATTGCAGCACATACCAGTGCAGCTTGATGGGCTGATCCTTGGTGTTGGTGATCCAGCGCTCGAAGAAGCGCGAAACCAGGAGGTAGACGAAGAAAGCCGCGCTGATCGCAACGAGGTAACCCAGTGCCGACTTCTGCAGCATGCTGGGCAGCACGCCTTCAGTGTCGCGGCCGCCGGTAAGGGCGAAAATGGTCAGGACAAGGAAGGTCGTCGAGACCGGCACGCCGAACCGGGTCAGGATCAGCAGGAAGAAGGGCGGAATGGCATGATACCATTGCACCCCGTTCTCCGGGTAGGGGATGGTGTTGAGGCGGTCGAAGGCAATGTCGCCATTATAGGCGAAATAACCGTATATCATCACCGCAACGATGATGGAGCTGGCGTAAATCCACAGCACCCACCATGGCCGGTTCGCGTTCGATGAAAGAAAGGTGCCCAGCGTCTGAATGGCGTCATTGGCCACGATGGAGTAGGCCGCGATCAAAAAGCCGATGATCGACCAGGTCCACACCCAAAAACTCAGATTTTCCATCGAACGTTCCCCAAGGAATTCAATTGCGGCGGAAACTGCAACGGCTGCGAATAAGTAGCAATCCAGAATGGCTGCCGGAGTGCGTTTTTCACAAAACTGTCAAAGCTCTCGATTGCCGGGAATCAATCGACGCGTCATTGCACTAGGGGTTCACAGGCCTGCAGAAAGTGGTTATAAAATATAACCGAGTGCTAGCGGAAACGGAGTGTGTCTGGTTCTAAGACCTGATGATGGATACGCGATTCAACACAAGTGACATTTATTGGCCGGCCGTGGTTCGGCATTATCGCGTGTCTGCGGGTTTAAATCAAACCGAGCTCGCTGATCGCCTCGCCGTGACCCAGACCATGGTTTCGCGCTGGGAGGCGGGCGGTGCTGCCCCAAGCCGCCGAGTCCAGGACCTGCTCTTTGATCTCTTCTGGGCCGATAGCGCCACGATTTCGCGTGATGTCTGGTTGCAGCGGATCGCGCACAATCCCTGCATGGTGTTTGTTGTCGATCAGGACGGGGTGGTCGAGACCGCCAGTCGCGGCTTTGCCCGTCTCGTTGGCAAGCCGGCCGCTGATATATGTGGCCGCCGCCTCGATGACTTATTCCAGGGCGATGCCGTGAACCTGTTTGAGCGGTTGCACAATGCCGGCTTTTTCCAGGGCCGGATCGCTGGCGCCGAGAGCGCCGAGCGCTATGTCCTCCGCGATGATAAGGCGGACAGCTTTTTTGCCCATGGTCTGCATCGGCCGGTTTTCATGCCGGGGCCGCGCATATTGTGGCTGGCATCAGGGTCGGAAGTGACCGAGCAGAATTATCAAGACGTAAGGGACCGCCTGGGTGGACCAAACGTATTACGGAAGGCGATCTGATCATGGTGCGGGCCCCGAGGAAATCCGAAATTGCGGACATCGATTGGCCGGGTGTCCTCAAGAAATACCGCTTCTCCAAGAACATGAAACAGGCGTCCCTGGCCGAGGACCTGAATGTGACCCAGGCGATGATCTCACGCTGGGAATCCGGCGCGATTGCGCCGGGGCGGGAGATGCAGAAGCGCATCCTGGCCATGGTCGAGATGGAAACCCTGTCGACCCCGATGGTCGGCTGGCGCCAGTTTGTCACCGATCAGCCCGCCATCGCTGCCGTGATTGATCCCGATGGCCGGATTGAGACTGTCAGTGTCGGCATGATCCGCGAGACCGGGATCGCGCGCGGAGATTTTGAGGGGCAACGGATCGATGAAGTCTTTTCTGGTGACCTCCTGAAACTCTTTTCGTGGCTTTCGAAGACAGGATTCTTTGACGAACGGGTCGAAACCGTTGAAAGTGCTGAGAGGTACTGTTTTCACAGGCCCGATGGCGCGGAGGATTCCTTCTGCGTTCACAACATGCATTGGTGGCGGCGCGGCGAGGATAGGAGGCCGCGCTGGATTCTCACCGGGGCACGCGTGGACGAAGCGGAGTTGGATGCCCTGCGGGAGGAATTCGGCGGACAGACGCGGGTCGTGCCTGTCGACTAGACGCTTAATTGGGGACGAGCTTGGTGCACGATATCAACCTGTCAGTATCGTCTGGTAAGGTGAATTGGCCGTCGATCATCCGCAATTTCCGGATGTCCAAACGGCTGAAACAGGCGGCTCTTGCTGCAGACCTTGGCGTCACCCAGGCCATGATTTCCCGCTGGGAAAACGGCGAGTCCGATCCGCCAGAGCGGGTCAAGCGGCGCCTGGCCGAGCTGGTCCAGGATGCGTTCGTGGTCGCGCCCGCACCGACTTGGGTCGACTTGGTCACGCTCAATCCGGGTATTGAATTCGTCACCGACAGCCTGGGCATGTTCAAGGCCATTTCCAACGGCGCGCTCGACCTCTTCGGGGTTGGCCGCGAGGCGATCGAGGGGCGCCAGGCGCAGCAATTCCTCGGCGGCGACTTCTCCTCCAATATGGACCAGGTCCGCGAGCAGGGCATGTTCCAATCCAATCTCGCCTTCGCCCAGAGCCTGGGCACGCTTGAAATCAATGTCGCCTCCGGCATGAAGACTGTGTTGTGCGACTTCATTCACTGGCCGCGCCTGTCGGAAGCCCGCACTGTGTATTGCGTGCATGCCGGCGCGGTGATCGATGAGCCGACCTATACGCGGCGGCTGCAGGAACGCGGGGACCGGTTTACCATCCGCAAGACCTTCTGACCTTTTCGCGCAGGACGGAAAAGAAAAAGGGCGGCCTTGGCGGACCGCCCTTTCTTTTGTCTGCTGTCAGGCTTTCGCCGGTTACCAGGTCCTAGTCCGGACGCTGGGCATCGCGCAGGGCGCGGAACTCATTGCCCTCATACCAGTTCGGCCAGGTCGCGGAATTGGCCAGCTCGGTACCGACATTGAAGAAGAGTTGGGCGTCCTCGACCATGCCCTCCATATTCCAGTCGTCGGAATACTCGTCCGCCGGGGCGTGATAGCGGCGCGCGCGGTATTCCGCGGCGAAGGCTGCGCCCGCTTCCGTGCCCCCGTCCCGCAGGTCGAAACCGCCATCGGCATACAGCATCGGCACGCCCTGCTTGGCCAGGGAGATATGATCAGAGCGGTAGAAATAGCCCGCCTCCGGGTTCGGGTCCGGCACGATATAGCGGCCCTGGGCTTCGGCCTGGACGGTCAGGATATCCTCCAGCTCGGAGGCGCCATAGCCGACCACGACGACGTCATTGGAGCGGCCCATGGGCAGGATGGCGTCGATATTGAGCCCGCCGACCGTCTGTGACAGCGGCTGGATCGGGTTGGCGCCATAATAGGCCGAGCCGAGCAGGCCGGATTCCTCGGCCGTCACCGCCAGGATCATCACCGAGCGCTCCGGCGGGTTGGCGACGAAAGCCTCGCCGATTTCCAGGATGGCGGCGGTTCCGGTCGCATTGTCGACGGCGCCGTTATAGATCTGGTCATCCGTATCGAAACGCTGGCGCATGCCTATATGGTCCCAGTGCGCGGTGTAGATGACGAATTCATCCGGACGCTCTGTGCCTTCGACGACACCGACCACATTGCGCGAATCCAGCGTGCGGGCGCTGTTGCGCAGGCTGGCACTGGCCGTCAGCCCGGTCATTTCCACGGCTTCAAAGCCCGGCTGGGCCGCGGCTGCCGTGAGGGCATCGAAGTCCAGGCCGGACAGTTCGAACAGGCGCTGGGCCGAGCTTTCGCTGATCCAGCTCTCAACGCTGGCAAACGTGCCTTCGCCCGGCGCGCGGGCGAGGTCGAGCTGGGCGCCGGTCCAGGAGCCGGAGACGACATTCCAGCCATAGGAGGCCGGTTCGGTCTGGTGGATGACGATGACACCGGCAGCGCCCTGGCGCGCCGCTTCCTCATACTTGTAGGTCCAGCGGCCATAATAGGTCATGGCATTGCCGTTGAAGATGCCGGCATCGGGATTGGCATAGCCGGGGTCATTGACCAGCATCACCACCGTCTTGCCCTCGACATCGACGCCGGCATAGTCGTTCCAGCCATATTCAGGCGCCACGACGCCATAGCCGACAAAGACCAGTTCGCTGTCCTCGACGGTCACTTCATCGGCATTGCGCTTGGTCCAGTAGACCACGTCCTGGCTCATCGCCAGGCCCAGCGGCTCGCCCTCAAAGGCAATGTCGAAGCTGGAATTATCCGTATCCAGCGTCACTTCGAGCAGCGGGACGGGCTGGAAATAACTTCCCTCGTAGCCCGGCTGCAGGCCGATGCGCGCCATTTCGTCGGCAATCCACTGGCTCGCCGCAACACCGCCCGGCGTCGCCGGGGCGCGGCCCTCGAAATGGTCGTCCGCCAGGGTCGAGATGCGATAGCGCAGGTCTGCATCGGTGATCTCGGAGGAGGTGCTGACCCCGTCCATCGACGGCACTTCGACCACGCGTTCGGCCGGTGCGGCAGCGGCTTCGGTCGCCGCAGAGGTTTCGGTTTCGGTCTCCTCGACCGGTGCGGATTGCTGGCACGCGGCGAGCGCAAGGCTGCTAACCGTCGCTACGAGAATAAGATTTTTCATCGTGTCCCCCCTTGGACTTTGCCGTCTGTGCGGCCAAGGTGCGACATCCTGCATCGGTACGCGCCAGACGCAAGCCGGAGATCACAGACTGAATAAGAGCATTTGCGATTTGACCAAACCTGAACGGTCATTCATGTTTGCGCCGGAGTAGGCACCGCGACCGGAACAAGAAGTGGTGCCGCCAAGGGGAGAGAATACATGGCCGATAATGCCAGCGCGGACGATGCGCAACCGAAGCATAGCAAGAGCTATCGGACACTGGTTCTGGCGATGCTGTTCATCGTCTACGCGTTCAACTTTCTGGATCGCCAGATCATTTCCATTCTCGCCATCCCGATCAAGGACGAGCTCGGCCTGAGCGACGAACAGCTCGGTCTTTTGGGGGGCATCGCCTTCGCCCTGCTCTATTCTACCCTCGGCGTACCCATCGCTTGGCTGGCCGACCGTATGGACCGAACCTGGATCATGACGATCTCGCTGACGGTCTGGTCGGCCTTCACGGCGCTGAGCGGTTTCGCCCAGAATTTCATGCATCTTTTCCTGGCCCGCGTCGGTGTCGGTGTCGGTGAAGCCGGCGGCGTCGCACCGGCCTACACCATTATCGCGGACTATAACCCCCCTTCTGAGCGGGCTCGGGCCCTCGCAATCTATTCGCTGGGCATCCCGGTTGGCTCGGCTTTCGGTGTGATTGCCGGCTCGCTGATCGCCAGTGGCGCTTTCTCGGAAAATCTCGATTGGCGCTCGGCCTTTATCATTGTTGGTCTGGCGGGTGTCTTTGTTGCACCGCTCTTCAAGTTCCTGGTGAAGGAGCCGGTGCGCGGCCAGTATGACGCCCAGCCAGTGGCCCCGGCGGCGGAGAAGCCTGCGGTCGGTCCGCTCTCGGACAAGAAGGCGAAAATGCTGGCCTTGCGCGGCGCAGTCATCCTCGCGGCGCCGAGCCTCTTGTCCGTGTTCAACATCTTGCTCTTCGGGGCCAATGCGGCGCAGCCGATCTGGATGTTGCTACTGGCCGCGTCGGCCGGTGCGGCGTGCGGCTGGTATGCGGGTGGCCTGTGGGCACGCAATACCAATGTCGTTCAGATCATGCTGATCACCTCCGGGCTTGTCCTGGTGCCCGGCCTGGTGGCCTGGGTGGGCGGCGCGCTGGTTACGGGCACGGAGTTGGGCTGGAGCGCCTATGGCTGGCTGATTGGCCGCGCCGTGGCCGGCATGTTGATGGGCGCCTTCTTCTTCACCTTCCGGGACTTCCTTGAGGTAACGCTGGAGAAGCACAGCTTCTGGCTCATGGTGGCCGGCGCTTCGGCGTCTTCGATGATGGGCTATGGCATTTTCTTCTGGCTGCCATCCTTCTTCTCGCGCACATTCGATCTCGGCCTGGTCCAGACCGGCTGGGTGTTTGGGGGCGTTCTCTTCGTCGCCGGCAGCCTGGGCATTGTGCTCGGTGGGGTGATGGGCGACTGGATGGGCAAGCGCAGCCGCTCGGCTTTCGCCATTGTTCCGGCTATCGCCTTCATCTTTACCGCGCCGTTTTACTGGCTCGGCATCATGTCGCCGACGGTCTGGATTGCGACGGCCTTCATGTTTGTGCCGACGGCGCTGGGTCTGGCCTGGCTGGGTCCGGTCCTGTCCGCCTTCCAGCACCTCGTACCGCCGGACATGCGAACCCGCGCCTCCTCGGTCTTCCTGCTGATCAATAATCTGGTCGGTATCGGTGGCGGTGTTTACGTGCTGGGCCGCGTCTCGACGGTGCTCGAGCCGCAATTCGGCGATGACAGCCTGCGCATGTCGATCCTGGCCGGTTCGATGCTCTATATCGTCGCCGCCGTCTTCTTCTGGCTGGCATCGCGCTATCTCGCGCGCGACTGGGTTGAGGACTAGAACAGATGATCGGCGGTTTCACAGACCATTACTTCACCACGGCTGACGGCCCGCGCCTGCACTATCGGGATTACCCGGCAGTGGGCGAGGAGACCGGTGTGCCGGTGCTCTGCCTGCACGGGCTGACGCGCAATGTGAAGGATTTCGAGGAATTGGCGCCGATGATCGCGGCGCTGGGGCGGCGGGTGATCGTCGCCTCCCAACGGGGGCGGGGTCAGTCCGAGCCGGACCCGGACATGGAGCGTTACCAGCCGCTGACCTATGCCGGCGATATGATCGCCCTGCTGGAAAGCCTTGAGATTGCCAAGGCGGTCTTTGTCGGCACCTCGATGGGCGGGCTGATGACGATGATCACGGCGGCGACCCGGCCAGATTTGATCGCTGCGGCCGTGATCAATGATATCGGTCCGGAAATCGATGAAGAGGGGCTCGACCGGATTCGTGAGAACACGTCGAGCCGTGAGCCGGTGGATAGCTGGGAAGAAGCCGCGGCGCGTAGCCGTGAGAGTAATCTGGACGCCTTCCCGCGCCGGGCCGATGACCCGACCTTCTGGGACGCCTTCGCCCGCCGCTGCTGGAGCGAGAATACCGACGGTCAGCTGGCGCTGGAGTATGACGGCCAGATCATCGAGGCGATGAATGCCGGGGGCCCGCTGCCCGATCTCTGGCCCTTTTGGCAACCATTCAAGTCCATTCCGGTCCTGCTGGTCCGCGGCGGTATCACCGATCTGCTGACCGAGGCCGCCGTGGCGGAAATGAAGCGCCGGGCGCCCGACATGGCTTATGTCGAGGTTCCCGGTGTCGGCCACGCGCCCTTCATGACCGAGCCGGAAGCCTGGGTCGCGATCGAGCGTTTCATGGGTGAAGTGGGCTAGGCGCTAGCCAAACGTCTGTTTGAGCAGATCCGCCTCCGGCGCGGCATTCCAGAACAGGCGGGTGCCGTGCTCGCCCTTGATGTTGGCGCCGCAGCAATAGCCGGTCTTGACCTTGGCATTGTCATCGGCGCCCTCAAGCGCGGCATGCATATAGCGCAGAATGCCGTTCGAGGTGATCACGACGGCCAGGCCTTCGGTCTTGGCGGCGTCAGCCATGGCGGCCAGCGCATTGGTCTTGAGGGTAGCTTCGTCCGGCGACCAGTCGCACCCCATGGGGCGGCGGTGATGAACATCCCATTCTTCCAGTGCCTCGCGACCGAACTCGGCCTCGATCTCATCGCTGGTCTTGCCGCCCCAGCTGCCATAATCGATCTCGCGCAGGCGCAGATCGATCTCGATCTCGCCACCAAAACCCGTCAGCCCGGCAACGAGCTCGGCCGCGCGGCGGGTGCGCTTGAGCGGGCCGCAGATGATACGCACCGGGGTGAGGGCGGCATCGCGCAACGCCTCGCCGAGTGCTTCGGCCTGGGCTTCGCCTTTCTCGACCAGGGGCAGATCCTCTTGGGCACCGACCCAGACGACCCTGTCCCCGGGTCCGAAAGTATTGCCATGACGGGCAAGCAGGATTTTCGCCATCAGACCAGCTCCCCCTCGCGCTCGATAATCTCGGCGACGCGCTCGGCGTCCTCTGGGGCATCGACCGACCAGGCCGAGCGGCCGCGATAATCGGTCAGCACAACGCGGATCGGGATGCCATTCTCCAGCGCGCGAAGCTGTTCCAGGCTCTCGGTCAGTTCGAGCGGTGTCGGTTCCAGGGCGACGAGTTGCTCGAGCGTGTCGCGGCGATAGCCGTAAAGGCCGATATGCTGATAGACCGGGGCGCCGGTCTCCGGCTGGCGACGGAAGGGGATGACATTCTTGGAAAAATAGAGCGCATTCATGTCCTTGCCGAACACGACCGTGGTCCCGCTGGCCGAACCCTTGGCCTTGTCGCCGCGCATGCGGGCTTCCGTTTCCGGCGGCAGGGGCACGGCAGGCGTCGCCATGGGCAGCGCCGGGTCACCGCGCAGGGCCTCGGCCACGCCGCCGATCACCCAGGGCGGGATCAGCGGCGCATCACCCTGCACATTGATGACGATCTCGGCGTCGCTATCGAGGCGCTTGAGCGCATCCAGCGCGCGCTCGGTGCCATTGCGGCAATGCTCGTCCGTCATCACCGCTTCGCCGCCAAAGCTCTGCACGGCTTCGAGGATGCGTTCGTCATCGGTGGCCACAACGACCCGGTCGACGCCCTCCGCCGCAGCAGACAAGCGCCAGACACGCTCAATCATCATCTGGCTGGCAATCTTGGCCAGCGGCTTGCCGGGGAAGCGGGTCGACCCGTAACGGGCGGGAATGACGGCCAGGACGGACATGGCAAACTCCTAAATCGCTGGCCGCTTGTTCCCACATTGCGGGCCTGATTTCCACTCCTCAGCCTTGTCTCAGGTGTGTTCGGTCACAAAGTGCCCACTGGACAGGCCGGGCTTAAGCGTCTTATGGCCCGTATCCGGTACACCCCGTTCGCACAAGGGCATGACGATGCGCCATTTTCTGACCACCGCCGATTGGTCCCGTACTGAACTCCAGGGTCTCCTGGATCGCGCCCAGGCTTTCAAGGATGGCGCGACCAGCCGCGCCCTTGAGGGCAAGGCGATTGCGCTGATGTTCTTCAACCCGTCGCTGCGAACGCGATCCTCCTTTGATATTGGCGCCTATCAGCTGGGCGGGCATGCCATTGTGCTCGACGCCAAGGGCGCGACCTGGCCGTTGGAATTTGCCGATGGTGCGGTGATGGACGGGAACGAGGAAGAGCATGTGCGCGAGGCCGCGCGGGTGCTCTCCAGTTTTGTCGATATCATCGCCATTCGCTGCTTCCCGGATTTCAAGGACTGGAAGGCCGAGCGCGAGGATCCGATGATCACCGCGTTCGCGAAGCACGCCACCGTGCCGGTGATCAATATGGAAACCATCGTCCACCCCTGCCAGGAACTGGCCCTGATGCTGGCGCTCCAGGCCCATCTCGGCGATGTGGCGGGCAAGGAATTCCTGCTGACATGGGTGCCTCATCCCAAGCCGCTCAACACGGCGGTGGCCAATTCCGCGCTCCTGATCGCGTCCAAGTTCGGCATGAATGTCCGCATGCTCATCCCCGATGAGGTCTATCGCCTCGACGAGCGTTACATGTCCGCCGCTCAGGGCTTTGTCGAGGAGGCCGGAGCCTCGCTGACCGTGACCAGCGATGTCGAGGCGGCCTATGCCGGCGCTGATGCGGTCTATGCCAAGAGCTGGGGGGCGCTGCCCTTCTTCGGGCAGTGGGAGGGCGAGGCGCCCTATCGCGCCAAGGGCAAGGATTTCATGATCACGCCGGAGAAAATGGCCCTGACCAATAATGCCGTGGTCAGCCACTGCCTACCGATGCGCCGTAATGTGAAAATCGCCGACGCCGTCGTCGACAGCCCGGCCTTCCTGGGCATCGAGGAGGCGGGCAATCGCCTGCATGTGCAAAAGGCGGTGATGGAAGCCCTGGCCCAGCAGGATCAAGCGTCATGAGTGAGGATTTCGGCGAAATGCGCCAGACCATAGTGCAATTGCTGTCGCACATGCGCGATGGCAAGGAGATCCGCGAATACCTCAAGCGTTTTTCGGGCCTCAAGCAGGAGCGCTTCGCGGTCGTCAAAGTCGGCGGCGCCATCATTCGCGACGAGCTCGACAGCCTGGCGGCGGCACTCGCCTTCCTGCAATCGGTCGGCCTCTCGCCCATCGTCGTGCATGGCGGCGGTCCGCAGCTGGACACGGCCCTGAGCGAGGCCGGTATCGAGACCGAACGTGTCGATGGTCTGCGGGTCACGCGCGAGACCTCCATCCCGGTAATCCGCCAGACCCTGACCACGGCCAACCTGGCCATTGTTGACGCCATCCGCGCCGCCGGTGGCCAGGCTGCCTCCATACCCACCGGCGTGTTTGAAGCCGAGCTGGTCAATGAAGCGGCGCTGGGGCGTGTCGGTGAGCCGTCGAACATCCATCTCGATCTGGTCGCAGCAGCGGCGCGTGCCGGACAGGCCCCGGTGCTGACCTGCCTGGGTGAAACGGCTGATGGCCGTCTGGTCAATATCAATGCCGACAGCGCCGTGCGCGCCCTGGTGCATGCGCTGCAGCCCTACAAAATCGTCTTCCTGACGGGCACGGGCGGGCTGCTCGATTCCGACGGAGACATCATCTCCTCGATCAACCTGGCGACGGATTTCGAGGATTTGCTCAAGGCGGACTGGGTGTCCGGGGGCATGCAGCTGAAAATCGAGGAGATCAAGCGCCTGCTCGATGACCTGCCGCTGACTTCCTCGGTCTCGATCACCAAGCCGGCCGAGCTCACTCGTGAGCTTTTCACCCATGCCGGTGCCGGTACGCTGGTGCGCAAGGGTGAGCGGATCCTCGAAGTCGACAGCATGGCGGCCCTGGACCAGACCCGCCTCGACGGTCTCGTCAGCGCCGCGTTTGGAAGGCCGACCACGCCGGGCTATTGGGACGGGCTGGCGCTTGAACGTGCCTTCGTTACCGAGAATTACCGCGCTGCGGCCCTGACCACGCGCCTGGGAGAGCTGATCTATCTGGACAAGTTTGCCGTGCTTGATGAAGCTCGCGGCGAGGGGCTGGGCCGGGCGGTGTGGCATCGCCTCGTCGAGTACGCGCCGCAACTTTTGTGGCGCTCGCGGACCGACAACCCGGTCAATGGCTTCTATTTCGATCAATGCCAGGGCGCCATGCGCCGCGATGAGTGGACTGTGTTCTGGCGCGGCGATCTCGACCCGGCGGCCATCTCGCCGCTCATCGACGAGGTGTTTTCCCGTCCTGCCACGCTGGAGCCGCCGCGATGAAACGCATCGGACTGATCGGCGCACGCGGCCATACAGGGCGTGAGCTTATCCGGCTGATGGCCGGGCGTGAGGATCTCGAACTGGCCTTTGCCAGCTCGCGCGAATTTGCCGGCAAGCCGGTTACTGACCTGGCTCTGGAGGCGCCGGCTGGTCTGTTGTTTGAAGCGCTGAGCGCCGAGGAGGCTGCGGGCCGCGGCGTCGATGCGATCATCCTCGCCATGCCGAATGGCGCAGCGGCACCCTTCGTGGCCGCAGTCGAGGCGCAGACGCCCGAGACGGTGCTCGTGGATCTCTCGGCTGACTATCGTTTCGATAACGCCTGGACCTATGCCCTGCCCGAGCTCTACGGCCGCGATGCGATCCGCGGATCGCACCGGATTTCCAATCCGGGCTGCTATGCCACGGCTGGTCAGCTGGCGATCGCGCCCGTTCGCAACGCGCTCGACGGGGCTGCGCATGTGTTCGGCGTGTCGGGTTATTCCGGGGCGGGCACCAAGCCTTCGCGCAAGAATGACCTTGAGGCGCTGAAGGATAATCTCATGCCCTATGCCCTGACCGGGCACATCCATGAGCGTGAAATGGCCCGCCATCTCGGTGCAGAGGTCCAGTTCACCCCGCATGTCGCCGAGTTCTTCCAGGGCATTGTCGCCACTGTGCATCTCAGCTTTTCCGAGGCGATGACGCGGGAGGCGCTGATCGCCCGTTTTCGCGCGGCCTATGAGGGTGAAACGCTGATCGAGGTCAGCGACGAGATCCCGGAAGCGCGTGACGGCGCAGAACGCCTTGGTGCGGTGGTCGGCGGTTTCGCTGTCAGCGAGGACGGGCGGCGCGGCGTCGTGGTGACGGTGCTGGACAATCTGCTCAAGGGCGCAGCCGTGCAAGCACTGCAGAACCTGACCCTCGCGCTCGGTCTGGACGAGTTTTCCGGCTAGTCAGCATCGCGCGCTGCATCGACAGCGGTCCAGCGGTTTTCATAGGCTTCATCCCGCGTGATGCGCTGGTGCCCGGAGGCGCGCCAGAGCGTGAAGTCACGCGTCTTGTCGCCATCGAGTTCGATGCTGATCTCACCGGCGGCGGTGAAGCTGGCGAAATCCTCGCGCATGCGCGGGATTTCCCGCGGCCGTTCCGAGACGATCAGGATCTCGCCGTCAAAGCTCTCCGCCAGCGGCCAGTTCTGTTCGGCGTGATTGACCGGGCCGGAATAGCGCAGCCACATCGCCAGCGGCCGGTCGAGTTCGCCGGCATAGCGCTGCATCTGGTGGAACACATTGCGATTATCGAACACGATCGCGGTGTAGGGCTGGTCCATGCCGGCCGCGGTGATGACGTCGGCGGTTTCCTGCCAGGCGCGGATCCGCTTGGTCGAATTGCTCATCCCGGCCGCTTCGGTCAGGGCCGGGGAGGCGGCGATGGCCATCAGGGTGATCATCAGCACGGAATGAAAGCCGATCGAGCCGAACAACACATATTGGCGCCAGCGCGGACCGTTGAGCAGGTACCAGGTGATCAGCAGCGTCCCGGCGATATAGGCCGAGGCGGCCCAGTTGGCGTGGGCGCGTGAGATGAAGGACTGGGCTGACACCGCGATGAGGGCCGGGATGATGAACACAGCGAGGAAAAGCGCGTGCTCGCCGAAGGCCTGGCGCTCCCTTACGGCGCGGTAGAGCGCGACGACTAGCAAGACGAAGAAGGCCGGCCCGAAGACGCCGAGCTGACCGCCAAGAAACTCTCCCAGCTCGTCGAACTTGAACAGGTCACCGCCCCAGTTGGCATTGGCGGCGGTATGAGAAACCGTGGCGAAATCATTCGCCGCATTCCACAAAAGGTTGGGCGCGAGAATAGCCAGGCCGATCGCGGCTGCCGCGGCGCCATAGGGCGTCAAAAGCGCCTGGCGTGCCGGCTTGTCGAGGATGATCGCCAGCCCGGTGCCAAGCGCGAAATAGATCATCGCGTATTTCGACATGAAGCCGAGGCCAATGGCGATGCCGAGGCCGATGGCGGCGGGCCAGGACGGGCTGCGTCGCATGAGGGCAAGGCAGTAAAGACCTGCACTCCAGGCGGTGAAGAGCGGTGTGTCGGTCGAGATCACGGCGCCGGACAGCCAGATCGCGGGGACAGTGAGATAGGTCAGGGTGATCCAGAAACCGGTCCGGCTGTCCCACAGCGTGCGCCCGGTCAGGAACAGGAAGCCGGCTGTGGCGCCATGCAGGAGCGGGGCTGCCAGGCGCACTGCGAAATCACTGTCGCCGAACAGGCCGGTCGTGATGGCAATCACCCAGGCAATGACCGGCGGCTTGGAAAAATATCCCCAGTCAAAGCTTTGCGACCAGATCCAGTATTGGGTCTCGTCGGCATAGAGCTCGATCGGGCTGAGCGCGAGCGCAATGATGCGTCCGAGCGTGAACACGGTGATCACGATCAGCGCGGCACGCAGCGCCGATTCTGGCCGCTCAAGGGCAAACTGGGGTGACATCTTAACAGGACATCCAATCGGGTCGAAAAAGGTGTAGCATTTTGGCCGCAGCGTATTGGCTTTTGTCCGGAAGTCTACAGTCACAAAACCGAAAAATATGTGTTTAATAGGGGTATTTGAGCACAATATGTTGCTCGGAAGGGGTGTCGTGGTCAATATATAGTAGGTTTCGAGAAAATTCGAAATGTGACACTTTTTTGAACACCCTGAGGGTGTCACGAAAGCTTCATTTAAGCGTCTTGGAAAGTTGTCCCGGGCGGCGTAGTTCGCGCTTGCTTCGTTGGGGGTAAATGCCCCCGTTGGTCGTTCAAGTGGGGGACATCCACACATGTCTTTTATTAAAAAATTCGCCTATAGCGCCGCTACGGTTGCGCTCCTGGCTGCAGCCCCGGCGGCTGTTTACGCCCAGCAGACCACCGCGTCTGTTCGCGGCACCATCACCGACGCCTCCGGCGCTCCGGTGGGCGGTGCTTCTGTCACCATCACGCACCTGCCGACGGCTTCTGTCGCTCAGACGGCTGCGAGCGCCAACGGCGCGTTCAACCAGGCCAACCTGCGCGTGGGTGGCCCTTACCGCGTCGTTGTCCAGGCTGACGGTTTCGAGCCGGCCATTCTGGAAGGTATCTCGCTGAACGCCGGTTCTTCTTCCCCGCTGCGCGTCACGCTGGCTGCTGCTGGTGCCACCGAGATCATCACCGTTCGCGGTGAGCGCCTCGACTCCATCTCGCTGGACAATGGTATCGGTTCTGCCTTCACCGCTGCAGAGATCGACGCTCAGCCGTCCTTCTCGCGCGACTTCACCGACGTCCTCGCTCGCGACCCGCTGGTTACCTCTTTCGGTAATGGCGAACTGTCGATCGCTGGTGTTGGCCGCAACTTCAACACCCTGTCTCTCGACGGTATCGAGATCGGTGAGCAGTTCGGTATTGCGTCCAGCGGTGCTTTCCCGTCCCAGCGTCCGCCGATCGATCTGGATTCCATCGAGTCCGTGTCCGTCACCGTGGCTGACTTCTCCGTTCTCAACAACGGCTTCCAGGGCGGCAACATCAACGTTGTAACCCGCTCCGGTACCAACGAGTTCGACGGTGTCATCGGTTACTACATGACCGACGCTGACCTGGTCGGCGACCGTGCTTTCGGCAACGACTATGACGCCGGCAACTTCGAAGAAGAAGAAATCTCCGTCAATGTCGGTGGCCCGATCATCGAAGACACCCTGTTCTTCTTCGTCTCCTACTCGGATTTCGAACGCGTTTCCCCGTCCACGCCGCGCCTCGGCGACACGGATATCGCTCTGTTCGACGCCATCCGCGGCCTGACCCAGTCGGTCTACAACTACGATCCGGGCGACAAGCGTCTGGCTGACGACTCCGAAACCACCGAGCGTCTGACCCTGAAGTTCGACTGGAACATCAACGACAACCACCGTGCGACCCTGACCTACCTGGAGCTCCAGGAAGATCAGATCGGTTCCTTCGGTTCCTTTGACTTCCCGACGGCTGCCCGTCAGGTCCCGCTCAACACCGAGCAGGTTTCTGTCGAGTTGATCTCTGACTGGAATGACAACTTCTCGACCCTCCTGCGCGTTGGTCAGAAAGAAACCCAGCAGCGTCGTACGCCGATCGGTGAAGCCGGTGGCCCGGCTGGCTCCAGCTTCGCGTCCATCCTCATCGAAGACATCGACCCGAACGATCCGTGGTTCGCTGCCAACGGTCTCGACGGCAACGCCCTGGTCGGCTCTTCCCCGGTTGATGTCCGCCTTGGCCCGGACCGTTTCGACCAGGCCAACGCCATCGATGACGAGCTCTTCACCCTGTACTTCCAGGGCGATTACACGCTCGACGACCACACCGTGACCTTCGGCATGCGTTACGAGGACTACTCTGTTCTCAACGTCTTCGTTCCGGGTTCTGCTGGTGTTGCAACCTTCGACGGCATCACTGACTTCGCCAATGGCGACGTCGACGAGTACTTCGTCGACCTGCCGGGTTCCGGTAACATTGCCGACGGCATCACCGAGTACTCCTACGAGCTGTGGGCCTTCTTCGCCCAGGACACCTGGACCATCACTCCGGACTTCGAGATCAACTACGGTGTGCGCTATGAGCGTCTCTCCCAGGACGATCTTCCGCCGGCACGTCTCGACGTGACTCTGGAAAGCGGTGTGACCCGTACCTTCCAGGAACTCTACGGTGTCTCTGGTCGTGACAATCTGGATGGCGTTGACATCCTGCTGCCGCGTGCTGGCTTCAACTGGTCCGTCAATGACCGCCTGACCCTGCGTGGTGGCTTCGGCCTCTTCTCCGGTGGTTCCCCGGCCGTCTTCCTGGCGAACTCCTACGTTCCGCTCACCTTCCGCGGTAACGCAGATGGCATCTCCAACTTCGACGGCTCTGTGATCCCGCAGGTTGCTCTCGATGAGATCGCCCTGAACGCTGCCAATGCCAATGGCCGCTTCGTCCCGGCGTTCGGTGTCTTCGACCCGAACTTCGAGATCCCGGCTCAGTGGCGTGCGTCCCTGGTCGCAGAATATGCTCTGGACCTGGACCGCTGGGGTCTGGGTGATGACTACAACATCACCGCTCAGTACGTCCGTTCGCAGGCTCACAACCAGCTTCGCTTCGTGAACCTGGCTTGGGAAACCGACGAGATTGGCCGCACCGGTATCGCTCCGGACGGTCGCCCGATCTATCCGAACCTGAACGAGCTTGAGTACGGCGCGCCGATCATGCTCACCAACTCGGACGAAGGTTCTGCAGACATTTTCGCAGTGTCTGTTGCCAAGGATTACGACAATGGCTTCGGCTTCGACGTGAGCTATGCTTACTCCGACGTTGAAGATGCACAGCCGTACACGTCTTCGCGTGCGGTCTCGAACTTCCGCGGCGGTATGGGCCCGGATCGCCAGAACATCGCGGCGCACCGGTCGATCAATGAAGTTGAGCACTCGTTCAACATCTTCCTCCAGTACGAGCGTGACTTCTACAAAGAGTACACCTCGAGCTTCTCGCTGTTCGGTACGATCCAGTCCGGTTCTCCGTTCGGCTACGGCATGCGTTCCTTCGACCAGCTGTTCGGTGTCGCGTCTGACGGTGAATTCCCGTACGGCAACAACGACAACCTGTACGTTCCGGTGATCAACTCGGCTGGTACGGGCTTCAACGATCCGATCGCGACCTTCGCGAACCCGGGCGTCGAAGCGGACCTTCTGGAATTCGTCCAGACCCGTGGTCTGGAAGGATACCAGGGTGGCTGGACCCCGACCTATGTCGACAGCGCACCGTGGACCCAGCGTTGGGACTTCGCATTCGAGCAGGAACTGCCGGGTATCGGCTATCTGAACGAGTGGGTTGGTGACAATAACTTCAAGTTCACCATGGACGTCTTCAACGTCATGAACCTACTGAACGACGACTGGGGCACCCGTGTCCAGGGTCCGGGCTTCGGCGGTGAGACCGTTGCTCGTGTCAACCTGGTTGACACGGCGACTGGCAACACCATCGAAGGAACCGCGACCGACCCGGTCTGCGGCGTCGACACGACCTGTGTCTACGAGTACCAGTTCCTCGAAACCGATGCCGATGGCAGCGAGCTGTTCTTCGAGAACGATGCTGCTTCGGTTTGGCAGATCCGCTTCGGTCTGCGTTACGAGTTCTAAGAACTCGCAACACAGCGATAATCAGGGGAAGGGCGGCTCTCGGGCCGCCCTTCTTCTTTTGGCGCTCCCCTTTTTCCAAGGGTCATGCTAGAGCCGCGCGCCATGACGACGATCCATTTGCCGCATGAGGCGGAAACACCGCAGCGCCTTTACACCTGCTGGCCGGCCACGGCCGAGTACTGGCCTGCGCCGCTGGGCCAGGTCTGGCCGGAATATGCTGCCTTCCTCAAGGCCCTGCTCCAGCCCGGACCAGCGGGCGAGCGCCTGTCCCTGACGGTCTATGCCTCGACCGCCGAGGCCGAAGCTTCGGCCCGCCAGGCGCTCGGGGCGCGGGCGGAAATCCTGCGCCGCCCCTATGGCGATGTCTGGACGCGTGATACCGGCCCGGTTTTCGTGCGTCAGGGCAACAGCCTCCAGGCCGTGCGCTTCACCCATAATGGCTGGGGTGGCAAATACCTCTATCCCGGCGACACCACGATCGGTCAGATCATCGCCGATCATGCCGGCGCCGATGTCATCGCCGGTGATCTGGTCGCCGAAGGCGGGGCGTTCGAGTTTGATGGCGAGGGTACACTGCTGACGACACGGCAATGCCTGCTCAATTCAAACCGCAATCCGGGCCTGTCTGAAGCCCAGGTCGAAGCGCGACTGAAAGCAACCTTCGGGGTGGAGAAAGTCCTCTGGATCGATGAAGGCATGGTCGCTGATCATACCGACGGTCATATCGACAATATCGTCCGTTTCGCCCGTCCCGGCGTCGTGGTCTGCCAGGCGCCCTTCGGCGGCGATGATGCCCAGGCCCGGGTCTTTGCCGACATCCGGCGCCAGTTGGAGCGCATGCGCGATGCGCGCGGGCGCAAGCTCCAGGTCCACGCCATTCCGGGGCCGGGCCGGGTGCTCGATGATGAGGGCGATCTGATGCCGGCGAGCTATCTCAACTGGGTCCATGGAGCTGGAAGTGTCATCGTTCCGGTCTACAGGACAGCCAGCGAAAACCAGACGTTAAAGATTTTGCGTCGAATTTTCCGGGGTCGCAGGGTGGCGGGATCGCCCGCACGCGCTATCCTGTCTGGCGGGGGGGCGTTTCATTGCGTCACATGTCATGTCCCGGGAGAACGCAGGTGCTCCGAACCAGTCTGATCGCGATTACCCGTCTTGCCGCCTTGTCGTGCGGTCTTGCCGCTCCGGCTCTGGCCGAGAGCGAAAACGATAGGGTCGTTGATTATCTCAGCGGCCTGCAATCCCATTTTGAGCGCGTCACCGCGCATGAGGATATTGTCGGTTTCGCCGCTGCCGTGATCGAGGCGGGCGAGCCGATCTTCGTCTATACCCATGGTGAAACTGCTGCCGGCAGCGGCCGCGAGGTCTCCGAGACCACCCTGTTCCGCGCGGCCTCGGTCTCCAAGACCTTCACAGGCACGCTATTCGCCCTGCTCGAGGCGGAGGGGCAGCTTGATCTTGAAGCGCCGGTCCCGACCGAGGTGATGGATCTGCAGGGCGAGCGCAGCCCGACCATTGCCGAGGTCCTCAGCCATCGTACCGGCCTGCCGCCCAACGCCTATGACAATATGCTCGAGGCCGGGCGCGAGGTCGGCTTTATCCGCGACCGGCTCTCCGGGGTTGATCTGATCTGTCCGGTCGGTGGCTGCTATACCTATCAGAATATTGCCTTTTCCTCAGTCGAAGTGCTGGCAGAGGACGCCACCGGGCAAAGCTATGACGAGCTGCTGACGCGCGAATTGTTCGACCGGATCGGTCTGCCAAGCGCCTCGCTCGGGGCGAGCGGGCTGACCGCCGCCGAGGACTGGGCCGCCCCGCATCGCGGCTGGCGCCGCACAACCAACCAGGCCGGAGATCCCGGTACCTATTATGACCGCACGCCTTCGGCCGCCGGGGTCAATCTCTCCCTCAATGACATGATTGTCTGGGCCCAGGCCCAGCTCGGCACGCGCGATGGCCTGCCCGCGGATGTCCGCGCCCGGGCCCATCAGCGCCTGACCCCGACCCGCCGCGAGACCCGTCGTCTCGGCGAGTTGCGCGAGCGCGTCTCAGCGACCTGGTACGGGCTCGGCTGGCGGGTCTATGACTGGGGTGAGCGCACCCTGGTGATGCATTCGGGCTATCTCTCCGGCTATGGCGCGCAGATCGTGCTTGAACCGGAGACGGGTTTTGCCTTTGTGGCGCTGTGGAATTCGGACAACCGGCCAGCCTGGTCGCTTTGGCCGGCAGTGATGGATTTGCGGACCGGGCAGGGCGATGGGGATCGCTGGGTCCGGCGCTTTCTCGAGGACGACTAGGTGAACCACACATTTTCGGTCGCGGCCCTTCAGGCGGACCTGTCAGGCGATTTGCAGGCCAATCTCGCACGCATTGAAGGTCTTGTCCGTGAGGCCGCCGGACAGGGCGCCCAGATCATCCTGCCGCCGGAACTCTTCCAGGGGCCCTATTTCTGCAAGACGCAGGAGGAAGAGCATTTCGCCTCGGCCTATCCGGCGCTGGAGCATCCCTGCGTAACGGACATGGCCGCGCTGGCGCGCGAGCTGGGTGTCGTCATCCCGGTGTCGATTTTCGAGCGGGACGGGCCGGCCTATTACAACTCGGTCGTCATGCTCGATGCGGACGGTTCGGCCCTCGGCACCTACCGCAAGAGCCATATCCCGGACGGGCCGGGCTATCAGGAGAAATTCTACTTCCGGCCGGGCGATACCGGATTCAAGGTGTGGGAGACGCGTTTTGGCCGCGTTGGTGTCGGGATTTGCTGGGATCAATGGTTCCCGGAAGCCGCCCGGGCGATGACGCTGCTTGGCGCTGACGTTCTGCTTTATCCCACCGCCATCGGGGCCGAGCCGCAGGACCCCGCGCTGGATACTGCAGCGCGCTGGCAGCGGGCCATGCAGGGCCATGCGGCGAGCAATGTCATCCCGGTGGTGGCGGCCAATCGATTTGGCGATGAGGACGGCCAACTGTTTTACGGCTCATCCTTCATCGCCGATCATACGGGCGAGAAACTGTGCGAGCTGGGACGGGCGGAGCCGGGTGTACTGGTGGCCGAGTTTGACCGTCGGGCGATTGAGCGCGATCGCGCCGCTTGGGGCTTTTTCCGCGACCGGCGGCTGGATCTCTACGCGCCTTATTTCACACCCGCTTCCATGCGCTGACGGCGTTTCGGCACAATCAGGGCGATGGCGATCGAGATCGCCAGCGAGGGCCAGGCAAAGGCGATGGCCTGGTCGGTCTGACCCTGGGTCAAACTATAGGCTGATGCAGTAAAGCCGGCGGCTGTGGTGAGCGCGGCGGCTGCTAGCATGACGAGTCGAATACCCATCCCGGTCTCCTTCTCCCCCGCAAGGCGTCGTCCAAACCCCTTTGGACCACGACTATGGCAGAATAGAGCTAATGACCGGTTATCCGGATGGTGAAAATTCGACAGGAATTGGAAAAAGGGCCCTAGACGGTGAGCAGGGCGCCCTTGATTCCATCGAAGATGAACTGCGCTGCCAAGGCCGCCAGGATGACACCGAGGATCCGCGTGATCATCGCCGCCATGCTTTCACCGATGAAGCGCATGACCGGGCCGATGGCCAGGAAGACCAACAGGCAGATCAAGAGGTTGGCGCCGGCACCGCCAATGATGACCGCACGGTGTAGCAGGGTTTCCGCTTCCGACATGAACAGCATCATGGTGGCGATCGCGCCCGGTCCGGCCATCATCGGAATGGCCATCGGGAAGACGGAAATATCCTCATGCGTACCGGCGATGCTCTCGTCTTCACCGGCCAGTTTCTCGGCCCGTTCTTCACGGCGCTCGGTGCGCTTTTCGAAGATCATGTCGAGCGCCATCAGGAATAGCAGCACGCCGCCGGCGGCGCGGAAAGCGTCGAGGCTGATGTGCAGCGCGCCGAGCAGCCAGCCCCCGATCAGGGCAAAGCCCAGCAGTACACCGGTGGCGATGACAACCGATTTGATCGCCATGGCCCGGCGGTGCGATTTCGGCGCACCTTCGGTCAGGGCACCGAAGATCGGCGCGACACCGGGCGGGTCGATGGCAACGAAAAAGGTCACGAAAGCGGTGATGAAGAGTTCGATCATGGGCGTAATCCTTTGGGATTTCCCGCATAACGCCGCGAACGGCCGCCGTCACCACTTAATTTGCGCATGCAAATGCAAATTCGCTTTGCAAAAACGCCTTAGCGCTGGATCAGGCGGTCGAGATAGCGCGGCAGGGCAAAGGCACCGCGGTGTACGGCCGGCGTATAGTATTGCGTGTCGATGTTCAGGGCCTCGAAACGCGACTCGATCGTGTCGGCAGGCGGGGCGATATTGGCCTCATGATCGGTAGCAAAGCCCAGCGTCATCACGCCGCCGGAGAAGGTCGGGACGGTGATGCCGTAAAAGCCGTGATGCTTGAAGATCGCCTTGAAGCTCTTGGAGGTGTCCTCAACCACGTCGGAATGGATCGCGGCGAGGCCGGACTGGGTCACCAGGATGCCGCCCTCGGCCAGGCGGTCATGGCAGGACTGGTAGAATTCTCGCGTGAACAGGACGGCGCTGGGACCGACCGGATCGGAACTGTCGATGATGATCAGGTCGAACTTTTCCTCGCCCGTCTTCATATAATCGACGCCGTCGACAATCTTGATCTCGACGCGGGCATCGTCAAATGAGCCCTTGGACACTTCCGGCAGCCATTGCTTGGAGAAGTCGATGACCTCGCCATCGATCTCGGCCAGCACGACGCGCTCGACGCGCGGGTGGCGCAGGATTTCGCGCATGGCACCGCCATCCCCGCCGCCAACGACGAGCACGGACTTGACCGCGCCATGGGCCAGCAGTGGCACATGGGTGACCATCTCGTGATAGACAAACTCGTCTGACAGCGAGACCTGGACCAGGCCGTCAATGGCCAGAATACGGCCATGGGTGTCATTGTCGAACAGCAGGATGTGCTGCAGGTCGCTATCGTCGGCATAGACGAGATTGTCGACGCGCAGGGAATTGCCGACGGACGGTGTCAGGCTTTCTTTGAACCAGAGCTGGCCCTCATCATCCTTGAAGCAATAGCGCGGGATCATGCGCCTTCGCCCCGCAGGATCGTCTTGACCTGGGCTTCTTCGGCCTCGAAAGCCTCCTTGAGGATGGCAACGGCCTTGTGCGGCTGGGCATCGCCACACATGAAGACGTCGAACGCTGCATAATTGCGTTCCGGCCAGGTGTGGGTGGAGATGTGGCTTTCCGCCAGAACGGCCACGCCGGAGACACCGCCATTCGGGGTGAAGACATGCGTGTGCAGGTGCAGCAGGGTCGCGCCGCACGCCTTGACGCAATCGGCCATGGCGGTGCGGATGCGGGCGTCATCATCCAGGTGCTTGGCGCCGATCAGATCGATGATCAGGTGCTTGCCGGCCACTTCCTTGCCATCGACCATGATGAAGTGGTCGGCAGCCTCTGCCTCGGTTTCGCGCGGGATATCAATGTTGGAGATCATGTTCATCGAGCAAATTCCTCATCGATGAAGGCGCCGGACGCAGCCGGAGCGGACGTTGAAGTATCGAACATCGAGGCACAGGGTTTGTCCTCGACGGTGACGTAGTCGTATTGGCCAAAGCCGTTGAAGCCGGTGGCGAGCGAGGTGCCATAGGCGCCCAGCATGCCGATCTCGACATAATCGCCCTCGGCGATATCGGCCGGCAGGGCGTAGGGGCCCGGCATGGCGTCAATGGAATCGCAGGTCGGTCCGAACAGCGAGAACTCGTCCAGGCCGGTCAGGTCGGCCGGGTTCTGGCGCAGGGCCCGGATCGGGAAGCGCCAGCTCGCATGCACCGCGTCGAACAGGGCGCCATAGCTACCCTCATTGATGTAGAGCGTGTTGTCCTTGCGCAGGTCGATGCGGGCGACCACCGACTCGGCCTCGGCGACCAGGGCGCGTCCGGGCTCGCACCAGAGGCGGGCATTGTCATGCACCAGCATCGGTTCGAACGCGGCCTCGATAGCATCGACGAAATCCTGCATCGGCGGCGGGGTCATGCCCGGATAGATGCAGGGGAAGCCGCCACCGACATCGACAATGTCGACGGTAACGCCGGCCGCCGCGATCAGACGCGATGCCGCCTGCATGGCGCCGCTATAGGCCACCGGTTCCATGCACTGGCTGCCGATATGGAAGCTGACACCGAGCTCCCGTGCGTGCGCGCGCGCGAGCTTTATCAGCTGCGGTGCCGCGTCCGCCGCGATGCCGAACTTGCCGGCCAGCGAGAACAGGGCGTGTTCGCTGGACACCGCCAGGCGGACCATCAAGGTGAGGTCGCGCGCATTGCCGGTTTCCTCGAGGATCTTGGCCAGCTCGGCCTCGCAATCGATGGCGAAGATACGCACGCCATAATCGAAATAGGCCTTGCGGACCGACAACCGGCTCTTCACCGGGTGCAGATAGGCCATGCGCGCCTGCGGCAGGCGTTTGGCGATCAACTCGATCTCGCTGAGAGAGGCGACTTCGTAAAAGTCGGTGCCGGCGGCGTACAGGCCATCGATGACCCAATCGCTAGGATTGGCCTTCACGGCGTACAGGACGTCGCCTGGAAAATTCTCCTGGAACCAGCGGCTCGCTCGAGACAGGAGATCCGGACGTTTACAAACGACCGGGTTCTCTAGGTGCCGGGAGCGGACC
>NZ_JASBRW010000028.1 GCF_030149235.1 Maricaulis sp. | reverse complement strand
ACATAAGCGACCGAAAAGGCGTGGGTGATGGTGAAAACGGTTCTGATCGTCGATGACGATCCGACACAACGCCGCCTTCTGCAGGCGGTGATTGAGAAGCAGGGTTTCAAGGCCGAGACCGCGGAAAGCGGCGAAGTGGCTATGGACCGTGTGGCATCCGGGGGAGTCGATGTCATGCTGCTCGATCTGATCATGCCGGGAATTGACGGCATGGAGACGCTCGAGGCTGCGAAAACAAAGCAACCGGATCTCCCCGTAATTGTACTGACGGCCAGCGGTGGCATCGATACGGTGGTCGCGGCCATGCGTGCGGGTGCTGTCGACTTCTTCGTCAAGCCGGCCAGCCCGGAACGTATCGCGGTCTCGATCCGCAATGCGCTCAAGGTGCAAAATCTGTCCGGTGAGGTGAAACGTCTGACCAAGAGGGCAGAAGGCCGTCTCGGTTTTGCCGACATGATTGCCGGTGCGCCGGCGATGCAGCAGGTGGTTCGTCTCGGCGAACGCGCGGCCCAGTCCGACATTCCGATCCTGGTCACCGGTGAGAGCGGTGTCGGTAAGGAGCTGGTGGCGCAGTCGATCATGGCCGCGTCCAAGCGGGCCGGTGCGCCTTTCGTCGCGGTCAACTGTGGTGCAATCCCGGAAAACCTCGTGGAGTCGACGCTCTTCGGTCACGAAAAGGGCGCGTTCACCGGGGCTGTGGGCAAGCATATGGGTAAATTCCAGGAAGCCGATGGTGGCACGCTTTTCCTGGACGAGATCGGGGAATTACCGCTCGACATGCAGGTCAAACTGCTGCGCGCCCTGCAAGAGGGCGAGGTAGACCCGGTCGGTTCCAAACGTCCTGTGAAGGTCAATGTGCGGATCGTCTCCGCGACCAACCGGGACCTGGCCGAGCAGGTGGCGGACGGGGCTTTCCGTGAAGACCTGTTCTACCGCCTCAACGTTTTCCCGATCGAGGTGCCCTCGCTGCGGGAACGCAAGGAAGATGTCGCTGCGCTGGTGCGTCACTTCATCGGCCGCTTCAATGCGCAGGAAGGCAAGTCCATCCTCGACGCGGCGCCGGAAACGCATTCCCTGCTGGCCAATTTCGACTGGCCGGGCAATGTGCGCCAGCTTGAGAATGCGGTCTTCCGTGCGGTGATCCTGGCGGATGGCGACTATCTCAAGCCGGAGGACTTCCCGCAGATCTCCGGCCTGGCGCCGACGATTGAAAGCGCGCCGGTGGCTGCTGTGTCGCCGCTGCCGGTCGGCGGTGAGATTGCGGCCAATGTGCCGATGGCCGACAGGCCGGTCGAGATCATGGATGAAGGCGGCCATTTGCGCTCGCTGGAAGACATTGAACGCGATCTTATCGAGTTCGCGATCGAGAACTATGCCGGCCGCATGAGTGAGGTGGCCCGCCGCCTCGGGGTCGGGCGTTCGACGCTGTATCGCAAAGTGCGTGAGTATGATCTCGACGTCGACGGCGTCCGCGCCGCCGGATAGGGCTGCCCCGCCACGGGCTTGAACGGGCCGGACTCCTCGAGGGGTCCGGCCCGTTTGCTATTCCGCCCAGACCAGCTCGAAGCGCTCGAACACCGCGTCCATATCTGTGGAGAAGGCGAAGCCTTCGCGATCGGCCTCGCGCTGCCAGAATTTGAGATGTTCGCTCAGCCACCATTCGAAGGACCGGTCACCCTCACCCTCATCCCAGGCGAATCGCGCATCGGCTTCAGTGATCGGTTTGATCTCGACAGAGGTCGTCCGGATCACGCAGCGCGGCAGACCTCGGCCATCGGTGATGATGGACAGATCTCCCGGCCGAGGTGCCCGGTGTGTGCGTTCATCATACCAGCGTGCCAGGGCGCAGGTCGCCCGTTTGGTGCCGGCCAGGACGAGGGCGAGTAAATCGTCACCCATGGCTTCGCTATCGCCGAACTGGTCGATATCGAAGGGTTCTTCAGATGTTTCGCCGGTCGCGGCCTGGAAACGGTGCCAGAATTCGGTTTGCTGTGGGGTCATCCCCTCAGCCTAGCCTGACCTGACATCTAGTGAAACATTTCCACCGAGCGCAGGGGCACGTTGCAATTGGCCGCGACAGGCGGAGCTTCACGCCGTTTCTTCCAGGAGGAATAGACCGGTCCGAGGGCGGCTTCGCGGCGGAACAGGACCAGAAGGCGCCGGCGCAGCCGGTTGAGCGATATGCTCACCGCTTTCGCATCGATCATGTCGGAACACAGGCTGATTTCCAGATAGGCGCGGAGAATATCTATCCGCTCGGTCAGACCGGCAAGCTGGCCATCAAGGCGGCTGATATAGTCGCGTGTCGCAGGATCATTGGCCAATGGGGCATAGATCAGGTCGGTCTTCAGATCCGTCGCCTGGCTGAGCCGTTCCATGCCCATGCGAAAGGCGGCCTGGCCCTCCTGGATGTCCAGCCCGCAATCGATCGCGATGTCGAGGCATTCGATGATCTCGGTTTCGAGTGATTTCAGACGGCGCAAATCGCGGTGCATGACAGATCCCGTTTCAAGTAGGGGCATACTATCGCGCGCGAGGGCGGGCGGCGTGGCGTTTCTGGCTACAAATTTAATGAAAGCCTAATCAGTCGGCGGGGTTGCCGACGCCGGTTCAGGATTTCAGCTTGCCGCCTTCAATGATCACGGGCTTGAAGCCTTTTGGCGCCGGGGCCA
Source organism: Maricaulis sp. (assembly GCF_030149235.1). Taxonomy (GTDB): domain Bacteria; phylum Pseudomonadota; class Alphaproteobacteria; order Caulobacterales; family Maricaulaceae; genus Maricaulis. The sequence continues at coordinate 14,145 of NZ_JASBRW010000028.1, read as the reverse complement.
CCGGTGCGGGCTTGTCCGGTGCTGTCTCCGGGGCGATTTGTGGCGGGGTTTCGTCCTCGACGGGGGCGATGATGTCGTCATTGACGTCGCGGCTGCGACCGCCACGTGTGGGCGTCTTGCGCTTGAAGCCATTGCCCCGCGACATCGGTTTGCGGCCCTTGCCCTTGGCCTTTTTCTCGATCTCGCGAAGTTTCAGCGATTGCCGTGCGGACAGGGCATCATCGAGATTGCCCTTGTCCGGGTCATTGAAGGCGGAGCCGAACTTGTCGAGCCGCTCTTCCAGTGAGCCGATGAACTCGTCTTCCCATTCCGACAACTGATTGTCGGGTGTGTCAGACTGTTCCGCGGCCCGCTTGGCGCGGGCCAGGCGGCGCAGGGCTTTGCGGGTTTTCTTGTCGTCGACTTCGCGGGGCAATGGATCGAACCTGAAACGGCCTCGATCCGTAGCTTAGCTCTCGACCGCGCCCATATAAAGCTCAAGCAGAGCCTCGGTTTCCTGGCGCTCGCGGCGGTCCACCTTGCGCAGGGATACCACCTTGCGCAGGATCTTGGTGTCGAAGCCCATGGATTTGGCCTCGGCATAGACCTCTTTCATGTCGGCTATGACATTGGCCTTGTCTTCCTCAAGCCGCTCGATGCGGGCGACGAAAGCCTTGATCTGGTCGCGTGCGGCGCCGCCAATGGCGTCGGACTGATCAACGGTTTCGGTTTCATTGAGGGGGTCGGTGAATGCCATGGTCAAACCTCGCTAGGACAAGGCGGCAGACACTAGTGCTCAGGCCGACAAGGCTCAAGCACTGCGATCTGCTATTTCCAGCACATTGGACAGCGCCTCGGCCTCGTCGATGGCCTCGCGGATCGCCTGCGCCACTTCCACCTGGCGGTGGTGGTGCAGATTGTGTCCGGCATCCTTGATATAGCGCAGCTCCCCGCGCGGCATACGGCTGGCGGTGACACCGGAATGGCGGTGGCTCCAGAGCACGGTGTCCGCCTTGCCGGCAAGGATGATCGTGCGCTGTTCGATGCGGTGATAATGCGGCTCCTGCTGCTCCAGATGCCGGTTCACATCGCGCATGTCGGCGGCATTGTAGAGCCAGGTGTGAGGCCGCAGGAGCAGGGCCAGCTTGGTGCGCCGGGAATAGTCGTCCGGTACCGGTTCGGGGTGGAAGGCGTTGATCGCGCCTTGTTCCAACTGCCCCCTGCCTGTGATGGGGACGATAAGGCGCGAGATCAGCGGGCCGATCCCGGGCCAGAAACTGGCCTTGTTGAACCAGGCCGCTTCCCCGATCCAGGCGCCCAGGGCCGGTGCGATCAGCACCAGTGAACGGACCCGCTGGGGATGATCGAGCGCGGTGCGCATGGCAATGGCCCCGCCCCAGGAATGCCCGACGATGGTAACGTGTTCCACGCCGATCGCAGTCAGGAACTCCATGATCAGCGCGGCTTCGCGTTCCGGGTTCCAATGGCCATCGGGGCGCTTACTCCAACCCAGGCCGGGCCGGTCGAGCCAGATCATGTGGTGGTCGGCCAGCGTCTCGCCCAGCGCGGCATAGGGTTCTTCCAGATTGGAGGCGGCCCCGTGCAGGACCAGCACGGCGGGCAGGGCCGTGTCGCCGGTCTGCCGATAGTGCAACCGGGTCCCGCCCACGTCAATGAACTCGGCGTCGGGCCCGTGTTCCTCGTCGATCTGCTTGTGTTTGCGGCTGGCGATGAAACCGGCAGCGGTCATCGCCAGGGCGAGGAGGAGGCCGAGCAGGCCAAGTCCGATCAGCCCGCTCATCTCACCCATCACAATGCGCGTCCGGCGGCTGCGGCTTCAAGCCGGTTCTTGGCGTCGACGGCCGGCTGAAAGGCCGGGTAGATGGCGAGCACTTCGTTATAGGCATCGAGCGCCGCATCCCAGGCCTCGGCGGCTTCGAGAACCTGGCCGACCGACATGAAGGCGTCATAGCGGCGCGGCTCGATGGTCAGGGCGCGATTGAGGCTTTCCAGCGCATAGGCCCAGTCTTCGAAACCGGCCGCGACGCGGCCGGCCGCGAGCCAGCCTTCGGCATAATCGGGGGCCAGGCGGGTGACATGGTCATACATGCGTGCGGCGATATCCTGATTGCCGGCGATTTCCGCGCCGCGGCCACGATCCATCAAAAGCGAGATCGTATCCGACCCGGAATGCGCCCACAGGGCATGGATTTCATCGACCAGGGACGCAGCTTCGGCTTCGCTGGCCTGGGCCAGGGCGTCGAGGCGTTCGGCCAGGCGTTCTTCCGGTGACTGGAATTCAAAGCCCGGTGCCAGTGGATCAGCATCGATCTCCACCGTATCCGGCGCGTCTTGTTCCGGCTCGGTCTGCGGGGCGTCCTGAACAAGCAGGGCCAGACTGGCGAGAAGCGTAATCATGAGGGGCAGGATAGCTCGAATATGGCCCGGGTCCAGCCTGCAAGGCGCTTGTATGACTGAGATTTAAGCAAGCGGTCCGGTTTGGCTTGCAAAAAAGTGAACACTGTTTACTCTTTTGTCCATGGCAGATGTTCAGATCAATGAGAAGACCGAAGCCAAGGCCCTGTCCCCGGAGGTGGCCTGGCCGACCCTGGCTTTCCTGGTGGTGCTGGCAAGCGCACACTGGGGCATGGTCTGGGCCGGGTTGAGCGGCCTGGTCCCGCTCTGGGCTCTGATCCTCCCGCTCGGCTATACGACTTACGCCCATTACACGCTGGTGCATGAGAGCATTCACGGCAATATCGTGCGCAATCGCTCATTGAGCTGGGTGCACAGCGCGATCGGCTGGTACGGCTCCTTTGTCCTGTTCACGCCCTGGCCGCTGCTCGAGCGGACCCACAAACATCACCATTCCTTCGTCAATACCGACAAGGATCCCGACATCTACGTCAAGATGAGCTTCCCCCGGCTCTTGTTTCGCAATCTGATCAGCTGGGCGCTGCAGATCTTCCCGGTCAAGGCGCTGCAGGCGATCTTCGGCGAACAGCCCTTGTCACGCGGTTATATCGCCGCCGACCCGATCATGACCCGCTCGGAGCGGATCCAGTACCATGTCGCCAACTGGGTCTGGGTCGCCGCGCTCTGGGGGCTGGTGATAGCCGGCTTCGGCTGGCAAGTGCTGGCGCTCTACTATCTGCCGCTGCTGATCGCGCTCAACCTGCTGGTGATCCTGTTCCAGTGGCTGCCGCACCATCCGTTCAAGGAGACCGGGCGTTATACCGCAACACGCAATACCGGGCGCGCCTGGCTCAACCTGCCCTTCCTGTGGCAGAACTGGCACCTGATGCACCATCTCTGGCCCTCCGTGCCCTTCTACAACTACCAGCGCCTCTACACCCGCATCCGCCCCGTGCTCGAAGCCAAGGGCGCCCGCCACCACGAAGGCGTGGTGCCGCAAGCTGGGCCGATCGAGGCACCGGAAGCGGCCCCGGCGGAGTAGCCCCGAGACACAAAAAAGCCCGCCGCTTGGCGGGCTTTTCTATAATTGGGCAAAGGCCCGATCAGGGCGCTTACGCCGCCGCCAGTTCCATCGAGGTGCGGAGCTGGTCTTCGGTGTCGCCGAGCTGGGCGTCGATCATGATCAGGCGCTTGGCATAGTGCGAGGCGCCATATTCCCAGGTCATGCCGATCCCGCCATGCATCTGGATGGCTTCTTCCGCCACCAGCTTGCCGGCGCGGCCGATGAGGTTCTTGGCCCGGGCGATGTGCAGGGCGCGGTCCTCGGCGCCGAGCTTGGAGGCTGCGAGAATGACGATGGAGCGGGCCTGTTCGATCTCGATGGAGAAATCGACGAGGCGGTGCTGCAGGGCCTGGAAGAGGGCGATCGGACGGCCGAATTGCTGACGCTGGAGAAGGTAGTCCTTCACCGTGTCGCGCAACACGTCCATGATGCCGACAGCTTCGGCGCACAGGGCCAGGCGGCCAGCATCTAGGGCGGCTTCGATAATGCCACGGGCGTTTTCGCTCAGCGTCGTCGCCTTGGTGTTCTCCAGGATGACCTCGGCCGCGCCGCCGCCATCGATCATGGCATAGCCCATGACGTCCGCATCACCCGGCGCGATCTCGTAAAGACCCAGGCCGGAGGCGTTTTTGGCCACGACGAGGATATGGTCGGCGCTATTGCCGCCATAGACCACGCTCTTGCGGCCGGTCAGGGTGACGCTGTCGCCGGAACCATTGGCCTCGATGCTGATCTCGTCGAGATCGACGAAAGCGTCGGTCTCGTGCACGGCAAGCGCCGCGCGGGCCGTGCCGGCGACGATGGCGTCCACGCGATCGGACTGGCCCAGGGCCGCATAGAGGCGCAGGGCCAGGAGATTGCCGAGCATCGGTTCCGGGCACAGGCCACGGCCGAGTTCCTCGAACACGACGGCGATATCGAAACCATGTCCGCCGAAACCGCCCTGGTCCTCGGTGACGAGGGCGCCGAGAATGCCGAGCTCGGCAAGCTCGGCCCATTTGGACGCGTCGTGGAAAGGCGCCTCATAGGCGGCCTGGTTGCGGTGCTCGATGCCGTACTGGTCGGCGAGATAGCGGCGCAGGCTGTCGGAGATCATGCGCCGGTCTTCAGTGTGCGTGAAATCCATAGCGATCAGGCTCCGAACAGGTTCTTGGTGATGATGTTGCGCTGGATCTCGTTCGATCCACCGAAGATGGAGAGCTTGCGGTTATTGAAGTAGTCCGCAGCATTCCGGGCCGCTTCCGGCGGCGCGACGGCGAGATTGCCGATCACTTCTTCCGACGGGAAGGGGCAGGCGGCCGGCCCGAGGGCGCGGCGGGCCAGATCATTGATGGACTGGCGGATCACCGTGCCCTTGATCTTCAGCATGGACGAGACCGTGCCGGCTTCGCGGCCCGTGGCGTCGGCAGAGAGCATGCGCAGATTGGTGATGCGCATGGCTTCCAGGTCGATCTCGGTCTCGGCCACCTTGGCCATGAAGATCGGGTCGGTGCTGAGCGGCTTGCCTTTGCGCGACACCTTGGCGGCGAGCATTTTCAGCTCGGCCAGGGCCTGGGTCGACGCGCCGACACCGGCGATATTGGTACGCTCGTGGGTCAGAAGGTATTTGGCGATGGTCCAGCCTTCATTCTCCTCGCCAACGCGATTGGCGACCGGCACGCGGACATCGGTGAAGAAGACTTCATTGACCTCGTAACCGCCCTCGAGAAGGCGGATCGGGCGCATTTCGATGCCGGGCGTGTCGATGTCGACGAGAACGAAGGAAATGCCTTCCTGCGGCTTGCCTTCCGAGGAGGTGCGCACGAGGCAGAAGATCTTGTTGGCGTGCTGGCCCAGCGTGGTCCAGGTCTTCTGGCCATTGATGATGTAATCATCCCCGTCCCGCTCGGCCTTGGTTTTCAGGCTGGCGAGGTCAGAGCCGGCGCCGGGCTCGGAATAGCCCTGACACCACCAGTCGGTACCGTCGAGGATGCGCGGCAGGATTTCCGCTTTCTGCTCCTCGGTGCCGAACTTCAGCAGCACCGGTCCGAGCATGCCCAGACCGAAGGGGACGATGCGCGGTGCATTGGCGGCGGCGCATTCCTCATCGAAGATGTGGCGCTGGGTGGCGTTCCAGCCCGGGCCGCCATGTTCGACCGGCCAGCCGGCGGCGAGCCAGTTGCGGCTCTGCAACGTGGCATGCCAGCTTTCCAGGTCTTCCTTGGTCAGCTCTTCCATGCCGCGCATCTTGGCGACGATTTCGTCAGACAGATTGTCTTTCAGGAACTGGCGGACTTCGGCGCGGAAAGCATCTTCTTCCGCGGTAAAATTGAGATCCATGCGTCTCCTCCATATCGACCGGCCCGGCGTTGGGGCCGATATGTGCGGCCCGTTGACCAGACCTGCACACACGTTTCGGAGGAGATAATTGGCGCAAAATCCGCGGAAGGGAACCGCCTAGGCGGCTTTACGTTTACGTCAAATGTCAGTTTCGCCCAGAAGTCCGCGCTTTTTCAGGTCCGCATGCAGCTTTTTGCCGCCCTCGAAGACCTCAGCATCAAAGCCGAAGGCGCGTGCCGCTTCCACATTGCTGGCTCGGTCATCGAAGAAGACGACCTCGGACGGGTCGAAATCGATGCGCTCGGCGGTGATCTCGTAAATGCGGGGGTCCGGCTTGATCACGCCTTCATGGGCGGAGACGACGACATCGCGCATATGCCGCATTGGGGCGAAGCCGGTCATGACATAGTCGGTCCACTCGGCGGGCAGATTGGTCAGCGCGTATTGCGCCACGCCGCGGCCATGCAGGGCTTCCATGGCTTCAGCGGTGCCCGGAATGGTACCGGCAACCATGCGATCAACACCGGTTTCCCAGGCGCGAATCTGCTCTTCATAATGCGGGTATTGCTCGATCAGGTGTTTGCGATTCTCGGCCATCGGCACGCCACGGTCATGCTCGGCATGCCAGGCCATGGTGCAGACCTCATCGAGGAAGTGCTTGAGCTCGGCCTCGTCGGAGAAATGCTCGCGATAGAGATAGGCCGGGGACCAGTCCAGGAGGACATTGCCGAGATCCCACAAGACGGCTTTGGTCGCCATGACACAGCTCCAGAATACAACAAACCCGCGTACAGGTCGTACGCGGGTTCGTGTTCGTCAAGCGCTCAGATGAGCGGCGTGGCTGTGACTAGCCAGCGCGAGCCTTGAAGCGCGGGTCGGTCTTGTTGATTACATAGACACGGCCGCGACGCTTCACGACCTGGCAATCGCGGTGGCGGTTTTTCAGCGATTTGATCGAGCTGCGGACTTTCATCGTTCGGCCTTCGAGTTCACTTCAAGATAAATAAGGAGCGCGGGAGGTACACAAGGCCCGCGCGGCTGTCAACGTCAAAAGCTGTGCTTTGACCCTAGCGGAAGCCATTATCCCCGAACGGTCCGGCCGGGGTCTGCTGCGGTCGTTCCACCTGCTGTTCGCCATTCTGGGTATTGAACATGGAGAAGATCAGGAAGGGCTCGTCCTTGGGCGGCGGCTGACAAATGTCATAGGCCTGCTCAGGCAGGTCGGTGGAGACGTTGAGACCGAACTCCACAGCCTCGTGCGGCAGGATCGGATAATCATGATTGCGGCCGCCACCAACGAGGTCATCGGTCAGCGAGCAGCTGCCGGATTTGTCCTTGTGGGCGTCATTGACATAGTCGCAGGCGAAGCGGCGGGCTTCGCGCATGGCCTGTTTGGCCATTTTCGACAGCACCAGGATCTCGTCCTGCATGCGGTCGGGATTCTTGTCGGTCGGCAGCTCGGCGAGGAATTGCGCCGGAAGCCAGGAATATTGCGGGTCAATCGGGCCGAGCTGGGCGCTTGAGCCCATAACGATCTGGTCACAGGCCATGGCGATCATGGTGCCGGCAGACTTGGCGCGATAGGGCACGAAAGCGGTCTTCGGCCCCTTGTGTTCACGCAGGGCATGCAGAATTTGCTGAGTCGCCGAGCTGACACCGCCCGGTGTGTGCAGGATGACATCGATCCTGCCGTTGGCCGGGGCCTTGCGCAGGACGTCGATCACCTCGATCGCCGTGTCATGGTCGACATAGTCATTGGGCGCATGGTGGACGATCTGGATGACCGTGCTCTGGCGGCTGGCCTCGAAGGATTCGACCCGTTTCTGGACGCTCTGCTTCCAGGCCTCCATCGGCGAGATGTCTTCACCGCCCGGGTCGAGCATGGTGGCTTCACCCTTGCCCGGTTTGTCCTTGCCCTTCTTGGACATGCCGCGCTGCAGCGCCATGGCGCCGCCCAACAGGCCGCCGATTGCGACGACTCCGCCCCAGCCGACAAGTCCTAGACCGGTGATTACACCCAACATCCGACTACCCCTTAAATGCATCCGGCGGCACGCCTGCCATCCCTGCAAGCTGTGCCGGTACCGTCTCTCAACCCCAAACTATACAAGCATTGTGCCCTCGGCGAGTCGCAGCGTGCGGAATCCGGCCCATCGTGTCGCGGCTGCAACGCTGATTGCCCTGCGGCGGCCAAAACGGACGCCTTACGACTTCGTCAGTTGCCCGGGGGCGGGGCTGCGCATAGTTTGCGGCCATGAAATTCAACTTGGTACCAGCGGCGGCGGCCTGCGCGGCCGCTTTCTTTATGGCAACGCCCGGCGAGGCGCAGACGGACCTGATCGAGGTCGATGTCGAACTTGTGCTGGCTGTCGACATCTCCCATTCCGTCGATGAGGAAGAGGCGCGCCGCCAGCGTGAGGGTTATGTCGCGGCCCTGGCATCGCCGGAAGTGATCGATGCGATCCAGGGCGGGCCCTGGGGCCGGATCGCTGTGACCTATGTCGAATGGGCCGATGCGCGCCTGCAGCGCCCGGCGGCAGACTGGGCCCTGATTGACAGCGAGGAAGCCGCGCTGGCCTTTGCTGCCCAGGTCGCGGCGGCACCACTGGAAAAGGGCAGCTATACCGCGATCGGGTCGGCCATTGATGATGCCGTCACCCGGATCGAAACCAATGCCTATTCAGCCCCGCGCATGATTATCGATATTTCCGGTGACGGGCCGCAGAACCAGGGCATGCCGCTGGAGGTCGCGCGGGCGCGGGCCGATGAGGCCGGCATCACCGTCAATGGCCTGCCGGTGATTACCGAGGGCCAGACGCTGATGCGCGCCGAGATCAATCTGGCAGGCTATTTCCAGGACAATGTCGTTACCGGCCCGTCCTCCTTCGTGCTTCCGGCCCGGACCGAGGAGGAATTCCGCCAGGCCATCCTGCGCAAGCTGGTGCTTGAAATCGCCGGCGCGGAACCGTCTCCGGTCGAACTGGGATTGCTGCCGTGAGCTGGATGGCGCTGATCGGCGCCGCTGTCCTGGCGACAGGCGGCGAGGGCGATTTCGCCCGCGACAGCGAGTTTGACCGCCGACCGGTCGAATATGCGGCCGACGGGCGGGAGATGGTCGATCTCGAGCTGGTGCTGGCGGTCGATGTGTCATCCTCAATCGACGAGTTTGAAGCCCGCCGTCAGCGCGATGGTCACGTCGCGGCGCTCGCCGACCCGGATGTGATCTCCGCCATCCAGAGTGGCGGCTATGGCCGTATCGCCGTGATGTATCTGGAATGGGCCGATGCCGATTTCCAGCGCGTCGTGGCGCCCTGGACGGTGATCGAGACGGAACAGGATGCGCGCGCCTTTGCGGCTTTGCTGGCGACCTCCTCCTTCAATTCCGGCCGCCGGACCGCGATCGGGGCGGCGATCTCGAATGCCTCCGAATTGATCGACACCAATCGCTATGACGGCATGCGCCTGGTCATCGATATCTCCGGAGACGGGCCGCAAAACGCCGGTCCCAGCCTGGTCCAGGCGCGCGACCAGGCGGTGGACAAGGGGGTGACCATCAATGGTCTGCCGATCGAGACCGAGCGGCAAAGCCCGTTCCGGCCGACCGTGACCATCGATGTGGCCTCCTATTTCGAGAATAACGTCATTGCCGGGCCGGGCGCCTTTATTTCGCCCAGTAATGAGCATCAGGATTTCGTTGACGCTTTGCGGCGCAAATTGATCATCGAAATCGCCGGCTATGATCCGGCCCAGATATTGGGGAAGGGATGAAACGCGTTCTTTTACCGGCCTTGGCCGCCTTGATGCTGTCTGGCACTGCAGCGGCACAATCCGAAGAGATGAGTTTCGACGCCTGGCGCGATGGTTTCCGCACGGAGCTGCTGGAAAGCGGTGCCCGCCCGGAAACAGTAGCGGCCATGCTGGACGGTTTGAGCGCGGATCCGCGCGTCATCGACCGCGACGGCAATCAGCCTGAATTCGTTCGCCCGATCTGGTCCTATCTCGGCATCGCCGCGTCGGACTTGCGCATCGAGAACGGCCGCTCGGCCTATGCCGAATACGGCGAGACCATCAATGCCGTGGCCGAGCGCTTCGGCGTGCGGGCGGAAATCCTGGTCGCGATCTGGGGGCTGGAAAGCTCCTTCGGTGCCATTACCGGGAACTTTGACACGGTCCGCTCGCTGGCGACCCTGGCCTGGGATGGCCGTCGTCGCAGCTGGGCCGAAGCGCAGCTCATCGCCATCGCAGAGATGATCGATGAGGGCTATGCCACGCGCGAGCAACTGACCGGGTCCTGGGCCGGGGCGATGGGGCAGATGCAATTCATCCCCACGACCTACCTGGAACGCGCCCATGACTGGGATGGTGACGGGACGCGGAATATCTGGACCGATATCGGCGACGCCGTCGCATCGGCAGCCAACCTCCTGGTCGAGGAAGGCTGGCAGGCCGGCGCCCCGACCGTGGTCGAAGTGACGCTTTCGGATGCGTTCGACCTGGCCGACTGGAACCCGTTGACCAATCGCCTGGTGAGCCAGTGGGCCGTCATGGGGGTCACGCCGGCCGTCGGCGAATGGCATGCCGACGATCTGATGCGCTCAGCGCGCCTGGAACTTCCCGCGGGTCGCAATGGCCCCGGTTTCCTGACCTTCCCGAATTTCCGGGTCATCAAGCGCTATAATAATTCCACCGCCTATGCCCTCGGCGTCGCGCATCTCGCGGACCGGATTGCCGGTGGTGCCGCCTTCGTCGGCGACTGGCCGGAAGGTGATGTGCCGCTGACCCGGTCGCAGACGCGGGAAGTCCAGGCGGCCCTCAATGCAGCCGGGCATAATGCGGGCACGCCGGACGGAATCGCCGGTCCCAATACCCGCCGGGCCCTGCGCGCCTTCCAGCGCGCCAACGGGATGGCCCCGGACGGCTATCTCGGCTCGGCCATGTATGAAGCTGTAACCGGTCGTTCGCTCGGCGATTAAGCCGACTTGCGAGCGGTCTCCGCGTCCGCCTCCTGCGGCGCGCGATAGCTCTCGATCAGCGCTTTCAGATCGGGCTTGCGCACCGGCTTGGGCAGGTGCCGGTCAAGACCGCTGGCCAGATAGGCATTGATTTGTTCCGGCATCACATTGGCGGTGCATGCGATAATCGGAGTCGGCGACATGGCGCGCGCGGCCTCGCGGCTGCGGATGCGCTTGGTCGTCTCGATCCCGTCCATATCCGGCATCTGCACGTCCATCAGGATCAGGTCGAAGTCTTCTTTCGCCGTGATGTCGATAGCTTCCTGCCCGCTGCCGGCACTGACCGTGTCGACATCATGCTGGGCCAGTAGGGATTCCAATACCAGGCGATTGGTTGAAACATCGTCGAAAACGAGGACGCGCAGACGGCGGCGCCCCGCGACGATCTGCAGTTTGGGCTCGGTATGAACCTTGGGCGCATCGCCCGGGGGCAGTTTAACCGTAACGGTAAAGGTGGAGCCCTCGCCCTCGAATGAGGTCACCGTCAGCTTGCCGCCCATCATGTCAGACAGGCGCTTGGAAATCGCCAGGCCCAGCCCGGTCCCGCCATGGGTGCGGGTGGTCGAGGCATCCGCCTGTTCGAACGGGTCGAAAATCGCCGCCAGTCGGTCGGTCGGAATGCCGACACCGGTGTCGGACACGGACAGTTCGAGCAGATGCTCACCGCTGGCGCGCTTGCTCAGCACGCGCGCCCGGGCGGTCACCGCACCGTCTTCGGTAAACTTGATGGCGTTGGAAACGAGGTTGGACAGGATCTGGCGCATGCGCGTCGGATCGCCCTTGTACCAGCCTCGCGCCGCTTCCTCGATCTTGACCTCGAGCTTCAAGCCCTTGGCAACGGCGGCCGGGCGGAAGGCGCTATCGACCCAGTTGAGGATCTGTTCGATCGACATGTCGATCTCTTCCAGGCCGACCTGGTCGGCTTCGATCTTGGACAGGTCGAGCACGTCATTGACGACCGCCAGCAGCAGATCGCCGGATGCCGAGATTGTCGTCACCATGCGTTTTTGATCGTCGTCGAGCTGGGTCGCATCGAGGGCGGCCGCCATGCCCAGCACACCATTGAGCGGGGTGCGGATCTCATGGCTCATCTGGGCCAGGAAAGTACTCTTGGTGGCATTGGCCTTTTCCGCCTCGATCCGGGCCAAGCGCATCTTGCGCATGGATTGCTGTACCGAGGCCGCCGCCGGCCGGAAGATCAGGAAAGCCTCCAGCACGAGGACCAGGAGCGTGATCAGATAGGCGACCCATTCCAGGCGCTCGAGATGGGCGATGCGGTCATTGGCGGCCTGTTCAAAGGCATTGGTGGCGTCATTCAGCAGAGGCAGGATAAGTTCCGCTTCCTGCGCCAGCAGAACAGCCAGCTCGGCCGAGCCGCCGCTCACGAGAAAAGCACGAGCATCGTCGACATAGGCGTGCGACAGCGGGTCGAGGGCGTGAGGGCCTTCGGTATAGATCGTGCTGATCTCAGGATTGTCCGCGGCGGCCATCATCAGGCGCTGGTGCGAGGTCAGGAAAGTGTCAATTGCGCTTTCCAGACGATCGCGAATGGGCAGCTCGGCTTCGGTAATTTCGCCGCTATTGTATTCAAACACCAGCATGGTGATGCGCTGGGACAGCATGCGCTGCCGGCCCGCTTCATTGATCAGGCTGCCGTCCTGCGAGCCCGCGTGCGAGGACACCAGTGACAGGCCCAACAGTGCTGTCGCCATCAGGGCGATCAGCGACAGGGCAATAACATAACGAAGCGTGAGCGCTTTGGCGTTCATGGCTGACTTTCTCCACCCGTTGCCTCATTGAACCAGCAAGGGCTTAGAGAAGTCTGAATCTTATATCTTATACATCAGAGCGGAGGTCGCGGTTCCGGTTTGATTTCAACGGCCTCTGCCGCTTTCGCGATGCCGGGATGGAACCAGGCAATCACGATCGCGAGCGAGCCGAGCACTGCCGCCGCAATATAAGGCGCGAACATGCCGAGCTGGTTGAACAGGAAAAGCCCGCCCACCGGCCCGATAATAAAGCCGAGACCGGCCGTCGCGGTGGTCAGCCCGGCTGCGCGGCCCTGTTCTTCCGGTTTCACCGCGATCGACGCCCCGCCGACAAATCCGGAACGCGCCAGTCCGAAGGCAAAGCTGATCAGGATGTAAGCGAAGACAATGCCGCCATAATTCGCTGCAAACAGCATGAAGAGCGAGCCGGCAACGGTGATGATGGCTCCATGGGTCATCAACAGGCGCGGGGTCGCCTTCATCGCCGGGATCACCACCAGCTGGGCCACGATCAGCGCCCCGGCACCCGTCGCCAGAGCAATGGAGGAAAGCTGCAGGCCCATATCCTCGTCCAAAGACAGGCGGTCCATGATGAAAAAGGCGATGGAGGACAGGCTCAGCGACTGGGTGACCCAGATCACCGCGCCATAGATCATAAAGGGAAAGATGCGCGGGTCGGCCCCGAAGGCGAATTGCTTGAGCGGGTTGATCGGCCGACTCTGGACCTGGGGCGGGGTTTTTTCCGGCAGGCGCATCCAGACCGCAAAGGCGCCGAGCGCGACCATGATGGAGATCATCACCATGAAGGCGGCGACCCCGAGCCATTCAACAAAACTGGCAGCCAGCGCCGGTCCGATCACGGCGCCCAGACCAAAGGCAGCGGTCAGGCCGGCCAGGGCTTCGGTGCGTTCGGCTGGTGTGGTGCGGTCGGCGACATAGGCCTGGGCTGACGGGTTGGTGGCCGAGCCGAGCGAACCGAACAGGGCGCGCGCCAGCGCCATGGCGAAGATCGCGCCAAGGGGCGGGATCCAGGCATTCTCCCCGGCCCAGGTCGCAATGGCGAAGACGAGGGTGGAGATGGAAAACGCTGACAGGCCGAAAACAATGAAGGGTTTGCGTCCCTTGCGGTCCGACAGCGCGCCCCAGATCGGAGTCATGGTCATGAACAGGACCGCCGACAGGGTATAGATCGCCCCGACCCAGTATTCCGCCACATTCAGCTCGCGCGCCAGGGGCGGGAGGATGGCAAACAGCATGTTGTTGCCGATCCCCGTTGCCATCAGACAGAGGAAGAGCAGGCGGAAAGCGGCCCGGCGTTCATCTTCTGATGACGGGTGTGAGGGATCATAGGGATCGGGCGGATCATAGGGCGCGCTCATGGCGCCAGAGGTATCCGAATTTGCCGCGAAGTCCATTCAATCGGTGTGGATACCGGATATTCGCGGCGGGAATAAACCTCCTGATAACCCTTATTCAACGGGACATTAAGCTTAACCGGTCATAGTGCGCCTTAATCGGACGAATAAATGAGGTCCGAAAGCACAGGTGGACGGGTAGATGTTCCAGATTATCGGCATTGTGGTCGTGT
>NZ_JASBRW010000020.1 GCF_030149235.1 Maricaulis sp. | reverse complement strand
TCAGGCGGCGCGTTTTCTTTTCTCCCGTCTCAGGCTATGTCGCTGGGCATACGGTTATCAATCCAGGGGAGAACCAATGAAACTCGACAATTCCATCTCCGCGGTCGTTACGGGCGGTGCATCCGGTCTCGGCGAAGGTACGGCGCGTCGTTTGGCGGCCGACGGTGCCAAGGTTGCGATTTTCGACATGAATGCCGAGCGCGGTGAAGCCGTGGCGAGCGAGATCGGCGGCGTCTTCTGCCAGGTCAATGTCGCTGACGAAGCCAGCGTTGATGCCGGTTTCGAAAAGGCCCGTGCCGCCAATGGCCAGGAGCGCATCCTGATCAATTGCGCCGGTGTCGGTGCCGCAGAGAAGACGGCACGCCGCTCGTCCTCTTCCGGTGAGATCTCTGCCCATTCCATGGAGCGCTTCAACCGCGTCATCGCCATCAATCTGATCGGTTCTTTCATGTGTGCCGCCAAGTCGGCTGCCGGCATGATGTCGCTCGACCCGCTCGGTGACAGCGGCCGTGGCATTATTGTCCACACGGCTTCTGTCGCAGCCCAGGACGGCCAGATCGGCCAGGTGTCCTATTCCGCGTCAAAGGGCGGCATTTACGGCATGACTCTGCCGATGGCGCGCGATCTCGCCAAGGAGCAGATCCGCGTCAACACCATCCTGCCGGGATTCTTCGAGACACCGATCTACCAGCAGATGCCGCCGGAAGTGAAAATCTCCCTGGCCTCGCACCTGCAGTTCCCGACCCGTTTCGGTACTCCCGCAGAATACGCTGACCTGGTCGCCTTCATGGTGTCGAACGACTACATCAATGCCGAATGTGTCCGCCTCGACGCTGGCGCGCGCATGCCCCCGAAATAGGGGCTGTCGGCTGATCACAAGCAAAACCCCGGAGGTCCGCCTCCGGGGTTTTGTTTTTGGGGTCTGTGCGAGGGCCGCCTATTCCGGCTGGGGCAGCACGATGTCATCTGCCAGGTTGGACATCACATCACGGGCATCAAAGGCGCGCGGGTGGTCCGGCTTGGGGCCTTCACCCAGGACAATCTCGGCGCTGGCCTCGAAACGGGTGATCTCTCGGGTGTGCATGTCATCCCAGAACGGATCATAGCGGCCACGCCAGCCCCAGCGCGGGTGGTAATAGCTGTAATGCACGAAGAAGCCGCGATAGCGCGGATTGTGCAGTTCACTCGGGAAGCGGCGCGTCTCGCTGTCGACATTGCGCTCCACGACTTCGAAATGATCATAGCCCTGTTCCACCGTCAGCTCGGCTGCGCGGTAGAGGAGATAGGTCTCCACCGTCTCGCGATCGGTGATGGAATTGCCGCCGAACGATACCCGGAAGCGATCGGTTTCGATCTGGTTTTCTTCATAGCCCCAGCGCGAGCCAACGGCCGGCTGGTAAGGGGTGGGCATGCTGGTACAGGCTGCCAGCACCGTGATGCTCAACAGGATCAGGAGTGATCGTTTCATCTCTAAACTCCGCCTCGTCGCGTCCTCGCATAAATAATTATGCCTGCGAAAAGCCTCGAGGAAAGGGGAAAGTGGCGAAAAACCGGGAAAAGCACTAGGCTGTATTTGAATAGGGAAAAGGGGCGGGCCGTGTTTTTGAGTGCCTTGGTAGCCGTGGCGGGCTTGGGCCTGCCAGCGCTTGTCGATGAACCTGGCGGTGATGAAGTTTTTGCCAGCTGCATCCATCGCGGCGGTGACCACGAGGCCTGTCATTGTGTTTCCCGGGAAGCGCATTCCCGCTTCTCTGCCGACGAGCTCGAGATTGTCATCGTCGCGGCGGACCCTGAATTGAGCAGCGATGGGCGTGCTGAAGCGCTGCGACGCTGGGGCGCCAATCCAACCGACCTGTCCTCGGTAACGCGCCGTCTTGTCGCCGCGGAACCTGTGATCCAGCAGGCTTGCGGCGTCGGCATCCTGCGCATGCGGGGCGAGTGAGCGTTCAGTTCAGCCGCAGCTCGATATCGGCCCGGCTCCACTCCGCTGGTCCGATCAGGCCGCGATGGGCAATGCGGACGGTATGGATGACGGCATCGATCTCGGCGCGCCAGAAATCGAGGAAGCGGATCAGTCGAGGATAGCGCGTGGCCAAGTCCTGGGTCTGCCAGAGAAAGCTCTGAACAAGACTCGGATGATCCGGCATGTAATAGAGGACTTCTGCCGTCGTAAGCCTGTGTCCGCTCAGTTGAGCGGCGAAATCCCGGTCGGTCTCCATCATCATCGCCTCCTTTGCTCGCGCGGTGGAGACCATCAAGATTATGAGAAATGGGTGAACGGAATCTGAGCGCTGCGTTTACGGTAGATCCATTTCCAGGATGACGGTGGCCGGTCGCGCCGACTCTGGTTCATTGCCATCGGCCGGAAAGAGCGGCCAGGCGGCATTGGCGACAAGCCAGGCGCGGCCATCGGCAAGATCAACGAGGGTTGGTTCGGTGTCACCGGTCATATCCGGATGGGCGCGCAGCAGGACTTCCGTCGCGGCCACTTCGCGACCATCCCGGTCCAGATCGATAGCCATCATCTGATGCGGGGCGGCTCCGTTGCGCACGGCGACGAGACGGCCGTCACGGGTGTTCAGGAGGCCATCAATACCGATCAGGGACGCCTCACCCGGGCGAACCAGGGAGACGGACTGATCCCCCAGATCGATGCGCCAGATGCCGGTCGAATAATCTGCGGCGTACAATGCGCCCCGTGTCAGGGCGAGGCCTTGAAGGCTGACAAAGCGGGGGTCCTCGACCAGGAGTTCAAGCTGGCCGGAGATGGAATTTAGCACGTAAATGCGCGGCGCACCGGCATCAGCGACATAGACCATGCCATCGCGGACGACGAAGTCGGCCATCCGTTCGGCCCCGTCGATCTCGTAGCGGTTATAGAGATCACCCGTCATTAGGTCGAAAGCGAACAAGGCCGTGCCGGGCGTCTCGCCCTCGGCCATCGGCGTTTGCGGAACCACCCCGGAGGCTGCCCAGACCATACGGGTGCGATCATCGACGGCGATACCAAACACTGACCAGAGACCATCATCCTGATCGGCGAAGACGATGGGATCATTGGGCGCAAAGGGTTCCAGCAGCAGGATTTCACGCTGGGCCACAGAGGACAGGAAAATCCGGTCGGTCTCGATATCGACCGCCACGCCTTCGATCAGGGCATCCGGTCGGTCGATCACGGCTGCGCGTTCAGCTCTCCCGACGGGTTCGCCATTGGCCGCCAGTGCGGCGTTGACGGCTGCAAAGCGGGCCGGCTCGGCTTCGCTGAGCCAATCGGCCACACGCGAGGTGTCATAGGTCAGGCCGGCCGCATCCATAGCTTCCAGTGCGTCGAGCGCATCTTCCGGATGTTCGGCGCGGCGGGCGACGGTGACCAGACCGTTGAGTACGGCCGGGTGGCCCGGCTTGAGATCCCGCACAGCTTCCAGTGCGCGTTTGGCGGCTTCGAAATCACCGGCTTGCAGGGCCTGGTTGGCCAGGCCGAACAGCTCGATCGACACGGTCTGCTGCGTGACGGCCGCGGCCTCGTCCTGGGCCATGGCCGGAACAGCCAGTCCAGCCGCCAGCGCGGCGCTAAGAAAGAATTGGCGCATCATCCTGCCCTTGGGTCTGATCCCGATGCTGATCCCCAACCGCGACGAAATCGCGGCCCTTCAGGGGATAATATGAGACAATGCCCGCGAGCGACAATGAACTCGGCAGTGAGGGGAAACCGGCTTTAGCGGTTCAACGTCCCGTCGATGACATAGGCGAGGATTTCCGCCACCTGTTCCGGCTCCTGTGCAACAGCGAGCGCGGCGCCATCGACCTCCTTGAGCGCATGGGTCAAGCTCTCGTCGTGCAAGGTGATGAGTGGTGTGCCGAGGGCGGCGGCGAAGCCGGCATCAAAGGCGGCATTCCACTGCCTGTACTTGTCGCCAAAGCGCACGACGGCGATGTCGGCGCGTTCCATCAGCGTGCGGGTCCGGATCGCATTGAGCTTGGCGCCCTTGTGATCGCGCCAGAACGGCTTGTCTTCTTCGCCCAGGATCACCGCGCCGCAATCATCGCTGTCGGCATGCACGGTCACCGGGCCGACGAAATCGACCGGCAAGTCCATGCGGTCAACGGCATCAATGATGCGGTCGCGCCAATCCGTGTGAATTTCGCCGGAGAGATAAACGGTCCAGATCGCTTCGCTCATGACAGGGCCCTGACGTTAGAGTTGGATATCGACCTCGCCCTCGTCCTCGACGGGGCCGGTCAGGATGACGTGGTTGTCGTGTTCGCGCCATTCGACATGCAGTTCGCCGCCATCGGCCATGATGGATGCGGAGCGGGCGGCGAGACCGCGACGGTGAGCGGCGACCAGGGTCGCGCAGGCGGCCGTACCGCAGGCCGCGGTGATCCCGGCGCCGCGCTCCCAGACCCGCAGGCGAATATGCGAGGCGTCAAAGATCTGGGCAAAGCCGGCATTGACGCGTTCGGGGAAGACCGGATCCATTTCGACCTCCCGGCCGAGAGCCGCGAGAGGCAGGCTTTCGACGTCACGGACGAAGAAGACCGCATGGGGGTTGCCCATATTGACCGCACCGGGATTCTCGACTCGGACGCCCGCAGCCTCTGCGGCAAAATCGAGCTGGACCGTGTCCATCTCACGCGCCAGCGGGATGTTCTGCCAATTCAGGCGTGGTTCGCCCATATCGACACGGATTTGCCCGTTCTCTGCGGTGTCGGCGTGAAGCAGGCCGCCAACCGTACCAATCACCACGCGATCGAGCCCCTCGTCCTGCATCATCGCCTGCGCTGCCGCCCGCGTACCATTGCCGCAGGCACCGACCTCGTCACCATCGGCATTCCAGATCCTCATGAAGGCATCCGCGCCGTCTGCATCTTCCAGCACAAGTAACTGATCAAACTGGAATTCACCCGCCCAGCGACGGATCTGGTCGACGGCCGGAGAGAGCCGTCCGGCCCGTCCGCGAACATCGGCCAGGATAAAGCGGTTGCCCGCGCCATTCATACGTCTTGCCTTCATGGCGCCCGGATAGCCGCTAGACGGCTTTACGTCCAGCATGGCTCGGTCTTAACTGCGCGCCGAAGAGTTAAGGGGAGACATGAATGTCTAACGTGACCAAGGCCTCGATTGCCGGTGTCAGCATGCTTGCGCTTGCGGCCTGTAATCCGGCGACCCATCAAGAGGATGTACCCGTGGAGGCAGGCACAGCCGAAACCGGCGGCGAACGCCAGATCGTGGAAATCGATCCGAACAATGACCCGCGCCTGTGGCTGGAAGAAGTCGAAGGCGAGGAGGCGATTGCCTGGGCCGAGGGCGAAAACGCCCGCACCTTTGAGCGCCTGCAGGGCGATGAACGCTATCAGGGCCTGTATGACCAGGCGCTGGCCGTCTACCAGAGCGAAGACCGCATCCCCTACGGCACGTTCCAGGGCGGTTATGTCTGGAACTTCTGGCAGGACGCGACCAATACCCATGGTCTGTGGCGCCGGACGACGATGGAAAGCTATCTCACCGATAGCCCGGACTGGGATGTCATCCTTGATCTGGACACCCTGTCGGACGCAGAAGAGTCCAATTGGGTCTGGCGCGGCGCGAACTGTCTCGCCCCGGCCTATGACCGTTGCATGATCACCCTGTCTGATGGTGGCTCCGATGCCGCCGTGCGGCGCGAGTTCTCCGTCTCCGAGCGCGGCTTTGTGGAGGGTGGATTCGTGACGCCGGAAGCCAAGGGCGGTGTCAGCTGGATCGATGCCGATACGCTGATGGTGGGGCTCGCAACCAGCGAAGGCGATACCACCGATAGCGGCTATCCGTCCGTGGCCTATCGCTGGGCCCGCGGCACGGACCTGTCCGCTGCGACCGAAGCCGTACGCGGTGATCGCGAGGATGTCGGCCTGTTCTCCTTCCGCGTCGAAGACAGCGATGGCACCGTCTACATGATGGCCTCGGAAGCTGACACCTTCTACGATACGACCTGGTGGTATTTGCCCAATGAGGGTGAGGCCATGCAGCTGCCGCTGCCGCCGAAATCCTCGATCCAGGAAATGTATCAGGGTCAGCTCGTCTTCACCCTTCAGGAAGACTGGACCCCGGTAGAGGGCGGCGAAACCTACCCGTCGGGCGCGCTGCTGTCGTTTGAAATGGCTGCGTTCGCCGCGTCCGGCGAGCTGCCGGACGTGCACACCGTGTATGTGCTGCGTGAGCGCCAGTCGCTCGGTGGCATCGGCGCAACCCGGTCCGCACTCATGGTCGCGATTGACGAGAATGTCGTTGGCGGTATCGAGGCCTTCCAGTTCGCCGATGGCGAATGGACCTCGGAGAGCCTGCCCGTGCCCGAGAACCTCACTATTGCCCTGGGGTCGACCAATTCGAGCGAGGACATCGCCTTCATGAATGCCGAAGGCTTCCTGACGCCGGACACGCTCTACATGATCAATGCGGCGGACATGACGGTGAACCCGATCAAGTCCATCCCGGAGCGCTTCAACGCCGAAGGCCTGGTGGTCGAACAGCTGGAAGCTGAATCCACCGACGGTACGATGATCCCGTATTTCGTGGTGCGCCGCGAAGACACGGTCATGGATGGTTCCACCCCGACCCTGCTCTACGCTTACGGCGGGTTCGAGGTCTCCATCCGCCCGAGCTATTCCGGCAGCCGGGGCCAGCTTTGGCTCGAAAATGGCGGCGCTTACGTGGTGGCCAATATCCGTGGCGGTGGCGAGTTCGGCCCGTCCTGGCACCAGGCCGGTCTGAAAATGGACCGCCAGCGCATCTATGACGACCTCATTGCGGTTGCCGAGGACATGCACACCAATGGCCTGACCAGCCCGCGCCGGACCGCGGTCTATGGTGGGTCCAATGGCGGCCTTTTGACCGGTGTCATGTACACCCAGCGTCCGGACTTGTGGAACGCAGTCATCTCGGCCGTGCCGCTGCTCGACATGCTGCGCTATCACACGCTGCTGGCCGGAGCGTCCTGGATGGGTGAGTACGGCAATCCGGAAGACCCGGATGAAGGCGCTTTCCTGCGCTCGATCTCGCCGTATCACAATGTCGATGCCAATGGTGAGTATCCGGAGATCTATCTCTACACCTCGACCAAGGATGACCGCGTCCATCCCGGACATGCTCGCAAGATGGCGCATCTCCTGTCCGAGCTCGGACATGATTATCTCTATTACGAGAATATCGAGGGCGGCCACTCCGCGGCGGCCAATCTGGAGGAACTGGCGCGTCGTGATGCGATGCTCTACGCCTTCCTGATGCAAAAGCTGATGGATTAAATCCAGCTGGCGGGGCGGGCCCAAGGGTCCGCCCCGCTGCTTTCAAGACGAGGGTTCTGCGGGTGAAAATCGATCTGGAATCGCGCATCATCGACGCGGTCAATGCACGCGGGCCGCTGCTGGGCCGTGAACTTATGGCGGCCCTGGACGGGGCCGCCTATCTCGATGTCTGGCGGGCCTGTTTCGGCTCGGGCTTCCTGCAGATCTCGCACTTCGCCCGCTATTATCTGCGCTTTGATGTGACGCGGGAGGATTATATCCGCCTCAGCCCGTCTATTCTGCGCGATTTCCTGACCTTCACCCTGATATCCCTGCCGCACCAACGTGAGCAGGTCATCGAGCGTCAGATCCAGCTGTCCAACCAGCACCGCGAGATCTCGGTCTACAAGCTCAAGGTCGCCCGGCAGACGGTGATGGCGCTGAGCCAGGCTGCGCGCCGGGATGTGCTGGCCAATGGTGTCTGCTTCGTGGCCGGTGACATCGCCTATTATCTCGCCCACAACGAACCGCGCGAGAACGCGGCCCTGGGCAAGATGGTGCAGGGTTCTGACGTTGATATCGTGGTGGTTTTCCGTGACGGGTTTGATCCCAAGCGCATCGCCGAGATCGACGAGGAAATGCTCGAGGTGAAGCATTACATCCTGCGCTCGACCAATTTCCGCGAAGAGGTCGATTTCGTCGTCAAGACGGAAGAGAAAATGCGGAGCCAGCTCGGCTATAGCGATATTCACCAGAAAATTGCCTCGAAAATCCTCTATGAAAGCCTCTTCCTGGCCGGGGATTTCGAGTTCTATTCCCAGCTCAAGAGCGCGCTGGGCAAGAGCGGCACGGAAGCCAAGATCAATGCCGATTTCGAAGCAGCGCTCGATAGCCGCAAGCATTCCATGAAGCGTTTGCTGAACTCGGAAAGCGGTATCGAGGACAAGTCGATCCAGTCGCTTTTCTTCTTCTCCCAGGAACGCCTGGAATTTACCTGATCGTGATGCGCATGACCGCCGCGCCGGTCGCATCGCGCTCAATTGCCAGCTGGTCATGCCCGGCGATATGGGCGCTCGCGTCGTCCGGCGTAGGGGGATCGGTATTGAGATAGATCGCCGGCATGCCCGCCGCGTGGGCCGCCGCGATGCCCGGGCCGGCGTCTTCGATCACCAGGCAATCGCCCGGCTCCACGCCCAGTTTCGCAGCCCCCAGAAGGAAGCCGTCCGGAGCCGGCTTGCCGCGTTCGACATCGCGCGCGGTGACCCAGACGGTCGGTTGCGGATGCCCGGCTGCCTGCATGCGGGCCTGTGCCAGTTCCAGCGGAGCAGAGGTCACGACCGCCCACTCCTCTGGCTTCAGGGCGGCCAGGATTGGCGCCACGCCCGGGATTGGCACGGTGAGATGGGCACTCGCCATTTCCTGGTCAATCAGCCCGGCCCACACCGTTTCGATATCCGCTTCCGGCATGAAATGACGGATGACCTCGACCGCCTTGCGGCCGTGGATACGGGCTTTCACGGCGGCGAAATCGAGGCCGTGCTTGTCGGCCCAGAGCTGCCAGCTCGCCTCGATCGCGGGATTGCTGTCCACGAGCACGCCATCCATGTCGAACAGGATGGCCTGGAAGGGCAGGCTCTGGTCTGGCATCAACCGGTCGCCCGGGCGTGGAGATGGCGCAGCACGGCCAGACGCGCCTCGCTCAGCGTCTGCTGGCGGCGTCCGGCGATGGTCTGGGCGTCGCTGAGAAAACGTTCGAGCTTGTAGCGCTGCGCCTTTGCCGAGCCCCAGGCGAAGGCCGGCACATATTTGCCCTCGGGCGCCTCAAACAGGTTGGCGCCGAGATCGATGATCGAGCCGGTCGACAGCATGGTCCCGATGCCGGTCTTGACGAATTCCGAGATCACCGAGCCAAACTTGATCGTTCCGGTGTCGTACGCCACCGGAACATCATGGGCCGCATCATGGTCCGGCGCGGAAAGGCGAACCTCGCCATAATTATTTTTCAGGTCAGATGTGGTCGTGACGGCACCCAGATTGACCCATTGGCCGATCAGGGAATGGCCGACAAAGCCTTCATGATGCTTGTTGGAGAAGTCGTTGAAGACCGAATTTTCGACTTCGCCGCCAATGCGGCCATGGCGTCCGATGACGCCGGAGGAGATATGGGCGCTGTCGATGCGCGCGTCCGGCCCGATATAGGCGGGACCGGCGATATAGCTCATGCGGGCGATCCGGGCATTGGCATCGATCATGACCGGCCCGCCGTCGGTATTGATGATACAGCCCGGCTCGATCACGGCGGATGGATGACGTTTGAGATCGTCCTGAGGCCCGATGACAGTCGGTGCATCACTGACAAACCCGTCGAGCTGGCCGGTGCGGCCCAGGAGCGCGATGTCCGCGCTGATCCGGTCACTGAGGCCGGCGATAACCTGCCCGGCGTCAAGGCCGGTGCTGGACAGGCCCTGATCGGCCTCGCCGGTGTCTTCATGCGCGAAACCGGCGGCGGCCCGAACCCTGTCACCCAGGACGTCATCGCGGCAGGCATAGGCGAAATGCGTTACACCCTCCGCCTTCAGGCGCTCAACCGGGGTCAGCACGCCGTCGCGGGCGTGAAACACACTGAGTGTTGGCGAAATGAACCGCGTTGCGATGGAAAGATCATCGTCGAGGAGAACGCGTGTCGTGGTCATGCCCGTCCGCCGGTCCTGCTGGAGCCCGTTCCGGACGGGCCTGGAAGACCCCTAGATGCCGTGACTTGCCCGGCTTGAGCAAGTCGCGATGCCATTTTCACCTATTCGAACGCCGCCTCGACCGGCCAGTCGTCCGTTTGCTGGCGCCAGAGCAGGGACGCGACTTTCCACTCACCTTCCATCTTGAAGAAGGTGACGAAATTCACGCCGGTCAGGATCAGCTCGCCAGTGGCGCCGTTATAGCCCTCATAGGCGGAGCGCAGATAGGCGATCTCGCCGAACACTTCGACCTGATTGCGGGTGGCCGTCTCGGTGAAACCGTTCTCGACCAACCAGGGCCCGGAGCGCTCGATATAGTCTTCCAGCGTGATCACTCGGCCGCGCCCGGTGCCGTCTGGGCCCGGACCGACTGCGCCCATCGCGGCGTTGGGCAGGAAGAGGGTGCGCATGTGATCAAAGTCGCGGGCCTCGCCCACCGGTCCGGAGATCACGGCATAGACTTCATCCATGGCGGCAATGATGTCCGCCTCATCGTCGGCTGTGGCGGCGGGTACGCAAAGCAATGTCAGCGCTGCAAGGCCGGTAAGAAAACGAAGCATGGATAAATCTCCCCCTTGTTCAGGCGGAAGACACTGCCCGCACCTGGGCGCAGCGGCAAGTGACGCTTTGGTCAGGCTGCGGTATTGAGCTGCGACATGAGCTGCTGGATTTGCTGAACTTTCGGACGCCCATCCGGGCTCTGGGCTTCTTTCAGACCCATTTCCGACTTCAGCAGGCGCATCGCCCGGGCCTGGGCATCGCGCAGGCATTCGCCCTTGGGAAGGGCGCCGGCCTGGGCCAGCTTCAGCAAGGCCTGGGCCCGGTCGAGGGCCGGGCGTGGCCCTTTTTCGACAGCGCAGAGGATATTGGTCGTATCGAGGATTTTCAGCCCGAGCTGGTCGAGTGCGGTGGCCAGTTCATTCTTGTCCCGCTCCGGATAGCTGCCACGCAGGACGCGGGCTTGGTGTGCGGTCAGTTGAGACAGGGCCTCCAACGGCTTTCCGGGGCCGCGCACGAAATGCGTTTCGGTCTTGTTGGCGCCGAGCGTTGAGCGGACATAGCCGGCCAGTTTGGACTTGTTGCCTTCACCCACGAGGTTCTCCTCCAGCCCGAGCAGGAATTCGATTTCCTCGTTCGGGTCGCGGGCATAACGCAGCAATTCGTCGATCGCCTCGGGCTGCAGAAGGCGCGAGGAACGGGCGGTAAAAGCCTTGATCAGCCGGTCGGCCGGAAGGGCGGCATCCGCCGACATGACCAGTTTCTGGGCCAGGTCGCGCGCGAGCCGGATCTCTTCCCGGATCGAGGACGGGCGCAGGCGCTTGGGCTTTTCCAGTTCCTTCAGCAGAACCTGGGCAATGGCGGTGCGGCATTCACCCAGATCCCCATCGCCAATCTTCTGCGCCATCCGCTTGGCTGACCGGGGCGCCATGCCCAGCGCTTCGGCGCCATGGTCGCCATCATACAGACAGGTCAGGCGAATGACGGTCTCGCCGAGATCATTGCACTTGCCGAGCAAGGCTTCACGCCCGGCATCAAACCCGATCAGGTCGGTCAGATAGGCGTCGACTTCATTATGAGCGAACTCGCGGGCCTTCTCCTCAACGGGAAGCGTGTCGGCCATCTCCAGCAGGGTTTCCAGCTTGTCGCCATACTTCCTGGACGATTTGAGCCGGTCGGCCATGGCAGCGCGCAAGGCATATCCCCGGGCATCGGAGTTATGAATGTCTGAGGCGACCTGAGCGAAGTCCTTGCCCTTGGGATAGGTCTGGAGCCGGTTCTCGCGCGCATCCTTGTAGATGCGGTTGAGGCTGAGCTGGACCAGATCATTGAGCTGTTTGACCACGGTCTGGACATTGGCATCGCTGGTCTGGGCGCTGGCGACGGCGACTTTCTGCACGGCGTGCTGGAGCTCGGTGCCTGAGGCTTCAAGCTTTTCCACCAGATGAGCGCTGTGCAAGAGCTCCATGGGAAGTGCCTGCTGGCGCTCGAACCAGCCTGTCAGTGAGCGACGGATGGTGTCTCGGGCATGGCCTTTGGACAGGTCGTCCGGAGCAAAGCAGGGCAGCGCGGCGTCGCCGGTCTTGTCCTTGACCTTCCCGAACGCCTCCGCGCCGCCCTCGAAGATCGGGACCGAGCGGAAGGTGCGCTCGCCATTGTTGAAGTATTCCTTGGAGACCCGTACCGAGCCGGATTTGTGCTGGGCGAGAAGCGAGTGCGCGACCTTGATCGATTCATCGCGCTCCTTGCAGGCCCCATGCAAGGCCCAGCCGGATTTCTCGTTCTTCTTGAGAAAGACTTCGTAATGAACGTCTTCGGCCATGGCAGCGGATCCTCTCAACCGACCTCATTCTCGCCGAATTCGTTTAAAACCTTACTAACCATGGCAAAGCTGTTTCGAAGCGCTTGGCGTGTACGGGCAGAGGTGTCTATTGTGAAACGCGAACCGGGCGCCAAGCCCGCGTCCGTGCTGCACATTTCGAGCAGACTTTATCGGGACAGACTTCGGAGAAGGCATGGCTACCATCGCGCTTGTCGACGACGACGAGAACATCATCACATCGGTCTCCATTTTCCTCGAGGGTGAGGGCTATAATGTACGGACTTACAATGATGGCGCTTCGGCACTGACGGCGCTGACTGAGGATCCACCGGATCTGGGCATTTTCGATATCAAGATGCCGCGCATGGACGGGCTCGAATTGCTGCGTCGCCTGCGCCAGTCCTCTAATCTTCCAGTCATTTTCCTGACCTCCAAGGACGACGAATTTGACGAGGCGCTCGGCCTCAATCTCGGCGCCGATGACTATATCGCCAAGCCTTTCTCCCAGCGTCTGCTGGGCGAGCGGGTCAAGGCCGTGCTGCGCCGTGCTGGCGCGCAGGGTGATATTGGCGCACCGACCGGGCTGGAACCGGGCGACAGCAAGCCGCTCGAACGCGGCCAGCTTCTGCTCGACCCCAACCGGCATGCCTGCTCCTGGAACGGCGAACCGGTACGTCTCACCGTAACGGAATTTCTCATTCTCCAGGCTCTGGCGACCCGGCCGGGCTATGTCAAAAGCCGCGATAATCTGATGGATGCGGCCTATGACGATCAGGTCTATGTCGATGACCGTACCATCGACAGCCACATCAAGCGCATCCGCAAGAAATTCCGCGAAGTCGACAAGACTTTCGACTCGATCGAGACGCTCTATGGCGTTGGATACCGATACAAAGAGGACTGATCCGGCCCCGGCGGGAACACTTGCGCCCGTCGTGCGCTTGTGGCGCCGTCTGGTGGCAACGGCTCGCGGCTGGCGGCCGAATGCGTCGTCACGCCTGGCGCAACTGATCCTGTTTGCCAATTTCATCGCCCTGGGCGTGCTGGTCGTCGGCATGATGGCCCTGACGGAAACGCGCCGCGGCCTGGTCAATGCCAAGATCGAAAGCCTGCGTGTACAGGGCGAGCTGATCGCCAATGTCCTCGCCGAGGGCGCATCCGTGACCTCACCAACCCCGGCCATGAATAATGCTGATGCGCGGGCACTGCTGCGACAGCTCTACGTGCCCGAGGAATCCCGGGTGCTCTTGTTCGACAAGGGCGGTGACATTGTCGCCGACAGTCATTTGCTTGCCGATGTCTTCGAGAGTGTGGATTTGCCGCCACCCGGTGAGGAAGGTTCCGGCCTTGCCCAGGCCGCCCGGACGATTCCCTCGCGCATTCTCGACGGTTTCTCCAGCTTCCTCTCTACCGCAGAAGAACGTGCGGCCCTGAACCGGGATCTGACCCAGGAAGTGCAGCAGGTTATCGAGGGCGAACGCGTGGCCGGTGTGCGCTATGACGAGGCTGGCAGTCGGGTCGTATCGGTTTCCATTCCGATCCAGCCGGTCCGCGCGGTGATCGGGGTTGTCACAATCGAGAGCTATGACCTCGATACCCTGATACAGGCCGAACGGCGGGCCCTGGTGCCGTTTATCTTGATTGCGGCTCTGGTGACCGGAGTGTCGTCGCTGTCGCTGACCGTGTTCATCGCCCGCCCGATCCGGCGGCTGGCCCGCGCCGCCCAGGAGGCCCGCCGCGCAGGTGGGCGCCGGGTGAAAATGCCCGATCTTCGCGCCCGGCGGGATGAAATCGGCGAGCTCGGCGTGTCACTGTCGGAAATGACCGAGGCGCTATACGACCGGCTCGACGCGATCGAGCGATTTGCCGCCGATGTGGCCCACGAGCTCAAGAACCCGCTGACCTCGATTCGATCCGCTGCCGAAGTCCTGCCCCTGGCCAAGGACGAGGTCCGCCGTGACCGCCTGCTCAAGGTTATCGCCGCCGATGTCGGGCGGCTCGACCGCTTGATCACCGATATCTCACGCGCGTCCCGTGTTGATGCCGAACTGGCGCGCGAGGATATCGGACCCTTCGATCTGACCGGGCTTCTGGGCGAGCTGGCGGACACCTATAATGAGGCGCAGTCGGATGTACGGCTGGAGTTTGCCAATAATGTCCGCAATGGGCGGGTGCTTGGCCGCGAGGTTCCGCTCGGCCAGGTCTTCCGCAATCTGGTCGATAATGCTCTGACCTTCTCACCGCCTGGCAGCACGATCACCTTGACCGCCCGGCGCGGACATCGCGATGGCGGGGTGTCGCTGGTCGTCACGGTGGATGATGAGGGGCCGGGCATTCCCGAAGAAAACCTGGAAACCATCTTCGAGCGCTTCTACACCGAGAGGCCCAAGGGGGCGGCTTTTGGCGCCCATTCTGGTCTCGGCCTCGCGATATCACGCCAGATCGTCAAGGCACATGGCGGTCAGATCTACGCCGTCAACCGGCGGACCGAAGATGGCAGTGTGGGCGGTGCCCGCTTCACTGTCGATCTCCCCGCAGCGCCCGCAGAATAGCCCGTCGACCGCCCCGCGACTGAACTTCGCACGCTTACAGTTGCAAAAAGGCTTTCCCCCGGAGCGAAAGGCGCGTTTACATAGATGTCATGATTGGAGTTGTCATTGTCAGCCACGGCCGTTTGGCCGATGAATTCGTCGCCGCCACAGAGCATGTGGTCGGTCCGATGGACGCGTTTTTGGCGGTGTGCATCGGCCCGGACGATGACCTTGAGAAACGCCGCGCCGATATCCGTCAATCCATTGCCGATGCTGATCGCGGTGAAGGTGTGTTGATCCTGACCGACATGTTCGGCGGCACCCCGTCCAACCTGGCGATTTCCCTGCTCGAACCGGGCAAGGTCGAAGTCATTGCCGGCGTGAACTTGCCGATGCTGATCAAGCTGGCCGAAGCGCGTTCGCGCTCCTCGCTGGATGAACTGGCCGCGATGGGTGTTGATGCGGGCAAGCGCTATATCGCGATTGCTTCAACCGTGCTCGAGGGAGCCGGTAAGTGAGCACAGCCGAACGCCGGGTCACTGTCTGCAATGCGCGCGGCTTGCATGCCCGCGCGGCCGCGAAATTTGTCGAAATGGCGCAAGGCTTCGACGCTGTTGTCCACGTCTCGCGCGATGGCGAAACGGTTAATGCAGACAGCATTATGGAATTGCTGATGCTGGCGGCCAGCAAGGGTTGCGAGATC
This sequence comes from Maricaulis sp., assembly GCF_030149235.1. Taxonomy (GTDB): domain Bacteria; phylum Pseudomonadota; class Alphaproteobacteria; order Caulobacterales; family Maricaulaceae; genus Maricaulis. The sequence continues at coordinate 23,842 of NZ_JASBRW010000020.1, read as the reverse complement.
GACATCCGCAGCGATGGCAGCCAGGCCGAAGAGGCGATTGCAGCCCTGGCCGAGCTGGTCGAGGCCGGCTTCTACGAAACCGACTAGACGCGCAAGGCCAGGTGCGGGGCGATCAGCCCCTAGGACTGCCGCTCGTCTTCCAGCTCGATTTCCGGTGCGCCCGGTGCGAAATCGGCGGATCCCGCCTCATCCATCATCGGGTCATGGTCGTCGTCGATCAGTGGGTCATCAACCGGAACACACAGCTCCGTCTCGGTGTGTTCGGCCACCGGGTCAGCTGGCGGCGTGTCCATTTCAACCGGTGCTTCTTCCGCGACGACAGCCGGCTCGGTCTCCGTTTCAACCGGTGCCGGTTCCGCTGCGGTCGGCATCGGCGGTGGCGGGGCCACGGCCAGGGCGCGGTCATCTTCCAGCGTCACGGACTGGTCTTCCACAGCAACCGCTTCGCTGACCGTCTCAACAGCCTCTGATCCCTCGGCCTTGGCCTGTTCCTGCTGGTTCAGTGCCGCGGCAGCGGCGACCTCTTCCATGGACGGGAGATCATCGTCCTCGACTTCGCTTTCGACAGCGGCCGCTTCCACCGGCTCTGGCGTCTCCTCAGCGTCGCTTTCCTCGGAGGACTCTGTGGCTTCGCTGCCCGCTGCCGCCTCCGCCAGGACAGGCTCTTCAATCTCGGCGGCCGTTTCAGCCTCGGTTGCGTCCTCTGTTTCGGCTTCGGCCTCGACAGCTTCCACTTCAACCGGCGCGGCTTCCGGTGCCGGCTCGGCGATCGGCTCAGCCGGCATTTCGGCAAGCTCCGGTTCGGCCACGGCGCTGGCAGCGCTGGTTTCCGGCTGCGATACGGCGAGGGTTGCGCCGGCAGCGGCGATGGCGGTGGCCGGTGCGGTTCGCACTTCCTCGAACGGCGGATTGCGCAGGACGTGTTCGGCGAGTTGTTCGACGCGGCTGTTCAGGCGGCCGCTATCGCGGACCCGATTGATGAACCCGCCCAGCATGAAGAGTGCGATCGACGCGCCGATGATTGCCAGGGTCGCTTCCGCGCCGCCGAAGATGGCACCGGCGATCACTGCCCCGACTGCGAGTGCCGGGACGTAGATCAGACGCCAGGACCGGGCCGAGAAGCTGAGCAGGGCCATCAGACCGGCCAGGCTGAAGACGCCGATCTCGGTCAACAGGTTCATTGGCACGAAGCCGAGGCTCGTCAGCGCGTCGCTCAATCCGGTCGACAGGCCGCTCTCTAGCCGCCAGCCGGTCAGGGCCGGGAATTGGGCGGTGAGATCGGCATAGATATCGAAGCTCGGAACGCTGGCCATCATCGAGCGATTGATCTCGGTCAGGAAGGTGTGCATCAGCGGCCAGACCGATGCGATGGCGACCAGGGCGAGGAAAAGGATGGAAAGCCACCAGTTGAAGGTCCGTGTCACTCCGGAACGTGCCAGGGTGGAGGTCGCATCGGGTGCAGCCCGCATCCAGACGCCGCGGGAGTGGTTGATGATGGCCACCGGGCGCGATCGCCGATTGGGACCGGACTGGATGCGCAAGATGGTGGCGCTGTCACCCGGCGCGAAGGCGCTGGATTGCTCGGTCAGCTTGACATCATGGTCCATGCCGTCGGTGTCGGTGATGCGGCCGATATGGGCATCGGACGCTGAAACCTGACCCGAGACTGTAAAGAAATCGACGCGGCGCGAGCCGTAGGTTTGCCCGGCATGGGCAGTCGGCAGCAGTGACATTTACTATACACCCTCAATGACCTATCGCTCGTTACGTGCAGGGAACGTGCCGTTGCGATAGCTTCCCACTTCGCAGGATCATACGCGTCCCGGAGCCGAACAGGGAAGTTCTTAATCGCTGTTAAGGGTTTTTTTCCTTAGTGGCAGCCGGACTTTGGGCAGTTTGAGAGCGCATCGGGTCGCTTTAACTAACGGAATGTCGCGGTATGCGGGTATTGTTGCTATCCTTGACGCTCAGCGTGTCGGCCTGTGCAGGCGTGCCGGAAGTGGGCTTGCCGGACCTGCCGGTTCCAGGGCTCGACACTGACGTGCGTGACCGGCACTTCATGCCCACGGGTGACTATCCCGTGCCTCCAAATGTCGAGCGTCTGATCGGTCCGGAGGATTGCCGGGGGTCGACGCTGGCGGCAGTCCGGGCTGCACTGCCGCAATACCCCGCGCGCGAGTATGGCCGCGGTCGCCAGGGTTGGGTCGTGGTCCGCTTCGATGTCGCCCACGCGGGACAGGTCGAGAATATCCGCATAGCCCGCTCAGTGCCCGGCGGCGGCTTCAGCCGGGAGTCCCGGCGCGCGGTTTCGGACTGGGAATTTCAACCACTTAGTAATGTCGACCGGTTGCAGAACTGTGTCGTCCTGTTCGAGTTCCGGGCGGGTGAAGTCCGCATCCGATAGGTGCGGTGTTAACCATTCATTAGGAAGTTTCCACAGCTTCGTGCAGGCACGGGGCCGGCGCCGCGAATGCGATTCAAGGTCTTGAGCCGACTCTGTTTTTGCCGCAGCAGGCTGTGGAAAACACGACATGTCTCCCCCGGCCAGACCGGCTACGAACATAACTTATTTAGATTTTTGCGGGCGGAAGCATCGCACCCGACTCGGGGCCTCGCTATCATGGTGATTCGCGAGGGCCCGTATTTTTTTGGTGGAGCCGGTCTTCGCGCAGGGCGGAACAGATGACCGGACAGACTTTCCAGTTTGCGACGATGATTGTCACATTCGGAGCCATGGCGTTTGCGCTCGTGGTGGGGATATGGGCGTTTCGCAAGACGGCAGGGGCTCGCGCAGCCCAGGCCGTGTGGCGCCGCAAGCTTAGCGACATGGAAGACCGGATTGCCCGGGCGGACAGTATTTTCGGTGCCCATCCGGGACTTGTCCTAGTTTGGGACGAACCCCCGTTCGAGGAAACCGCGACCGGTTGGGGCCAGCCGAAGATCTTTGGCTCCTCTGTGGCGCTGGCCTCATTGCTGCGGTTTGCCGAGGCGACGGACGGACCCGACCCGGCCGGCATCCTCATGGAGGGGCTGGCGGATTATGAGGCGCGGTCCTCCAGCGGGGACGAGACCACGCTGCGCAAACGGTTCCAGGAATTGATGCAACAGGGGCGGCCCTTCTCCCTGACCATTATCGGTCCGAGCGGGCGGTTCCTCGAGGTGGACGGCCGCGCCGCCGGCACGCAGCTCGTCGTCTGGCTTTCTGATTCCACTATTCGCGGACTGGAAGAATCCGGCGCTCGCGGCCGCATCGAGGAAGCCCGTCGCCTAGTCAGCCAGGACCCGGTCGCTTTCCTCGACATGCTCGGCCGCGCCCCCTTCCCGGCCTGGCGCACCAATGCTTCCGGCCGGATCGAGTGGGCCAACCAGATTTATGTCGGTGCGGTCGACCGCAAACGGCTCGATGAAGTCCTCGGCGATCAGCTTCTCCTGGACAATGGCATGAAGGAGCAAGCTGCCAGGGCGATTCAGGACTCCAAGCCGATCAGTGAAACGCGGATCGTGGTCATTAATGGCCGACGCCGGGCGATGGAATTCCTCATCTTCCCGGTTTCCGGCGGCGCCGCCGGTATCGCCATCGATCAGACCGCGAGCGAGGAAGCCAAGGCCGATCTGAAACGCTTCCGCCGGGCGCATGACGAAACGCTGCATCACATGGCTGAGGCTGTAGTGGTGTTTGACCGGTCGAAGCGGTTGAGCTTCCACAACAAGGCATTCAAGGCGCTGTTCAAGCTCGATGATGCCTGGCTCACCGAGCGCCCCGGCCATGCCCAGTTGCTCGACCGGATGCGGGAAAAGCGCCTGCTTCCGGAACAGGCCGATTTCGCCCAGTGGAAGTCGGACGAGCTGGCCTATTATGATGCCTCGCCCAATGACGAGACGCCGGATGAGCTCTGGCCGCTGCCCGATGGCCGCACGCTTCGTATTGCCCGTCAGCGCCACCCGCTCGGTGGTCTGATGCTCATCTTCGAGGACAAGACCGACGAGTTGTCCCTGAAGGCGCGCTACAACACGCTGATCAATGTGCAGCGGGCGACCTTGGACAAACTGCACGAGGCGGTGGCGGTGTTTGGTGCCAATGGCCGCTTGCAGCTTAACAATAACGCCTTTGAAGAGCTTTGGGGTTTCGAGCCGGATGAGCTCGATGGTCAGCCCGATTTCGACACCGTGGCGGAAACCTGCGCCAGCCTTTTCGCCGATGACCGCATCTGGAACGATATCAAGGGCCGCGTCACCGATCCGAGCCCGCAGGCGCGCAAACAGGTGACCGGTGAAATGCATCGCTCCGATGAGCGGGTGCTGACCTATCTGACCCGGCCGCTGCCCGATGGCGCGACGCTGATATGCTGGGATGATGTCACCGATAGCCGCCGCATCGAGGAAGCCCTGCGCGAGCGCGCCGAGGCCCTCGAGGCGTCCGAGCGCATCAAGACCGAGTTCGTCGAGCATGTGAGCTATCAGTTGCGCACCCCGCTGACGACGATTGGCGGGTATGCCGACATGCTGGCCCAAGGCTTCGCCGGTGAGCTGACTGATCGGCAAAAGGAACCGATGGCGGCGATCCAGGCGGCGTCGGAGCACCTCGCCAAGCTGATCGATGACATTCTCGATGTGGCGGCGATTGATGCCGGCCAGCTCGAGCTGGATCTCGGCGATGTGGATATCGAGAGCGTGGCTCGAGAGAGTGCCGAATTGCTGGCGGCGCGTGCGGATCACAATTCGATCAAGCTGGACGTGGAGATTGACGGGCCGGTCGGCCTGCTGCGGGCGGATCGCAATCGTCTGAAACAGGTGGCGATGAACCTGCTGTCCAATGCGCTGCGTCATGTCGAGCCGGGCGGTAATGTCACTATCGGTGCCCGCGGTCAGGGTGATGAAGTGACGCTTTGGGTCGCGGATGATGGTGAAGGCATTGCGCCGGACCAGCAGGCCAAGGTGTTTGATCGCTTCGCCCGTGGGGAACGCGGCGGTGCCGGTCTCGGCCTGGCGCTGGTGAAGGAAATCGCCAAGTTGCACGGGGGCTGGGTCGAGCTGCAATCAGAGCCCGGCCAGGGCACGAAAGTGGCGTGTCACCTGCCCCTTGAGGCCAGCGGTGAAGGCGTTCCGCCGGAGCTGGGTCTGGTCAAGACCCCCGTCTCGTCGCTCAGCGAAACCATCTAGGCAAGCCCTTGTTGTAAATGCAATTCACACGGGTTTTTTGCTTGACCTCCTGTGGCGTGGAATGACACCTTCCCTCGACTGATTTTTGGGGGAATTCATGGGTTACACGAACCTTCTGACCGGCGCGGCCATCGCTGCGTTCCTCACCGCAGCTCCGGCGCTCGCAATCAATGATGACGAGGCGCCCGATTATCTGATCATGGAGCCGAATGCCGAGGTGGTCTTTATCACCACGGGCGGCGCCGAGGTGCGCGCAGACTGGACGGCCGAGGCCAAGGAAAACCTGTTCAGTCATTTTGATGCGCAGGTCGGTGAGCAGGGCTTCGACACGGTTGCCTTCGACGCCGACGCGGAACGCAATGACCAGCTCGACCAATTGCTTCTCCTGTACGAAGTCGTGGCTCAGCATGCCGGCGATAACATGCCGCACAAGGGTGGCGTGGGCAGTAATATGGACCTGACGCTCGGCAGCGATGCGGCTCTGCTCGGCGACACCTATGACAGCGATTATGCGGTGTTTATCGACCACTACTCCCAGATCGAGAGTGGCGGCGTCTTCATGACCCAGGTCATGATCGGCGTCGCGACCGGCTACACGCCGCCGTCGCAGAATATCCGCCTGACCGCCGGGACCGTTATCGATCTGCAGACCGGCGATCTGGTGGACCGCGAGTGGGTTGTCATGGGTGATCCGCGCGATGTCGATGAGAGCGCCAATATCGTCAGCCGAATTATGAACAATCTGGATCTGGCACCGGTCGAAGAGACTGCGGAGTAGGCCGGTGAGCCGGTTGTTCAGATCTGTCCTGATCGGGGCCACTGCGCTCGCGACGCTGGCTGGCTGTGCCACGGACCAGGGTGTCCGCACGGTGGGGCAGCGGCCTGAAGCGCTTGATACGACCGAAGCCAGCCTCTGGTACCAGATGGACCAGATGGAGGAGAGCCTGCTCACCTCCGGGCGTCTGCTGGAGGATCCCGCACTCAACGCCTTTGTCACCGATCTGGTTTGCCGGATCGGCGGTGAGTATTGCGCCGATATCCGCGTCTACGTGCTCGACAGTATCGATTTCAACGCCATGATGGCGCCGAACGGCATGATGCTGGTCAATTCCGGTCTCTTGCTGCGCGCATCGAGTGAAGACGAGCTGGCTTTCGTGCTCGGCCATGAAATGGCGCATTTCGTCGAGAACCACGCCCTGGAACAGCGCAATGCCAACCGTAATGCTGCTGTTACAGCGGCGATCGTGGGCAGTGTGATTTCTGTCGGTGTGGCGGCTTCGACCGGCGTGGCGCCGGGCCAGGGCTATTCCGGAACGTCCGGGTCCATCGCTACAGCACTGGCCTATGGCGGGGCATTTTCCTATTCGCGTGAGCGTGAGGCTGAGGCCGATCGCATTGGTGTCGAGCTGATCGCTGAGGCGGGTCTGGACCCGACAGCCGCGCCGCGCATCTGGACGAATTTGCTCGACGAACTGAAGGCCTCGGATGATGAGCGCCGCGCTCGCCGTGCGGACCGCGGCGGGATGTATCGTACCCACCCGCTGATCCAGCAGCGCATTGATACGCTGAGCGAACAGACCGCCAGCATGGCAATGATCGAGCCGCGTACCGCCGAGCTCGATGCTGTGGTCTCGCCCCATCTGAAGGACTGGCTCGACGCCCAGATCGCTCTGCGCGACTACGGTTCCAGCCTGTTCCTGATCGACCGGCGCCTCGAAACCGGCGGCCATGAGGGCATCCTTCACGCCGCCCGCGGCCGTGTCCTGGCCATGCGCGGGGAAGAGGGCGACCGCGAGGCGGCCCTCGCTGCCTATCAGGCGGCCACCCAATATGATGACGTACCGGCCGATACCTATCGGCTTATGGGCGAAGCCTACCGTCAGGCCGGCGAGCCGGCTGCTGCGGCGACCGCCTTCACAACTTATCTTGAGCTCGACCCCAATGCCCGCGATGCGCGCCTGGTGGAACGGCTGATTGAAACGCTTTCGGGGGAAAATTCATGAAAAAACTGATCGCCATGGTGGCTGCTGTCGCAGCGCTTGCTGGCTGCGCTGTGATGCCGGAAACCGCGCCGGCGGGGGCCTTCCAGACTGAGTCGGATTTCTCCGTCACCCTGCCGAGCGACTGGTCGCGCTGGCCGTCGCAGATCAACCCGGCCACGTCCGGCGAATACCTGACCAAGGATGGTATGCTGCTCAATCGCCTGCATTTCGTCACCATCGCCGATGGTCAGTCCTTTGTTCGCGTCTTCCGTGAGGCGGATGTGCCGACCTATGCCGATGGCGCCAGCGAGTTTGAAGTGGTCGAGATGGTCACGCGATCGCTCGCCCTGATCGGCTATAATTCGGTTGAAGCCGTCGAGATCCGCCCGGCCACGATTGATGGCAATGAAGGCATTCGTTTTGGCCTGATCGGCAATTGGGAAAACGGTCTCAATGTCCGCGGTGATGTCGCCGCGGTCGCGCAGGAGGACGGTCTTCACCTCATCCTCTTCCTGGCGCCGGAAATGCACTATTACGCCTCGCTCGCCGACGAGGTCGACCAGATCATGAATTCGATGGATCTGGCCGCGGAGTAGGCGGCATCCCTGCATCGACCACGAAAAACGCCCGGCCGGTTTTCACCAGCCGGGCGTTTTCATGTCTTCGGGCGGGCTGATCAGCCCTGGTGTTCCGGCATGCGGATAATCATGCCGTCCATGTCGTCGGTGACCTTGATCTGGCAGGACAGGCGCGAAGTGTCCTGAACATGATCGGCGAAGTCGAGCATGGATTCCTCCATGGCTTCGCGGGTTCCGGTCTTCTCCGTCCAGGCCGCGTCGACATAGACATGGCAGGTGGCACAGGCACAGGCCCCGCCGCAATCGGCGTCGATTCCGGGGACGAGGTTGCGTACGGCCCCTTCCATGACGGTAAGCCCGGTGGCGACGTCATGGGTGTGCTCTGTTCCGTTGTGTTCGATATAGGTGATCTTAGGCATGGGTCACTCCGCTCTTGGATACGGAAATGAACAGCGTTCACCGCGGAGTCAAGACAGGCTTTCACAGCTTGCCGTTATGCTCGGGCTTCGCTAAGCGCTTGGGCATGACATCTCGACCGATTATTGCCCTGTCCAGTCTCGATGAGACCCGAGCGCTGGGCGTGCGTGTCGCGGCCCGGCTGCAGGCGGGTGATGTGGTTTTCCTGACCGGAGGGCTGGGTGCCGGCAAGACGACCCTGGCCCGGGCCATCATTGAGACTTTGACCGGTGTCAGCGACGCGCCGAGCCCGACCTACACTCTCGTTCAAACCTACGAGACAGAATCTGGCACCCCCTTGTGGCATGCTGATCTCTATCGCATCGAGGATGAGGGAGAGCTGGAGGAGCTGGGTTTGGAGGACGCGTTCGAGGACGCCATCTGCCTGATTGAATGGCCGGACCGGCTTGGCGACTGGTGTCCACAGACACGGCTGGAGATCGACTTGTCGATGGCGGGACAAGATGACACAAACCAGAGCGATAACGGCGCAAACAAGCGTCAGGTCCGGATCGCGGGCCGGGGAGATTGGGAGACACGCCTTGACGACATCTGAGCGCGCGGCCGCGCGGTCGGCCTTTATCGAGCGGGTCGGCTGGGGTTCAGCCGAAGTTCGCCCGCTGAGCGGTGATGCATCCACACGCAGTTATGCTCGTCTCATTGACGGCGACCGTGAGGCCATCCTGATGGATGCACCGGCCGGTGCAGAGGCCCCGGCCTGTCCGGTTGATGCCAGCCCGGGAGAACGCGAAGCGCTGGGCTATAATGCTGTTGCCCGACTGGCCGGTCCGAACCTGGCGGCTTTCTCTGGGCTCGCTCAGGCTCTGACCGAACGCGGTTTCTCGGCGCCTAAAATCCTGGCCGCAGATCTGTCGGAAGGTTTTCTCATCCTGGAAGACCTGGGCGACGATCTCTATGCCCGGATCGTTCCTGACAAGATGCATGAAGGCACGGTCTATTCCCTCGCCGTCGACGCTCTGGCCGCGCTCTATCGCTCAAGCTTCGACCCGGAACTAGAGTATGATGGTCAAAGCTGGACGGTGCAGTCCTATGACAGCGTCGCCTATATGGCCGAGCTTGACCTTTTCCTCGACTGGTTCCTCGAGCGCTATGCTGAAGCGCCGGTCAGTGATGCCGCGCGCGCCGAGTGGCGTGAAATCTGGTCAACGGCCCTGCAGCGGCTCGATGCCTGTGCGCCGGGCCTGGTGCTGCGCGATTTCCACGCCGAGAACCTCATCCACCTGCCGGACCGCGAAGGTCATGCCCGTGTCGGTCTGCTGGATTTCCAGGACGCCTTGATGGGGCATCCCGCCTATGACCTTGTCTCCTTGCTGGAGGATGCCCGCCGCAATGTCGATCGCAAGCTGATCGTGCCTCTCAAAGCGCGCTTTTGTGCCCAGGCCGGCATTGAGGATGCAGCCGGGTTTGACGCCAGCTATGCTGTCCTCGGGGCGCAGCGCAATGCCAAGATCCTGGGCATTTTCGTCCGCCTCGCCCTGCGCGATGAGAAGCCGCGTTATCTGGAAATGTTGCCGCATGTCGCGCGCCATTTCGTCGCTGACCTGCAGCACCCGGCACTGATGCCCTTGCTGATGTGGGCCAAGACGCACGCCGATTGCGTGTTCAAGGAAGCCCACAAGTGATCGAGATCAAGACCGGCATGGCCCTGGCGGCGGGTCTGGGCACGCGCATGCGGCCCCTGACCAATGACAGGCCCAAAGCCCTGGTCGAGGTTGGCGGCAAGGCCTTGGTCGACTGGGCCCTGGACCGCTTTGCCGCGACCGGTGTTGAGAGGGCCGTGGTCAATGTCCACCACTTCGCCGACCGTATGGAGCAGCACCTGGCTGGCTGGAGCGGTCAACCCGCAGTGACGATTTCCGACGAACGCGATGAAGTGCTGGAAACCGGTGGCGGGGTTGCCAAGGCGCTGCCGCTGCTCGGTTCTGACCCGATTTTCATTTCCAATATCGATGCCATCTGGGTCGATGAAGGCGAGCGCGAGCTCGATCGTATGCGTGCGGCCTGGAATAGCGACGAGATGGATGTCCTGCTCTTGCTGGCCCCGCTCGAGCGCACGCTTGGTTTTGACGGAGCGGGGGATTTCTATCTCGGTGAGGACTGTCGCCTCGACTGGCGCGGCGACCGCCCGTCGGCGCCCTATGCCTATGCCGGCGTCCAGATCCACAATCCGCAGATCATGTCGGGCCGTCCGGTGGCGCGCTATTCCATGACCGAAATCTGGCGCGAGCTGATCCCGCAAGGCCGGGTGCGCGGACTGCCGATGAATGCGTTCTGGATGCATGTCGGCGATCCCGAAGCGCGGGCTCAGGCGGAGGCGCGCCTCACCCCTTGACCGCTGCGCTGTTCGATAACCCCGCTCCGCGGATATTCACGCTTGCGCCGGAGGCTGATCACCTCGCCGCCATCGCAGCTAAGCTGTCCGAGGCCTATACGGGTGATACGCTCACCCGCCTGTTGATCCTGACCCCGACACGCCGCGCCGCCAAGGCGCTCGGGGATGCCTTCGCCGACCTGTCAGGCACCGGTGTCGCGCTGTTGCCGCGCATCAAGCCGCTCGGCGATATCGATGTTGATGATCCGCCCTTCGAACCGGGTGAGCTTGCCGGATTTGCGCCTCCCGCAATTTCCGCAGCCAAGCGCCGTTTCGAACTGGCGCGATTGATCCTCGCCAAGGAAAAGGCGCTGGACCGGCCGATCGGCCTCGCCGGCGCCCTGTCGCTGGCCGAGCCCCTGTCGCAATTGCTTGATGATCTCGCCAATGAAGACGTCAAGGACCTCTCGGCGCTGGACGAAGAATTGCTCGAACACTTGCCCGAAGACCGGCGCGAGGCGTTTGAATTTCTCTCCATTCTCAACACCGCCTGGCCACAACGCCTCACCGAGCTGGGACTGATGGATGCGGCGGCCCGGCGCGCCATGGTGCTGCACGCCCTGGCGGATCGCTGGGAGACGCAGCCGCCCGATCATCCGGTTCTGGTCGTCGGCTCGACCGGTTCCATTCCGGCCGTTCGGCGCCTGATGCAGATCGTCTCCTCCTTGCCCGAGGGCGCTGTAGTACTGCCGGGTTTCGACTGGGATGCGGATGAGACCGTCTGGGCCGAGATCGATGATGCACACCCGCAATGGGCGATGCGCGCCTTTATCCAGGATGCGGGGATTTCTCCCCGGGACGTGTCGCAATGGCCCGGCGCCGCCGAAACGGGCCCTGCGCGCGCGCGCAGGCTCTTGATTGCCGAAGCCCTGCGCCCGGCCGGCGCCACCGATGGGTGGCTCGGGCGCATTGCGGTCCTGCGCGAGCAATATGGCGATACCTTCTTCGACCAGGCCCTCGAGGCACTGAACCTGGTCGAGGCGCCGGACCCGCTGGCGGAAGCGCGGGCCTGTGCCCTCTTGCTGCGAGAAACCCTCGAGCAGCCCGAAGCCCGGGCCATTCTCGTCACGCCGGACCGGTCGCTGGCGCAGCGGGTTGCGGCAGAGATGACCCGTTTCGGGGTGCGGCTGGACGATTCTGGCGGCCTGCCCCTGGCGCAGTGCGCCAGCGGTGCCTTTCTCGACCGTCTGCTGGCGGTAGCGGAAGACCCCGGCAGTGTTGTGCGCCAGTCCGCCTTGTGGGCGTCGCCGCTTTTTGCGGCGGGCGGCAGCCGTGGTGATACGCACACGGTCATGGCCAAATTCGAGGCCGCTGCCTTGCGCGGTGCCCGGCCGGGTGCTGGTGTCGCGGCCTTGCGGGGCCGGCTCGAGACATTCGGAGACCGCCTGTTTCATGATGACCGGAGCGCAGCCGACCGCATCCTGACGGTGGTTGCAGAAGCGCTGGCCTGTCTTGCCTCCGAAAATGTTCGAGCGGATGAATTCGAAACCCGGACCATGGAGCAATGGGCCCGGGCCCATGCACAGGCTGCAGAGGCTCTGGCCCGGGAAGAGGACGTTCATGGCGCCCTGCGCCTGTGGCGCGGCGAGGGTGGAGAGAGTGCGGCCCTGCTCATGCGGGAGCTGATCCATGAAAGCGACGCGCTGCCATCGATGACGCTGGGCGAATATGCCGCCGCCTTCCGTGAACTGCTGCAATCGCGCCGCATCCCGCCCAGCGTGGGGGTTCATCCCCGGCTGCAAATCCTCGGTCCGCTGGAGGCTCGTTTGATCCGGGCTGACCGGATCATCCTGGCCGGGCTGAATGAGGGCGTCTGGCCGCAAGGGCCCAGTGTCGACCCCTGGATGTCGCGGCGCATGCGCGAGAAAGCCGGCCTTGGCGCACCGGAGCGCCGCTACGGGCTCGCCGCTCATGATTTCTCGCAATTGGCCGCCGCCGGCGGCGAAGTGTTTCTGACCCGCTCGGCCCGAGCTGACGGGGCGCCGACCGTGGCCTCGCGCTGGCTCTGGCGGCTGCAGACCCTGGCGCGCGGAGCACTTGGTGATGCCGCCCAGGCGGCGCTTCGCCCGGCGATCGACTATCTGGCGCTTGCGCGAGCCCTGGACCGTCCGTCCCACAAGCCTAAACCCGCTGCACCGCCGCAGCCGCGCCCGCCTGTCAGTGCCCGGCCGCGCAAGATGTCGATCACCGAGATCCGCACCTGGGTGCGGGACCCGTATTCGATCTACGCCCGCCATTTGCTCGGCCTGCGCCCGCTCGACCCCGCCGATATGGTGCCGGGACCGCGGGAACGCGGAACCGCCCTGCACGACGCCTTGCAGAAATGTGTGGAGCGCTGGACTGACGACCTGCCTGCCGATGCGGTTGAGGTCCTGTGTGCGGAGGCGCGTCGGGCGCTTGTCGAAGCCGGTTTCGAGCCGGAAGCGCTGAGCCTCGAACTGCCCCGTTTCCAGCGTGCGGCGCGCTGGTTTGTCGATTGGGAGCGGGCTCGCCGAGAGGCCGGACACAAACCGGCAGCGCTTGAAATCAAGGGTGTGATGATACTGGACGGGCCGGCTGGGCCCTGGCAGCTGACCGGGCGCGCAGACCGGTTCGATTATGCACCCGATGGACGTCTGGAAACGCTCGATTACAAGACCGGAACCGCGCCGTCAGCGAAGATGGTCAAGGCCGGCTTCGAACCGCAATTGCCCCTGACGGCCGCCATGGCCGCGCAGCCCGATGTGTTCGAAGGCTTGCCGCCAGCCGATCCGGCGGCACTGGTCTATCTGACCGTCTCCGGGAACAAGGATGCGGGCAAGGAGAGCCGTGTGGATGTCCGCGATACAGCCGCTGAACTGGCTGCTAAAGCGCTGGAGGATTTGCATAAACTGATCGCCCGTTTCGATATCGAAACGGAGCCCTACCCGTCCCAGCCGCGGGCCCAGTACAAGAATGAATACGGCGATTTCGACCATCTCGCCCGACGTGGTGAGTGGGCCGTGGCGGCCAGCAGCGAGGAGGGCGGTGAATGAGAATCGGATTTGATCCCGCCATTGTCGCCACCGCCAGCCAGGCTCAGCGCGATGCAGCACGCCCGGATGTGCATGTCTTCGTGGAGGCCAATGCCGGATCCGGCAAGACACGGGTTCTGGTCGACCGCGTGGTCAATATCCTGCTCGACGGCACGGCACCTGATCGCATTCTCTGCGTTACCTATACCAAGGCCGCGGCCGCCGAGATGAAGGAACGCCTGTTCGACCGGCTCGGGGCCTGGTCCGTGCTGGGCGATGAGGCCCTGACAAGGGAGCTGGAGAAGCTGCGCGGTACCAAGCCGCCGGCGCCTCAGTTGCCGCGGGCCCGCAAGCTCTTTGCCCTCGCCCTTGAAACCCCGGGCGGGTTGAAAATCCAGACCATCCACGCCTTCTGCGAAAGCCTGCTGCGGCGTTTCCCGTTAGAGGCCGGTGCCTTGCCGGGTTTCCAGACACTGGATGACAGTGCCAAACAGACCCTGGCCCAAACGGCACGCCGGCAAGCGCTGACCGCGGCCTCGCCAGATGTGATCCGGACCCTGCTCGCTGTCGGTGGCGCTGAGGCCGTCGATACACTGATCGCCTGGGCCGACAATAACCGGCACGAATTGAACGCAGCATTCGCGCAAGGCGCGCCGGTTGAAGCGCTCTATGAAGTCCTTGAATGCCAGCCGGGTGAGGCGCCTGAAAGTGTGCGCCGCGAAGCCATGGCTGCCATGCCCCGTGGCGAGGTGACCGCAGCCGCTCACGCCCTGCAGGACGAAGGCGGGAAGCAGGATGGGGACAAGGCGAACGCGATGTTTCGGGCGCTGCAAGCCACCGATCCCGAGCAAGCCTACCGGGCTTACCTGGAAGCCTTCTTCACCCGGAATGGCGAGGCGCACCGGCATGCGCGCCTGGTTTCGGCGGCCTGTCAAAAGGCGGCCCCCTCGGTGCTTCCACTGATCGAGGCCGAGGCCGAGCGTATGGAGGCGGCGCGGGCCAAGGTGCGAACGCTGGAGGTCGCGGCGGCCAGCGCCGCTGCGCTGGAGTTTGCGGTCCTTTATCTTGATCGGTTAGCCATTGAGCGTGAGCGTCAGCGCGCGCTCGACTTTGATGATCTTATTGTCCTCGCTGGCAATCTCCTCAGCCCGCAAAACGCCTTCTCCGGCTGGGTCGGCTACAAGCTCGATGCCAGCCTGATGCATGCGCTCGTCGATGAGGCCCAGGATACCGCCCCTCGGCAGTGGGACATGATTGAGGGCCTCACCGCAGAGTACTTTGCTGGCGAGGGCGCGTGGGAAGAAGAGCGCTCGCTCTTTATCGTCGGTGACGAGAAACAGTCGATCTATTCCTTCCAGGGTGCGGAGCCGGCGCGATTTGTCGAAGAAGGCCGACGACTGGAATTGCGCGCTGAAGCAGCCGGCCTCAAGGCCATCCGGCCAGCACTGGATGTGTCCTTTCGTTCGGCACCGGAAATCCTCCAGGCCGTGGATCAGGTTTTCACCGAGACCGAGGTGAAGTTTGTCGGCCCGGATCCCTCGCGCCCCTTCTCGCGCTACCAGGCTCACCGGGCGGCCCGGCAGGGCATGCCTGGCTGCGTTGAGCTCTGGCCTGCCTTGCCCCGGACCGAGCCCGAGGAAGCGAAGTCTATTTTTGATCCGGTCGACGCGCAGCCCTTCGGCTCGGCGCGCGACCGTCTGGCCGAGGCCCTGGCCCGAGAGATCAAGCGCATGCTCGATGCCGGCGATGCGGTCTGGGAAGAGACCGGTGGGCAGTTTAGTCCCCGCCCGGTCGAGCCGCGCGATATCGGTGTGCTGGTGTGGCGCCGGACGGGCGGTTTTGTCGAGGAGCTGATCCGCCAGCTCAAGCTGGCCGGTGTGCCGGTGGCGGGTGCGGACCGCATGTTGCTCAAGGACCAGACCGTGGTGAAGGACCTGCTGGCGCTGGGCCGTCTGGCCGTCACATCAAGCGATGATCTGGCGCTTGCGGAAGTCCTCAAATCCCCGCTTTTCGATCCGGATGATGGCGGCGATCCGGTGATCAATGACGAGGCCCTGTTTGACCTGGCACAATCCCGGCCAACAACGGATCGCGGCGGTCTCTGGCGGGCTTTGCTGACGACCGAGGATGTGCGTTTCGCCGAGGCTCGCGAGGCCCTCAAGGCCTGGCGCGACAAGTCCGAGACGATTGGTGTTTATGCCCTCTACGCCGGCTTTCTCAACGCCCCTTCGGCCAGCGGCGAGACGCGCTGGGCCCGGGTCTTCGCCCGGTTGTCGGAAGAGGCGCGCGACGCCGCCGAGGAATTCCTCAACCGCGCCCTCGAGCATGATCGCGATGGCGGTGGCGCGCTGGCCAGTTTCATCGCGGCCATCGAGCGCGAAGAGACCCCGGTGAAACGTGAACTGGCCAGCCAGCACAATGAAGTCCAGATCATGACGGTGCACGCCTCCAAGGGGTTGGAGCGGCCGGTCATCATCCTGCCGGACACCACGCGTTCGCCGAAGAGCGGGCGGTCTTCGGCGATCTTCTCGCATGATCAGGCCGGCCTGATCTGGTCACCGCGCAAGGATGCCGACCCCGAAGTGGTCGCGAAACTGCGCGAGCTGGAGCGCCAGAAACAACAGGCCGAACATCAGCGCCTGCTCTATGTCGCGCTGACCCGGGCCCGGGATCGACTGATCGTATGTGGCTGGCAACAGGGGCGCGGGCGCGGCAGCATCGCCGAGGACAGCTGGTATGCCCGCTTGGTCGAGCGCTGGGAAGGCGAGGGCTGGGACGCGTGTGACACGCCGCTGACGGATCCGGAGGGCGAGCGCCTGGCCGGCTTGCGCTTTGGTCGGTCGCCATCCCAGCTCGGGGCCGCGGTTGAGCAGGCCGAGGTTACAGCCCGCCTGCCGGTCTGGACCCAATCCGCGCCCGGGACGCAAATGGCGGCGGCACGCCCGGCGGCGCCGTCGAGCCTGTTTGGTTCCAAAGAGGAGGAGGTCGCTGTGGTCTCGCCGCTGGCGCCGGATCCGGTTTATCGCTTCCGACGTGGCGATGTGATCCACAAATTGCTTGAGACCCTGCCGGATCTGCCGCCAGAGCGCCGTGAGGCTGCGGCCCATCGCTTCCTCGCGGCGCAAACGGACCTGTCCGAGGAGATGCGGGCCCGGATATTTGACGAGGTCTTCCATATCCTCACCGATGCCGCCTTCGCGCCGATTTTCGGCGTCGGCAGCCAGGCGGAAGTCTCGCTGAGCGGTCAGTTGGCTGGTCCGTCGGGAAAAATTCTCGTCCGCGGTCAGGTTGACCGTTTGCGCATCACCGATCACGAAGTTCTGATCATCGACTACAAAACCAACCGCCCGCCTCCCGAAACGGTCGAAGGGGTGGCACAGGTTTATCTTGGCCAGATGGCGACTTACCGGGCCTTGCTGGGAGCGCTTCATCCCGACAAGCGGATCCGGTGTGCCCTGCTTTGGACCGATTCCGCTGATCTGATGGAACTGCCCGACAGTCTGCTCACAACAGTTCCAGTCGGGCTTCCTGCTTGACGTGACGGGCCTCGGTCCTTACCTCGGGCGCCATCGATGGAGTCCGGTGCGCCGGATTCGTCCCGAAGATAAGGAGTAGCCCCATGGCGACCAAACAGGTCAGCGATGACTCGTTCGAAACCGATGTGCTCAATTCCGGCGAGCCGGTCCTGGTCGATTTCTGGGCGGAGTGGTGCGGACCGTGTAAGACGATCGCCCCTGCGCTGGATGAGATCGCGACGGAAATGTCCGGCCAGCTTACCGTGGCCAAGGTCAATATCGACGATCATCCGATGACGCCGGGCAAGTATGGCGTGCGCGGTATCCCGACGCTGATGATCTTCAAGGACGGCCAGGTGGCTTCCACCAAGGTCGGCATGATGGCGAAAGAAAAAATCGCCGAGTGGGTGCGCGAAACCATCGGCTAAGCACTGCCGTAGACGACATGAAAACGGGCCGTTCCAGAACTGGAACGGCCCGTTTTCTTTGCCGGTGATTCAGCCCGCCGTTTTGTGCGGTGGAGCCCCGCCTAGCGCCAGGGCTTCGCCGGCCAGATAGAGCGACCCGCCAATCAGGATACGCGGTGGCGGCGAGTACTTGGCCGCCAGGCGCATGGCCTGGATCAGGCCGGGCGCGGTTTCCGCCGTTAGGCCGACGCGTTCGCAATCCTTGACGACTTCATCGGCCCGCATGGAGGCGCCGCGACCGGTGTGGAATTCCACGGCGATCAATTTGCTGGCCAAGCCGGCAAAATGCGTGGCCCAGGACTGCACGTCGCGACCTGCGGTAAAGCCGGCGATGATAATCAGCGGCCGGTCCTCACGCTCGTCCATATCGGCCAGGGCATGGGACAGGGCGCGAGCGGCGCTCTCATTATGCCCGCCATCGAGCCAGAGCTCGGCATTGGCGGATTTGGCAATCTCGCCCAGAGGCCCACCGGTGATGTTTTGCAGGCGGCCGGGCCATTTCGCCTTGGCGATGCCTTCAGCGACGGCTTCCTCGGGCCATTGCAGGACGGCCGCTGCAGCGGCAGCGGTGCCGGCATTGAGGATCTGGTGCGGGCCGAGCAGGCCCGGCGCCGGCAGGTCCCAGACGCGGCTCTCATCTTCATAGACGAGGCGGCCATGCTGGGGGTAGGCACGGTAGTCCGTGCCCCAGACAAAAACCGGCGCGCCTACTGTCTTGGCTTCCTCGCGCAGGGCGGCTTCCGCTTCTGCTTCCTGATTGCCGATCACCATCGGCACGCCGAACTTGGCAATGCCGGCTTTCATGCGGGCGATCTTGTCGAGTGAGGTGCCGAGGAATTCCTGGTGATCCATGCTGACCGGGGTGATCACCGTCAGCGCCGGTTTGGCGATGACATTGGTCGCATCCGTGCGGCCACCGAGGCCAACTTCCAGGATCAGCCGGTCAGCGGGGTGTTCGGAGAACAGGAGAAAGGCTGCCGCGGTGGTGATCTCGAAAAAGGTGATCGGCTCACCGAAATTGGCGGCTTCGGCCCGCGCCAGGGCCTCAATCAGGGTGCGGTCATCGACCGGTTCGCTGTCCAGCAGGATGCGCTCATTGAAATTGACCAGGTGCGGCGAGGTGTAGATGTGGACACGCTCGCCCTTGGCCCGCGCCATTTGCGCTAGGAAGGCGCAGGTCGAGCCCTTGCCATTGGTGCCCGCGACATGGATCGTCGGCGGTAATTGATCCTGTGGATTGCCCAGTGTCGCCAGGAGGCGCTGCAGGCGCCCCATGGAGAGATCGATCTTTTTTGGATGCAGTCGACCAAGCCGCGCAAGCGCGTCATCAAGTGCCTGACGCCTGGTACTAATGCTCCTCTCCCTGATCGACCACATGGTCGGCGGGAGGCGGTGTCAGCGCGGCAGGGGCTGACGATCCGGGTCGCTTCAGCATCACGCGTAACATGCGTGAAAGCGCAACCGGAATCTCGCGGCGATGCACGACTTTATCGACCATACCTTTTTCCAGCAGGTATTCGGAACGCTGGAAGCCTTCCGGCAGCTTTTCCCGGATGGTCTGCTCGATAACGCGCGGGCCGGCAAAGCCGATCAGCGCACCGGGCTCTGCGATATGGATATCGCCGAGCATGGCGTAGGAGGCGGTCACGCCGCCCGTGGTCGGGTCGGTGAGGACGACGATATAGGGCAGGCCGGCTTCACGCAGCATTTCCACGGCAATCGTCGTGCGCGGCATCTGCATCAGCGACAGGGCGCCTTCCTGCATGCGCGCACCGCCGGCAGCGGTAAACACGATCAGCGGCGTGCGGCGCTTCACTGCAGCCTCTGCGGCGGTGATGAAGGCTTCACCGGCGGCCATGCCGAGCGAGCCGCCCATGAAGGCGAAATTCTGGACCAAGACGACGCTTTCCACGCCGCCGATCTCGCCGACACCGATGGCCATGGCGTCATCGCGCCCGGTTTTCTTGCGGGTTGCGGCAATGCGCGAGCTATAGGGCTTGTCGTCGCGGAATTTGAGCGGATCCTTGGGCACTTCCGGCGTGTCGAGCTCTTCGAAATCACCGTCGAATGTGAACTGGAAACGCCAGGCCGGGCCAATGCGCATGTGATGACCCGCCGGGGTCACGAAGAGGCCGGCTTCCAGGTCCTTGTGGAAAACCATCTCATCGGAAATCGGGCATTTGACCCAGAGATTGTCCGGCGTGTCGCGCTTGGAGAAAATCTTCGACATCCCCGGAGGGGTCAGTTTGGACAACCAGTTCATTTCCGCGTCCCGATCTTTCATCGGCCCTGTCTCACTTTTTCGCGCCGTGGGCGGCCTGAGACAGGGTGTGTACCAACTCAGTGGCGGCTGCAACACCACCCTCATGCATCGCGTCGACAATTGCCGACCCGACAACGACTGCATCGGCCTCTGCCGCGATCGCTGCCGCCTGTTCCGGCGTGCGTACGCCGAAGCCGACCACGACCGGCAGGCCGGAGGCCGACTTGACCCGCGACACCGCTGCGCCGACCTCCTGAGCCATGCCCGACGCTGCCCCGGTCACGCCTGTCGTGGAAACGTAATAAACGAAGCCGGAGGTGTTTTCGACCACCGTTTCCAGCCGCTTGTCGTCTGTCGTCGGGGTCGCCAGGCGAATGAGGGCGATTCCGTGTGCTTCCAGGGCAGTGCGTAATTCACTGTCTTCTTCCGGCGGAATGTCGACGCAAATAAGGCCATCAACGCCGGCTTTCTCGGCCTGGCGGGCGAAGTTTTCAAAGCCCATATGGTGGATCGGATTGGCATAACCCATCAGCACCAGCGGCGTATCCGTGTCGTGTTCGCGGAATTTCGCTGCCTGGTCGAACACCCCTTTCAGCGTCATGCCGGCGTCTAGCGCACGCAGGGCGGAGGCCTGGATCGAGGGGCCATCGGCCATCGGATCGGTGAAAGGCATGCCCAGTTCGATGACATCGGCCCCGGCCTCCGGCAGGGCATTCAACAGCGCCTGGCTGTCGCCATCGCCGGCCATCATATAAGCGACGAAACCGGGGCGGCCGTAAGCTTCGAGCTCGTTGAAACGGGTGGTGATACGGTTGGTCATTAGAGCTTCACCCCAAGCATCTCAGCAACCTGCGGCACATCCTTGTCGCCGCGGCCGCACATATTCATTAGGATCAGTCCGTCCGGCCCCAGTTCCTTGGCCAGGTCGCGGACGCGGGCGAGGGCGTGGGCGGGTTCAAGCGCCGGGATAATGCCTTCCAACTTGGTGCAGAGCTGGAACATCTCCATCGCCTCTTCATCCGTCGCCGAGACATATTCGGCGCGCTTGGCGTCGTGCAGGAAGGCGTGTTCCGGGCCGATGCCGGGATAATCCAGACCGGCCGATATGGAGTGGGCGTCGATGATCTGGCCGTCCTTGTCCTGCAGCAGATAGGTCTTGTTGCCGTGCAGAATACCCGGCTCGCCGCCCTTGAGCGAAGCCGCATGCTTGCCGGTCTCGATACCATGGCCGGCCGCCTCGACCCCGATCAGGCGCACGTTTTCATCCTCGATGAAGGGGTGGAACAGGCCCATCGCATTGGACCCGCCACCGATACAGGCGACCGCCGCATCGGGCAGGCGGCCGAGGCGATCGAGCATCTGGGCGCGGGCCTCGCGGCCGATGATGGACTGGAAATCGCGCACCATGGCCGGATAGGGGTGCGGGCCCGCAACCGTGCCGATGACGTAGAATGTGTCCGAGACATTGGTAACCCAGTCCCGCAGGGCCTCATTCATGGCGTCCTTGAGCGTGCCGGTGCCGGAGGTGACCGGGATAACTTCGGCGCCCAGCAGCTTCATGCGGAAGACGTTCGGGGCCTGGCGCTCGACATCGGTGGCCCCCATGAACACCGTGCAGGGAATACCGAAACGCGCCGCGACGGTCGCCGTGGCGACGCCATGCTGGCCGGCACCGGTCTCGGCGATGATGCGGGTCTTGCCCATGCGCTTGGCCAGCAGGACCTGGCCGAGGCAGTTATTGATCTTGTGGCTGCCGGTATGGTTGAGCTCGTCGCGCTTGAGCCAGATCTTGGCGCCGCCGAAATTCTCGGTCAGGCGTTCGGCGAAATAGATCGGGCTCGGCTTGCCGACATAATCGCGCAGGAATTCTTCCATCTCGCGCTGGAAATTGACGTCGCGTTTGGCGTCCTCATAGGCCGCTTCCAGCTCCAGGATGTTCGGCATCAGCGTCTCGGCGACGAAACGTCCGCCATAATCGCCGAAACGGCCACGCGCATCGGGCCAGGCCGAGAGCGCATTGGGACGGGTGTCAGCGGATGCGGTATCGCTCATGGCTCTCTCCTAGGGGGTCTGCGGCGCCAGGGCACCGGCAAATTCATTCATCAGTTTGGCGCTCTTGATGCCGGGCGCGGTCTCGATCCCGGACGAGATATCGACCGCTTGTGCGCCTGCAGCATTTACAGCGGCGAGAACATTGGTCGGGCTGAGCCCGCCCGACAAGAGCCAGGGTGAGGAAAGTCTCAGCTTTTTCAGAATTGTATAGTCATAACCATGTCCCCAGCCGCCGGGCCGGTCGGCGCCCTTGGGCGGTTTGGCATCAAACAGGAGCCAGTCTGCAACCCCGTCAAAGGGAGTGGCCGCGGCGAGATCGGCTTCCTCAGCCACCGGCAAGGCCTTGATAATGCCGCGCTTTGCATAACCGCGTGCGGCGATGACGCGCTGCGGGTCTTCGCTTCCGTGCAGCTGGATCCAGTCCGGTCGCATGGCATCGCGGATCTGGGCCAGCAGATCATCATTGGCATTGACGGTGACGGCGACGGTCTCGGTGCCTTCGGCCAGGTGCGCCAGCTCTCCAGCGAGCGCTGGCGAGACATGACGCGGGCTGGGCGGAAATACGACATAACCGGTCCAGCGTGCACCGGCCTGGCGCGCGGCGGCGACATCACTGCCGGTCTTGAGGCCGCAAAATTTAGTGTCGGTCATACGCCCCTACCTTCCGGTTGAAGGGTATAGCTTTGTTTTGCGCGGGGGCTAGTGCTGTGGGGCATTTGGGATGGGCGCATGACGCGCCTGGTGCGGGAACAGTTTTGTCCGAGCGCAAATCGGCCTGGCGTTATGCCGCCAGCGCTGTAATCGCTCGGCTTTGTTGTTGGTAGGCATGGGCCGCATAGGCCGTCATGTCCGTCGGGGCTGTTTCCGCCGGGTTGTTCGGGCCCTCACTCTCCGCTTCGTCCTGTTGTCTCATCTCGGCGAGTTGGGCGTTGATGTCCGGGTTGAGCGGGTTCTTGGGCGCATTGGGGTCTGCCTCTTCCGCTTTTTGCGCATTCAGCTCGGCGCGGGCCTGGGCGGATTTGGCATCCGCCATGGCGGCGACCTTGCGATCCTGGCCTGAGGGTTCTGCCGGGGCCAGGGCGGCGGCTTTGACGACGCGCATTTTCTCGATCGTGGCTTCCGGGTCGCCGGGGATCTCGCTGGCATCGATCGGCACTTCGCCACCGACGGCATACTGCTTGCCGTCTGGGCCACGCTGATAGTCATAGCTGATGGCACCGGTATATTGCCCGCCGACGGCCTTGTGCGCCTGCTCATGGGCCCGCACTTCGCGATCCCGTGCGGCGAGCTTGTTAACCTGTTTCTGCTCGGCGTCGGTAAGAATGAAAGCGTCCGCTGCGGAGTTCTTGCTCGCAGGGGCGTTGGCCGACGCCGGAGGCGGCATCGGTGGCACAGAACCGGAATACGCGGACGAAGAATTCATCGCCGATATTTTCGGCGTATCCGCTTAAGAGGATGTGAACTGGTCGCGTTAAGCGAGTGGGCCTACGCGATTTCCGGAGCCGTCTCGCGCGAAGCATCGACGCGTTCGCGAAGCTCCTTGCCGGTCTTGAAGAACGGCACATGCTTTTCCTTGACCGAAACGCTTTCGCCGGTGCGCGGATTACGGCCGGTCCGGGCCGGCCGACGTCGAACGGAGAAGGCGCCAAAACCGCGCAGTTCCACGCGTTCGCCGCGCGCGAGCGCATCGGTGATGCCATCGAGGATCGTATTGACGACCCGCTCGACATCGCGGTGGTAGAGATGCGGGTTTGCTTCTGCCAGACGATCGATCAGTTCGGACTTGATCATGCCGTGTCTCCAATTGTCCCGGTCAGCAAAACTGCCCCTTGCGCGGGGGTAGGTCAACGCATGATGACAAAAAAATCGGCCGGAGCGAGGCTCCGGCCGATCAATTTTTATGCGTTGTGACGCTTGAGCTTAGGACTCTTTGTCACCCTCGTTCTCGCGCAGAGCCGCGCCGAGGATGTCGCCGAGCGATGCG
>NZ_JASBRW010000018.1 GCF_030149235.1 Maricaulis sp. | reverse complement strand
GCGAACGAACGCGTACTGGATTTTTCGGGCCTGACCATCTCTCTGTTTCCTTTCACTTGCATCTGACCAATTACCGTTGTCATTCGTAGTCTCAGGACGATGTCTCCCGTCCTTGTTGTTTATCGATAAACGAGGTCCGGGGGACTTGCAAGCAAAAAATATCGTTTTTCGATATGAATTTTTCGAAAGGCGATATGAAGGTTGGGGTAATGATGGCGTCATCAGATCGACAGGCTTGGGTGTTGGCGAGCCATAACCAAGTCAAAATCAAAGAGTTGAGGGAAATTCTCCTGTCGCGCGACATCAATTTGAAGAGCGCTGCAGAGTTGGACCTGGCTGAACCGGAAGAGACGGAATCGACTTTCGAGGGTAATGCGGCCCTCAAGGCCGAAGCCGCCTGCCGGGCGACCGGGCTCGTCTGCGTAGCGGATGATAGCGGCTTGTCGGTGGATGCGCTGAATGGCGATCCCGGCATCTACTCCGCCCGCTGGGCCGGGCCGGAAAAGGACTTCGCGGCCGCCATGGCGCGGGTGAATGACGCGCTTGGCGACAAGCCCCGGACGGCCCGCTTTGTCTGCGTCATCGCCGTCGCGCGCCCGGGGGCGGAGGTTCAGACCTATCGCGGTGAAGTCGTGGGCGAGATCAGCTGGCCACCTCGCGGTGATGCCGGCTTTGGTTACGACCCGGTATTCCAGCCTGAGGGCGAGACGCGGACCTTTGCCCAGATGAATTCCGAAGAGAAGCGCACGATGAGCCATCGCGCCCGTGCCCTGGCCAAGATGATCGCCGCCGAGTTCGACGCATGAGCAAGAGCCAGGCGCTCGGCCTCTATATCCACTGGCCGTATTGCGCCCGCATATGCCCCTATTGCGATTTCAATGTCTACCGGCCGAAAGGCGCGGACGACCTTCTGCTCGCCGCTATTCTCGAAGATCTGCGTCATTGGCGCGAGCGCACCGGCGCCCGGCCGCTGGCGAGCCTACATTTTGGTGGTGGCACACCCTCGCTCATGTCCCAGCAGGCAGTGGGGGACGTCATTGATCTGGCAGAGCATTTATGGGGGTTTGCCGCTGCGGCCGAACTGGGACTGGAGGCCAATCCCAATGACCTTGCCGGTTTTGCCGGTTTCGCAGCGGCGGGGATCAACCGGCTTTCCGTTGGGGTGCAAAGCTTCCAGTCTGATGTCCTGGAGCGGCTAGGACGCGATCATAGCGGTGACGCCGCACGGGCTGCGGTCGATACGGCGCTGAAAGCCGTGCCGCAGGTGTCGCTGGATCTGATCTACGCCTGGGAGGGCCAATCGCTGGAGAACTGGCGCAGCGAACTGGAGACCGCTCTGGGGACCGGTGTCGGGCATATCTCGCCCTACCAGCTGACGATCGAGCAAAACACCGCCTTCGGCAAACGCGCCGAGCGCGGCGAGACGCTGGCGCTTGAGCCGGACGACGCAGCCGAATTCTACGAGCTGACGGACGAGATCGCCTCGAGCGCTGGGTTCGAGCGCTATGAGATTTCCAATCATGCGCGATCAAAAGCGGCTCAATCGCGCCATAATCGCCTGTATTGGGAGGGCGGCGACTGGATCGGCGTCGGTCCCGGAGCGCACGGGCGTCTGGGCCAATCGAGTAGTGGCGGACGCATCGCTACGGAAGCGGCGCGCCGGCCGGGTGAATATGCTCAGTCCATCAAGTCCGGAAGCTGGGGGGTGGCCGATGAGGAGCAGTTATCGGCTGAGGATGAGCGCGCCGAGCGCATCCTGATGGGCCTGCGCTTGCTTGAGGGACTCGACCTGGACGATTTGCACGCTGCAACCGGCCTCGGCATCGATGAGACGGGGGCCGAGCGCATGATCGCGACCGGCCTGCTGCAGCGTGATGGCGCCCGCGTCAGCCTGACCCGTGAGGGTCAGGTGCTGGGTGACGCGGTGTCGATGGCGCTGGTTCCCTAACGCCCGTCGGGACGAAGCTGGGTGTTGAATTCCAGCTCGGCGAGGCATTCCTCCGGAATCTCCTCGTCCGCGTCCAGATCGCTGCAATCGATGTCACCCGGACGCGGATAGTCTTCCGGCATTTCGCGTCGGAACAGGCTGTAATCGAAGCCCACCGTTCCAAGACCCGTCACTTCCGGATCGATCAGCTCTCCCTGGTCCGCCGGACCGGTGAGCGGCGTGTCGGACAGGGCAACGCCGGTGCCGAGGTTAATCTGGGTTTCGATCTCGTCAGGCGGGTTCCAGCCTTCCGGCAGCGGCAGATAGTCCGGGAGCGGGTTGTCATCATCCATGCCGTAGCGCAAAGCGCGCTCTTCCGCTGCGGCCATGGCCATCATGCGGACCTGTTCGGGGTCGAACAACGGTGTCTCGAAGTCCAGCGGCGCCGGCTCGATCTGACGGAAACCGCGCGAGCGGACTTCGTAGATGGCGAGGCCGCGTTCAATCAGCCCATCGTTGTTGAAGCGGAACAAGCCGTCAGCCCCCAGGAAGCCTTGCTCTTCTTCAATGGCCTCGCGGCTGAAGCCCAGTTCGCCCCCGTCCATATGGGCCGCCAACGCCATGGCGTCATAGGCGAGGCTGGCAATCCGGGATGGCTCGCTGCCGAAGGCGGCTTCATAGGCGGTGTCAAAACGCTCACGCATCTGCAGGTCGGGACCGGCGAACCAGCCGCCATGCAGGGCCGGCTCGCGCAGCAGGTCTTCATCATTCCATAGACCGGTGCCCAGGAAGCGCACAACCAGCGGGTCGACCTGTTGCGAGATCAGCAGCGGCCCAAGGGCGCGCAGCCGGGTCCCGCCTTCCGGCAGGATCACGGCCTGGAAAGCCGCTTCCGGGTCGGGGATCCACTGGCGACGGCGCAATTCGCGGGCCTGGTCGGGCGTCAGCTCCGGGAAGGCGCCCTCGGCGAGGCGCGAGGAAGCGCGGGCCATCGCTTCGACATCACCAGTGTAGAACGCCTCTGCCGTGACTTCGCCAGCGGTTACCGCCGCCGTGTCCTGCAGCGCATTATAGACCGCCATACCATAGCGGTTCTGCGAGCCGAGATAGGCATAGCGCCACACACCCTGGCGCGCGGCGTATTCGACGATCCGCTCGACCTCGATTTCCGGCGGGAAGCTGAGCAGATAGACGCCATCACCGGCCGTTGTCGTATCGGTCGAGAAGGCAATCACAGGAACGTCGGCGCGGCGGGCGACATCGCCAGCCGCCGTTACAGCCGGGGCAAAGAGGGGCCCGATGATCAGGTCAGCCCCGTCCTCAACCGCGGCGAGCGCAGCCTGGCGGGCGCCGTCGGCATTGCCGCCGGTATCCTTTGGGATCAGCACGAGATTGCCGCCAGCGCGTTCGAACAGGGCCAGCTCTGCCGCGCGCAGCAGACGCAGGGCCTCGGCGCGGGCACCGGCATTCTCCGCGGAGAAGGGCAGCAGCACGGCGACACGGGCAAGGTCACGATCCTGCATGTGTGGCGGAATCAGCCCGTAAGCCTCTTCAACAACCTCGACCGGTTCCGGATCTGGTTCCACCGGTGCGGCAATGACCGGCTCGGGTGCCGGCATGGGCGATGGCGGTGGAGCCGTGGTCGCGCAGGCGCTAACAATCAGACCCGCCGTGGTGGCCAGGGCCAGCGGGCGGAGCGTGTGCAGAAGGCTTTGCGTGCGAGAACGCCGACGCGGTGCTACATCAGATTTCATGACCGGATCATCCCGAGAATTCCAGCCCGAAGCTAGCCGGACTACGGCCAAGGTACAAGCGCTTGACCCCGGCCTTTATCTAGTCGCTACGCCGATCGGCAATCTGCGCGATATCACTTTGCGGGCCCTTGATGTGCTTGCCAACGCAGACCGTGTCCTGGCCGAAGACACCCGCGTCACCAAGCGCTTGCTCGATGCGCACGGTGTCTCAGCTATGCTGCAGCCCTATCATGACCACAACGGCGAGCGCGTCCGCCCTCTGGTGCTCGACGCGCTCGAGGCCGGTGAAGTCGTGGCTTTAGTGTCCGATGCCGGTACGCCTCTCGTCTCCGATCCGGGCTACAAGCTGGTCCGGGAGGTGATCGCTGCCGGTCACGAGGTTGTCGCCATCCCGGGAGCATCGGCAGCGCTTGCCGCGCTGTGCATTGCCGGTCTGCCGACCGACTGTTTCACCTTTGCCGGGTTTCCGCCGCCGAAAACGGCGGCCCGTGAGGTCTGGCTCGCCCGTTTCATGGACTCGCCGGGCAGCCTTGTCTTCTACGAAGGCGCGTCACGTTTGCCGGCCGCACTGAATAGTATGGCCGAGGTCTTCGGTGACCGACCGGCTGCGGTTTGCCGTGAGCTGACCAAGCTGCATGAGGAGGCGCGCCGCGGCGGACTGGCTGAACTGGCGGCGCATTATGCCGAGGCGGGCGCGCCCAAGGGCGAGGTGGTTATTGTGGTCGCTCCCGCCGCGCCGGACCTGTGGGACGATGCCCGTATCGATGAGGCCCTGCGCGCTGCGTTGCAAACGCAACGGGTCAAGGATGCCGCGGCCGATATCGCGGCCAAGGCGGGGCGTCCGCGCCGCGATGTCTATGCCCGGGCGCTGGCGCTCAAGGCGGATACGGCGCAGGGCCGGGCCGGTTGAGCCGTTCGCGGCAGTCGGCCGAGGCCTTTGGCCGCTGGGCAGAGCGGCTGGCCCAGCTCTGGCTGATAATGAAAGGCTACCAGCTCCTCGGCTATCGCGCCGTCACCGCTGCCGGTGAAATCGATCTCATTGCCCGGCGCGGCGAGTATCTCGCTTTTGTCGAGGTCAAAGCGCGCCCGGATATCGAGCAGGCCCGCTCTTCCTTGAGTTTCCGTCAGCGGAGTCGGATCGAACGGGCCGCATCACTCTGGCTGGCGCGAAATCCCCGCTTCAGCGATCACTTCATGCGCTATGATCTGTTTCTGGTCGCGCCCTGGCGTTGGCCGCGCCATGAACGCGCCGCCTGGCTACCCGATGACCGTGCTCGGGATCTGCTTTGACGGTCTGACATTATCCTCAGGTGTCAGCGCGGCTGGTGTGGTGTAGCGTTCTGATTCGCTGCCGAACGGAGCTCGATCTGTCATGTTTCACCGCCCTTCTGGTTTCCTTATCGCCTGCCTGTGCGCACTTGCACTGAGTGCGTGCTCAACGGTTCAGGAGGAACGGTCGCTCGGGCGTGAGCTGGACGACAATAACGCCTCCTGGTCGATCAAGTCGGCTATGCTGCGGGCCGAGGGCTATGCGCTGGACGGGGTCGATGTGGAAGTGGCCGAGGGCGTCGCGCTTCTGACCGGTCACGTCCCGCGCGAGGATGATAGCCAAATGGCGGAATGCCTCGCCTGGTCGTCGGTCGCGGTCCGCTCGGTCACCAACGAGCTGATCATCGGCGACGATACCGGGTTTGGCGATGGCACGCGCGATCTTCTGATTTCCCAGCGTATCCGGGCGCGGCTTTTGACCGACCGCTCCATTCGCAGTGTCAATTTCAATGTCGAGGCCTTCAACGGTCGGGTTTTCCTGTTGGGCCTGGCCCGCTCGCGTGGTGAGCTGGAGCGGGCCACGGCACACGCCTCACTTGTCGACGGTGTAACCGAAGTGGTGAGCTTGGTCCGGGTTGCCGGAGTGCCCAGCAATCTCCCGGCACGGGGCGAGCGCCGCGCGGCGGCCTGCGGCGGCGAGCCGGTGCCGGCTCTTGAACTGCCCGAGGACGACATTAACTCCGGGCCGCAACTTCTTGGCGCCCGGAAGACAACACGATGAGCCTGCGCATAGCGGTCCAGATGGACCCGATCGAAACTGTCGATGTCGACGCGGATACGACGTTCGCCCTGATGGAAGAAGCACAGGCGCGCGGCTTCGAGCTCTTTGTCTACCATCCCGACCAGCTGGCTTGGCTGGAAGGGCGTATTGTGGCGCGGGCCCGGCCGGTCCGCGTCAAGCATGTTCAAGGTGAGCATGCAGAGCTGGGCGATGAGATGGATCTCGACCTAGCCGAAGATGCCGATGTCGTCCTGATGCGCCAGGACCCGCCCTTCGACATGGCCTACATCACGGCGGCTCATATGCTGGAAGGGTTGGCCGGAAAGACCCTGGTGCTCAATGACCCAGCCTGGGTCCGCTCGAGCCCGGAAAAGATCGTGCCGCTCGATTTCCCCGAACTGGTCCCGCCAACCCTGATCAGCCGGGACCCCGAGCGGATCAAGGCCTTCCGCGCCCAGTATGAGGACATCATCGTCAAGCCGCTCTACGGCAATGGCGGAGCCGGCGTGTTCCGGCTCAAGCCCGGGGACAGCAATCTCAATTCCCTGTTGGAAATGTTCTTTGCCCAGACCCGCGAGCCGGTTGTCGTCCAGGCCTTCCTTCCGGCGGTGAGTGCCGGGGACAAGCGGGTCCTGCTGATCGATGGCGAGCCGGTTGGGGCCATCAACCGGGTGCCGCAAAAGGGTGAAACCCGGTCCAACATGCATGTTGGCGGCGTCGCCGAGGCCTCTGACCTGGATGAAGCGGACCTGCGTATCTGCCGGGCAATTGGCCCGATGCTGAAAGCGCGCGGCCTCATGCTTGTCGGTATTGATGTGATCGGCGGTTTACTGACTGAAATCAATGTCACATCCCCGACTGGCGTACAGGAGCTCAAGCGCTTCTCCGGCATTGATACCTGCGCCCGGTTCTGGGACGCCGTCCAGAGAAAACTCCCGGATTAATAGGCCACACGCTTGACGTGTAGTGTCATGTGTGCCAGGTTTGTTCTGGTTATGTACGCATTATGTTTGAGCTATGTGGAAAATATAATAACGACAAGAATTTAGCGCAAGCGATCCTGCGTTCAGCCCACAATGCGTCTGGAAACGGACCGTGATCAACCCGCGCTGAAGCGGGCCGGTGCAGGAGGAAAAAGCATGGCGTCACGTACCGCTGCAGTGGCATTCGAGGGTGCTGAGGCCAAGCTTGTCGAAGTACAAGTTCAGCTTGCGGCGGGGGCGCAGCCGGTTTTCTCCATTGTCGGTCTCGGCGACAAGGCAGTTGCGGAAAGCCGGGAGCGGGTCCGGGCAGCCTTCGCGGCGCTTGGCCTCTCTATGCCGTCCAAGCGCTTGATCGTGAACCTGGCTCCGGCAGACCGGCCCAAGGAGGGGTCGCATTTCGACCTACCGATCGCTCTGGCGATCCTCGTTGAGCTCAATATCCTGCCTCGGGAGGCTGGCGCGGATTATCTGGCATTTGGAGAGCTGGGGGCAGATGCCACAATCCGGCCTGTCCCGGGTGCACTTCCGGCGGCCGTCGCCGCCAATGCCGCGGATCTGGGCCTCATCTGTCCGGATGCCTGCGGTCCCGAAGCGGCCTGGGCTGGCGGCGAGCTGGCCATTCTGGCGCCGGGCTCCCTGATCCAGTTGATCAATCATTTCAAGGGTACCCAGGTGCTCGCGCGACCGGTTCCCGGTACGCTGACCGAGGCACGCACCGATGTCGACCTGAAACAAGTCAAGGGTCAGGAAACCGCGAAACGCGCCCTCGAAATCGCCGCCGCAGGCGGACACAATATTCTGATGGTCGGCCCGCCCGGGTCAGGCAAGTCCATGCTGGCTGAGCGCCTGCCGGGGCTGTTGTCGCCGCTGTCGGCGGATGAACTGCTCGATGTTTCGATGATCCACTCCGTTGCGGGTCTGCTTGAGCGGGGCGCCCTGACGCGGCACCGCCCCTTTCGTGCGCCGCATCACTCGGCATCCATGGCCGCCATGGTGGGGGGCGGGGCCCGGGCCCGGCCGGGCGAAGCCTCGCTGGCGCATCGGGGCGTCCTATTCCTGGATGAATTGCCGGAATTCCACCCCCAGGTTCTCGATAGCCTGCGCCAGCCAATGGAAACCGGATCGGTCACCGTGGCCCGGGCCAATGCCCATGTGTCCTACCCAGCCCGCTTCCAGCTGGTCGCGGCCATGAATCCGTGCCGCTGCGGCAATGGTGGGCTGGATGGCGTGTCCTGCCGCCGTGGTCCACGCTGCGCCATCGATTACCAGGCCCGTATTTCCGGGCCCATGCTGGACCGGATTGACCTGCAGATCGCTGTTCCGCCGGTCACGCCGGCGGACCTGGGCCTGCCCGCCCCGGTTGAGGGCAGTGTCGAGGCCGCCGCCCGGGTGGCGGCCAGTCGAGACGTTCAAGCCGGGCGCGGGGCCCTCAATGCGCATTTGCGCGCCGATCATCTCGAGCACGCGGCCATGCCGGACCGGAGCGGGGAGGTTCTGCTCAATACAGCGGCAACCCAGAACGGGCTGACCGCACGCAGTTATCACCGGGTGCTCCGGGTCGCCCGCACCATTGCTGATCTGGAAGGGTGTGACGCTGTGCGCCGGGTTCATATCGCCGAGGCTCTCGCCTGCCGCCGGGGTTTGGCCATGGCATCGGATAATGGAGCCATCGGAGCGCCTGCACCGGCCGCCGCGCGGGGATAATTTGCCTTTTGACGACGGATCGTTAACCGGCACAGCGTAACCGGGAATACGATATGACGCGTCGTCCGCCGGACATACCAGACCCGGCCTCTCCGCTCGCGCCCGCGCGCGGAGAGGATATGCTGGCCTCTTTTCTCCTGACTGCATTGGATGCGGCCGGCGAACTCATGCTCATTCGGGGGCCGACGGGACGGGTCGCACACGTCAACCAGGCTTTTATCCGAGCCTTTGGTGGCACGCTCAATGATTGGGTGGGACGCTGGTTCTCGGTCGCGCCGCCGGCTGGCACGGATGGCTCCAGGCGCTATGAAATGCTCATGCGTACCCAGAAGGGGCCGCTCTGGATTGAGTGGGACGAGCGCCTTTTACCCCATGACCGGGGCGTCATAGCGGTCGGTCGGGATATTACCTCGAGGCGTGAAAGCCATGACAGCCTTGAGGCGTCCCAACGCGCCAAATCGCTGTTCTTCGCTGCCGTGACCCATGAGCTGCGCACGCCGCTGGCGGGAGCCATGGGCGTCGCGCGCTTGCTCAAGGCCACGCCGTTGCGTCCGGATCAGGCTGATTATGTCTGCACCCTGGCAGCCTCGGCCGAACACGCGCTGGCGATGATCGATGATATTCTCGATCTGTCCCGCCTTGAGGCCGGCAAGCTCAATCTGCGTCCGGAAAGCGTCGACCTTGCGGCGCTTCTGGCCGAGACGGTCGAGCCGCTGGCGACACGGGCTCAGGACAAGGGACTGGAACTGTGTGTGGTCTACAGCGCCGACGCGCCGCTGCAGGTCACCGGGGACAAGGCGCGCCTCAAGCAGATCCTGTTCAACCTGATCGGCAATGCGGTGAAGTTCACCGATAGCGGTGGAATCCGGGTAGAGATTGGTAACTCACCGGACGCTGACGGACGTCCGCGCCTGTCTCTGGCGGTTTGCGACACCGGTCCGGGTATTTCCGAAGTTGACCAGGCCTCGTTGTTCGAGCATTTCGAACGCGGAGCGGCCGAACGGGACGGCAAGGAAGCCGGGGCCGGACTTGGCCTCGCCATGGTCCGCCGCCTTGTCGAAACGATGCAATCCTCCATGGGCGTGGAAAGCCGGCTCGGCGAGGGCGCCAGGTTCTGGGTGCTGTTCGAGCTGCCGGTCGAAAGCCTGTCCAACGAGCAGCCGCTCGCCGGTCGTGAAATTGCCGTTGCCGCACCCAATCCCGTCTTGCGCACGGCGCTGGCCGACCAGCTCGCTGCTCTCGGTGCCGACGTGGTGGCGATCGACCGGCCAGACCGGATCGCCGCCGCATCCGGTCGCGAATTGCTGCTGGACAACAGCTGGGCTGATCAGGCCAAGACCGCGAAGGCGGCGCATTGCTGGTTGATCATGACACCGCCCGAGAAGGACGCCTTCCTTGAAGCCCGGCCTGAGGGTGTTGACGGGTGGCTGGTCAAGCCGGTCCGGCGCTCCACCCTGGTCGCCCAGATCTGCGGCCATCCGCAGGTCGACTATGAGGCCGAAGCCGCCGACCGGCCGGATGAGCCGCCTCGCCTCGACGGACTAACCGTTCTTGTTGCCGAGGATGACCCGGTCAACGCGCTCATCGCGCGCCGGACGCTGGAAAAGCTCGGAGCCGTTGTCCGCACCGCCGACACCGGGGTTGCCGCCTTGAAAGCCTTCGAGGCCGGTCCGCTCGATGCCGCCCTGCTTGATCAGCGCATGCCCGGCATGGACGGCCCGGAGCTCGCGCGCATGCTGCGTCTGCAAGGCAGCGACGTGCCGCTGATCGCCCTGACCGCCAATTCAAGCGAAGAGGATCGGCAGATCTGCCTTGAGGCGGGAATGGATGATTTCCTGACCAAACCTGTCGAGCCTTTAATCCTCGCCGCCACCCTCAACCGCTTGTGCGGGCAGAAAAAACGGTCCAGTTTGGGATAAATCCCGTCATCTGGAGTGGCTATTATGTCGGACGTGACCGCGTCGCAGCACAAGACTTGGCAGCAAACGGTCGCCGCCTACGGCAAACCGATCATGATCGCGATGCTGATCCTGGGCTTTGCCTCGGGGCTGCCGCTCATGATGGTCTTCTCGAAGCTGAGTTTCTGGCTGCGTGATGCGGGTATCGAGCGCACGACGATCGGGTTCTTCTACTGGGTCACCCTGTCCTACACGCTCAAACCGCTCTGGGCCCCGGTCGTCGACCGGACCCCGATACCGTTTCTGGATGGCTGGCTGGGCAAGCGACGCGCCTGGATGATGGTGGCGATCCTCGGCACTGTGGCCGGTCTCAGCCTGATCGCCTTTACCGACCCTTCGCAGGGGCTGATCCTTACCGCCATCGGCGCCTTTATCCTCTCCTATGCCGGAGCAACGCTGGATATTTCCATAGACGCCTGGCGGATTGAATCGGCGCCGCGCGAAGAGCAGGCGAACATGGCCGCCGCCTATGTGCTGGGGTATCGCGGTGCGATCATGTTCTCAGGCTTTGGTCTCGCCATTTCGGAGTGGACCAACTGGACGGTGTCCTTCCTCGTCATGGCTGCCACGATGGGCGCATGCGCCCTGCTGGTCATGCTCATGCCGGAGCCGGAACACGCCTATCGGGAGCCCGATCGCCAGTCTTTCGGCAAGCGGGTGCAGACGGCGATCGTCGAGCCGTTCAAACAATTCTGGGATCGCTTGGGGCATTGGATCGTACCGGTTTTCCTGCTCGTCGCCTTTTACCGTCTGAGTGATTTCACCATGGGCGTGATGGCCAGCCCGCTCTATTCGGACATCGGCTTTGATCGCGCCATTGTCGGCGGAATCCAGAGTGGCCCCGGCGTTATCGCCACCATTGCCGGTGGATTCATCGGGGGCGTGGTGGCCTACCGTTTCGGCGTGCTGAGCGCCATGGTGGTCGGGGCTATCATCACGTTCGCGACCAATGCGGCTTTTGCTTTCCTTGCGGCGACGGGAACAGCTGAGAGCGTCGGCTTGCTGACGCTGGTGATCAGTGCCGACAATGTCGCGGCGGGCTTCGTCGGCACAGCCTTTATCGCCTACCTGTCGTCCCTGACCGATCCGCTGAACGCGGCCACGCAATATGCCGTGCTGTCTTCGCTCTATGCGCTGATCTGCAAGTTCATCGCCGGCTTCTCCGGACTGATGGCCGACGCGATCGGCTATGTGAACTTCTTCCTGGTGACGGCCACGTATGCCTTGCCCATGGCTGCACTGATCATCTTCATCATGCTCAGGGGCAGTGACGCGGCGCGCGGGATCAGCGCGCCAGGAGCAGACCCCAAACCCGCCGAATAGGCGTGACGGGTTTTAGCCCGCCACTTCCACTTCGTGCTTTTCCGGATCGTAGGCTGCAAGCGCAGCCAGCGTGGTGATCTCGCTGACCGAGGCACCCAGGCGTGCGATCTGGACCGGCTTTTCAAAGCCCAGCAGCATCGGGCCGATTACCGTCGCGCCACCGCCGGCGCGCAGGAGTTTGGTGGCGATGGATGCGGAGTGGATTGCCGGCATCACGAGTACATTGGCCGGGCCCTTCAGGCGAGAGAACGGGTAGAGCATGCGGTGCAGCGGATCGAGCGCTACATCGACATTCATCTCGCCTTCGTATTCGAACTCGACCTTGCGCTCATCAAGGATCCGCACGGCATTCTGGAGTTTTTCCGAACGCGCCCCTGCCGGATTGCCGAAGGTGGAATACGACAGGAAAGCCACGCGCGGGGTGAAACCGAAGCCCTTGGCGGCATAGGCTGCCTCCTCGGCGATATCGGCCAGGGCCTCGCTGTCCGGGAATTCCGTGACATTGGTGTCGGCGATGAAGAGCGTGCGCTCTTTCGTCAGCGTGATCGACATCCCCATCACGCGCTGGCCCTCTTCCGGGTCGAGCACGAGCTGGATATCACGTAGCGCGGCGTCATAGGCGCGTGTGGTTCCCGTCACCATGCCGTCGGCATCGCCGAGCTTGACCATGCAGGCGGAGAAGATGTTTCGGTCATTATTGACCATGCGCTGGACATCGCGGCGCAGATAGCCTTTGCGCTGGATGCGCTCATAGAGGAAGTCCGCATAGTCCGCATTGCGATCGGACAGGCGCGCATTGACGATCTCTACAGCATCTTCCGGCACGCCGACCAGGCGCATATTGGCGCGGGTGATCTCTTCACGACCTACCAGGATCGCCTTGCCCAGCTCCTGGTTCTGGAAGGCATAGGCGGCGCGGATGACGGCCGGTTCTTCCCCTTCGGCGAAGACGATGCGGCGGCCATGGCCCATGACGGCGCCCTGGATGCGCTGCAGCAGGGCTGCGGTGGGGTCGAGGCGGCGCGCCAGCGAGGCGCGATAGGCGGACATGTCCGGGATCGGCTTGCGGGCGACACCGGTATCCATCGCCGCCTGGGCCACATAGGGCGGTACATAGGAGATCAGCCGCGGATCGAAGGGCGAGGGGATGATGTAGTCCTTGCCGAAGCTCGGCCGGGCGCCGTGATAGGCCGCCGCCACTTCATCGGGCACATCTTCCTTGGCCAAGGCGGCCAAGGCCTGGGCCGCAGCGATTTTCATTTCCTCGTTGATCGTGCGGGCGCGCACATCGAGTGCGCCGCGGAAGATATAAGGGAAGCCGAGGACGTTATTGACCTGGTTGGGATAATCCGAGCGGCCGGTTGCGATGATGGCATCGGAGCGTACGGCTCGTGCCTCTTCCGGCAGGATTTCCGGATCCGGATTGGCCATGGCGAAGATGATCGGCTCGTCGGCCATGGAGGCAACCATGTCCGGCGTCAGCGCGCCGGCGACAGAGAGGCCGAGGAAGCAGTCAGCACCCTCCAGCGCGTCAGCGAGGGAGCGCTTGTCGGTCTTCACAGCATGCGCGGTCTTCCACTGGTTGAGATTATCGCGTTCGGTATGGATGACGCCCTTGCTGTCGCAGAGGATGGCATTCTCCGCAGCGACACCCATGGCCTTGAGGAGTTCAAGCACGGCGATTCCCGCCGCTCCGGCGCCATTGACCACAACTTTGAGGTCTTCCATGCGGCGGTTGGTGAGTTGGCAGGCATTAATGATGCCGGCGGCGGAGATAATCGCGGTGCCGTG
Source organism: Maricaulis sp. (assembly GCF_030149235.1). Taxonomy (GTDB): domain Bacteria; phylum Pseudomonadota; class Alphaproteobacteria; order Caulobacterales; family Maricaulaceae; genus Maricaulis. The sequence continues at coordinate 14,243 of NZ_JASBRW010000018.1, read as the reverse complement.
CTGGTCATCGTGGAAGACCGGAATATCCAATTCTTCGCGCAGGCGCTGCTCGATGATGAAGCTCTCGGGCGCCTTGATATCTTCCAGATTGATGCCGCCGAATGTGTTGCCGAAGCGCTTGACGCATTCGATGAAGGCGTCGGCATCCTCTTCCTCGACCTCGATATCGATCGCGTCCATGTCGGCGAAGCGTTTGAACAGGACAGCCTTGCCTTCCATCACCGGCTTGGACGCCATGGCGCCCAGATTGCCGAGGCCGAGAATGGCCGTGCCGTTGGAGATCACGGCGACCATATTGCCCTTGGACGTGTAGTCGTAGACGCTCTCCGGGTCCTCCGCGATGGCCTTCACCGGAACCGCAACGCCCGGGCTGTAGGCGAGAGACAGATCGCGCTGGGTCGCCATCGGTTTGGTTGGCTGCAGGGCCAGCTTTCCGGGGACGGGCTCGCGGTGAAAGGCGAGAGCTTCTTCGTCTTCGACCGGGCTGGTTCTGTCGCTCATACCGATGTCCTCATCTTGGTGGGATTTTCCCCTGTTGAGAACGGCTCTAGCCGCTTCGCCCCCTTGCGCGCAAGGTGAAACCTCGCCACCGTTCGCGCCGATGAATGCGCAGACCCATATTCCCGTTCCCGCCGACCGCAAATTCCCAAGCCCGGACGGGGCAACACCGATGATGCAGCAATTTCTCGACCTGCGTGCGCAAGCGCCGGGCGATGCCTTGCTGTTTTACCGGATGGGCGATTTCTATGAGCTCTTCTTCGACGATGCCGTCCGCGCGGCGGCGGCGCTGGACATTGCGCTGACAAAGCGCGGTGAACACCAGGGCGAACCGATCCCGATGTGCGGTGTCCCGGCGGCCACTGCCGAGGCCTATCTGGCGCGCCTGATCAAGGCCGGGTTCAAGGTCGCCGTCGGCGAACAGATGGAAGACCCCAAGGCCGCCAAGGCGCGAGGTGCGAAAGCCGTGGTGCGCCGTGATGTGGTGCGCGTGGTTACGCCAGGCACGCTGACGGAAGATGCGCTGCTGGATCCGCGTCAGTCCAACCGTATCGCCGCTCTGGCACGAACGGGTACGGGTGAGGCGGCGCTGGCCTGGGCCGATGTCTCGACCGGTGAGTTCGCTGTCACAGCGCTGGCGCCGATGAATATCGCTGCCGAGATCGCCGCCATGGCGCCTGCCGAGCTGCTCATCGAAGAGAGCGGCTATCTCGAGGCTCAGGACCTGGCGCCGAGGGCGACCCTGACGCCGCTGCCGCGGGCCAAGTATGATAGCGGGTCGGCGGAGCGGCAGTTGAAGGCCCAATTCGGCGTTCAGGAGCTCGAGGCCTTTGGTCAGTTTTCCAAGGCTGAACTGGGGGCGCTGGGAGCCTTGCTGGATTATCTCAGCCTCGCCCAGGCCGGTGCACCGGCCAAGCTGGCGGCACCGCGCCAGGCCGTTTCCGGCAGCGTACTGGCGGTTGACCCGGCCACCCGCGCCAGCCTGGAGATCGACCGCACCCTGGCCGGTTCGCGCGCCGGATCGCTTCTGGATGCCATCGATGAAACGGTTACGGCGCCGGGCGCCCGTTGTCTCGCCGAGCGCCTTGCACGTCCACTGACAGACCCTGACAGAATTGAGCGGCGCCTTGATTCCATTGCATTCTTTGAGGATCAGGAAGCGCTGCGCCGGGACATCCGAGACCGTTTGAAGTCAGCCGGCGACAGTGAGCGCGCCCTCTCCCGCCTCCTGCTGGGCCGCGGCGGCCCGCGCGATCTCAAGGCCCTGGCCGGCGCCTTGGGCGAGGGCGAATTGCTCGCTGGACGGATCACGACAGATGCGCTGATCACAGCCCCGACTGACGTTTCCATGCAATGCGATGCGCTGCGTCTCACCGACAAGCCGGAACTGGCCGCACTGGTCAGTGACCTTGAGCGGGCGATCCGTGACGAGCCGCCTCTCATGGCCCGCGATGGCGGTTTCGTTGCTGAAGGATGGCGGCCGGAGCTGGATGAGATCCGCACCCTGCGCGATGAAAGCCGCCGTGTGGTCGCCGGGTTGCAGCAGACCTATGCCGAACGGGTCGGGGTCTCCTCGCTCAAGGTCAAGCACAACAACGTGCTGGGCTATTTCGTCGAGGTGACGGCCAAGAATGCGGATGCGCTGATGCAGCGCGAGGATTTCATTCACCGCCAAACCATGGCCAATGCGGTGCGGTTCACAACGACGGAACTGGCCGCGCTGGAGGCCAAGATCGCCAGCGCCGGCGAACGCACGCTGGCGATGGAGCTGGACGTGTTCGAGGCCATGCGGGCGCGGGTTGAGGCCAGTGCCGAGCTGATCCGCCAGTCCGCAAGGGCGATGGCCGAGCTGGACGTGTCCGCAGCGCTGGCTGAATGGGCCGTCCTGTCGGAAGCCTGCCGTCCGGTGATGGAAGACGGCACAGCCTTCGAGGTTGAAGGCGGGCGTCACCCGGTGGTCGAGCGGGCGCTGGAGCGTGACGGTGACGGCCGGTTCACGCCCAATGATTGCGCCCTTGATGGAGCTGGGGGGTGTGGACCGCGCCTGATGCTGGTCACTGGGCCCAACATGGCGGGTAAGTCGACCTATCTGCGCCAGAACGCGCTGATCCTGATGCTGGCGCAGGCCGGCTGTTACGTGCCGGCCCGCCAGGCCCGTATCGGCATTGCCGACCGGCTCTATTCGCGTGTTGGTGCGGCGGATGACCTGGCACGCGGGCGCTCGACCTTCATGGCGGAGATGATCGAAACGGCAGCCATCCTCAACCAGGCGACGGGGCGCAGCTTTGTCATCCTGGACGAAATCGGCCGTGGGACGGCGACTTTTGATGGTCTGTCGATTGCCTGGGCCGCCGCCGAACACCTGCATGGCGTGAATGGTTGCCGGGCTTTGTTTGCCACGCACTATCACGAGCTGACCCGCTTGGCCGATGAACTAGACGCGGCCGGCAATTGTTCGCTCAAGGCGCGCGAATGGCAGGGTGAGCTGGTCTTCCTGCACGAGGTCGGACCGGGCGCTGCGGACCGCTCCTATGGTATTGAAGTGGCCCGCCGCGCCGGTTTGCCCAAGTTGGCGATCAAACGCGCGCAGACCATTCTCGACCGGCTGGAAGCCGAGGGCGCGCCGGCGGCAGCCCTGGCCGACCTGCCGCTGTTTGCAGCGGCTGAGCCGGAGCCTGTCGCCGAGCCGTCGCAAGTCGAGCGGCGGCTTGAAAGCATCGATCCGGACGCTCTATCGCCGCGCGAGGCGCTTGATCTGCTGTATCAGCTCAAATCGCTCGCAGCCGAGACGTGACGCCAGCTAAAGGGGCTCCTAGAGTGCGCTGATGACCCACGCTGCCCTGCCCGCATCACTGGAATCGCTGAAATTGCGTGCCCGCCTGGCTGCGGCGGTGACGCGGGATGGCTGGGAGTCGGCCTCAGCCCGCAAGGCGGGTCTGGCGATTATCCGCTCAGCGCTTGATGGTTTCTATGAGCGTGCCTCCAGTTTTTTGTCAGGAGATGGCGGGGGGGCTGCGGCGGCGCAATCGCTCGCTGATGGTGTCGGCGTATGCCTCTCCGCCCTGTTCGACAGCCTGGCGGGCGATGATCCTGAGGGCGCCCGCGGCGTGAGTCTGTGCGCCCAGGGCGGTTTCGGGGCTGGCGAGTTGGCGCCGTTTTCCGATGTTGATCTGATGCTGATCAAGCCGCGCATGGCGGACCAGGCCACAGAGGCCTTTTTGCAGCGTGTGTTGTACGCCCTGTGGGACTTGAAGATCGATGTCGGTGGTGGAGCTTGCCGGACAGTGCGCGAAACGCTGGAGCTGGCGCGCGAGGATGCCTCGGAACGTACGGCCCTGCTCTCCGTGCGCCATCTGGCCGGTGATGCGGCCATGACCGAGAAACTGATCCGGCGTTTCCGCGAAGATATCGTCTCCGAAGATGAGTCCGCCTTCGTCGAAGCCAAGCTGCGTGAACGCGATGCACGTATCACCAAGACCGGCGGGTCCCGCTATACGGTGGAGCCCAATATCAAGTCCGGCAAAGGCGGGTTGCGTGATCTGCAATTGATGCGCTGGCTGGCGCAGTTCCTCTATGGCGCCGATGCCTTCGAGCGTTGGGTCGGCAATCACCTGCTGTCGGTTGAGGACGTGGAGCGCTACGCCGCCGCGGATGATTTCCTCTGGGCTGTGCGGTTCCACCTGCATGCGGTGTCCGGCGGCAAGGAAGAGCGGCTGACGTTCGATGTCCAGCCGGAAATCGCCAAACGCATGGGATTTGCCGATAGCGAAACCGAAAGCGCGGTTGAGCGCTTCATGCGGCGTTATTTCATGACGGCCATGCACGTCGGCGCACTGACCCGGCTGGTGTGTGCCAAGCTGGAATCAGATTCGCGCAAGTCCAGGCCGCGCAATCTGGCGCGCTTCATGCCCAATACGCGCCCGGCGGAGGCCAAGGATGCCGGCGAGTTCGCGGTTCGCGATGGTCGTCTTGATTTTGCCAGCCCGGACCAGATCGCCGAGGACCCTGCCCGGTTGATGCAATTTTTCCAGGCGGCCGCTTCGCATCAGATGGATCTGCACCCCGAAGCGGTCGCGCGCATCGGCGGGTCCTTGTCCCTGATCGATGAGAGCTATCGCAGCGATCCGCGGGTCGCCCGCGCCTTCTTCACTGTACTGCTGGACAGTCCGGCGCCGATGGCAACGCTGCGCCTGATGACAGAAGCCGGCTTGCTCGGCCGCTATATTCCCGAGTTCGGGGATATTGTCGCCCGCACCCAGTTCAACATGTATCACCGCTATACGGTGGATGAGCACACGCTGCGTGCAATCGGGCTGCTACGCGAGATCGAACAGGGCCTGCATGCCGACGATCATCCGCTTGCGAGTGGGCTGGCGCATGAGATCAAGAACCGTCGCGCCCTGCACCTCGCCGTCCTGCTTCACGACACGGGCAAGGGGGCGGGCGATCAGTGTATCGAGGGGGCCGCCCGGGCCCGCACGGCCTGTGCGCGACTGGGCCTTGATGAGGCGGAGACCGAACTGGTCGCCTGGCTGATCGAAAACCATCTGGTGATGAGTGACACGGCCCAGCGCCGCGATATTGGCGACCCGCGCACGATCGCGGATTTCGCGCGTGTCGTCGGGTCTGTCGAGCGCTTGCGGCTGCTGACAATGCTGACCGTTGTCGATATCCGATCCGTGGGCCCCGGCGTATGGAATGGCTGGAAAGGCCAGCTCATGCGCGATCTCTACGCGGCCGTTGCGCCGGTCCTGCAGGGATCGGGCGACACGATGGAGCTTGCACAATCGGCCTTGCACGACCGGGCGGCCCGGGCCCGCGAACAGGTTTGCAGCCGGATCAGGCGGACCGATCCGGAATTTGCCGACTGGTGGAGCAGTCAGTTCGACGAGACCTACTGGATCACCTCCAACGAGGAAGACCGCTTCCGACATGCCGCCTTTGCCCGCAGTGTCTATCGCCGCGAAGCGACCACAGCGGCTGCGATCCGGGTCGACAAGCGGCGCATGGCGTCCGAGGTGATGATCTGGGCGCCGGACCGGGACGGGTTGTTTGCCGATCTTGCCGCCGGCTTCGCCCAGCGCGGCGCGGATATTGTCGGAGCCCTGATCCATACAACGCGCTCCAACCACGTCTTTGATATCTTCTATATTCAGGACGCAGCGGCCCAGCCATTCGGTGTCGGCGATCCTTATCTGCGTGATGCGCTGGTCGGCTATCTTGACTGTCTTGCGGCCGGGTCGATCGCCGTCGAACCTCCGGGACGCATGCCGACGGCGCGTCGCGACGCTGCTTTCGAGGTCATTCCCCAGGTCCGTTTCACCAATGCGCTGTCCGATACGGCAACCGTGATCGAAGCGGCCGGCCGAGACAGGCCGGGCTTGCTCTCGGACCTATCGGCGGTGCTCTCAAACCGCGGCCTGTCGATCCATTCTGCGCGGATTGATGGTTATGGCGAACGGGCGACAGACGTGTTCTACGTTACGCTGGCCGGCCAGAAGCTCGAGAATGAGGATCTCAAGGCCGGGATCGGGGCGGAGTTGATGGCGGTCTTGTCTGAAAGCGAGTCTGTGCTGGAACAACAGGCGGCGGCGCGAGGATATGCCCGTGCGCCGGCGAGCGAGTTGAGGTAGGTGATGCGGCTCTTGCGCTCGACGGCCGTCGTGGGCCTCTTCACCATGGCGAGCCGCATTCTCGGCTTTATCCGGGAGATCATGTTCGCCGCCTATATCGGTGCCGGCGCGGCGATGGATGTTTTCCTCACCGCATTCCAGTTTCCCAACCTGTTCCGGCGCATTTTCGCTGAAGGGGCTTTCAACTCGGCTTTCGTGCCGCTCTACGGCGAAAAGCTGGAGAAAGAGGGCACCGACGAGGCGCGAGAGTTTGCTTGCCAGGTTGCAGCCGTTCTGGCGACGGCCATGCTGGTCTTTGTCATCGTCGCTCAATTGGCGATGCCTTGGCTCATGTACCTGCTTGGGCCTGGCTTTCGTGATGATCCCGGGCTGTTCCATACGGCGATCCTGCTGACGCAGATCACCATGCCTTACCTTTTGATGATGTCGTTGAGCGCGATGTTGTCCGGCGTACTCAATGCGCACGGGAAATTTGCGGTGGCCGCCGCCGCTCCTGTCATCCTCAACCTGACGCTGATCGGCATCATGGTCTTCACCGACGTGCGCGGGGCCGATCTGACCTATTACCTCTCTGTCGGGATCACTGTGTCCGGCGTGCTGCAGACGGCGTGGATCTATGCGGCCATGCGCTCTGTCGGTATCGGTCTGGCCTGGCGCATCCCGAAACTGACGGTTGATGTCAAAAAACTGATCCTGCTGGGTGTTCCCGGAGCCCTGGCCGCTGGGGTGACGCAGATCAATATCCTGGTCACTTCCTCGATCGCCACCTTCCAGGAGGGCGCCCGGTCCTGGCTCTACTATGCCGACCGCCTATACCAGCTGCCGTTGGGCGTGGTCGGTATCGCGATGGGCGTGGTGTTGCTGCCCACACTGACGGCGCGGCTCAATGCCGATGATAGTCAGGGCGCCAGCAATGCGCTCAACCGCGGTATCGAGATCTCTATGGCGCTGACCCTGCCAGCCGCCGTGGCCATCGCCACCATGCCCGGTTTTCTTGTGCAGGGGCTGTTCGAACGCCAGGCCTTCACCGCAGATGACACCCTAATGGTCGGGCGGGCGCTCATACCGTTTGCCATCGGGCTGCCGGCCTTTGTTCTCATCAAAGTGCTGTCGCCAGGCTTTTTTGCCCGCAAGGACACCAAAACTCCGATGAAGTTCGCGACCCTGTCGGTGGTGGTGAACCTCGTGCTCGGGATTACGCTCTTCCTCGGGCCCTTGCAGTATCTCGGCTTGGCGATTGCGACCGCGGTCGCGGGCTGGGTCAATGTGATCTGCCTGGCCGCCATGCTCTATCACCGCGGGATCCTGCGTCCCGATACCCGCCTGGTCGGGTGCATGCCCCGGCTCGGACTGGCGGCCGCGGCCATGGGGGTATTCCTCTATTTCGCGGAGCGCCACGCCGACCGGATTACCGATCTCGTCTATGACCAACGTCTCGCCGCCCTGCTTGTCGTCTCGGCTGCGGGCGCCGGCATTTACGGTCTCGGCGCGCTGTTGACCGGGGCTTTGCGCATGTCAGAGGTGAGAGCAGCGCTGACCCGCTCTTGAGCCAAGGGCGTCCCGCCGCTAAGACCCCTCTTCCTGATCAACCTCCGTCCAACCGAGGCGTTCCATGAGTGACATTCCCACCGATTACACCGGCCCCAAACGCGTGCTGTCCGGCATGCAGCCGACCGGTCAGCTGCATCTTGGCAACTATCTGGGAGCGCTCAAGAATTGGGTCTCCTTGCAGGAAGATGGCAGTTGGGATTGCTTCTATTGCGTGGTCGATCTGCACGCCATCACCATGCCGCACGACCCCAAGACCCTGCCCGACGCGGTGCGTTCCGCGGCGGCCGCCTATATCGCTTCCGGTGTTGATCCGGAAAAAAGCGCGATCTTTGCGCAGTCGGCCGTGCCGGCGCATGCCGAGCTGGCCTGGATCTTCAATTGCGTGGCGCGCCTAGGCTGGCTCGAGCGCATGACCCAGTTCAAGGACAAGGCCGGAAAGGACAAGGAGCGGGCGTCGGTGGGTCTCTTTACCTATCCGGTGCTGCAGGCCGCGGACATCCTCGTCTACAAGGCGACCCATGTCCCCGTCGGCGAGGATCAGAAGCAGCATCTCGAGCTGTGCCGCGATATCGCGGCGCGTTTCAATCGTGACTTCGGCAATGGCGAAGCGATCTTCCCGGTTACTGAGCCGGTCATCCAGGGGCCAGGCGCCCGCATCATGAGCCTGCGCGACGGTACGGCGAAGATGTCCAAATCCGACGTCTCGGACAATTCACGTATCAATCTCGATGATGATGCCGACAAGATCGCTCGCAAGATCAAGAAGGCGAAGTCGGACCCGGATGCGCTGCCGAGCGAGGAAGCCGGCCTCGAGGGTCGCCCGGAGGCCGCCAATCTGGTCGGTATCTATGCGGCCCTGACGGGTAAGAGCAAAACGGATGTGCTGGCGGAATTCGGCGGCGACGGTTTCGGTCGCTTCAAGCCGGCGCTGGCCGAGGTTGCCGTTGAGTATCTCGCCCCGATCTCCGACGAATATCGTCGCCTGATTTCCGATACGACAGAGATCGACCGCATTCTCGCCAAGGGCGCCGAACGCGCCAATGCCGTTGCTGCACCGGTCGTGGCTGAAGCCAAGAAAACCATCGGCTTCTGGGGGCACTAGCGGCACGCATATGTCGCATGGTGTGGCGGGTCGAATCCGCTAGGTTTTCGGGACACTCGAGCGGAGATGAACATGCGCGCACCCGGTTTGATCGCCCTTCTGGCTCTTGGCTTGGCCGCCTGCGGTGGCGAAGCGCCCGACGCTGGCCACACCATGGCCGGTCATGGAGATATGTCGGCCGAGCTGGCACCGCTGCCGGATGATGGCGTCACGCCCGTGGTTGATATTCGCGCTGTCTGGATGCGTCCGCACCCGGGTGGTCGCGATGTAACCGCCGCCTATTTCACCGCGCGCCTGAGCGAAGGTGAGATCGACCGTCTGCTCGAGGCGCGGATCGAAGGCGCCGAGCGTGTCGAGATGCACAGTCATTCTATGAATTCGGAAGGCATGATGCAGATGCATCAGATTCCGCCGCAGGATGTGACCAATGCCGGCCCGCTGGTGTTCACGCCGGGCGGCCGGCACCTGATGGTGTTCGGCCTGCCGACTGTTGTTGAAGGCGATGCGGTGCAAGGCGTGCTGGTCTTCGAACGGTCCGGTGTAGTGCCGGTGACCTTCGCGGTGAGAAATATGCCGCCGGGCCAGCCGTCGGATTACTGATCCGCCGTACCTGCGTATTTGGCCGGATCATACGTGCCCGGCTTGCGCGGCCGGAACAGGCCGGCAAGCCAGAACCCGATGCCCGCAATCGGCGCCAGGAAGAGTCCCATCGGCTTTTCCTGAACGAAAAACAGCACGATCAGGAAGAAGCCTGCGAGCAGCGCGATGGCGCCGCTGAGCAGGAACATGGCCCACATGAAGGCGACCGATTGACCTTCGAGGAATTCAATCTCCGCCCGCCGCGCCATCAACGCCGTGTGCAGCTCGCGCAGCAGGGGCTGGAACGTCTCGACAATATCCTCGAACACGCCGGGCGAAACGAAACGCATAGAGCCAAAAACGATCTCGCGCCCGTCCGAACCGGTCACGCGGCAGACAACCTGGCGGGCCTGGGCGGCCATCTCGACCGCCAGCCGGACACGCCGAATGTCCGACAGGGCGATCCGGTGCAATTCGCTGCCATCTTCGGCCAGCCGTTGAACCAGCGACTCACCGTCGAGAAAAGTCTCCGTGCGCGGCGTTCCCAGATGCCTTCGATCGATATGGATCATGGACTATCCCCTTGCGATTTGGGCCACTTAGCACCATTTGCTAGACGAGTGGAGAGAAACCCGCCAAAGTTTGATGGATATGACGCAGAGCACGCGAAAATTCCTGGTTGTGGCGGACGAAAGTCCGGAAAGCCGCACCGCGCTGTACTTCGCCTCGCGCCGGGCCAACAAGACCGGTGCGCGGGTGACGATTCTGGCTGCGCATGAACCAAGTGATTTCAATCACTGGATCGGAGTCGCCGAAACGGCCAAGCGTGAAGCGGTTGCTGCGGCGGAGGCGCTGCTGGAGTCAATGGCGGAAGATGCTGAGGCGGTTACGGGTGAGCGCCCTGAATTGCTCCTGCGTGAAGGGGAGCGTTCGGCCGTCCTTGCCGAGCTGCTTGAGGAAGACCCGCTGATTTCGCTGCTCATTCTCGGAGCGGCCAAATCGAGCGAAGGTCCGGGCCCACTGGTCTCTTCGCTGGCTCGAGGCAAGGGCCTGTTCACCGGTCGTGCTGTGCCGGTCACGGTGGTTCCGGGCGATATGGAAAGCGGCGAGATCGACGCCCTGACCTGAGACCCCGGCTGTATCCCTACTTTAGCCGGGGTTGAAACCCGGGCGCCCGCAGGCCAAGTGGTGGCCAAGGAGTTTGCCCATGTTTATCCAGACTGAAGCCACGCCCAATCCGAACACGCTGAAATTCCTGCCGGGCCGCGAAATCTCGCCGGGCAAGCCGCGCGAGTTCGAGACCGCAGCCGAGGCCGAGATTTCGCCGTTCGCTGCAGACCTGTTCCTGATTGATGGCGTCAGCACCGTTTTCCTGGGTGATGAATTTGTCGCCATTACCAAGACGGACGCGGTTGAATGGGATCATATCAAACCCTTCCTGCTGGGCGCGATCATGGACGGGCTCCAGTCCGGCCGGCCGATCCTGGGTGAGGACGTCGATGCGTCCGGCCATGCCAATTACGAAGGCGAGGCCGAAGGCGTGGTGAAGGAAATCATCGACCTGATCGATACGCGTGTCCGGCCAGCGGTCGCACAGGATGGCGGCGATATCCTGTTTCACTCCTTCATCGCGGAGAGCGGTATCGTCCGCTTGAAGATGCGCGGTGCCTGCTCCGGCTGCCCCTCCTCGACAATGACGCTGAAAGCGGGGATCGAGAATCTTCTCAAGCATTATGTGCCTGAAGTGACCAGCGTCGAGGCGGTTGCCTAGGGACTGTTCGCCGGGCTTCGACCTTTTTCCCGATTTCGGCTAAGGGGGCGGTATGAATATCCTCGCCCTCGATACGACCGGGGCTGCCTGCACGGTAGCCCTGCGCCGTGATGGTCATGATGACCTCATTCTGTCCGAAGATATCGGCCGGGGGCATGCCGAGCGTCTCGCGCCCATGGTTGAGCGCCTGCTGGCAGAAGCCGGGCTGGCGCCGCAGATGCTCGACCGTATCGGGGTGACTGTCGGGCCGGGCAGTTTTGCCGGCAGCCGAGTCGGGGTTGCCTTTGCCCGGGGGCTAGCCCTGGCCAGTGGCGCGCCGGCCTTTGGGCTGTCCAATCTCGCGGTGATTGCGGCCCAACATGTCGAGACACGCCCTTTGGCGGTCATACACGACGCCAAGCGTGGCGATGTGGTGCTGCAGGTGTTCCAAGATGATGCGCTGGCCGGCTCGGAGCGATTTGGTCGCGATGAGGCTCACCGCATCCTAGTGTCCCGCTTTCCCGAGGGCGTCAGCCTGGCCGGCAGTGGAGCGGTCTTGTTCGAGGCCTCAGGCCCGGTCATCAGTGCTGGCCTATTGGACCCGGTCGTCATGCTGACCCTGACGGCATTGTCCCCGTTGAGTGCGAGTCCGCCCGCGCCCTTCTATGCCCGCCCTCCAGACGCCAAATTGCCCGGCGGTGTCGACCCGGCATGATTGAGCGACTGACCGCCGCATCGGCCCGCCGGCTGGCCGCAGTGCATGGTCGCTGTTTCGATCATTCCTGGTCTGAAGCCGAATTCGCATCGCTCCTGCATCTGTCCTCAAGTATCGCATTGGGGAAAGGCGATGCGGGTATCCTGCATGGCTTCGTACTGGCGAGGGTGGCGGCCGACGAAGCGGAGATCCTGACCATTGGCGTCGACCCGGACCAGCGGCGGGGCGGGTGTGGTCAGGCCTTGCTGAAGAGCCTCCATGAATATGTGCGAAAGCAGGGTGTCGTACGGGTATTTCTGGAGGTTTCCGACGTGAACACAGCCGCGCGGGCGCTCTACGAGCGCAATGGCTACACGGAAACCGGACGCAGGGCGCGCTATTATCGCGACGGGAGTGACGCTCTGGTGCTTGAAAAAACACTGTCGGGGCGTGGACAAACGCCCGGTTGAGCGCCTATCAACGCATTAACCAGCCGGGAGAATCAGAATGCCCGATCGCATCGAAAAACTGTGTATCGATAAAGGTCTGCGCATGACCGAGCAGCGCCGGGTTATCGCCCGTGTGCTGTCGACCTCGACCGATCACCCCGATGCGGAGGAGCTCCACCGTCGAGCGGCGGCTGAAGACCCACGTATCTCCCTCGCCACGGTCTACCGGACCGTCCGCCTGTTTGAGGAAGCGGGCATAATCGAGCGTCATGATTTCCGCGACGGAAGGTCGCGTTACGAGGAGGTCGGTGACGATCACCACGATCACCTCATTGACCTAAAGTCCGGAGAAGTCATCGAATTCGTCAATGACGAGATCGAGCGGCTACAGGAAGCGATCGCCCGCAAGCTGGGCTATAAGCTTGTCGATCACCGTCTGGAGCTCTACGGCGTACCGCTCTCGAGTGCTGAGGACTAAGCGCTCCGTTTTGAGTTAGGACACGCCATGTCTGCGCGGGCGCCGGGCAAGCACGCTATCACATTCATCTTCATCACCGTGCTGATCGACATGATCGGTTTCGGCCTGATTATCCCGGTGATGCCGGAGCTTATCGGTGAACTCACCGGTCTGCCGGCCAATGAAGCCGTGCTGCTCGGTATGGTGCTGATCATCTCCTACGCCGCCATGCAGTTCATTTGTGCGCCGATTATCGGTGCGCTTTCGGACCGTTTCGGGCGCAAACCGGTACTGCTCGCTGCGCTCGCCGGGTTCGCGATCGACTATGCGATCATGGGCTTTGCGCCTGTTTTCTGGCTGCTTCTGGTTGGCCGCCTGCTGGCCGGTGTTTTCGGTGCCAGCTACTCGACGGCCAACGCTTTCATCGCCGATATCACGCCGCCGGAGAAGCGAGCTGGCCGGTTCGGCATGATCGGTGCCGCCTTTGGCCTGGGATTTACCTTTGGGCCGCTCATCGGTGGCTATCTGGGCGATATGTTCGGCCCGCGCGCGCCTTTCTTCGCGGCTGCAATCTTGGCCGGTCTCAATTTCATCTATGGCCTGGTCGTCTTGCCTGAGACCCTGGCGCCGGAAAACCGTCGCAAGTTCGACTGGAAGCGGGCCAACCCGTTCGGGGCCCTGATGCAGATCCGCAAATACCCGGCGGTTCTGGGGCTGATGAGCGCGGTCTTCCTGATGCTGATCGGGCATGCTGTCTTCCCGGCGACCTGGTCGTATTACTCCGCTTACCGCTATGGCTGGGACAGTGGCGATATTGGCCTGTCTCTGATGGTGGTCGGCATTTCCTCTGCCATCGTCATGGGCGGTCTGACGCGGATCCTGGTCCCGAAACTCGGCGAATGGCGCGCAATTACGCTCTCTCTCATCCTTGGCTCGATTGCCTACATCGCCTACGGGCTCGCGAGCGCGGGCTGGATGGTCTATGTCATCATCGTGGCCGGAGCGCTGGGCGGGATCGGCCAACCCGCCCTGCAGGGCATCATGTCACGCATCGTGCCGCCCAATGCGCAGGGCGAATTGCAGGGCGCGATGACCAGCCTGCAGAGCTTGTCGATGATCTTCGGTCCGCTCGCCATGTCGCCGCTGTTCAACTATTTCTCCAGCGATGAGGCCCCGGCACAAATTCCTGGTGCGGCCTTCTTCCTCGCGGGTCTCCTGACTGTGATCGCCCTGGTCGTCGCCCGCCTGGCCCGGCGGTCCGATGATGGACGGGCCAATGAGACCACTCCGGCCGATGAACCCTCGCCCGTAGCTGAGAAATCTGCCCAATAGCGGTTCCTCTTGCCCTGCAAGGCCTTTTCAAGCATAACCCCCGCCTTCCCGGCGGCCGGCCGGGCGTGTTTTTGACGATGGTTATCGATGAGCTCGACGCGTAAACGCCTCTATATCAAGACCTATGGCTGCCAGATGAATGTCTATGATTCCGAACGGATGAAGGATGTTCTGCACCCGCTCGGCTATGAGCCGTCG
>NZ_JASBRW010000011.1 GCF_030149235.1 Maricaulis sp. | reverse complement strand
GGCGAAATGGATCGGCGTCGTCCCCCCGCTTGCGGATCCGACCCAGAAGTCGCGCCGGATTGATCCCCTCCCGGCGCTGCGCTGGAAAACTGGTGCATGGCATTGCGCCCGGCCTTCTCCCCCCTCAAGGCCGGGCGCTTTCATTTTCAGAACATGTTTGTGAAATCATCCTCGGCTTGCAGCTGTGCAGATGGCCTTGCGGGCGCTAAATAAGCGCCATGCAATTCGATCTTGATGACAATGAGCCCGATTACCCGCGGCTCCTGGAGGAAATCCCGCTGCTCTACCGGGTACGGGCCTTCGCCGACAGTCTCAACGCCAATACCTGGTTCTCCCGTCTGGGCGAGCCGCTGGACGAACGCGAACAGCATCTGGCCCGGGTTTATCTCGATGGTCTGGGCTTTCCGGAGGCCGAGCCGGCGGTGCTGACCAGCTGGGACGAAGCCGCCGGAGCCGCTGAGACGCTCGATCGCGACCCGGTGGCCTGGGAAGCCGAGGAAATGCTGCGCACCAGCCTGGCCGCGCAAGCCCTTGAGCGGCTCGATGAGCAGGCCGTCTCGACCGCCCTGGCCATGGTCGCCCAGAAGACGGGCGATACGGCCCGAGACGCGGTTGAAGACGCTGCGGCCTTGGCCGATGTCGAGGATCTTGACCTGGTTCACGCCGCTGCCGGCGCCCTGGCCCAGGCCGCCAATGGTGCGGCGCTCGTGGTCATGGCGGAAGCGGAGAATGATGATGATCCGCACCCCTTCCTGGCGCGCTGGCGCCTGTTTGCGCGCGGCCGCTGGCCCGTTGGCCTGGCCGGATCGACCTTCAATATTCTCTGAGATGCGCGTCCGGCTGAAAATCTGCTGCATCAAATCGTCGGACGAGGCCCGCCGCGCTGTTCTGGCCGGAGCAGATGCGTTGGGTCTGGTCGGGCCGATGCCGTCAGGTCCGGGCACGATCAGCTATGATGACGCGCGTCATATCGCCGGCACTATTGCCCCACCGGTGTCGCGTTGGCTGCTGTCGAGTGAAACCAGCGCAAGCGATCTGATCGATGCCGCCGATCAGGCTGGTGTTGATACGCTGCAGATCGTCCGCCAGCTTGACCCGCAAGGACTTGAGGAACTGGCCCGCAAACGCCCGCATCTGCGCCGCGTCCAAGTCATCCATGTCGAAGACGAGGGCGCGCTGGACCTGATCCGCGATTATGAGGCTCATGCCGACGCCTTCCTGCTGGACAGCGGTAAGCCCGCCGCCGCCACCGAGACGCTGGGCGGGACCGGGGACACCCATGACTGGGATATCAGCGCCCGTTTCGTGGCCGCGACAGAGCGACCGGTCATACTCGCCGGCGGGCTCAATGCCCGCAATATCGCACGAGCGGTCCGGACCGTGCGGCCCTATGGCGTCGACCTGTGTTCCAGTGTTCGCACCAGCGACGAATTGGACGACAACAAGCTCAACACTTTCATCACCGCCCTGCGCCAGGCAGAACAGGACTTCTCATGACCGCTTTTTCCCTCGCCAGCTGGAATATCAACTCCATCCGCCTGCGCGCGCCACTGGTGGCGGAATGGGTGAAGCTGGCCGATCCGGACGTGCTCTGCCTGCAGGAAATCAAGTGCCAGAACCATGAATTCCCCGAAGCCGCCTTCCGCGAAATGGGTTTTTCCCATTTCCACGTGCGTGGCCAGAAGGGCATGCATGGCGTGGCGATTGCCTCCAAGCTTCCGCTTGATGACCTGGGCGATGAGGGCTTGTGCCCGCGCGAGGAAGCCCGGCATCAGCGGGTCGGCGTCGCCGGTGTCGAACTGCACAATTTCTACATCCCGGCAGGCGGCGACGAGCCGGATGTGGAGACCAATCCGCGCTTTGCCCACAAGATGGAATTCCTCGATCGGCTGGAACGCTATTTCGGTGATCGCCGGGCCGAGAATGCGCCGCTGGTGCTGGTCGGTGATTTCAACATCGCGCCCTATGAGCATGATGTCTGGTCACACAAGCAATTGCTCAAGGTCGTCAGCCACACGCCGGGTGAAGTCGACGCGCTGGAGCGCATCCGGAAGGCTGGCGATTTCGCCGACCTCGCGCGCGAACTGATCCCGATGGACGAGAAGGTCTACACCTGGTGGAGCTACCGGGCGCGCGACTGGCGCAAGGCCAATCGCGGTCGCCGCCTCGACCATATCTGGGCGGCCCCGAGTGTGAAGGATCGCGCCCTCGTGGCCGGCCGGGACGGGTTCAAGGTGTGGGAAGATCTGCGCGGTTATGAAAAGCCGTCCGATCACGCGCCGGTCGTGATGCGGTTCGAAGCCTAGGTCGCTAAAGCCTAGTTAGAGAGCCGATAACCGCCGCTTTCGGTGACCAAGAGACGGGCATGGGCCGGGTCCGGCTCGATCTTCTGGCGCAAGCGGTAGATATGGGTTTCCAGCGTGTGCGTGGTCACCGCCGGGTTATACCCCCAGACCTCGTGCAGCAGCTCATCGCGCGGCACCGGCTTACCACCGGCACGGTAGAGGTATTTGAGGATATTGGTTTCTTTCTCCGTCAGCCGGACCTTCTTATCATCCGCCGTCATGAGTATTTTCATCGCCGGGCGGAATTCATAGGGGCCGACCTGGAACACCGCATCCTCGCTCTGTTCATGGCTGCGCAGATGCGCCCGAACACGGGCCAGCAGGACGGAGAATTTGAACGGCTTGGTGACATAGTCATTGGCCCCGGCATCCAGACCCAGGATCTGGTCGGCATCCGTATCCTGGCCGGTGAGCATGATAATCGGCGAGGAGACGCCATTCTTGCGCATCAGCCGGCAGGCATCGCGGCCATCCATATCGGGCAGTTCCACATCCAGCAGGATCAGGTCGGCCCGTTCATCCTTGGCCCGGGTCATGCCGCCGCAGGCCGTATCGGCCTCGATGGTGCGAAACTCTTCATGCAGATCAAACTGCTCGGCCAGCGCTTCGCGGAGATCGTTGTCATCGTCGATGATGAGGATGGTTTTTTGTGCGCTCATAATTCGATCATGCCCATTTCGCGCAGCAAGGCAATTCCTGCCCGTCGGCAAGTCTTGCCCGGCAGGGTTTGCCACTCGGTGCCGCAAGTCCCTAGTTTAAGCAACTGATTCTTGGTCTGAATCTTGCTTTTCTTCTGTCAGCGTCCCAGCCGGGACGAAATTTCCGTGGTGGGGGAGGCGTTGAGGACGACCAGCCATCTGGCCAGGTCCATTCCCGCGCCGACCACCGCTGGAACAGCGATTTAATGCTCTGAAAATCCAACGCAACTGACGCTTGGCTAACAGGACCCCACGATTGCGTGAGGCGGCTGTCAGGTCGCGACGTCGCGTGCCCCGAAAACACCGGTCCCGACCCGCACCGAGGTCGCGCCCAGGCCGATCGCCACCTCATAGTCGGCACTCATTCCCATGGAGAGTTTTTCCAGACCGTTCTCGCGCGCCAGCTTGGCCAGAAGCGCGAAATGCAGACCGGCGGGCTCCTCCACCGGCGGGATACACATCAAGCCTTCGAACGCCAGGCCAAGCGTGTCGCGGGCCTCGCTGATAAAGCCTTCAAGCTCCTGCGGCAGAAGGCCGGCCTTCTGCGGCTCGGCCCCGGTATTGATCTGGACATAGAGCCGGGGCCGACGCCCCTGCGTCTCCATTTCCCGGGCCAGTATGCGCGCCAGCTTGAGCCGGTCGACCGTTTCAATGACATCAAACAGGGCCACCGCATCGGCCGCCTTATTGGTCTGCAGCGGCCCGATCAGGCGCAGTTCGAGATCCGCATAATGAGCGCGCCGCCCGGCCCAGTGAGCCTGGGCTTCCTGGACCCGGTTCTCACCGAACACGCGCTGACCGGCCGCCAGGGCCGCATCGATACGGGTCTCCGGCTGACGCTTGGAAACCGCAACCAGCTCGACCGCGTCTGAGCTGCGGCCGGATGCTTGTGCTGCCTTGCCGATCCGGTTCAGGATCGCATCGATATTTCCGGCTATATCAGGATGTTCACTCATGCCTTCGCCGTATCGCGGCCCTTCCGGTTTGACAAGCCTGCCAGAGCTCTGGGCGTTTACCGACCCGCAACGCACGCCGGATATCACGGCACTCGCGGCCCGACTTCCCGCCGGGACCGGACTGGTTTACCGCCATTTTGGCAAGGCAGATCGCGAAGTTGAGGCGCAGGTTCTGGCGGGCCTGGCGCGTTCTGAGGGACTGACCTTGCTGATCTCCGCCGATATCGCACTCGCCGAGGCTGTCGGGGCGCATGGCGTGCATTGGCCGGAGCGTTTGCTGGCCCGGGGCGCACAGGCGCGTTTGCGACACTCCCATCTCGTCATGACGGCGGCCGCGCACAGCTACCTTGCCCTGGAACGGGCCTGGCAGGCCGGTATGGACGCCGCCTTCTTGTCGCCGCTGCTACCGTCCAACAGCCCCAGCGCCACGCATCCGCTCGGTCTGTGGCGGACACGCTCCATCGTCGGGCAAAGCCGTCTGCCGGTTTATGGCCTTGGCGGACTGGACATGAAAAAAGCCAAGCAGATGAAACAGCTTGGCCTGTCGGGCATGGCGATGATCGAGGCTTGGCTCAAACGCTAGAAGCGCAGGGCGGACTCGAATTTGATTTCCGGCTGACGCTCTTCGGCTTCCTGGATCATCAGGAGGTCATCTTCCGGGGCGGTGAAGCGCAGTTCGGTACCGAGGCGAAAACGGTCACCCAGATTGACGAAGGCACCGGCGCTGACATCGTCGAGCTCCAGCGGGTTGTTTTCATCGTCACGCAGACCGAACTGGAAGCTCCAGTCACCCAGCTCGAGGTCCACCGTCGGCACATCTTCCAGAGAGTGCGGGCGGGTTTCATTGAGCGAATTGGTCAGGCTGTCATACCACGGGGCGTCCGCATCAAGTATCGGCTGGTCGAGAATGGACAGGTCGACATCTTCGTCCTGCTGCGCCATGGCCGGCGTGCAGACGAGCGCGAACGCGGCCAGTGCGACAGCACTGCGCGTCAGCCAAGATGCCTGCAATTTGCCGGAACGGCGCGTCATTTCTCTCACTCCCTCGCAGAGCAGTTATATACGCGCGAGCGCGGGCTGAGGAAGATATTTTATCCACAGGCCCGGCAGAATTCCCGCCGCTGTTGCCAAATTATCAGTATCGCCAGCCGAGCTCGACGAAAATGGCACTGGAATCAGCGCTGACATTGCGGCGTCCAGCCGGTAGCAGGACCGGCTCCGAACGCTCCGCCAGCTGGATACCGGCGCCTGCAACCCAATGATCTCCAATGAGTTTTGACCCACTCAACTGCCAGCTTTCGCCCGAGGCGTGGACCAGATCATCACTGAAACTGGCCCATTCCAGTGTCGTCAACCAATCACCCGCTTCATAGCTCGCGGAAACCGCCAGGGCCTCGTAGCTGGCGTCTCCGGCCAGGGCCTGATTGGCGCGATACCAGCGCGCACCAGCGCGCCATTGGCCTGACCGCCAGCTCAACCCGGCATCTTCCGCCCGGATACCTGCAAGGCCCGCTAGGCTCGAAGCTTCAGACCCGCGTGACAGACCGGCGCTGAACGCCACATCATGATCCCCACGACGGATTTCGTAATGGAAACCGGCCTCGAACACGTCTTCGACGGGCGGAGTCAGCGGATCCGAGGTCCCGAAATTGCCGGCACAGTGATCGACCCCGCACAGCTCCACCTCGGGGGTGTAGGACAACGAGGCCCGGAACGTCCCGATCGTGCCCACCTGGCCCAGAGCGATGGAGCGGAACACCAGTTTGGGGTCAAAGCCGGAGCTCAGATTGCGCGTCCGTGCGCCTGACAAGCCGGTGATATCGACACGGCCACCATCGGCGCGGGAGAGGCGGAAGGCGGTCGGTCCGCGCACCGCATCGAGATCCGCGGCGCCCGTACCGGCACCGAGACGCCACTCGCCCCAGCCGGAATGAAGATAGGCATAGCCGGCCTCGAGCGCCGCATGAGCCCGGCGATTATCAGCTGGGCCGGCGCTGAACAGGCCGGATGCCGTTCCCCGCAGTGCCCGGTCGAGACCGTCGACCTGCAGGCTGGCGCAATCCGCCAAGCCAGGCGGGCAATCACCGACACGGTTGCCCCAGGCTTTACGCCCACTGTCACGCTCGACACGACCGCCCAGTACGAAACCGAAGCGGCGCCCGCTATCGGTGAGCATTTCAACACTCCAGCGCGCTTCGAGGTCGGCCAGGACATCGATGTCATCGCCATCGCGCATGACCGTGACCAGACCGGTATCAAGCGCGAAGCGCGTTTCCGCCTCGGACCAGAGTGAAGTCAATGTTTGAGAGAATGCCGACGGGACCGTGAGAAGGACGGACGCAGCTGCGATAATTGTCGCGCTAATTGTCCGAACCATAACTCGCGGCCCCGCCGATCGGCCCCGTCCCCCCGGACGTCGCACCTTACAGGAGTTGAGCTCGGCCCGCGGGTCAAGCGCGTGTGCCGGGTACAGATCGTCTTCGTGCAAAGCTGTTGCAGACTTGTCACGGTTAAATCGGGTGCCTTTCTGCGCTGGCGTGCGAAAAATGCCGTGCTATACAAGCACCTCGAAACGGCCGGACAAGTCTGTTGTCTGTCGCCACTACGTGTTACTGCCGTCTTGTATCGAAGGAGTCACGGCACATGATCGACCGTAAGATCGCTGTTGCGCTGCTGTCCGCTGCCATCATCACCCTTCCCGCCTGTTCGACGCGGGGCGATGATTCCGCCGGGTCTGCAGCCGAGGAATCCTCCGGCTTCCGTCTCCTTCCTTCGCTGCCCAACCCGCTGCGCGGCGGCAATGACGTGGATGTCGATGGTATTGGCGTAAACAGCTATCTCTGGCGCGCCAGCCTGGACACGATTTCCTTCATGCCCCTGTCTGAAGTGGATCCGTTCGGCGGCGTCATCATCACCGACTGGTACGCCAATCCGGACATGACCAGCGAGCGCTTCAAGCTCACGGTCTATATCCTGGACACGCGACTTCGGGCCGATGCCCTTGCGGTCAACGTCTTCCGCCAAGTGCGCGAGGAAGGCGGGACCTGGATCGATGCTCAGGCGAGCACCGATACCGCCTATGAAATCGAAAACGCCATCCTGACTCGGGCCCGCCAGCTGCGTATCTCGCAACTGGAAGACTAGCCCCGGTCCACGCCGAGGACGCGGTCCTGTGCCGCGCACCAGACCTATGAGCCGATATAATCCGCGCGAAGCCGAACCGAAATGGCAGTCGGCTTGGACGGACAAGGAGTCGTTCAAGACCCGCCGCGAAGACGGGTCCGACGACAAGCCGAAATACTACGTCCTGGAGATGTTCCCCTACCCGTCCGGGCGCATCCATGTCGGACACTCCCGCAACTACACCATGGGTGATGTCGTCGCGCGCTATAAAAGAGCGCGCGGTTTCAACGTCTTGCACCCGATGGGCTGGGATGCCTTCGGGCTGCCGGCGGAAAATGCAGCGCGCGAGCGTGGCGTGCACCCAGGCGCCTGGACGTATGAGAATATCGACGCCATGCGCGGCCAGCTGCAGCGCCTTGGCCTGGCTCTGGACTGGACACGAGAGTTCGCCACCTGCGACCCGGCCTACTATCGCCACCAGCAGGCGCTGTTCCTCAAACTTTTCGAGCGCGACCTGGTGTATCGCAAGATCGCCAAGGTGAATTGGGACCCGGTCGACCAGACCGTTCTGGCCAATGAACAGGTCATCGACGGCCGCGGCTGGCGTTCCGGCGCCCTGGTCGTGCAGCGCGAGCTGGACCAATGGTTCCTGAAGATCACCGAATATGCCGACCAGCTCACCGACGGGCTCGACAGCCTCGATCGCTGGCCGGACAAGGTCCGCACCATGCAGGCCAACTGGATCGGCCGTTCGCGCGGCGCCGAGATCCGTTTCCCGCTGACCGATGAGGTCATCGCCGGGGAATTCGGACCTACGATCGACGTCTTTACCACCCGCCCCGACACGCTCTACGGCGCTTCCTTCCTGGCGCTGGCGCCGGATCATCCGATCGTGAAGAAACTGGCGGAAGAGCATCCCGATATTGATCGCTTCATGCATGACTGCGCCCGCATGGGAACGTCTGAAGAAGAGATCGAGAAGGCACCCAAGCGCGGCATCGACCTGGGGATCAAGGTCCGCCACCCGTTTGACCCGTCTTGGGAATTGCCGGTCTGGGCGGCCAATTTCGTGCTCTCCACCTATGGCACGGGCGCCATTTTCGGCTCGCCCGCCGGGGATCAGCGCGATCTCGACTTCGCCAACAAGTATGATCTGCCGGTCAATCCGGTGGTGCTACCGCCGAATGCGGATGCCGCCACCCACACGATTACCGACGAGGCTTATACCGGCCCGGGCACGATCTATAACTCCAAATTCCTCGACGGCCTGTCGACGGTCGACGCGATTGAACGCGCCATCGAGGAACTGGAGAAGCTCAAGCTGGGCGAGGGCGCCACGACCTATCGCCTGCGCGACTGGCTGGTTTCGCGGCAGCGCTATTGGGGCTGCCCGATCCCGGTCATCCATTGCGATGATTGCGGCATTGTCGGCGTCCCCGAGGACCAGCTGCCGGTGAAATTGCCGGACGATGTGACCTTTGATCATCCGTCCAACCCGCTCGAGCGTCACCCGACCTGGAAGCACACAAGCTGTCCCAAGTGCGGAAAACCGGCGACGCGTGAAACCGACACGCTGGACACCTTCGTCTGTTCGTCCTGGTATTTCCTGCGCTTCGCCTCGCCGTTTGACGAGACCACGCCCTTCCTGCCGGACGACATTAATTACTGGCTGCCGGTCGACCAGTATGTCGGCGGTGTCGAGCACGCCATCCTGCACTTGCTCTATGCCCGCTTCTTCACCCGGGCGCTCAATGACAGCGGCCTGATGAACATGGCTTCCGGCGAACCCTTCGCCGGCCTGTTCACCCAGGGCATGGTCACGCACGAGACCTACAAGTCCTCCGAAGGCAAGTGGCTGTTGCCCGACGAGGTCGAGCGCCGCGACGGGCAGACGGTCGAGATCGCCACCGGCAAGCCGGTGAAGATCGGTGCCATCGAGAAAATGTCCAAGTCGAAGAAGAATGTCGTCGATCTGGACGCCTTCATCGAAAGCTATGGGGCCGATGCCGCCCGCTGGTTCGTGCTGTCGGACAGCCCGCCCGAGCGCGATGTGGAATACACCGACAGCGGTGTGGAAGGCGTCTGGCGCTTCATTCAGCGCCTGTGGACGACCGTAACCTCCCTGC
>NZ_JASBRW010000009.1 GCF_030149235.1 Maricaulis sp. | reverse complement strand
TCGACCTGGTAACCGGCCACGAGCTCGGATTCAGCTTCCGGCAGGTCGAACGGCGGACGGTTGGTCTCGGCCAGGGCGGAGATGAAGAAGATCACCGCCATCGGGATCATCACCAGGAACATCGGTACCGGGAAAGTGTGCCCGGCCAGGAGGTTCCAGTTCCAGAAGCCACCGGCCTGCTGCTCGACGATCGTCGTCAGGCTCATCGAGCCGGCAAACAGGAGCACGGTGACGATGATGAAGCCGATCGAGACCTCGTAGGAAACCATCTGCGCGGCCGAACGCAGCGCACCCAGGAAGGGGTATTTCGAGTTCGAGGCCCAACCGCCAATGATAATGCCGTAAACACCCAGCGAGGACATGGCGAAGAGGTAGAGAATACCGACATTGATATCCGCAATGACCCAGCCCGGTGCGACCGGCACGACGGCCCAGGTCACAAAGGCGAGGATCAGCGTGATCAACGGCGCCAGGAGGTAGAGTGTGCGGTCAGCACCGGCCGGAACGACGATCTCCTTGAACACGAATTTCAGGAAATCCGCGAAGGACTGCAACAGGCCGAACGCGCCGACCACGTTCGGGCCTTTGCGCATCTGCACCGCCGCCCAGACTTTCCGGTCCATCAGCAGCAGGAAAGCCAGCGACAGGAGCAGGACGATCATGAAGCCCAGGATTTGCAGCACGGCCATGCCGAAACCGCCCCAGACGCCAAATTGTGCAACGAAATCCGTCATTGCGCCCTACTCCGCTGCGACCTTGGCCGGCTCGGTCTTGAGGGCGGAACAAGCCGCCAACGTTTCCGAAGCCCGCGCGATCGGGTTGGTGAAATAGAAGTTGCTGACAGCCGGCTTGAACGCCTCGTCAGCGATATCGCCGGCCGCGCCGATCGACTTGGCGTCGAAATCAGCCACCGTCTCGGCACCCGGCGCATGATCGATGCCGGCAAGAACCGGATGGTCCTCGAACAGCTTCATGCGCAATTGCTCGAGATTGTCGTACGGCAGGGTCTTGCCGAGACGCTCGGACAGGGCCCGGAAGATCGCCCAGTTCTCTTTCGCCTCGCCTTTCGGGAAGACGGAGCGATAAGCCAGCTGAACCCGGCCCTCGGTATTGACGAAAATGCCATCCTGTTCGGTCCAGGCTGCGCCCGGCAGGATGAGATCGGCACGGTGCGCACCGTTATCGCCATGGCTGCCGACATAGATGACGAAGGCATCGCCGAAGCTGGACATGTCGAGCTCGTCAGCACCGAGCAGAACGACCGTGTCCATGGCGTTGGACTGCATGGCCGCCACATCGTGACCGCCCTCGCGCGGAATGAAGCCGAGATCGAGACCGCCGACGCGGGAGGCTGCCGTGTGCAGCACGTTGAAGCCGTTCCAGCCGTCCTTGACCGCGCCAATGCTGTCGGCTAGATCACCGGCCGCATTGAGAATGGCTGCGCCATCCTCGCGGGTCAGCGCGCCGGAGCCGAGGATGATCATCGGGCGCTCGGCGTCTTTCAGCGTCTTGATGAAGCCGGAGCGCTTGCGCTTGAGACCGGCCAGATCGGCTGCCGACGTCCCGAGATGCTCGTACTCGTAGGACAGGTCGACCGCTTCGCCGATGACGGCGACCTGGGTGTCATTATTGAGCCAGGTCTTGCGGATGCGGGCATTGATGATCGCCGCTTCGGTGCGCGGGTCGGCACCGACGATGAGGATGGCATCTGCCTCCTCAATGCCGGCAATCGTGGTGTTGAAGAGATAGCTCTCGCGCGCACCGTCACCGATCTTGGCACCGTCCTGACGGCAATCGATCGAGGCAATACCGAGCGCATCGGCGAGGTCCTTGACCGCCTTGAGCTCTTCAACCGAGCTCAGATCACCGGCAATGACGCCGATTTTGGAGGCGTCGCCACCCAGCTTCTCGGCGGCCACGGACAGGGCTTCCGACCAGTCGGCCGGGCGCAGCTTGCCGTTTTCGCGCACGTAAGGACGATCGAGACGCTGCTTGCCGAGGCCTTCCCAGGCATAACGCGTCTTGTCGGAAATCCACTCCTCGTTCACGCCTTCATGCGTGCGCGGCAGGATGCGCAGCACAGCCGTGCCGCGATTGTCGACGCGGATATTGGAGCCAACCGCATCCATCACATCGATGGTCTCGGTTTTGGAGAGCTCCCAGGGACGCGCCTTGAAAGCGTAGGGCTTGGAGGTCAGCGCGCCGACCGGGCACAGGTCGATGACATTGCCGGACAGTTCCGACGTGACCGCGTTCTCGAGATAAGTCGTGATCTCGGCGTCTTCGCCGCGACCGATCATGCCGATCTCCGGCACACCGGCGACCTCGGTAACGAAGCGGACGCAGCGCGTGCACTGGATGCAGCGCGTCATCTCCGTCTTGATGATCGGGCCCATTTCCTTGTCTTCGACCGCGCGCTTGTTTTCCGGGAAGCGCGAGCCGGTGCGGCCATAGGCCAGGGCCTGGTCCTGCAGGTCACATTCGCCACCCTGGTCACAGATCGGGCAATCCAGCGGGTGGTTGATGAGCAGGAACTCCATCACCCCTTCGCGGGCCTTCTTGACCATGGGCGACAGCGTATTCATCGCCGGCGGCTCGCCATTCGGCCCGCCGCGCATATCGCGTACCTGCATCGCGCAAGAGGCCGCCGGTTTCGGCGCCCCGACCAGCTCGACCAGGCACATACGGCAGTTACCGGCGACCGAGAGGCGCTCGTGATAGCAAAAGCGCGGGATTTCCCGGCCTGCTTCCTCGGCAGCCTGCAGCAGCGTGTAGGAATTCGGAACCTCGATTTCCTCGCCGTCGACAATAATTTTGCGGAGATCTTCGCTCATGACTAATCCAGCTTCCCGGTATCCATCGCGGTCTCAACAGGCCATTTGTTGAGCGCGAGCACCCAGAGGGCGATCAAATTTACGAGCGGGACAAACGCCAAAATGGCCCAAAATCCCGAAAACCCCAGACGAGACAGGATCCGCCAAACCGGAAACCCGAACACGGCAATCCAGAACAGCAGGGCCAGGATCGTCAGAGATGATGCGTCAGCGCCCATATCCTCCCCCTACTCCGCTGCTACGGCCTGGCTCACAAAGACCGGCTTGCCTTCGCGATAATTGTTGATGCGCTCTTCAATCTCAGAGCGGAAATGACGGATCAGGCCCTGGACCGGCCAGGCGGCCGCGTCACCCAGGGCGCAGATCGTGTGACCTTCGACCTGACCGGCAACCTCCAGCAGCATGTCGATCTCTTCGATCGTCGATTCGCCCGCGGCCATGCGGGTCAGGACGCGCCACATCCAGCCCGTACCTTCACGGCACGGCGTACACTGGCCGCAGCTCTCATGGCGGTAGAAGTAGGAAATCCGCGCGATCGCCGTCACCACGTCAGTGGACTTGTCCATGACGATGACGGCAGCCGTGCCAAGGCCGGATTTGTGCGCAGAGAGCGCATCGAAATCCATCAGCACGTCGTCGCAAATGTCTTTCGGCAGCAGAGAAACCGAGGATCCGCCCGGGATCACGGCTTTGACATTGTCCCAACCGCCACGAACGCCGCCGGCATGCGTCTCGATGAGCGTACGCATCGGGATCGACATGACTTCTTCGACGTTACAGGGATTGTTCACATGGCCGGAGATCGAGAAGATCTTGGTGCCGACATTGCGCTCACGGCCGAAGCTGGAGAACCAGTCGGCGCCGCGGCGCAGGATCGTGCCAGCCACAGCAATGGATTCGACGTTATTGACGGTCGTCGGGCAGCCATAGAGGCCGGCATTGGCCGGGAATGGCGGCTTCAGGCGCGGTTGGCCCTTCTTGCCTTCCAGGCTTTCCAGCAGGGCCGTTTCCTCGCCGCAGATATAGGCGCCGGCACCGTGATGGATATAGACATGGAACGGCCAGCCATGGACGTTCTTCTCTCCGATCAGCTTGGCCTCATAGGCCTCCTTGACGGCCTTCTCCATCGCCAGGCGTTCAGTGACATACTCACCGCGCAGATAGATGTAGCAAGCATGCGCCTGCATGGCGAAGGAGGCGATCAGGCAGCCTTCGATCAGGAGGTGCGGATCATGACGCATGATCTCGCGGTCCTTACACGTGCCCGGCTCGGACTCGTCGGCATTGACGACGAGATAATGCGGACGCGCGCCCACTTCCTTGGGCATGAAGGACCATTTCAGACCGGTCGGGAAACCAGCGCCGCCACGTCCGCGCAGGCCCGAAGCCTTCATCTGATCGATGATCCAGTCCCGGCCCATGTCCAGCATGTCCTTGGTGCCATTCCAGGCACCGCGTTGCTGGGCAGATTCCAGACCCGGGCTGTGATGCCCGAACAGATTGGTGAAAATCCGGTCTTTATCCTGGAGAAGCTCGACCATTTAGCCCTCCGCCTTTTCGGTATTCGGCAGCTTGATCTTCTTCGCGCGCGAACCGTCATAGAGAGACGGGTCGGAGAGGACCTTGGTGCCGTGGGGTTCAGATGCATTGCGCTCGGATTGCGGGCCGTATTCGACCTTTTTGCCGGCAGCGAGGTCGTCAAGGAGTTTCTCGAACTTCTCTGCATCGAGATCTTCGATGTAATGATCGCCATCCTTGTTGGCGAGCTGGATCATCGGCGCATTGGCGCAGGCGCCCATGCACTCCACCTCGACCCAGGTGAACTTGCCGTCTTCGGACACCTCGTGCTGCTTGCCGATGCGCTTCTTGCACACCGACATCAGATCTTCGGACCCACGCAGCATGCACGGCGTCGTGCCGCAGACCTGAACCAGATTCTCGCCGACCGGGGCCAGGTTGAACATGGTGTAAAAGGTCGCGACTTCGAAGACGCGGATATAGGGCATGGACAGGCGATCCGCGATGTCGCGAATGGCCGGCTCGGAGACCCAGCCTTCCTGCTTCTGGGCGATCCAGAGCATCGGGATGACGGCCGAGGCCTTCTTGTCATCGGGGTATTTGCCCAGCCAGAACTTGATCTCATCTTCGCTCTTCTTGTTGAAGGCAAAGCTTTCCGGCTGTTCTTTCGCGAGACGGCGAACGCTCATCGGTCGATCTCCCCGAAGACGATGTCGAGTGAACCCAGAATGGCGGATACGTCGGCCAGCATGTGACCGCGATTGAGGTGATCCATGGCCGCAAGGTGGGCAAAGCCCGGCGCGCGGATTTTCACGCGGTAGGGCTTGTTGGATCCGTCGGCCACGAGATAGACGCCGAACTCGCCCTTGGGCGCTTCAACGGCGGCATAGACCTCGCCGGCATCGACGTGGACACCTTCGGTATAGAGCTTGAAGTGCTGGATCAGCGCTTCCATCGACTGCTTCATCTCGGCGCGGCGCGGCGGGGAGAATTTACTGTCAGTGGCCAGAACCTCACCCTGGTTTTCCGGCTTCATCAGCCAGTCACAGCACTGGATCATGATCTTCACGCTCTCGCGCATCTCTTCCATGCGGCAGAGATAGCGGTCATAGCAGTCGCCGTTCTTGCCGAGCGGGATGTTGAATTCCAGCTCGTCATAAACCTCGTAAGGCTGCGAGCGGCGCAGATCCCAAGCCATGCCGGAACCGCGAACCATGACGCCGGAGAAGCCCCACTCGAGCGCTTCTTCCTTGGAGACAACACCGATATCGGCATTGCGCTGTTTGAAGATGCGGTTCTCGGTCAGGAGATCATCGATATCGTTGAGCGCGGCGGGGAAGCTGTCACACCAGGCGCGGATATCCTGGATCAGCTCCGGCGGCAGGTCCTGGTGCACACCGCCCGGGCGGAAATAGTGGGCGTGCATGCGCGAACCGGAAGCGCGCTCATAGAAGACCATCAGCTTCTCGCGTTCCTCGAAGCCCCAGAGCGGCGGTGTCAGCGCGCCGACATCCATGGCCTGGGTCGTGACATTGAGAAGGTGAGACAGGATACGTCCGATCTCGGAGTAGAGCACGCGCACATACTGGCCGCGCTTGGGCACAGTGATACCGGCCAGGCGTTCAGCCGCCATGCAGAAGGCGTGCTCCTGGTTCATCGGCGCTACGTAGTCGAGACGGTCGAAATAACCGATGCCCTGGAGATAGGTCTTGTGCTCGAGAAGTTTCTCGGTGCCGCGGTGCAGAAGGCCGATATGCGGATCAACGCGCTCGACGACCTCGCCATCCAGCTCCAGAACGAGGCGCAGAACACCGTGCGCCGCCGGGTGCTGCGGACCGAAATTGATGGTGAAATTGCGCGGGGATTCTTCGGTGGTTTCGATATCAGCCATGCCTTAGCCCTCCGCCTTCTCATCACCCGGGATGACGTATTTGGCGCCTTCCCACGGGCTCATGAAGTCGAAATCGCGGTATTCCTGAACCAGTTCGACCGGCTCGTAGACGACGCGCTTTTCCTCGTCATCCCAGCGCACTTCCATGAAGCCGGTGAGCGGGAAGTCCTTGCGCAGCGGATGGCCTTCAAAACCGTAATCGGTCAGTAGGCGACGCAGGTCCGGGTGACCGGAGAAGGCGATGCCATACATGTCAAAGGCTTCACGCTCGAACCAGTTGGCGACCGGGAAAAGCTCGATCACCGACGGGACAGCCGTGTCCTCATCGACGGACAGCTTGATCCGGATGCGGTGGTTCTGCTGCATCGACAGCAGGTGGTAGACGACCTCGAAACGCTCGGCGCGCTGCGGGTAGTCGACACCGCAAATGTCGATCAGCGAGGTAAAACGGCAGGCCGCGTCATCGCGCAGGAAGCGCAGCATGTCGACAATGCGGTCGTCATGGATCTCGACGGTCAGCTCGCCATGCTCGACCGACCAGGATTTGACGGCGCTTTCCTGCTGGCCTGCGATGTGTTCGCCGAGGGATTGAAGGGCTTCGCTCATCTCATCCTCTCCTAGCGCTCGATCGAGCCTTCGCGACGGATCTTCTTCTGCAGCTGCAGAATACCGTACACGAGCGCTTCAGCGGTCGGCGGGCAGCCCGGGACATAGACGTCGACCGGAACAATGCGGTCACAACCGCGCACGACGGAATACGAGTAGTGATAATACCCGCCCCCATTGGCACAAGACCCCATGGAGATGACATAGCGCGGCTCAGGCATCTGGTCGTAGACCTTGCGCAGAGCCGGGGCCATCTTGTTGGTCAGGGTGCCGGCCACGATCATGACGTCGGACTGACGCGGGGAAGCGCGCGGAGCGAAACCAAAGCGCTCGACGTCGTAACGCGGCATGGAGGCCTGCATCATCTCGACAGCGCAGCACGCGAGACCAAAGGTCATCCACATCAGCGAACCGGTCCGGGCCCAGGTCACCAGGTCATCGGCAGCAGCGACAACGAAGCCCTTGTCCGCCAGCGCATCGCTGACGCCGTCGAAAAACGGGTCATGCTTCTTCGGGTCGTAATGGGGAACCGCAGCGCGGCCAGCCATTCCAGCAGGGGTCGTGTGATCAGAGGCCAGGACTTCTTACTCCCAGTCCAGCGCGCCTTTTTTCAGCTCGTAAATAAAGCCGATGGTCAGGACGCCGAGGAACATCATCATGGACCAGAATTCGAACGGGCCGAGGCTGTCACGCAGGCTGACCGCCCACGGGAACAGGAAGGCCACTTCCAGGTCGAAGATGATGAACAGGATTGCGACAAGGTAGAAACGGACATCGAACTTCATGCGGGCGTCATCAAACGCGTTGAAGCCGCACTCATAGGTCGAGACTTTTTCCGGATCCGGTTTGGACGGAGCGACCACAAACGCGGCCAGCATGAAGATGACGCCGAGAGCGGCGGCAATGCCGAAGAAGATGAGAATCGGCAGGTAGTCGAGAAGCAGCGTTTCCATGGCAAGGCCTCGCCCGTGTTCGGTCCGTCTTGTCGGGCAGGAGCAGCTTCTGGCGAGTTTCGCTGGGAATACGAATCGGAATCGCCGGCCGGGCCCCCTGCCTGATTTGGCGCGGAAGCTAGTGCGCAGCGCGCGTTCGAGCAAGGGCTAAAGACCGCCCGAGCTCAGTTCTCAATCGTAAAGCCTGTATAAGGAATTCCAGTTGCGAGCGGCTCGCAATTAGGGCCCAGTTCTGGCCGTCTACTGACGCAGTCCAAGAACCGATTTCCAAAACCCGGCACGCAAAAATGGCGAACGGGCACTAAACGCGTGATCCGGGAAAACATGCCAGGGCCTGTAACCCCACTTCTCGACGAGCTCCCGCGCGGTTCTCCCCTGCCCGGCAGCGCTAGCGGCCGCCAATGCGGCCCGGCGTGAACACCATGATGCGCGCGCTTGGCGGAAAACCTTCAACGCTGAACCCTGCAGGCCGCCGATACACAGGATTTCCGCCCGGATCATCTCGGCCTGTCGCAGGCGTGCCGCAGCATCAAACACCAGAATGGCCGCTCCCGTCGCCAGCAGAACGGATCCGGCCGGCAGGGCCGAAGCGCCAAGCCAGGCAAGACCGAGCGCCAACAGACAGAGCAGCAAGGGCGGCCAGGTCGCGCACAGTGCCCAGATTTGATAGCGCACAAGGCGAAGAAGGATTTGCATGGCGCGCAAACTGCGCTGCGAGGGCATGAAGGAGCAGTGGGAATATGTGCCCTGCGGTCCCCCTGCAGGGCTCGACCATTGCCTATTTCGGCCATCCCTGCTCATTTATCGCCGAAACGTCACAGGGGAGAGAGACGTGAATATTGGTAATGGTATCCTCAATTTCGTCGAGCGCGCCGGCAACCGCCTGCCCGATCCGGTGACAATCTTCGTCATCCTGATCACCGCGGTCGTCACGATTTCAGTGCTCGCCGCAGGCGGAGGTCTGGAATCAACCCACCCGGTCACCGGTGAAACAATCGCCGCCCAATCCCTGCTCTCCGGCGACAATATCCGCCGGCTTCTGACCGAGTTCACGTCCATTTTCGTCAACTTCCCGCCCCTCGGACTGGTTCTGGTGGTGATGATCGGTGCCGGCGTAGCGGAACGCACCGGCCTGTTCGGCGCCGGCCTGCGCGCCCTGGTCGGATGGGTTCCCAACACGCTGCTCACCGCGACCCTCGTATTCGCCGGCGTCATGGGCAATCTCGCCGTTGATGCAGGCTATGTGGTCCTGATCCCGCTGGGCGGCATTGTCTTCGCCTCGGTCGGCCGCCACCCGATCGCCGGTATTGCCGCGACCTTCGCCGGTGTCTCCGCCGGTTTCTCGGCCAACCTCTTCCCCGGACCGCTTGAGCCCTTGCTGCTGGGCATCACCGTCCAGGCCGCGCAGTTCATCGATCCGGACTGGCAGCTGAACATTCTGTCGAACTACTACTTTATCTTCGCGCTGACCCCGGCCGTCGTTATCGCCGGCACCTGGGTCACACAGGCCATCATCGAGCCGCGCCTGGGCGAGTGGAAAGGCCTCAAGGGCGAAAATGGCGAAGACGAGGATGCTCCGACGACCGATCTGACAGCCGCAGAAAGGCGCGGCCTGATCGCCGCCGGTGTCGTCATGATTGCCCTGATCGCCTGGGTCGTCTCGATGACCATGCCCGCCGACGCCATCCTGCGCGATGAAAACGGTGATCTGGCGCCATTCTACAATTCGATCGTCGCCATCTCGATGATCGCCTTCCTGCTCATGGGCCTCGCCTTCGGTATCGCCGCCGGCACCATCAAGTCGGACAAGGACGCGGTGGCGATGGCCTCCGGCGCGATGAGCGATATGGGCGTCTACATCGTCCTCGCTTTCGTCATGGCGATGTTCCTGGCCCTGTTTGCCTGGTCCAATCTCGGCACGATCCTGGCCATCAATGGGGCTGCCGCCCTGCAGGCCTCCGGTCTGCCCGCGCCACTGCTGCTTGTCGCCATGGTCATGCTGACAGCCGTCCTGAACCTGTTCGTCGGCAGCGCCTCGGCCAAATGGGCCATGCTGGCTCCGGTTGCGGTGCCCATGCTGATGCTGCTGGGCATCGGTCCGGACGCCACCACCGCGGCCTATCGTGTGGGCGATGGGGCCACCAACATCATCACCCCGCTGCTGCCCTATATGCCGCTGATCCTGGTTTTCGCTCGTCGTTACGTGCCGGAGTTTGGTCTCGGCAGCCTGATCGCGACCATGCTGCCTTACTCGGTGGCCATCCTCGTGGTGTCGCTGGGCGTGCTGGGCGTGTTCGTCCTGGCCGACCTGCCGCTCGGCCCGGGCCTCGCCCCGGTCAGCTATGACGCGACCGGTCTGACCCCGGCACAATAGCGCTGTTGCGCGCCGGTTGCGGACGAGCGGAATTTCCGCTCGTCCGCCCGGTTCGCCAGCCATACTTACGCATAAACCTATTTCGTAACCTTTTTCGTCCTATATTCCCGCCGGTGGGGAGTATTGTGATGAAGAATGGTCTGGCGGAACTCCGGCGTCGATATTGGCCGGCTCGTGACGACAACGCGCGCTTGCGAGTGGCCTCCGAGCGCGCCCTGACCGCGTTCTGTCTGCTCGCAGGCCTGGCGGGCACCGCTATCTCGATCATGAATATCGAGTATTTTGAAGAGTTTCCGCTCCTAATCGGAAACAGCTTCGCGATCTCGCTGGTCTGCCTCGGCGCGCCGCTCTTGATCAATGGCTATGTAGGGTTCAAGACCCGCGCCCTGATCGTGGGATACACCGTTATCGGGCTCATCATCGCCCTCTCGGTGATGAATTCACAGCTGCTGAGCCCGTCCAACCTGTTGCTGATCCCAGCGGTCATGACCATCACACTGGTGCTCGGCTGGCGTGGTGGGGCAGCTGCCCTGGCGGCCGCGATCGGCACCTATACCTATTGTTACGCCCTCTTACCGGCCGAGCTGACCGCACAGCTGGCGAGCGTCGATTTCACGACCGTCATGGCGGCTCTCTGCTCTTCGGCGATCTTCGTCTTCGTCAGCGCCGGGGTTTACCGCAATGAGATGATTGCCTCGGTTGAGAGCATTCGCCGGCAAAAAGCCATGGCCGATGACGCCAATGCCGCAAAGACCGAATTTCTGGCCAATATGAGCCATGAGATCCGCACGCCGATGAATGGTGTGCTCGGGATGGCGGAGGTGCTTTCCGAGAGTGGGCTCGACGCAGATCAGCGCAAATATGTCCAGACGATCAAGGACAGTGGCACATTGCTGCTGGCCACGCTCAACGACATTCTCGACCTGTCCAAGATCGAGGCCCGCGAGCTGGCAATCGACCCGGTCGAGTTCGATCCGTCTGAAATGATCACCAGTCTTCGCCGCACCCATTCGCTCAAGGCGAGCGAGCGCGGTCTGGAGTTCACGGTCAATTTCCTGGCCCCCATGTCACCCACGGCACGCCGGACCGGCGACCCGCACCGTATCAGCCAGATTCTGCACAACCTGCTGTCCAACGCGGTGAAGTTTACCGAGACCGGCTCCGTGCAGCTCGAGATCGGCACCAAGGCCGATGATCCCGATCGCATCGTCCTGACGGTTTCCGATACCGGCCGCGGTATGAGCCGAGACCAACTCGCCAGCGTCTTTGATCCCTTCGTGCAGGCTGAACGCAGTACGTCGCGAGAATACGGCGGTACCGGGCTAGGCCTGGCGATCGTCTCGCGCCTGGTCGAATTGATGGAAGGCACGCTGGATGTTGCCAGTGAAACCGGTCGCGGCACCCGCTTCCGCATCGAATTGCCCGCGCCACGGGTCGCTGCCGCGCCGGCCAAGCCGGCGGCCTCCGCCGAATCTGCTGCGCCCAGCAATGACACGGGTGGGCCAGCGATCCTGATCGTCGACGACAATATGACCAATCGTATGGTGCTGGGTGCCCTGCTGCGTCCGCTTGAGGGTCAGGTCGCCTTCGCGGAGAACGGCTCTGAGGCCGTCGATGCCTGCACCGCCCGCGCCTTTGATATCGTCTTCATGGATATCCGCATGCCGCTGATGGATGGCGTTGAAGCCACTCGCCGGATCCGCGCCATGGAGCAGGACGCGGGCCGGCTTCCGGCACCGGTTATCGCTCACACGGCCAATGTCATGGAACACCAGATCGCGGAGTATGAGGCGGCCGGGTTCAATGCCGTGCTGGCCAAGCCGGTCAAGCAAGATGAATTGCTGGAGGTCTCCAAAGGCCTGCTCGCAGGCGAACGTGCGTTTCAAATCCCACAGAGCCTGCGCCGGCAGGCCTGACGCACCACTTTCAAGTTCAACAGATTGTCTGGAAAAAAGTGGCGCGAGTGACGGGACTCGAACCCGCGACCTCCGGCGTGACAGGCCGGCGCTCTAACCAACTGAGCTACACCCGCAATGGTGCTCGCCGAAGCG
>NZ_JASBRW010000001.1 GCF_030149235.1 Maricaulis sp. | reverse complement strand
GGAACGGTTCAGCGAAAGCGGCCGGCGGCCAGAGGGCTTATTATCGTCTGCGTCGCTCATACGAGCCTTCCAATTCGGCTTTCGTTTCACGTTTCCCCGCGGTAGCCGATCACCACGAAGCCGCACTCTTCAGTCGCAGGGTGTCCGGCGTGAAGGCTGGCTAAACTACCCAGCTCGCCTCCGGATTCAACCGCTGCTTTGATTCCCGGCACAGCCGTGGATCAGAACTCGTTTGTCGCGCGGAAGCCCGAGAGCTTCCGCATGGTCGCGGCGAATGCCGCACTTTGCGCTCCAGCACCGAGAACGGCGTGGACCAGATGGTCTCTACCGGTTGCCGCACCGAGCTCTTCGGCACTGAAACACCCGGCGACCGGTATGTCGTCGCCCCAGGCCGAGCGCGTAAGCCGGTCCAGCTTCTCGCGCCCGTCGGCTGCCCCGTCCGACGCCTCGATGCGCCAGGCCGGGCGCCCTGCCTTGATGGCCAGGCGGGCCGCGTCGAAACCGGCGGCCAGCTGACCCGACCGCCGCGCCAGGCCGAGAAGGCTCAGCGCGCGGTCTGCGAGCCGCGCTTCAATCTGCGCGACAATGTCTTCCGGCACCGCCACCGCCCGGCCCGCCGAGCGGTTGAAGCCACCCCGGCGACGTGCAGTCTCAACCAAGTCGCGCTGCGGCGTGATCCAAAGACCCCGTCCAGGCAGCTTGGCCGCAATGTCCGGCACCAGGGTGCCGTCCGGTGCCAAGGCGAGGCGGATCAAGTCCGCCTCCGGCTTGATCTCGCCGGTGGCCAGGCAGGTCCGCTCGCGACCCCCTGACCGGCGTGTCACCGCCTTAACCAGCCTGATCCTCCTCGTCAGCCAGCTCGCCATCGACGTCATTGAAATCGAGGCCGAGTGCTTCGGCTTCTGCTTCAAGCGCTTCGAGGTCCATATTCTCGATATCGAGATCGATATCGCCGGCCTCACCCGCTTCAGCTGCGTCCACTTCTTCGACTTCCGGCTGCGGCAGGTCTTCTTCCGAAATCCAGCCCGCCGCGACACGAGCGCGCATGATCATCATGTCGGCATCCTCAGAGGACAGGTTGAACTCTTCCAGGATACCCGGCTCGCGAACACGCTCGCCATTCTTGGTTTCGAACCAGCCGCGCAGGTCGTCGCCAACCAGGCCTGCCAGGTCATCAACCGTTTTGACGTCGTTCTCGCCAAACTTCACAGCCATGGCGAGGTCTACACCCTCGACTTCCATGACCGCATCCTCGACGCCCAGCTCCTTACGCTTGGCGTCCTGCTCGGCCGCAATACGCTCGAGATAATCACGGGCACGCGCCTGGATTTCTTCCGCCGTCTCGTCGTCAAAGCCTTCGATCACGGCAATCTCGCCGAGCTCGACATAGGCGATTTCCTCGACGTCGGTGAAGCCTTCCGTAGCCAGGAGTTGGGCAATCACCTCATCAACATCAAGAGCCCCGATAAAGAGCTGGGTCCGCTCGGCGAACTCCTTCTGGCGACGCTCGGACTCTTCTTCCTCGGTGAGAATGTCGATCGACCAGCCGGTCAGCTGCGAGGCAAGACGGACATTCTGGCCGCGACGGCCGATGGCCAGAGAAAGCTGCTCGTCCGGCACGACGACTTCGATGCGCTGGTCTTCCTCGTCGAGAACGACCTTGGCCACTTCCGCCGGCTGCAAGGCGTTGACGATGAAGTTCGCCGGCTCATCCGACCACGGGATGATGTCGATCTTTTCGCCCGCCAGCTCGGACACCACCGCCTGCACGCGCGAACCGCGCATACCGACACAGGCACCAACCGGGTCAATGGAACTGTCATTGGAGATCACCGCGATCTTGGCGCGGCTGCCCGGATCACGGGCAACAGACGGGATCTCGATAATACCTTCGTAGACCTCCGGCACTTCCTGTGCGAACAGGGCAGCCATGAAGTCCGGATGCGCACGCGACAGGAAGATCTGCGGACCGCGCACTTCTTCACGCACATCATAGATGTATGCGCGAACGCGCTCATTGTTCTGCAGATTCTCACGCGGAATACCATCAGCGCGGCGGATAATGCCTTCGGCGCGGCCGAGATCGACAATCACATTGCCGTATTCGACGCGCTTGACGATACCGTTGACGATCTCGCCAACACGATCCTTGTACTCTTCGAACTGGCGCTGGCGCTCGGCGTCACGGACTTTCTGCGTAATCACCTGTTTCGCGGTCTGCGAAGCAACACGGCCAAACTCGATCGGCGGCAACTCGTCAGAGAAGACCGTACCGATCTCGGCATTGGCATCAATGCGCTTGGCGTGTTCCAGGGTCAGTTCCTGGTTGTCGTTCTCGACCTCTTCCACGACCGTCATATTGCGCGTCAGGGACAGTTCGCCCGTCTTGCGGTCGATGACGGCGCGGATGTCGTTCTCGGCGCCATAGCGCGAGCGCGCGGCCTTCTGGATCGCTTCCTCGATGGCCTCGATAACGATGCTCTCATCGATATTCTTCTCGGACGCCAAGGCCCGGGCGATATGCAGCAATTCCAGCCGGTTATGGCTGACACCAATGCTCATCGTGCGATCTCCGCTGCGATCAGTTGCGACATTATTCGTCTCCTTCGGTCGGCGCAGCCGCTTTGCCGCGCGCTTTCAAGTCCGCCTCTATCAGGGCGTCCGTCAAAACCAGTTTGGCCTCAGCGATCCAGTCAAACGGGATCAGCGTGGTATGTTCTTCACCGTCCATGTCGAGCATGACATCATTGTCCTCGACACCGGCCAGAATGCCCCGGAAGCGCTTGCGGCCTTCGGCCAGGCGATCCAGTTCAATCTTGGCATCGAACCCTTCCCAGCGCGCGAAATGGCGCAGATCGGTCAGGGGCCGGTCAATACCGGGTGAGGAGATCTCCAGATCGTATTCCCCGGCAATCGGGTCCTCGACTTCAAACACGTCCGACAGGGCTCGCGACAGGCGCGCGCAATCATCGACATCAACACCGGTCTCGTCGAGCCGGTCAGCCATGATCTGGAGGCGCGGCTTCTTGCCCGACATGACGCGCACGCGCACCACCTCAAGACCGAGATCTTCAGCGATCGGTTCGGCCAGGGCGAGAATGCGGTCGTCTTGCGGGGTCTTGGTTTTCAAACCAGCTCCTGAGAAACAAAAAGAGCGGCCGCAACCGCGACCGCTCGAAAGCATCATCCAATGCCATCGAACATGTGATGGCGGGCTTATACGCCTGCAGGGCGTGGAATGCAAGGGTCAGTCGACACTGCGGACCCAATCCATGAACACGGGCGCGCAATCGCCGAGATTCTTGCTCTCATAACGCGTGGTGATGTGATCAGCGGGCGGGACCCGCCAGTCATCGGCCTTCGAGGCCTGCCAGCTGAACCGCTCATCGCCCTGGAGTTCAATCATGCAGTGATCGGCATAGGACTTCACATCCGTGGCAATGCGCAGCTGGCCGCCCGGTTTGAGAATGCGCGCGAAATCATCGCGCGTTGCCTGCTGCAGGAAACGTCGCTTGGCATGGCGTTTCTTGTGCCAGGGGTCGGGAAACAGAAGAAATATCCGATCCAGAGAAGCGGTCTTGAAGGATGGCAGAAGCTCGCGCGCATCACCCCGGTGCAGGCGCAAATTCCGCAATCCCTTTTCTTCGCGATAGGTCAGCGCCTTGGCCACACCATTGAGGAAAGGCTCAATACCGATATAGCCTATGTCCGGATGCGCGGCGGCCTGCCCAGCGAGGTGCTCACCGCCGCCAAATCCGATCTCCAGGACGTGCGCCCCTCGGTCCGGCAACAGCATGGCGGATTCGATCTCTCCGTCCGCCGGCAGGTCGATCTTGGGCAGGACATCATCCACCAGAGCTTGCTGGCGCGCGGAGAGCGGCTTGCCTTGTGCGCGCCCAAACAGCCGGAAGTCCGGACGCTGGTCGGACGCTTTTGAGATCTTGCGGGTCATGGGCCGGGGTTTACCGACTTTGCGCGCTTTCGGCACCCATGCGTATCAGTGAGCCATTTCCTGCTCATTCGCCAAAGTCCGGACCAGTTCGAGAACCCGGCGGCGCACCTTGGCGTCCTTGATGCGGGAAAAACTCTCCGCCAGCGACACACCGTCCGAGCTTTGAATAAAGTCGTAGACGATCGGGGTCTGGTCATTATCGGCCATCGCCTTCACCGGGGCCTGATCACTCAAACCTTCGAAAAAGAACTGCACCGGGACTTCAAGCACCCGCGACAGCCGGTAGAGCCGGCTGGCGCCAACCCGGTTGGCACCACGCTCGTATTTTTGAACCTGCTGGAAGGTCACACCCAGCTCATCGCCGAGTTTTTCCTGGCTCATCTTCATCAGCTGCCGGCGAAGCCTGATACGAGACCCGACATGGATATCGATGGGATTTGGCCCGCGGGAACTCGTTTTTGTCATTTGCTCAACCTGCATACTGGCCTCGCCATTGATTGTGCCTACATAACACAACCAGAGCGCACTAGTATAATCACTTTCAGGTCAGGGCTGCGAGCCTTTTCGTTGTTTCAGAAAACGATAGCGCTGCACCAAAACGCCGACGAATATTCCTAAAACCACAAAAAAGAACGGATAGTTTCCAAAGCTTGCATAGGTGGTTTTTTGCAGCGGCTGGGGAAGGCCGACATCAAACGCACCTTCCTCAGAGGGTCCGATTTCAACCGGCATTCGGCCAAACGGGTCGATGACGCCGGAATAGCCCCGCGAAGCCGTCCGAATCATCGGCAAACCGAACTCGATCGCACGGTAACGAGCCTGGTTGAGATGCTGCTCCGGTCCGGAGGTGTCGCCGAACCAGGCATCATTGGACAGGTTGAACAACCAGCCGGGACGCTCGGCCCCCATCTCACCCACGAAACCCGGGAAAATCGCCTCGTAGCAGATCAGCGGCATCATCGTCGGGGCGCCGGGAACGTCCATCACCGCAGCTCCCGGCCCGGGCGTGAACTGCAATCTCGCGAACTCGTCAAAGCCGATCAGCGACAACAGGCCGGACAGGGGAATGATTTCTCCGAAGGGAACAAGGCGGACCTTGTCATACAGGCCGCGCGAACGCGGGATCCCGTTCTCGAAACTCATCAAGGCCAGCGCGTTATAATAGGTGACCGGGTCTTCCGCCTGGTCGCGCCGGTTAATCCCGGCCATCAGAACCTGGCCTTCCGACAAGGTCTCGCCAATCCGCGCCAGCGTTTCGCCGTGCTCGAGCATGTAGTAGGGCAAGGCGCCTTCCGGCCAGAGTATATGGGTGACCTCATCGAGGCCGTGCTCGCCGGTCAAAGCCAGATAGCGCTCCCGCACTACCAGCTGATTGCCATTGGCCCATTTTTCCTGCTGGGTAATCGCACTCTGGACGATCCGCAGGCGTATATCGGGCTGATCAGGAAGCGCCGGACCGGACAGGCGTGCCAGGCCGGATGCGAACAGAAGGAACAGGATAGCCAGTCCTGCCAGGGCCGGCATCGCCCGCCGGCTGGTCAGGCGGCGCGAGGCCATGATTGCAGGCGATACGGCCATCAGGACGGTCAATAACGACAATCCATAAACCCCGAACCAGGACGCGGTCTGACTGACCGGACCACCGGCAGCCCAGGCATAAGCCGGCAGGTTCCAGGGCAGGCCGCTCAGGACATGCCCCCGCAAATACTCGAACAGGGCAATACTGGCTGCGAAGACCAGCACCCGCCACTCCGACTTCTGCGCCAGTGCGGCATAGAGCGCCATGGCGCCGCCCCAAAATACGGCCAGCATGGCGGCAAAAATCGGCAAGGCGATGGGGATGAGCGGAATAAAGGCCGCATCACGATTGGCAAAGGCGTATCCGACCCAGAAGGTACCCGCCATGAAATACCCCATGGCAAAGATAAAACCGGCCAGGAAGGCCGCGCGCAGCGGTCGTGCGCGTCGACGCGCGCCATCAACCTGCCAGAGCAGAACCGCCAAACTGGGAACCAGCACGAGCCAATTGTGCAGCGGCGCCATGGCCAGCGAGGCCAGTCCCCCGCTGATCAGGAGCAAAATCCAGCTCGGCCAGCCGGTTAGGCTTTCTGCACGCGCGCGCCAAACCCAGGGCTGGAGGCGGCGGTCGAGCATCAGCTGCGCTTGCCCCCTTCGGATTTGGCCGCCTTCATGGAGCGGACGCGCATGCGCTTGATACGACGGGGGTCGGCCTCGAGGACCTCGAACTCATAGCCTGTCGCATGTCGAATAACTTCGCCACGCTCGGGAATACGGCCCGCCAGGGTGAAGACCAGACCGCCGAGACTATCGACATCATCGTCTTCTTCCTCGGTGGCAATGTCCTGGCCAACAATTCGCTCGAAATCGTCAATCTCGGCGCGGGCGTCGACATCCCAGACGCCCGGTGCACGGGCGCGGATCATCTGCACCTCGCCGTCATCATGCTCGTCCTCAATGTCCCCGACGATCGGCTCAAGCAGGTCCTCAAGCGTCACCAGCCCGTCGGTGCCACCATACTCGTCGACAACGAGTGCCATGTGCTGGCGGCGTGCCTGCATACGCCGGAGCAGTGCC
Organism: Maricaulis sp.; assembly: GCF_030149235.1. Lineage (GTDB taxonomy): Bacteria > Pseudomonadota > Alphaproteobacteria > Caulobacterales > Maricaulaceae > Maricaulis. The sequence goes on along the minus strand of NZ_JASBRW010000001.1, from coordinate 3,296 downwards.
GTGGCGCGCATCGACGGCGGCGCGAACAATAGGGGCCGGCCAATCTCGGTCAGCACCTCAGTGTCCGCCCATTGTTTGGTCAATTGACCATTGGCATCGGGCGTCAGGCGCGAAACGACATCCTTGATGTGAACGATCGAAACCGGGTCATCGAGCGTCTCGCGGTAAACCGGCAGACGCGAATGCGAAGCCTCGGCAAAAACAGCCGCCAGCTCACCCAGCGGTGTGCCCAGTTCCACTGCAACGATATCGGCACGCGGCACCATGACATCCGCCACTTTGAGCCGGTCGAGCGCATCGGCCTCGATCGCCGGATGAGCCGCCGGCTTGGCCGGCACCGAGGCTTTCTCCATCCCGAGAACCTTGCGTATCCAGGCCGGCAGGGAACCGGTTCGAGAATTGGGTATTTCAGTCATGCCGTTGTGAATCCGGAGCGCCGCCCGCGGCGGCATAGGGGTTGGCGATACCGAGCGCTGCCAGAATGCGGATTTCCAGCGCCTCCATCAGCTCGGCCTCGTCGTCTGTCTGATGATCATATCCCTGCAGGTGCAGAAAGCCATGAAGGACAAGATGGGCCAGATGGTCCTGCAATGGCAGACCGCGCTCATCTGCCTCGCTCTTCACCACCCCCCAGGCCAAGGCAATATCACCCAGATGATTGTCAGAGGTCTCAGCAGCCGGGAAGGACAGCACATTCGTAGGACCGGACTTTTGCCGGAAACGCTCATTGAGGTCGGCCACCGCATCATCACTGGTCAGCAACACGGCCACGACACCGGCATCCGGACCATCAATCTGGCTGTAAGCCTCCGAGATCAGGCTTTCGACCAGCTTGGTTTTGCCGCGCACACAGCTCCAACTGTCGTCCTCGATAATCAGATCGGCCGCGTTCATTCTGCTTCCACACCCGGCGAAATGCCGGCATCCTCTTCATAAGCCGCGACAATTCTGGCAACTAGATCGTGCCTGACAACATCACCGCGGCCGAATCTCACGATAGCGACTCCCTCGGTTTTTGCCAGAATTGACAGGGCGTGCGGCAAGCCGGACGGATCTCTCGGGTGCAGATCGCACTGGCTCGGATCGCCGGTCACCGCCATGCGCGACCCTTCACCAAGGCGGGTCAGCACCATCTGCATCTGCGCTCTCGATGTATTCTGGGCCTCGTCAACCACGATAAAGGCGCGATTGAGCGTACGGCCACGCATGAAAGCGATCGGCGCCACTTCGATACGGCCATCCTCGCGGATTTTTTCCAGCTGCGAGCGCCCCAGCGTGTCGGCAAGCGCATCCCAGACAGGTAGCAAGTAGGGGTCGACCTTCTCGGTCAGATCACCGGGCAGGAAACCGAGCTTCTCGCCCGCTTCGACAGCCGGGCGGGTAATAATCAGCTTTTCGACCTTGCGCTGGACCAGGAGCGATGCGCCATAGGCGACCGCCAGCAAGGTCTTGCCCGTGCCCGCAGGCCCGACGCCGAATATCAGGTCGTATTTGCGCGTATTCTTGAGCGCGCGGACATAGGTGCGCTGACCCTCGGTGCGGGCGATCAGGCTGGAGCCGCGCGGCACACGGATGACGCCGTCGTCTTCCGCGCCCTCGACCTCGTCTTGGCGACTGCGCAAAGCGGCACGCACAGCGGCCTCGTCACAGGTCAGGCCGTGCTCGAGGCTGGCATAGAGTCGCTTGAGAACACGTTTGGCCTCTTCACGGGCATCCGGGGCATCGGCACTGATCACAATCTGACCACCGCCGGGCGCACTCAGACGCACATCAAGCTCTTCCTCGATCAGGATGAGGAAACGGTCGCCGGCACCCGCAAGGGCCCGGACGCGGTCGACATCGTTGAAATGCAGGGTCTCCGAAGCCTGGCGGCGAGGCTTGGCGGCGCGTTTGCGCGCGGGCGTCTTGGGCGTGCTCACGCGGCGCTTTGCTCCGAAGTTACAAGCCGGCCAGTCAGGGCATTGCGGCTGGCCCCCTCGATCTCGACCATGGCGATCTCACCGAGCAGGCTTTCCGGCGCTTCGACATGGACCGCTTGCAGGTAGGGGCTGCGTCCGTGCAGCTGCCCTGCCATGCGGCCCGGCTTCTCGAACAGGACCGGCAATTGCTTCCCGATCTGACTTTCATTGAAGGCGATCTGCTGCTCGTTGAGCAGCGCTTGGAGCGCTTGCAGGCGCTCGCCTTTCACGGCTTCGTCAATCTGGTTGAACATGGCCGCGCCGGGCGTGCCTGGCCGCTTGGAATACTTGAAGGAGAAACACGAGGCGTAATTGACCTGGCGCACCAGCTCCATGGTCGCCTCGAAATCCTTGTCCGTTTCACCCGGGAAGCCGACAATCATGTCACCGGAAATGGCGATGTCAGGCCGCGCCGCGCGCAGTTTCTCGATGATGGCGATGTAGTCCTCAGCGGTATGCTGGCGGTTCATTGCCTTGAGGATCTTGTCCGAGCCCGCCTGAACCGGCAGGTGGAAATACGGCATCAGCTTGGGTGTATCGGCGAAAGCCTGAATGAGATCATCATCCATGTCGCGCGGGTGGCTCGTGGTGAAGCGGATGCGCTCGATACCGCCGATCAGCGCCAGATGACGAACCAGCTGTCCCAACCCCCAGGTGCCTTCATCTTCGCGGCCGGCCGGTGCGGCGCCATGATAGGCATTGACGTTTTGGCCCAGCAGCGTGACCTCGCGGATACCCTTCGCTGCCAGCGCGCGCACTTCGGCAACAATCTGGTCAACCGGGCGCGACCATTCCGCACCGCGCGTATAGGGCACCACGCAGAAGGTGCAGAACTTGTCGCAACCCTCCTGGACCGTGACAAAGGCCGTATAGCCCTCAACCTGGCGGTCATTGCCGAGCTGGTCGAACTTGTCCTCAACCTCGAATTCGGTGTCGAGCGCTTCACCGCGCTCGCGATGGGTCTTGGCAATCAGCTCAGGTAGTTTGTGATAGGTCTGCGGGCCAACCACGAGATCAACCACAGGCGCGCGCTTCATGATCTCGGCGCCCTCAGCCTGTGCGACGCAGCCGGCCACGGCGATCGTCATGCCGCCCTCATCTGCCTTGGCTTCCTTCAGCGGGCGCAAGCGACCGAGCTCGGAATACACCTTCTCCGCGGCCTTCTCGCGGATATGACAGGTGTTGAGAATGACCAGGTCCGCCCCGTCCGGCGCCTCCGACGGCTCATAGCCGAGCGGGTGCAGAACATCCTTCATCCGTTCGGAATCATAGACATTCATCTGGCAGCCATAGGTCTTGATATAGAGGCGTTTACGCGTCGAGCTCATCGATAACCAT
>NZ_JASBRW010000073.1 GCF_030149235.1 Maricaulis sp. | reverse complement strand
CATTATTGTCGCGCACAACGATCTGTACGATGGCTCTCTCTCCATTGGTAAGGACGAGAGGTTCATCCCCTCGTCGCTGGTTCGCCAGAGGCGCGGCAAATAGCAGAGCTGCGACGCTGTGTCCACAGGCTTAAAGCACTGCTCCGGGATGACCGCGGCCGCTAACTGCACTAGAAACAGCCCATGACCGAGACATCTGCCAACGCCCAATCCTTTTACCATAGCACACGAACAGCCTTGCTGCAGGCGGCCCTGCCGCATGCCGCCTTTGATGGCTGGGCGGACGGCTTGCTTGATTTGGCGATCGAAGACAACGGTACTGATGCGCATGAGGCACACCTCGCCTTTCCTCGCGGTGAGCTGGATCTGGTCATCTTCTGGTCGGAGGAGCTCGATTCGCAGGCCCGTGCCGTGCTCGAAGCCGCCGACCTGCCCGCGATGAAGATTCGCGAACGCGTCACCACGGGTGTCTGGGCGCGGCTTGACGCCATGGACGGCCAGGAAGAAGCCGCGCTGCAGGCCCGCACCCGGCTCCTGAGACCTGATGCCGGTCATGAGGCCAGCCGCCTTCTTTGGGCGACAGCCGACATGATTTGGCAGGCGATCGGCGATCCGTCGACGGATTTCAATTACTATTCGAAGCGCACCATCCTCTCCGGCGTCTATGCCTCGACCCTGTCGATCTGGCTGCACGACACCGACCCGGACAAGACCAAGACCCGTGACTTCCTCGACCGCCGCATCGAGAATGTGATGCAGTTCGAAAAGACCAAGCGGCAGGTCCAGAAGATCACCGACAACCTCCCCGGCCTGGGCCCGATTCTAGGCCGTATGCGCTATGGTTTCGGGCCGCGCTTCTAGCGCGAGACCTACCCCTACTAATTTTGTGAGTTATGCCGCCGCGCGGCACCGGGTCGCCGTGATGCTGATCCTCTGAACGCTTATATTGTGTGCACATGATCCCAAGCGTCAGGAGGACGCCATGCACACGCACGAGACAGACCTCACCCTCCACCACAAACCGCAAGACCTGGGTGATCGCATCGCACTGGGCTTTGTCAAAATGCTCCGCTTCTTTGCTGACACCTTTTTCGCCAAGCGCTATGGCCACCGCGCCGTCGTGCTGGAGACCGTGGCCGCCGTGCCGGGCATGGTCGGGGGTCTCTTGCAGCATCTCAAGGCGATCCGGCATATCCGCGATGATCAGGGCTGGATCCGGACCTTGCTCGATGAGGCGGAAAACGAGCGCATGCACCTGATGACCTTCATCGAGATCGCCAGGCCGACCCTGTTTGAGCGAGCGGTGGTGATGATCACGCAGGCGATCTTCTATAATTGCTATTTCTTCCTCTACCTGTTCGCGCCGCGTACGGCTCACCGGGTTGTCGGCTATTTCGAGGAAGAGGCCGTGATCAGCTACACCCAGTATCTCACCGAGATCGATGCCGGCCGGCACGAGAACGTTCCCGCCCCGCAGATCGCGATCGATTACTGGAAGCTTCCGGCCGATGCCCGCCTGCGTGACGTGGTCATCGCCGTGAGAACCGACGAGGCGGAGCACCGCGACGTCAATCATGGCTTTGCTGATGAGCTGGGCAGGCGTCAGGAACGCACCGCTGCGGCGGCCTAGGCAGGATCGCGATAATCGCCTGAGGGCAACCAGATGACGACCTCGTCATCGGCGGGCACCTCGAGCGGGTATTGATAGAACTGCCGTACGGAATGGATCTCCGGCTGATACCGCGTCTCGATGAAGCGCAGCCGGTAGATCACTCGCCGGATCTGGTTATGGAAGCGGATCATGCGGGCCTGGTCCCGGAAATCCCGGGCGATACAGCGGATAATACCGTCGGTCGGCCCGATGACCTCGCATTCGGCCATTTCTTCCAATGTCCCGGCCGGCGGGACGAACTGGGCGCGCAAGCGCGGCAGGATGCGTGTCTGCAAGCGGGCCAGATCGCGCCGCAGGGCCTCGCGCTCATTCTCCTGCTCGGCGCTGAGGCGATGCGAACCCGCCGCGTCGACCACCGCCGCCCACTCGTCGAGCTGGAACACCGCATCGCGGACCGCTTCAAAACTCTCATGCTGCTGGCGCAATGGGTAGGCTGCGATCTCTGCACGAGCCGCCACGACAGCCCGCGCATAGGCCTGTGCGCTGGCGGCCATGCGCTCGGTGACGCCGGCATCCGTACTCATTGACCCCTCGCGTGCACGCTCGAGCAAGTCATCGAGTTCGGGGCGCTCGGTTTCGACTTGAGGCGCCTCGGAGTTTTCCTGCGCGGGATCATCCGCACCGTCATATCCGGTGAGAACCATCAGGCTACCCAATCCAGCCCATACGACGCTGCGCATCTTCGCCATCCTCTCTCAACCCCAGCGCGGTGAATGGAAATAGGCCTGCTCGGCCGGTACTGTGACCAGCTCGCGCTCTGGCCAGCGCATGGCTGTCAGGCCACCACCAAAGCAACACCCGGTATCAATGCAAATGACATTGTTCAGCTCGCGCACCTGCGGCTCGGCGACATGGCCATGCACGACGGTCCGGCGACCGCGATACTCGGCGGCCCAGTTGCGCCGGACCGGCAGATTATACTTGTCACGCTGCTTGGCGACATCGCCAAACAGGGCAAAGGCCCGTTCCTGACCGCTGGATATGCCGTGGAACTTCTTGGCGAGCCCGGCATGAGCGACCAAGAGCTCGCCATTATCCAGGATCAGATGAGTGGGCAGATAGTAGAGGAAATTGCGCACCTCGGCCTTGAAGGCATCCGGTTCGATCTCAAACTGGGTGATGGTCTCCTCAATCCCGTGGGTCAGGTGCACATGATGCCCATCGAGCCAGCGGCGGAACTTGTCATCATGATTGCCCATGACGGTATAGGCCTGCCCCGCCTTGGTCATGCCCATCACCAGCCGCAGCACATCCGGTGAGCGCGGACCGCGATCCACAAGGTCGCCGAGAAAGACCGGCTTGCGGCCGTCCGGGTGGGACACGGAGTAGTGGCGCTTGCCCCGCGGCCCCTCCTCACCGAGCCGATAACCGAGCTTTTTAAGCAAGGTCTCGGCCTCACCCGCGCAGCCATGAATATCGCCAATCAGATCAAACGGACCGGTATCATCGCTAAAGGCATGCGGAGAGGGACGCTGCATACCCGCCTTATGCCAGAGGGCCGAGCCGATTGACATGGCCCATCTTGCGGCCGTCGCGGGTCTGGCGCTTGCCATAAAGGTGCAGGCGCACGCCCGGGTCGGCGCTGAGCGCTGCCCAGTCATCCGCATCATGGCCGATCAGATTGGTCATCACGGCGGAGGAATGCGGTGCGGCATCCCCGAGCGGCCAGCCGGCGACAGCGCGCATATGCTGTTCGAATTGCGAGCAGGCGCAGCCATCCTGCGTCCAGTGCCCGGTATTGTGGACCCGTGGAGCGATCTCGTTGACCAGGAGCTCGCCGGTCTCCAGCTCGAACAACTCAACGGCAAAGACGCCGACATGGTCGAGCCCGCCGCCGATGGCATCGGCAATCTCGAGCGCCCGCGCTTGGGTCTGGCCCGTCAAACGCGGCGCCGGAGCGGTCGTCGTCTTCAAAATGCCGTCGCCATGGACATTTTCGCCCATCGGATAGGCTTTGACCGTGCCGTCTAGGCCCCGGGCCGCAACGACAGACAGCTCACGCACAAACCTCGCCGCACCTTCCAGGATCGCCGGCTGTTCACCGATTGCCTTCCAGGCGGTTTCGATATCCGTATGAGCGCGGATCCAGGCCTGACCTTTGCCGTCATAACCGAAACGGCGCGTCTTCAGCACCGCCGGCAGACCAATCATCGCCACGGCCTCGTGCAACTCGGTCAGGTCGGACACCGGCGCGAAGGGGACGGTGTTGATACCGGCTTCATTGATGAAGCTCTTCTCGACTACCCGGTCCTGGGTCAGCTCCAGTGATCGAGCACCGGGGCGTAGCTGGGAGACACGCGAGGCAATCGCCACCGTCTCAACCGGGACATTCTCGAACTCGAAGGTGACGGCATCACAGCGCGCCGCGAAGCCCTCAACCGCACCGGCATCATTCCAGGGTGCAGCCCAGGCTCGGGTTGCGACGCGGGCCGCCGGGCATTCCGGTTCAGGGTCGAAAACGTGGACATCGAAGCCCAGCTCGGCCCCCGCAGTGGCGAGCATGCGGCCGAGCTGCCCCCCGCCGAGAATGCCGATTGTGGATCCGGGCTCAAGCGGGGCGTGGCTCATGGAAGATCAATCCTCAACCGTTTCCTTGATGCTCTCGGTCTGGGCAGCGCGCCAGGCATCGAGGCGCTCGGCCAGACCAGCATCGGCCAGCGACAGGATGGACGCCGCCAGCAGGCCGGCATTCTTGGCCCCGGCATCACCGATCGCCAGCGTGCCGACCGGAATACCGCCGGGCATCTGCACGATGGAGAGCAGGCTGTCCTGACCGGATAGCGCCTTGGATTTCACCGGTACACCCAGCACCGGCAGGCTGGTCATCGATGCGATCATGCCGGGCAGATGTGCCGCGCCGCCGGCACCAGCGATGATGACCTGCACGCCTCTTTGGCGCGCGGTCTTGGCAAAGTCATACATGCGGTCAGGCGTGCGATGAGCCGAAACGACCTTGGCCTCATAGTCGACACCGAGGGCATCGAGGGCATCGGCCGCCTTTTTCATCGTGGGCCAATCCGAGCGCGAACCCATGACAATGGCGACGCGCGGTGCGGAAGAAGATGACGAGAGATCGCTCATGGCGCTTCCCGGTAACCAAAGGAAGCGCGGCACCATAGCCACCGCCGACAAAGGGTCAAGTTGCTTTTGGTGTTTGGGCTTTTGGGCCGGGCTTGAAGATTTCTTAACCGAGTCCGATGAGCCTGATTTAAGAATCATAAGGCCACGGGATTGCCCATGCGCATCGGACCGCTCAATTCGCCTGCCTCAGTTAACCGCACCAGCAAATCGCAAGGCGCGGGAAAATCGGAGTCTGCGAGCGAGGCCGCCTCCTCCCGCGACAGCGCTTCGATCATGGGCGTTCCGGAAGCCGAACTGACCCCGAATGTCCAACGCGCCCTGCTCTCGCTGATGGGCGAGGTCGATCAGCTGCGCAAGGAAACCGAGCGCCTCCGAGGCCGGGTGCGTGAGCTGGAGTCGCTGGCTGATCATGACGTCATGCTGCCGGTGCTTAACCGCCGCGCCTTCCTGCGCGAAGTAGGCCGGGCGCTGGCGCTCGCCGAGCGTCACAATGCACCCTCTGCCCTGGTCTATATCGATCTCAACGGCTTCAAGGCGATCAACGACACCTACGGCCATGCCGCCGGCGATGCCGCCCTGCACCATGTCTCGGCCCTGTTGACCGCGCACGTTCGTGAAACCGACGCTGTCGGCCGTCTCGGCGGGGATGAATTCGGTGTGGTTCTGACCCTGACGGGCCCGGAAGGAGCTGAGAACAAGGCACGCGAACTGACCGACCTTATCGCGGCAACGCCGTTTGAATATGCTGGTCGCGAGCTCAGTGTCGGTGCGGCCTGGGGTTCCTATTCCCTTAATCCGGGACATTCACCGGATGAAGCCCTGGCGCAGGCGGATGCCGCCATGTATGCGCGCAAGCAGGAACAGAAACAGGCCGAGAAGACGCGCAAGCAGGCCTGAAATCACACCATTTGTGAGCTGCAACCGCGCGCTAGGCGATGATGTCCGGCGTGATCTGGTCGGTGATCTTCGCCATCTCGTCCTTTAGACGCAGTTTCTCTTTCTTGAGCCGGGCAAATTTCAGCTGATCGATGACGCCGTTTTCGGCCAGCGCATCGACCTCTGCATTCAGCGCCTCATGCTCTGTGCGCAGCCCTTTGAGGCGTGCGCGCAATTCCATCTGGTCGAGGGATTCTCCGTCCATTCAGACCGATCTCTTGCTAGCGTTTACGTTCATCCGGCTGCCATCACACAACAAACGGGGCGTCCCGGGGCGTTGATTACAAGTCTACTCGCATTCGCCCAGCAAATAAACGTTTCAGGCGCTCGCCGGTTTGGTCGCAGCTGCCGGCCGCCGGCCGCCTTCGACGTCTTCGCCCCAGCGCCGTGTTCCGTCCCAGTCCAGTCCGAACAGGTCGAGGGCCCGGCCCACGGATTGGTCGACGATATCGTCGAGAGATTTCGGATTGGTATAGAAAGCCGGTAGAGGTGGGCAGATGATCGCGCCCATCTCGGTGAGTGCTTCCATCGTGCGAATATGGCCCAGATGATAAGGCGTCTCGCGCACCATGAGGACCAGGCGGCGGCGCTCCTTCAGGACGACATCGGCAGCCCGGGTCAGCAAGCTTGACGTCACTCCGGTCGCGATTTCCGACATGGTCCGTACCGAACACGGCGCGATCAGCATGCCGCGGGTCTTGAATGAACCGGACGCGATCGAGGCGCCGACATCGGGCATTTTGTAGCAGTAATCGCTCAGTCCCCGGAACGTCCGAATATCCATATCCGTCTCGTATCCGAGCGTCATTTCGGCCGCTTTCGAAGCGACGAGATGGCTTTCTACACCAAGCGTTTTCAGGGCTTCCAGGGCGCGCACGCCATAGATGATTCCCGAGGCGCCGGACACGCCGATTATGAGCCGATCAGTATTCATTTAATCCTAACCGCGAAACGTTTCGTGACTAGACATAGGGCGCAGGCGTGCTTCAATCACCTTGTCCACTGCAGTAAAGGAGACAACTCCATGCCTATCGAAGCCCGCATCCGTGAGCTCGACGCACGTCACACGCGTCTTGATGCCCAGATCGACGAAGTGGCCAAGCACCCCTCTGCGGACTCGCTTGAAATGGCACTCCTTAAAAAAGAAAAGCTCCGAATTAAAGAGCAAATAGAGGCCCTACGAACAGAAACACTCCGAAGTCCGGTCGTATGACGGAAACGTCATGACGAGATAACAGGAGGGCGGCTTTCGGGCCGCCCTTTTTGGTGGTTACATGATATCTGCAATGACGGAGACCTCCATGCGCCAAACGGGACTGGCCGCCCTCTTCTTCGCCCTGGCCCTCGCTGGCGCCCCCGCCCTGGCGCAAGAACCCAGTGCGATGTGTGCCGATGCGTTCGAAGCTATGGAACGCAATGATGACGCGGCCGTCGTCACCGCGCTTGAGGAATGTCTCGCCCGTGAAGCCCTCGATCCCCAGGCCGAAGTCATGGTCTATGCCGAGATGGCCAGTGCACTGAACCGGCTTGACCGCCCAGAAGAGGCGCTGCGGGCCTTCAGTTTCGCTTTTGCTATCGCGGACACCCAGAATGCCGAAATCACCCACCCGATGATTTACCGCAATCGCGGCATCGCCTTTGCCGCGACAGAGAATTTCGACCGCGCCCTGTCCGACCTCCTGCGTGCGCGGGCAAGCCTGCCGGATGATGCGCTGCTGCTGACCAATCTCGGCTATGTCTACAGCCAGACCGACCGCGCGGCGGAAGCGGTGGAGGTCTTCGACACCCTGATCCGTTCAGCCCCGGACTGGGCCGGGTCCTGGCTCAATCGCTCCAGCGCCTTCCTCGATCTCGGCATGATCGGCGCGGCCGTCTCCGACGCCCGGCGGGCGGTTGAGCTTGCGCCGCAAGACGGGTCCGCCCTCAACATGCTTTGCTGGACCCTGATCCAGGACGAGCGAGCACCGACCGCGCTGCCGATCTGCGAACAAGCCGTTGAGGCTGAGCCGGATAATGGCTCCATTGTCCATTCCCTTGCCGCAGCACTGGAAGCGACGGGTGAGACTCGTCGTGCCTATCGCCTTTATGCCGAGGCGCATGAGCTCTCTCCGGACGACCCGGAAATCAACGCCGATTATGAACGCACCCGCAGCCGTAATCGCCGCCGCCCTTGAGCTCAGCGTCGCCCTATGCCAATTGACTGCGCTGACTGTGCGGGTCCGGCCCGCTTGCAAGAGGAAGAATCTCGATGGCCTCCAGTGATCGCGTCGCAATCGTAACAGGCGGCGCCAACGGTATCGGCAAGGCGTGTGCCCGGCGGCTCTGCGAAGATGGCTGCCAGGTGGTGATCGCTGATGTGAACGCTGAAGCTGGACAGGATCTCGCTGATGAGCTGGGCGCCGACAAGGGCAAGGCCCTCTTCGTTCAGTGCGATGTCTCCGACCGGCTGGCGGTGAACAACCTGCTTTCGGAAACCCGCGCCAGCTTCGAGCGCCTCGACATCCTCGTGAACAATGCCGGCATCGTGGCCGGCGGCGACATTCTCAGCCTGACCGAGGCCGATTTCGACCGCGTTATGGCCGTCAATCTCAAGGGCGCCTTTCTGGTCGCGCGCGAAGCCGCCCGGCAAATGGTCGAGCAGATCGAGGAAGAAGGCGAGCGCTCGGAAGATGCCCGCCGCCGCTACGCCATTATCAACATGTCTTCGGTCAATGCAGTCATGGCGATCCCGGACCAGCTGGCCTATTGCGCGACCAAGGGCGCAATCCAGCAGATGACCAAATCCATGGCGCTGGCACTTGCGCAGCATGGAATCCGCGTCAACGCGATCGGGCCGGGCAGTATCAATACCGACGTGTTAAAATCAGTGAACGACAATCCCGAGGCGCTCGACCGCATCATGTCGCGCACGCCGCTCAAGCGTATCGGCGACCCCGATGAGATCGCCTCGATCGCCTCTTTCCTCGCGTCCCGCGATGCCAGCTATATCACCGGCGAAACGATCTATGCCGATGGCGGGCGGATGGCCCTCAACTACACCGTCTGATCAGCACACAAAAAGGCCGCCCCATTGGGAGCGGCCTTTAATCTGGGAATTGATTGCCGGTTTAGTTGTCGTCACTGGACGAGCCGGAACCACCAAATAGGGTCTCCAGATCGATATCGCCGGACGGCATGTCGTCGGCTTCCGGCTGCAGATCTTCAGCCGGTTTGAGCGTATCGGCCAGCATTTCCGGATTCTCTTCCTCGATCTTGCGGCGGCGGGCCGAAGCCTTCTTCACCTGTTCATCGAGGTCGATCTGGGTGCAAAGCCCCAGCGAGACCGGATCGGTCGGCTTGATATTGGCGGCATTCCAGTGCGTGCGTTCGCGCACAGCCTGGATGGTTGTCTTGGTCGTACCGATCAGCTTGGAAATCTGCGCATCGGAGAGTTCCGGGTGATTGCGCACAAGCCAAGCGATCGCGTCCGGACGATTCTGACGGCGCGACAGCGGTGTGTAGCGCGGACCACGGCGCTTGGCCGGCTGGTGCAGGTCGGAATATTTCGGCTTCACGACCGTCATCCGGTAGGTGTTGTCGTTCTCGGCCTTCTCAATCTCTTCGCGGGTCAGCTGCCCGTTGGAGATGGGATCGGCGCCACGCACACCCATGGCGACATCGCCATCGGCAATGCCTTTGACTTCCAGAGGGTGCAGGCCGCAGAAATCCGCGATCTGATCAAAGGTCAAAGACGTGTTGTCGACCAGCCAGACAGCGGTGGCTTTCGGCATCAGGATTTCGGTCATGCCTTGAAACTCCGGTGACAAATAAAAAAAGCCCGACGCGGCGGCCGGGCTTGGGCTTCCGACGTTCCGCTCGCGAGGATCACAAGACAGGAACGAGTTGCGTTGCTTATAACCGCAACGGAGCCGCCTGCCTAGCGCGACAAGTGTGATCCTATCACGGAATCAGCAGGATTTTTCCGGCCTGTGCGCCTTGATCCAGGCGTTCATGCGCGGAACGGACATCATCCAGGTCAAACCGGCTATCGATCACCGGCCGCAATTTGCCAGTCTCGATCCAGGGCCAGACGGTCTCGCGAATCGCCGCCGCCAGGCGGGCCTTTTCCGCTTCCGGTCGCGCTCTCAGGGTCGACCCGGTCAGGGTCAGCTTCTTCAGCATAACCAGCAATAAATCGACCTCGACCCGGCTGCCACTGAGGAAAGCGATCGAAACCATGCGGCCCTTTTCGCGCATGACATTGATATTCTTCTGGACGTACTCACCCCCGACCATGTCGAGGACGACATCGGCTCCGCCGGCTTCGCGCACGCGCTGCTCGAAGTCGTCCAGCTTGTAATTGATCGCCAGATCGGCCCCCAGCAACCGGCATAATTCACAGCGTTCCTCCGACCCGGCCGTGGCGATTACCGTCGCTCCAGCGGCCTTGGCCATCTGGATCGCGGTTGTCCCGATCCCGCTCGCACCGCCGTGCACCAGAATTGTTTCACCCTGCAACAAAGCCCCAGCTTCGAACACATTGGCCCAGACGGTAAACACGGTCTCGGGCAGCCCCGCCGCCTCGTCCAGCGGGATCGACTGCGGGGCCGCGAGGACCGAACCCTGCGGCGCGATCACATAGTCGGAATAGCCACCGCCCGGCACGAGCGCGCAGACGGCATCGCCCTCGCGCCAGAACTCGACGGCACTGCCAATGGCGGCGATGTGGCCGGAACATTCCAGGCCAAGTCCTTTGGGCGAGCCCGGCGGCGCCGGATAGAAGCCCAGACGCTCGATCTGATCAGGACGATTGATGCCGCAAGCCGCCGTCCGGATCAGCACTTCGCCGGATTTCAGCGGCCGCAATTTCTCATTTTCGACCGCCAAAACCTCGGGCCCGCCAGGAGGTTGAGCTGTGACGATGCGATGCGTAGCAGGATAGGACATGGGCGTGGTCACTTGTTTTGGCTATGCTGCGCGCCTGTGCGCACAAGGAGGGCTTGAAGATGGATGATGACATGGACCTGGCCGCGGCAAAACGCAATGTCATTACCCCGGGGGAAGATCTCGATGCCTTCTCTCTCGACGATCTAGCCGAGCGGCGCGAGATCCTGCTGGGGGAAATCGCCCGGATTGATACGATAACTGAAAAAAAGAAGGCGGGTCGCAGCGCTGCGGACGCCGTGTTCAAGATTTAATCAAGGTATTGGGGGATTCTGGCCTCGGGCTTGCAGTGATTCGAGCAAACTACGCAGGACAGATGGACGCGTTATGAC
>NZ_JASBRW010000062.1 GCF_030149235.1 Maricaulis sp. | reverse complement strand
TCTATACCGCGACCGCGACAGATGCGGATGGCGATACGCTGACCTACGCGATCAGCGGCGGCGCCGATGGCAGCCTGTTCACCATTGACAGTGCGACCGGTGAGCTCTCCTTCATCGCGGGCGCTGATTTTGAAGTTCCCGCGGACGCCGATGGGGACAATGTCTTTGTCGTCGAACTTGAGGTCACGGATGGCGAGGATATCGCCGGCGTGACGGTCAATGTGACCCTGACCAATATCGATGAGGGTCCGGTCTTTACCTCGGGTACCTCTTTCAGCGTCGACGAGGACCAGACCGCCGCCTTTACCGCCATCGCAGCCGACCCGGAAGGTGCCAGTGTCACCTACTCCATCCGCGGTGCCGATGCGGCTCTATTCTCCATTGATGCGTCGACCGGTGTGGTCAGCTTCATCAGCGCCCCGGACTTTGACGCGCCGGGTGATGCCAATGGCGACAATGTCTATGTGCTCGAAGTCGTGGCCAGTGATGGCGGCATTGAGACGGTGCAGAATGTTTCAGTGACCGTTGAGGAAGTGCTGCCGCCGAACAATGTCCCGGTCTTCACTTCCGGCACGACGGCGACGGTGGCAGAGAACTCGACTGCGACCTTCTACACGGCAACAGCGACGGACGGGGATGGCGATGGCCTGACCTATTCCATCTCAGGCGGTGCCGATGGCGCGCTGTTCACGATCAACAGCTCGACCGGTGCCCTGTCCTTCATCAGCGGTGCGGACTTTGAAGCGCCCGGCGATGCCGGCGCCAACAATGTCTATGAAGTCACCATCCAGGTCAGCGACGGAACCGATAGCGTCACCCAGACGGTCAATGTGACCCTGACCAATGTCGATGAAGCCCCGGTCTTCTCGTCCGGCACGGCTTTCAGCGTCGATGAGGATCAGACCGCCGCCTTCACCGCTGCGGCCGCCGATCCGGAGGGCGTGAGCATTACCTATTCGATCCGCGGTACGGATGCGGCGTTGTTCAGCATCAATGCCTCGACCGGTGTGGTGACCTTCAACAGCGCACCGGACTTTGCCTCGCCGGGCGATGCCAATGGCGACAATATCTACGACCTTGAAGTCGTGGCCAGCGATGGCGGGATCGAGACGACGCAGAATGTGACCGTGACGGTCGAGGAAGTGCCGGATGCCGGTTCAGGCTCGCCGAGCATTACCTCTGCGGCGACCTCGACGGTTTCGGAGAACCAGACTTCGGCCTACGAGACCCGGGCGACCGATCCGCAGGGCGATACCCTGACCTATTCGATCTCCGGCACTGATGCGGCCCTGTTCCAGATCAACAGCGCTACGGGTGAGGTCAGCTTCCGCAATGTTCCGGACTTTGAGACCCCGGGCGATGCCGGTGGCGACAATGTCTATAACTTCACCGTGACGGCTTCGGATGGCGTCAATTCCGACAGCCAGGCTGTCGCCGTGACGGTGACGGATTCCAATGACTCCGGCGATGTGCCGAATAATGACACGACGACCGTGACCATGGTGTCGGGCGGTTCCTATGTCGGCAATATCGAGGTCGATGGAGACCAGGACTGGATCCGCGTCGAGCTGGAAGCCGGTCAGCGCTATGAGTTCAACCTCTTCGGGACGGGCGTGGACGAGCTCGATGACCCGTATATCTATCTCTATGACAGTACGGGAACTCTTATTGCCGAGAATGACGATATCTCGCTTGGCGTGATCCGCGACTCCCGTCTCGGCTTCAGCGTCGAGACCTCGGGCACCTACTATATTGCGGCCGGTTCCTGGATCGATGGCAATGGCGTCGGCACGACTGGCGAATATACGCTGACGGTGGCCCAGACCGATCCGCTCGGCTTCTACACCTATGACGAGATCGGTGATTACCTGAACCAGAATGGCTGGAACGGGGCGCGCTGGAACATTTCCACCGGTGACACGCTGACCGTCAACATCACTGGCCTGACAGCAGCCGGACAGACCCTGGCGCGCGCCGCACTGCAGGTCTGGACCGATGCCACCGGCATTCTCTTCAACGAGGTCTCGACCGGCGGTGACATTGTCTTCAGCGATGATGAGGAAGGCGCCTTTGCCGGCCCGAGCGGTCTGAGCGGCGGCTTCTTCACCGGTGCGACGGTGAATGTCGGTACCGGCTGGCTCGACACCTACGGCACCAATCTCGATGGCTATTCCTTCCAGACTTATATCCACGAGATCGGCCATGCGCTCGGCCTCGGTCACGCCGGCCCCTATGACGGCTCGGCGACCTACGGGATCGACAATATCTATCTGAACGATAGCTGGCAGAGCACGGTGATGTCCTACTTCTCGCAAACCGAGAATACCGACATCAACGCCTCCTTCGCCTACATCCTGACGCCGATGCTCGGTGATCTCGAGGCGATGGCCGACATGTACGGTCTCAACCCGACGATCCGCAATGGCGACACGACCTACGGCTATAATTCCAATGCCGGCAATGTCATCTATGACGCCACGGCCTTCACCCAGCCGGTCTCCTACACGGTGATCGATGCGGGCGGTACGGACACGTTCGACTTCTCCGGGGCAACGGCGAACCAGGTCCTCGACCTGCGCGCCTCGTCCTTCTCGAGCACGGACGGCCTGGTCGGAAATATCGGCATTTCCTCTACCACCGTGATTGAGAATGCGATCGGTGGTTCCGGGGCGGACACGTTTATCGGCAATGCCGCCAATAACGTCATGACCGGTAATGGCGGTAATGACATCTTCTACGCCAGCGGCGGTACGGACGTCTTCGACGGCGGTGCGGGAACGGACCAGCTGGTCCTGACCGGTGCCAGCTCGGATTACGACATCACCACCAATGGCTCGGGCAATACCGTCTATACCGACCTGCGTTCCGGCAGCCCGGACGGGGTGATCGAACTGATCTCCGTGGAGAGCGTCGTGTTCGGCGGTACGATCCCGGATACCGCGACCACGCCGGTCGGGATCGAGGAAGCCTTTGATATCGGCATCGTCGTCGAGGATTACGGCCATGCCGGCTGTGCCTGCTCGATGTGTAAATACATCCGCGGCGAGAATGATGCGGCGTCGAGCCTGAACTTCGTCTGGGAGTATGACGACAGCCCGTTCGCGGAACTGTCCGATATCGGCGACTTCGTCTCGCATGATTTCAGCGCCCACATCCCGCTGGGACAGCCTGTCGTGGGTGGAACGCTGACCGGAACATCCTTGTCCAGCGATGGTCTGGCCGGGTTCGATGATCTCACGGCCTTGCGGCCCGAGGCGCCGGACATTGCCGAAATGCGCGACGCCTTTGGCCTGTACGACACCTCGCCGCCGGAGCTGGACGCTGTCGATGATGCCGACGGGTTTGCCATCCTTTCCATCGACGGCGCGCCCATCAAGAGCGCCGTTGCGGACAGTGATGTCCCGATTGCGAATACGGAGCCGGTCAGCTTCGACGATCTCAACGAGGATGGTTCGGCCGATCAACCGGTCGATCTGGAGGGCTGGGGCTGATTTGCGCCCCGCTTTTCCACCGCCCTGCTGTGGAATGTCCGCGACAAATGATCTGCTCTGGCTAAATTCGGCCCGGGCAGATCGGAGGGATTGGCATTGACCATCCTGGTGACAGGCGCGGCAGGCTTTATCGGGTTTCATTCCTGCGAGGCTTTGCTCGCCCGCGGTGAACGTGTTGTTGGGATTGATAATCTCAATGATTACTACGACCCGCGGCTGAAGCAGGCCCGTCTGGAACGTCTGCAGCGTTATCCCGAGTTCACCTTCCAGCGCTGTGACCTGGCCGATAGCGAGGCGATTGCCGCGCTGGCTGAAAGCGTTGCCCCTGACCGCATCCTGCATGTCGGGGCCCAGGCCGGTGTGCGCTATTCCATTGAGGCCCCGCTGGCCTATGCCCAGAGCAATCTGGTCGGGCATCTCAACATGCTCGAACTGGCCCGCTCGCTGGGCGATGAGCTCAAACACTTCGTCTACGCCTCATCGAGCTCGGTCTATGGCGAGCAGGCTTCGGTGCCCTTCGCCGAGAGCGATGCCAATGACACCCCGGAATCGCTCTACGCGGCCACCAAGCGCGCCGATGAGCTAATGACGGCGAGCTATTGCCGCCTCTACGGCTTTGCTGCGACCGGGCTGCGCTTCTTTACTGTTTACGGCCCCTGGGGCCGGCCAGACATGGCTTATTGGCTGTTTGCCGACGCCATGCTGGAAGGCCGGCCTATCAATGTCTTCAACAATGGCGATATGGAGCGCGACTTCACCTATATCGACGATATCGTCGTGTCGCTGTTGCGCATCCTCGATGATGATCCGGCAGATGCGCGCCATGATGTCTACAATATCGGCGGCTCCTCGCCAGTGCGCCTGCTGGACATGATCGAAACGCTGGAGCAGGCGCTCGGCTGCAAGGCCGAGAAAATCATGCTGCCCATGCAGGCAGGCGATGTCACACGGACCTATGCCGATGTGACCAAGTTGCAGCGCGATTATGGCTACAAGCCCTCAACCTCGCTGGAGACCGGCCTGGCCGCCTTTGCGGACTGGTTCAAGAGCTGGCGCGACGCCCGCTAGCCCAGCATGGACTTGACCAGCGCCCGTGCGTCGTTGCCGTGTTCGCGATTGGCCAGAGCGAAACCGATACTGGCTTCCAGATAACCCAACTTGGAGCCGCAATCATACGGCGTGCCCTCGAACTCCACAGCGTCGAAGGCTTCTTTTTCCATCAGGCGCGCCATGGCATCGGTAAGCTGGATCTCGCCGCCGGCACCTGCCGCCTGGTCTTCCAGATAGTCGAAGATGGAGCGGTTGAGGATATAGCGTCCGGTGATCGACAGGTTCGACGGCGCGCTTTCGACCGGCGGCTTTTCCACCATGCCCTTCATGCGGATACGCGAGCCGATCCGCTCAGCCGGATCGATCACGCCATACTTGTTGACCTCATCCTTGGGCACCGGATTGACGGCGATGACATTGGCACCGGTTTCTTCATGCACGGCCACCATCTGCGCCAGGCAGCTCGGCTTGGCATCCACCAGAACGTCCGGTAGCAGGATGGCAAAGGGCTCGTCGCCGATAATGTCGCGCGCGCACCAGATGGCATGGCCGAGGCCCAGCGGGGCCTGTTGGCGAACAAAGCTCATCGTGCCTGGCTCGGGGCGGGACGGTTCCAGCTCCTCCAGGATCGCTGTCTTGCCTTTCTCGGCAAGGGTCGTTTCTAGTTCATAGGAGCGATCGAAATAGTCCTCGATGGCGCCCTTGTTGCGCCCGGTAACGAAGACGAAGTGCTCAATACCCGCTTCACGCGCCTCGTCGACCACATACTGGATCGCAGGGCGGTCGAAGACCGGCAACATTTCCTTGGGGATGGCTTTCGTGGCGGGCAGCACCCGTGTTCCCATGCCAGCGACAGGCAGGACGGCTTTGCGAATGCGACCCATTGATTTCTCTCCCCAACTTGCAGACTCATCGGTTAGCCAAGCCCGCGCCTGCAGTCTATCCCTGATGGCGTATTTTCTGGGCGTAACGCAGACGCTATACCTGTTGCCGGGTTGAAAAAGTGAGTTCGCGATGCCGCGTGCCCAAATTATCGAGGTCCAGTATCTGCGCGCCTTTGCGGTGCTTCTGGTGCTGATCGGGCACATCAACCAGGCCGAAATGCGCGTTATCGACGGTGATCTTCTGGGGGCGGTCGGCTTTTTCGGATTTTCCGGTGTCGACGTGTTTTTCGTCATCTCCGGCTTCATCATTCATACGCTCTATCGCGACCATTCCGGCTTCGACTGGCGTTTCTTCCTCAACCGGCTCAACCGGATCTATCCGATGTACTGGCTGGTCACTCTGGTGGGCATTGCCGGCTATACCTTGCTGCTCGGGCGGCCGCTCGAGGACATGGGCGGCAATACCAACTGGCTGACCACGGTGACCTTGTTCCCGACCGAGCAATTGCCCTTGCTCGCCATTGGCTGGACGCTAACCCACGAGCTGTATTTCTACCTTGTCTACGGGCTTTTCCTCGCCTTGCCGATGCAATGGCGGCCCTGGGCCCTGGGCGGCTGGCTGGCGATCAGCCTGTATGGCCTGTCCGGGCTCGGCGGTGACTTGCCGGCAGCCGTGGAGCTGGTGATCAGCCCGTTCAACCTGCTCTTCCTCAGTGGTATTGCCCTAGCGCAATTCCGGCCGCGTTTCGAGCGCTGGCGCTGGGCCTCGCTATTGCTGCTGCTCGGCGGTCTGGCGCTCGGCGGCTGGTGGACGCAGGCACACGGCTTGCTGGGCCTCGCGGACGACTCCATCCGCGTGCTGGTCTTCATGCCCTTTGCCGTTGGACTGTGCTGGGCGCTGCTGGCCTTCAAGCCGGTCCTGCCGCAGCTCTTTGCCCGCATTGGCGACTGGTCATACGTGCTCTATCTCGGCCACCCGCTGGTCATAGTGGCTTTCGAATTGCGCTTTGTAAGGGTCTTTGAAGCCTGGCCGTCAGCCCATCTGATTTTCTATGCAGGCTGTATTTTCGCCAGCCTCGTCGCGGCCTGGATCGCCCACGGGCTGGCCGAGCGTCCAGCCCTGGCGCTGGGCAAATCGCTGATCGCCCGCACCGGCTCGCCAAGAGCGGCGCAGGGCGGCGCTTAAATTGTCCAGAATTCAGCAGAATCTACGCTTGCGCTTGGCCCGCCTAAAAGCGATACCACGCTAGCTTAAGAATAGGAGTTTCGCCATGCGCGTCGCAATGATCGGCACCGGTTATGTCGGACTGGTTTCCGGGGCATGTTTTGCCGATTTTGGTCATGATGTGACCTGTGTCGACAAGGATGCCAGCAAGGTCGAGACCCTGCAGAGCGGCGGCATTCCGATTTATGAGCCGGGTCTGGATCTGCTGGTTCAGCGCAATGTCCGCGAAGGGCGCCTGCACTTCACCCAGGAACTCAAGGACGCGGTGCGCAATGCGGACGCGGTTTTCATCGCCGTCGGCACGCCTTCGCGCCGGGGTGATGGTTTCGCCGATCTGTCCTATGTCTATGCTGCGGCCAAGGAAATCGCCGAGGTCATGGAGGGCTATACCGTCGTCGTGACCAAGTCGACCGTGCCGGTTGGTACCGGTGACGAGGTCGAGCGCATTATTCGCGAGACGCGGCCGGATTCGGACTTCGCTGTGGTATCCAACCCGGAATTCCTGCGCGAAGGCGCCGCGATCGATGATTTCAAGCGCCCGGACCGTGTTGTCGTCGGTACCGATGACGAGCGCGCCCGCACTTTGATGCACGAGCTGTATCGTCCGCTTTTCCTCAACGAGACGCCGATCGTCTTTACCTCGCGCCGGACCTCCGAGCTGATCAAGTATGCGGCCAACGCCTTCCTTGCGATGAAGATCACCTTCATCAATGAGGTTGCCGACCTGTGCGAAAAGGTCGGCGCGAACGTGCAGGAAGTTGCCCGCGGTGTCGGTCTCGACAATCGTATTGGCGGAAAATTCCTGCATGCCGGCCCCGGTTATGGCGGGTCTTGCTTCCCGAAAGACACGCTGGCCCTGACACGTACGGCGCAGGATGCCGGCACGCCGCTGCGCCTGATCGAGACCGTGGTCGAGGTCAATGATAGCCGCAAGCGCGCGATGGCGGACAAGGTCATCGACGCCTGTAA
>NZ_JASBRW010000060.1 GCF_030149235.1 Maricaulis sp. | reverse complement strand
GGATACTTGGTGGTGGTGAAGGAGTAGCGTCATGACACGCTCGCACGAACCTTTGATCCGGCTGGCCCGGTTCAAGGTGGAAGAACTACAAAAACAAATGGCAGAGCTCGACCGCTCGAAAGCGGCGCTGACGAACCAGATTGAACGGCTTGAGGCCTCGGTGCCGGAAGAACAGGCCGCAGCGACGGCGTCCAAGGACGGCTATCTCGCCTATGGCTCCTATGCCCAGGCGGTGATCAAGCGGAAGGATAATATCCGCGCTTCGCTCAATGAGGTCGAAGCCCAGTCCGACGCACTGCGTGAACGGCTGGCGGAAGCCTTCCAGGAGCTGAAGAAATACGAACTGCTCGAGGAGCGACGCGTGGCGCGCATTGAGCAGGCGCAGCGCGAGGCCGAGCAGGCCGAGCTCGACGAGATCGCCGCGATCCGTCACCGCCGCGCCCACTAGAAGCTATCCGGCGTTTTGTCCGGGAGGGATGGAGAGCGAGCCAGGCGCATGGGACGCCCGGCTCGCTTTCTTGCATCCTGGGCTCAGAAATTCCGGTGCCAGCTGACATCGAGGCGGACCGAGCGGCCCGCTTCTGACACGCCGGAAAAGACCCGCTCATAGTCTTCATCAAAGACATTCTCGAGCCCGGCATTGAGCGTCAGGCCATTGTCAGCCATGGGCTGCCAGCGGGCATAGAGGTCGACCACCGTATAGCCGTCACGATGCTCGGCGATATCGACCGGCTGGTCATAGTCTCCGGCCCATTCCACCCGGCTGCCCAGGATCAGGCGCTGGGCCTCGAAACTGTAGCGGCCATCGAGAAAGAGGCGGGCCGGGGTGAGCGAGCCCAGCGGGTCGCCGGTCGTCTGGTCTTCACCGTCCAGCGTGGAGAGGCTGGCATCAAGGCTGAACGGACCATCTGCAAACTGCATCTGGGCCTCAAAGCCTGAGAGTTCCGCCTGGCCGACATTGGTGCTGCTCGACGTGCCTGCAGAACACGGGGCGAAGAAGGGCGGTACGAAACAGGTAGTGTCAAAGGCGAATGCGACGGACAGGTCGATCAAATCTTCGGCCTCGGTCTCGAACCAGGCGGTCCGCAGGGTCAGCTCATCAACCCCCGCCCGCTCGGCCAGGTCGAAGCTGAAGCCGACTTCCACTGTCTCGGTGGTTTCCGGCCTGAGGTCCGGATTGGCGATAAACGCATTACTGATGAAGGACGGTGCACCGAGTATCGGGTGCGGCAGCGAGAAGTGCGTGCCGTCAATGTAGAGCTCGTTGATTGACGGCGCCCGGAAAGCTTCCCCCCAATTGGCGAAGACATTGAAGGTTTCGCTCGGTGCATAGGTCAGGCCGAAGCGTGCGGAGGTCGCATCATTGCTGGTCGCGCTCTGGCTCGGCGACCGGGTTTCGAATTCGTCATAGCGCAGGCCCGGAAGTACGATCACGCGGCCTGGCAGACCGAAGGGCGCCGGGCCGTCCAGTTCCAGCTGGCCGTAGAAGGCCGTGAACTCGCTCTCTGCGTCCGGGGCGCCGCCGCGAATACCGTTGGTTGCCGCACTGTCCAGACCGTCCTGCTGGTCTTCGTAGTATTCGCCGCCGAGGGTGAAGGCGCCGGTCCAGTCCCCGGCCTGGAAGCCGAAGCGCTGACTGCCGCGGATGCCGAAGGTTTCCAGATCGCGGCGCAGGCTGCGCGAAGACGCAGTCTCATCTTCGCTGACACCGCTCTGATTGCGGTAGACCGTGACGGTCGCATCCAGCCAGGAGATGCCGGCCGGGTTGGCATCAAGGGTGAGGGCGAGGTTTTCGTTGTCGATTTCCTTGTCGACGAGGGCGTTGAACGCGTTCACGCCGGCAATGCCCTGGCCGTTATTCGGCTCGGTGGCTTCTCCGTTATAGTCCTGCCAGGACAGCTCGGCGCGCCAACCTTCGGTGAACTCGACACTGAGTTTGAGCAGGGTCGAGGTCGAGCGGTCATCGGCGGGCAGGTCGGCCCCGGAGCCCAGCGCGATATCGCCGGAAGACCGCGTGGAAATCGACGCTAGATAGTCGAAACCTCCAGTCGCGCCATAGAGCGTGGCGATGCCGCGCTCTTCTTCATCGACCGAGCGATAGCCGGCACCGATTTTAAATCCGTAGGTCTCGCCCTCATTCAGGAAGTCCATTGCCGTGGCGCTGCGGAAGGAGACCACGCCGCCGGATGCCCCGGAGCCATAAAGCGCCGAGGCCGGGCCACGCACGGTTTCCACACCGACCAGCAGGCTCGGATCGATGAAGATCGCGCCATCATGGGCGGAGGAGAAGTTCTGGCGGGCACCATCGAGCAGCAGGGTCGTGTTGGAGCGGCCCTGGCCACGCAGAGAGATGGTCTGGCCGGTGCGGCGCGGGCCGCCCGGCACATCAACGCCCGGTAGGCCGCGCAGCAGATCATCCAGATCCACCGGCTGCACCAGATCGAGTGTCTCCTGGTCAATCGTGCTGGTCAGGCCGGGATAGACGAAGCTGTCGAAATGGGTCTGGGTCGCCTCCACCACGATGACCTCGCGCTCGATTTCGGCGCTTGCCGTGTCGGCGAATGTGGTGGGAGCCAGCGCGAGGAGCGCGGCGGTGGAGAGGAGACAGGAACGCATGACGATTTTCCTTGCGAATGATTATCAGTTGCGGCATCTATCGCGCCATCAATTGCAAATGCAAGTGCGACTCGTTTGCATAATACAGTCAATGATTTTCGGGGATTGCTCCAGTGACCGCCTCTTCCATCTCAAAAACCGTTATCGCCCTTGCGGGCGCCCTGGCCCTGAGCGCCTGTGCGACGACGAGCCAGACCGTGGCCACCGCGCCGATGATCGAGCGCAGCCAGGCCCAGTTCGAACAGGACCGCGAGGCCATCCTCGCCATGCAGGGCGAATACGCCGTCACCTTCGATTTCATCGAGACCGTGGCGATCGAGCCGGGCTATGAGTTGGCGGAACAGAAAACGACCCCGGCGCGCGAAGTGGTAATCGTCGTCGAGGACACCGGCGACTTCATCATGCTGCAGCACCTGCTACTCGCTGGCCCGGAAGAAAGCCCCTTTATCGTCAAGCACTGGCGCCAGGACTGGCGCTACGAGCCGGTCACAGTGCTGGCCTTCCAGGGGTTTGACGCATGGTCGATCGACGTGGTCCCGGCCAGCGAGCGTGCCGGCGCCTGGTCACAAACCGTCTACCAGGTCGATGACAGCCCGCGTTATGCGGCGGTTGCCCGCTGGGATCATGGCGTTGACGCCTCGACCTGGGAACCACCGGTCTCCTGGCGCCCGCTACCGCGCCGCGACGACACGACCCGCGATGATTACGACGCCATCGCCGCTGTGAACCGTCACACCATCACCGAGTGGGGCTGGGTGCACGACCAGGACAATTCCAAGCTCAATCTGCGAGACGGAACGCCGCGCGAAGTGGTGCGCGAGGTCGGCACCAACACCTATGTCCGCACCGAGCTGGCCGGCGCCCAGGCCGCGCATGATTACTGGGATGCAACAGCGGATTACTGGGCCCGGGTCCGTGAGCACTTCCTCAACCTGGAAGTCCAGCCGGCCGGGACCCGTTTCCATATTGAAGACGACCAGGACGGCACACTGCTCTACGGCCCGCTGCTGGAAGCCGGCCAGCGCATCCTGTTTGGGCTGTCCGACACCGACGGCGCCTGGAATGAGGCCGAGCCGCTGCTCAATCAGCAGATCAGCGTGATCGAGTAGGGGGGCAGAAAGCCTTACTCCCCCTCATCCCGGACCTGTTCCGGGACCTCAACGGAGCCGAGCTCGATGTTGTCGGGGTCCTGACATGCGTCAGGATGAGGGAAAGAGGGCCCTAAACCCGCGAATACCGCTTCTTCGCCCAGTAGATGATGCCGATGGTGACGAAATAGATCGCCAACCGCATCAAAACGACAATGCCGCCGCGTTCATCGAGGCGGGAGAAGGCGAAGTCGAAGGCGAAATCCGGGGGGATGCCGGTGGCCCAGCGGTAGAAGAAGGGGGCGATGGCATCGACGGAGAAGGCGATGGCGGCGGCGGCCGGCCATTGCGGCCATTTGCGCATGATCAGTGCCGCGATCAGCGACAGGACAATGATCAGCCACCAGTCAAACGGCGTAAACGCCATGGTCAGCCGGTCGGCAAAACTATCATACATGTTCAACGCCCCACTAAATTTACCCTGGGCAGGAGTTTAGGCGGCTTCGCGGCCTCTTGCGAGGGTTCCGGCCAAAGCCTGGATATCCTGGGCGGCCTCGCTTTGCGGCGAACGCACGGACAGGCACATCTGGGCGCGGATCGCGGCCGGGACCGCATCATCGCGCCGGATCACTCCGGCCAGGACCGGGGTGAAGCTCAAAAAGCTCTCACAGGTTTTCTTGAAGGCACCGAAGGCCTCGTGGGCGGCCGCCCGGCTCGGTGCGTTGTTGACAACGACCAGCGGTGCGGCGCCATCATCATGCAGGCGCAGGGATTTGACGAAAGCATAGGCGTCGGTCAGCGAGGTCGGCTCGTCATTAATCACGAGAACGACATCATCGGCGGTCATGGCCAGGCGCAGTGTGGCCCGGTCGGCGCCGGCGGCCAGATCCAGAATGGCGCGGTCATAAGTCATGGAGAGGGCGGCGATCCCCGTGGCCAGCTTGGTCAGGCCGGTGCCGGAGAGATTGGCCAGGGCGCCCGAGCCGGAGCGGCCGGAAATGACGTCAAACCCGCCACGCTCAAGTGATCCGCCCAGGGCGGGTGCGACGGCGTCCGTGAGCTCAACGCGGCCATTGAGCACGGCGGCGATGTCCGCATTGGGATAGAGCCCCATCTGGACATCAATATTGGCCATGCCGAGGTCGCCATCGACCAGCAGGACGCGCTCATCCATTTGCGACAGGGCGCGGGCCATGCCGATGGCGAGCGAGGTCTTGCCAACGCCGCCCTTGCCCGAGGCAATAGCGAGAACACGGCCCGCGGCGCGCGATTGGGGGGCGGATGCGATCTTCATCTAGAGATCCTCGTCGAACGGGTTGAGGCGGTCCTCGATGAGGGCGCGGGCCAGGCGGAGCGGGGTGGCCGGAGCCAGACCGCCGCCGATAAAGGGGGTGGAGGACATTTGCGCGAAGGCGAGACCGGTCTCAGCCACGCCCAGCATGGCGCCCATGCGGCGGGCGCAGTCAATCTTCACAGGAATGGCGCGACCAGCCCCGATGGAGGCAAAGAGCGAAGCGGCGTCCTCGGCGTCCTCGGTGGAAAGACCGGCATCGAAGACATAGACGATCTCGGCTTCGGCGCTGTCGGCGAAGGCGAGGGTCATGTCGAGATCATCGAGCTCGAACGGATTGACGGCCGGGCTGTCGATCAGCACCGGGCCCTGCATGTCGCGCATCAGATCGGCCATTTCGCGCGGATCATCGACGGTGCGGAAGCCGGCGCCCATTTTCTCAGCGAGGGCGGCCAAGCGCTCATCCGCGCCGGCGCGTTCACCGTCACAAGAAACCAGCGTAGGGGCGCCGCCGCCGATAATGCAGCGCGCGGCGGTCTTGGCGAGGGCCGAGGTCTTGCCGACCCCGGGCGTGCCGGCAAACAGGACCGGGTTTTCCGGTACGGCCGGGATGGGCTGGAAGGCGTAGCGGGTTTCCATCGCATGGGCGAGGCGGGCGACCGCATGGCCATCATCGAGGTCCTGGGCCGAACGGATCAGGGCCTGGGCGGCGATACCGGGCGCGCGGTGATAGCCGAGCGCGTGAATGACGCGATCCAGCTGTGCATCTTCGCGCTGGCCGCGCTCGACTTCGGCCTGCTCGCTCAAACGCTCCGAGCGTTCGCGGACCGGTTCGGGTGTGGTCTCGATCGCGCCGGACTCGCTGGCCGCGCGAACCTGCACACCGCCATCTGGCCCGTCGCCGGTTGAGATGATGACCGCTTCCGGGCCCATTTCCCGGCGGACGTCTGACATGGCTTCAGTCAGACTGGGAGCTGCAAAGGTTTTTAGGCGCATCTAAGGGTCACAACCAGCTTCAAAGTTTAAATCAGCCGACATGCCCCAAGGTCTGAAGGCGCGCGCTCGGGTGAATTTCATTCTGCGACATGACCACGGTTTGTGGCCTGAATCGCTCAACCAGAGAACGCACATACGGACGAATCAGGGGGCTCGTCAGCAGCACTGGTACCTGACCCTGAGCTGAAGCGGTTTCGAAAGAGTTTCTAACTGCAGCGACGAAGTCATGCAGTTTTGACGGCGCCAAGGCGAGCTGTTTGCGTTCGCCTTCGCCGACCAGCGCATCCAGGAAGGCCTGTTCCCAGTGCGGAGACAGGGCCATTACCGGCAGAACGCCATCATGTCCCCGGTTGGAGTAACAAATCTGGCGCGACAGGCGCGAGCGGACATGCTCGACAATGGCTTCCATGTGCGAGGTGGTGGCGCTGGCCTCGGCGATGCCCTCGATGATCGTGGCCAGGTCGCGGATCGAGATGCGTTCCTTGATTAGGGACTGCAGCACACGCTGGATACCGGCGCGGCTGATCTGGGCCGGGACGATGTCATCAACCAGTTTCTTGTGCTCTTTCGACAGCTTGTCGATCAGCTTCTCGACCTCGGCATAGGAGAGAAGGTCGGCCATGTTGTCGCGTAGCAGCTCAGTGAGGTGGGTGACCATGACAGCGGCGGGTTCGACAATGGTGTAGCCGCGGAAGGAGGCTTCCTCGCGCAGGCCTTCCTCGATCCACGTCGCCGGCAAGCCGAAGGCGGGTTCCTTGACGTGATCGCCGGCCATGTCGATCGGCAGACCGCCCGGATCCATGACCAGCAGCTTGGTCAGAACCAGCTCGCCGCGGCCGGCTTCGAGTTCCTTGATGCGGATGGCGTATTCCTGATTGCCCAGCTGCATGTTGTCGACAATGCGCACGGCCGGGGTGATGAAACCCATTTCTTCGGCCAGCGAGCGGCGCAGGGCGCGGATCTGGTCAGTCAGCTTGCGGCCATCGACATCATTGATCAGCGGCAGAAGGCCATAGCCGAGCTCGATCTTGAGCTCATCAATGGTTAGGCTGTCCTCGATCGGCGCTTCTTCCGACGCGGTATCTTCACCAGCTTTTCCGGCAGCGCCGCCGCCTTCAGCCGCTTGCAGCTCGGCCTGTTCGGCTTCGGCGCGCTTGGCCTCGGCATCTCGGTTCATCCAGGCCAGGGCGCCGGCACCGGCGGACATCATGGCGAAGGGGATGAAAGGCATGCCCGGCAGGACGCCGACAATGAAGGCCACAGCGGAGACCAGGCCGAGGCCCTGCGGGTTGGCGGTCAGCTGGCCGAACACGGCCTTGTCGGCTTCACCGTTGACACCGGCCTTGGAGACCAGGAGACCGGCAGCAACCGAGATGATCAGGGCCGGGATCTGCGAGACCAGACCGTCACCAATGGTGAGGGTGGAATAGGCGCTTGCGGCATCACCGAGCGGCATGCCGGACTGGACGACACCGATGATGATACCGCCGACCAGGTTGATCGCCGTGATCATCAGGCCGGCCATGGCGTCACCGCGGACGAATTTCGAGGCACCATCCATGGCGCCGAAGAAATTGCTCTCACCTTCCAGCTCGGAACGACGCTTGCGCGCCTCGGCTTCAGTGATCAATCCGGCGGACAGGTCGGCATCAATCGCCATCTGTTTGCCGGGCATGGAATCCAGGGTGAAGCGCGCGGCGACTTCGGCTATACGGCCCGAACCCTTGGTGATGACGACGAAGTTCACGATCACCAGGATGGCGAAAACAATGACGCCGATAACGACATTGCCCTGCATGACAAAGGCGCCGAAGGCCTCGATCACTTCACCCGCCGCATCGGTTCCCTCATGACCCTGGGACAGGATCAGGCGGGTTGAGGCGATGTTGAGGCCGAGGCGGAGCAGGGTGGTAATCAGCAAGACCGCCGGAAAGGCCGAGAATTCCAGCGGCTTTTTGATGAAGAGTGCGGTCATCAGGACCAGCACCGAGATCGAAATGGAAATGGCCAGCGACATGTCCAAAAGGACTTTCGGCATGGGCAGGAGCAGCATCACCAGGATGCCGAGAATGCCCACAGCCAGCGCAACATCCCCGCGCAGAACGCGGTTCAGGAATGCCTGCATGTTGAACTGGGAACCGCCCGCTGGCGGTGTACCTGTCGTATCGGCCACGTTGGTTTCCTATCAGGCAGCGCTGATGCCCGGGGCGGGCTGGTTCGGCTGCGGAATATTCACGCCCTGATCGGCATAGAGTTTCAGCTTGTTGCGCAGGGTGCGGATGGAGATGCCGAGAATATTGGCGGCATGCGTCCGGTTCCCCAGGCAATGGTCCAGCGTGTCGAGAATGAGATCCTGCTCGACTTCCGCCACCGTCTTTCCGACCACGGCGCGCTGCACCGCATCGGCCGCATCGGCGGCATGACGCGTGACCGTGCTGGACGGGCCACCGGTAAAGGCCGAGCCGTCCGGCATGCGGATCGCGTCCGGGCCGATCTCGCGGCCGGAAGCCAGCAGTACCGCGCGGTGCATGGCGTTTTCCAGTTCACGGACGTTGCCGGTCCATTCGCGCGCCAGCAGCTGGGTCTGGGCCGCGTCGGAAATCGGACGATCGTCAATCTGGTTGGCCGCGGCATATTTGCGAGCGAAATGCTCCGCCAGCGCCAGAATGTCGGCCGGGCGTTCCCGCAGCGGCGGCAGGGCCAGATTGACCACATTCAGGCGGAACAAGAGGTCTTCGCGGAAGCTGCCGTCGGCAACGGCCTTGCGCAGGTCCCGGTTCGAGGTCGCCAGGATGCGGATATTGACCTTCACCGGCTTGGTGCCACCGACGCGATCGATCTCGCGTTCCTGGATTGCACGCAGCAGTTTCGCCTGCAGTCGCACATCCATTTCCGAGATCTCGTCGAGGAGAAGGGTGCCACCATCGGCCTCCTCGAACTTACCCACGCGCCGGGCGATGGCGCCGGTGAACGCGCCTTTCTCGTGACCGAAGAGTTCGGACTCGAGCAGGTTTTCCGGGATGGCCGCACAGTTGACGGAGACGAAAGGCTTGTCAGAGCGCTTGGACTTGGAGTGGACATAGCGCGCCATGACTTCCTTACCGGCACCGCTTTCGCCGGTGATCAGCACGGAGGCTTCCGAGCCAGAAATACGGTCGGCCAGCTCAATGACTGTCTGCATTGACGGATCGCGCGCAATCATCGGGCGCTCATCGTCGGCGACGGCTTCCAGAACCGCAGCAATCAGGTCGGCATCCGGCGGTAGCGGGATGAATTCCTTGGCGCCGGCGCGGATGGCTGCAGCCGCAGCCTCCGGACGCACATTGACGCCGCAGGCGACGACCGGGACCGTGATCCGTTCGCGCTCATTGGCGTCGATCAGCGATTGTACATCGAGCGACAGGTCGACCATGAGCAGATCGGCCCCCCGGCCGGCCCGCAGGTGTGCTGTCGCCTGTTCGATAGTGTCGACTTGCGAAACCTTGGCGCCGCGGTCGATGGCGATCTTGGTGGCGGTGTGCAATTGCCCGCCCAGGCTTCCGACGATCAGGACTCGCATGGCGTCCACTCCATTTTCTTGATGTTACCAAGGCGCGGCATCATGCCGCGTCCCCGTCCTTGATGATTTCTGTCATGGTGACACCGAGCCGGTCCTCGACCACGACGACCTCGCCGCGGGCGACGAGACGGTTATTGACGTAGATATCGATGGCTTCACCGATCTTGCGATCGAGCTCGACAACCGATCCGGAGGTCAGCTTGAGCAGTGAATTGACGTCGATATGCGCTTTGCCGAGAACGGCAGAAATATTGACCGGAACGTCGAAGACCGGCGCCAGGTCAGCAGCGCTCTTTTCTTCCTCGTCCATCATCTTTTCGCCGGCAACGACAGGCGTACTCGGCTCGGGCTGTTCCTCGCCACTCAGTTCCGGCAGGTCGAAATTATTGTCGTCATTCATGTGCGGGCCTCCTTAAGCGGCGGAAGCGCCGGGAGCGGCGCCGCCTTCTGCTGCGGGCTGCGCGGCCTCCTCAGGCGGCGCGGCCAGCCAGCGCTGGACGATGTCTTCAAGGCGGGCCTCGATGTCGGCCGTGGACCTCTGGATAGCGCCATTACCCCATTCCAGCCGGACATCGGCACCGTTCATGCCGGCTTCGCCGCGAACCTGGATAGCACCGTCAAATCCGCAATCGCGGGCGGTCTGTTCCAGGCGTTCGGCAATCATTTCAGCGAGTTCAGGTGCGCAGCGTACGGAGAAGCGCGGTTCGGACCGCAGGTCGTACACCGCTTCGCGGACCAGGCTCTCAATCGTTTCAGCCGGATAGCTGTTGAGCGCTTCACCGGCGATCTTCTTGGCGGCCGACAGGCCGAGCTGCGCCGCTTCGACGCGCAGGGCTTCGCTTTCGGTCGCCAGGCGCGCGAGGATGAGCTGCATTTGCGAGGCGACGGCCTGGAGGGCCTGGGCGCAGCGGCCTTCTTCCATCTCGCGGCCTTCCTCAACACCCCACATGCGTGCGGCATCGACATCGTCCTGGGTGAAGAAGCGCTTGAAGCTCTCGCCTTCGCGCAGGATTTCACCGTTTTCGTCAAACTCGGTGTCGAAGTCGAATTTCATCGGTTTCATAGCGTCGACTTCTCCTAGTAGATCAACTCATCATCGGCCCCGCCATCGGCCAGCATGATCTCGCCCTTCGCGGCGAGGTCCTTGGCCAGGGAGACGATGGATTGCTGGGCCTGGTCGACATCCTTGAGCCGCACCGGGCCCATTGCATTCATGTCTTCCTTCATGATTTTCGCTGCGCGCTCGGACATGTTCGAGAAGAACAGGTCGCGCAGGCTGTCCGACGCCCCCTTCATCGCCAGGGCCATCTGGTCCTTGTCGATGGCACGCATCAGCGTCTGGATACCGCCCGGGTCGAGCTTGGAGAGATCCTCGAAGACGAACATCAAAGAGCGGATCTTCTCGGCGCTGTCGCGATTGCGCTCTTCCAACGCCGCGAGGAAGCGGTTCTCGGTCTGACGGTCGAAATTGTTGAAGATGTTGGCCATCATCTCGTGGCTGTCATGCTTCGAAGTACGGGCCAGGTTCGACATGAACTCGGTGCGCAAAGTCTCCTCGATACGGTCGAGGATTTCGCGCTGGACCGGTTCCATGCGCAGCATGCGGGTCACGACTTCCATGGCGAAGTCTTCCGGCAGGGCAGCCAGGACACGGCTGGCATGCTCGGATTTCACCTTGGACAGAACTACGGCCACGGTCTGCGGGTATTCATTCTTGAGGTAGTTGGCGAGAACGACCTCGTTCACATTGCCCAGCTTGTCCCACATGGTCCGGCCGGCGGGACCGCGCAGCTCTTCCATAATGGTTTCGACCTTCTCGCCCGGAAGGAAGGAGGTCAGCAGACGCTGGGTGGCTTCGAACGAACCCATCAGCGACCCGGTGGAAGACATCTGGCCGACGAAATCGACGATCAGCTTCTCGACCGCGGTCGAGGAAATCGTGCCCAGATTGGACATGGCAGAAGAAACCTCACGGATTTCTTCCTCATCGAGATGTTCCCACAGTCCATGATCTTCCTCGCCCAGGGCGAGCAGGATCACCGCGGCCTTCTCCGGTCCGGAGAGGCGGCTGGGGTCTTCAATGGAGCGTCTGCCTTCGGCCATGTCTCTACTCAGGTCTCATGCAGCCAGGAACGCAGGATGGAGATCGACTCCTCCGGATGCGCTTCGACGATGCCGACCACCTTCTTGATGGAGGAGGCCTTCACCTGGCCGTCGATTTTTTCGATATCGATCATGCTGCCCGCGCTGCCGGATCCGTTCCCGCCGGGCAGAGCGGCCGGGATGTCCGATGCGGCTGCGGGCAATGCCGTAGGCGCATTGGCCGTGCCCAGCATGCCTCCGCCACCACCGGCCCCGGCACCCGCCAGGGCGAGGCCTTGCGGCATCGGTGTGCTTCCGGCGCCTTTGACCAGCGGGCGAGCCACCAGGAAGATAATCAGCACTGCGGTGATGAACATCACCAGGATTTCGGCGCCGCGCAGCAGGTCATTCTTGTTGAAGCTGAAGCCACCGGCCGCCGCCGTACCCAGCAGTGGATCGGCGCGGGCAAACTCCATCTGCGTCACGGTCAAGAGGTCCTGGCGAATGCCGGGCTCGTCTACAAAGCCCATGGCCGAGCGGACCAGGGCTTCAATCTGGGCAATCTCCTCATCGGAACGCGCGCGCCATTGCGTGCTGCCGTCCTCGAGGGTTTCCAGGATCCCGTCGACGGCAACGGCAACGGACAGGCGGCGGATAGCACCGGCTTCCGTGATTTGCTGACGGCGGGTCGAGGAGATCGAGAAATTGACCGTTTCGTTGGAGACCTGACGATTGGATTCGCTGGACGGGCCGGTCGCGCCGTCCGTTGCATTGTCCGGCAGGTTCTCCGAAGCGGACACCGCATTGCGGCTGCTGCCATCGGTATCGCTAGAGGTTTCCTCTGAGCGCTGGCGCGAGGCGAGGACGGCGCCTTCGGGGTCAAAGGTCTGCGAGTTTTCCTCGATACGCTGGCGGTCCAGCTCGGCCGTGACCTGAACGCGGGCCGCGCCCGGGCCAACCACGCCCTCGACAATATCGAGAATGTTCTGGCGCATCTGGGCCTCGATGGAGGCCTGGCGCTCGTCCATGGCGATGCTGGTACCGGTCTGATCGTCCGAGGCGCTGGCCAGCAGGCGGCCGCGATCATCGGCGATGGAAACATTATTGGCATCGAGGCCCGCCCCTGAAGCAACCAGGTTACGAATCACCCGGATCTGCTCGGAATTCAGCGTGCCGCGGGTCGAGATCGTCACCGCACCGGTCGGGTCAATCTGGTCCCGTACGAAGAGGCGGCGTTCCGGCAGGTTCAGGTGCACCCGCGCTGAACTGACATAGTTCAGCGATTGGATTGTGCGGGCCAGTTCGCCTTCCAGGGCGCGCTTGGCATTGATGTTCTGAACAAAGCTGGTCTGGCCGAAGCTGTCTTGCTGGTCGAAAATCTCGTAACCGACCGAGGCGCCGGAAATGGGGCCACCGGTGGCAATACGGACACGGGCCTCGTCGACCTGGTCGCGCGCTACATAGAGGGCGGTGCCGCCTTCGCGGATTTCATAGGGGATGTTGGCCTGGTCAAGGACCTGGCCGGTCGCAGCCGCCTCTGCCGGGTCCAGACCGGCATAGAGCAATGCCTGTGAGCCGCCGCCCACAGCGCTGGAAAAATAGACGAGCGCGGCGGCCACACCCGCTGCGAGACCGAAGATCGCGGTCAGTCGTCCGACGCCGAAGGCGCTAAGCTGCTGAAGAAGTCCGTTCACGAAAACCCTGCCCATCACTGTGCGCACACCGGCGCGAAGCACTGGGCAGAATTTTCCTACCGGTTCCGTAAACGAGACCTTAAGATGCGCGCATAGGTCATTAATCTTACCGTGATTTCCACAGTGAGACTGACTAATGCGTTCAAATCATGGGTGAACGGCGGCCTTAGGGGGGAGAAGGCCGCCGTTCATGCTGCGCTGTGGTCAGGGGATAGCGTCAGCGGTAATTCTGAAGGCGAGTCGTGCGCAAGCCGGCGAGGCCGTGCTTGTCGATAGAGCGCTGCCATCCGAGGAACTCCTCGACGGTCAGGGAATAACGTTCGCACGCTTCTTCCAGCGAGAGCAGGCCACCGCGTACCGCGGCCACCACCTCGGCTTTGCGGCGTACGACCCATCTCTGCGTACTCGGCTGTGGAAGATCGGCCAGCGTGAGCGGGCTACCATCCGGTCCAATGACATAATTTTCTTTTTTAAGGCGCGGCTGCATGTCCGGTCCCCGTGTTTTTTTGTTTATGGTGAGAACCTACACGCGGGCGTTTAACATCCGCCTAAACCCCTAGGTAAATTTGTGTTTAATGGTTGCGGCGAAATTTGCTTCAAATCCGGCGCTTCAATGCCAAAGAAAAAGGCCCCGCCGGAGCGGGGCCTTTACGGCTTGAAGCGTCAGGTGGTGGACTATCGCTTCATCCGGATTGCTTCATCGAGCATCTCATCGGCAGTGGTGATGATTTTCGATGATGCCGAGTAGGCCCGCTGGGTCGTGATCAGCGTGGTGAATTCGGTCGCCAGGTCGACATTGGAGTTCTCCAGCGTCGAGGAGGAGATCGAACCTGCAGAGCCCAGGCCAGGCTGGTTCAGCGTGTAGGTGCCCGATTCCGGGGTTACCGTGTAGGTGCCGCCCGACTCGGCCTGCAGGCCGTCCGGGTTCACAAAGGTCGCGACCGGGATCTGGTAGACCTTGCGGATAATACCATTGTTGAACTTGGCGAAGACAAAGCCTTCATCATCAACTTCCACGCCGGCAAAGTTACCGAAGGCGGAACCGTTCACATTGGTCGAGAGCAACGCCGACGGGCTGTCATACTGGGTGAAACCGCCCGGGCTGGTCGGATCGCCGAAGTCCAGGGTGATGGACTGGGCTGCGATGCCGGTAGCCAGTGACCACTGGAAATCATTGGCGCCGAGCGCCGCTACATTGTCCGAAGCC
Organism: Maricaulis sp.; assembly: GCF_030149235.1. Lineage (GTDB taxonomy): Bacteria > Pseudomonadota > Alphaproteobacteria > Caulobacterales > Maricaulaceae > Maricaulis. The sequence continues at coordinate 825 of NZ_JASBRW010000060.1, read as the reverse complement.
AGGAAGTTGAGTGCGGTCGGCAGCGTGGTGTTGGCGCTGTCGAGGCGGCCTTGGGTATCAAAAGCAACCGTGCCGGTGGCAATCTGGCCGTCGACGAGGCCGGCACCCGTGGTCACTTCCGAAGCCGGCACCATGTGGATCTCGGCATGCCACTGGTTCGGTGCGGAGCTCTTCAGCATCGAGATGGTGATCGAACGCACGCCGCCCTGGCTGTCATAGAAGGGAATGGTGCGCTGGAAGTCCGGCGCAACCGTGCCGGACGCCATATTGGTTCCCGAAACGGCCGGGGCGTAGGTTGCTTCAGCCGCCGAGACCGTCTCGCTGGCCAGCAGGTTGGCGTTGATGCCCATGACCGAGGTCGGCTCGGCCGCACCACCGATGGAGGACAGGTTGATTGTTTCCAGCGTGTTGAGATCGGACGGGTTGGTTGGGACGGTGCCGTCCGCAGCCACCGGCCAGCCGGCGAGATACTTGCCGGCATCATTGCGCAGGAAGCCCGAGCTGTCGGCGATGAAGCGGCCGGCGCGGGTAAAGGAGACCGGGTCGGACGCGTTAGCATCGGCCGTATCACGCACCACGAAGAGGCCATTGCCCGCGATCGCCAGGTCGGTCGGCGAGTTTGAGCCGGTCAGCAGGCCGGACTGTGAAATGTTCAGCTGCGTCTTGGAACCGACGCCGGCGGCGGTGTAATTGCCGCCTTCGCCACGGCTGTCATACATCGGCGTGAAAATCGCGGTGGCGCGCTTGTAGCCGACCGTGTTGACGTTGGCGATATTGTCCGAGACCGCCGCCAGGGCGCTCGAGTTAGCGATCAGGCCGGAAGCG